>BAIF02000079.1 GCA_000509105.1 Clostridiales bacterium VE202-21 | reverse complement strand
CGCCGGGACTAAAGCCCGTTGCTAAATCCCGATTTAATTCAAAGATCTTCTCAGGCATTACCCCCTCAGCTGCAAACCACGGCCCTACCGTCAGATCCCACTTTTTACACACTTCCGTAGCCCTCAGCCTCTCATTTGCCGCCTCATAATCTCCGTCCTCACATTCAAAGTAGATAATCGACTGATCCTCAAAATACCAGATCAGTTCATTGATAAATCCTGCAGCCCTGATTGCCTCCAGCATTTCAGGCCATGGATTTTGGTGGATTGCAATATATTCATTTCGCATCTCAGGTTTCACCTTTATAACCATCAGCAGCCGTTCCATACTTTGTTCCTCCTTATTCATATCTGCCATATTGTTTTGCTTTTTCTATAAAAAACTTCACCCGCTCAGGCGTGACATCGACCTGTATAATATGGGCCGGCGAGATGACATAACCTCCGTTTCGTCCCAACACTTCACACTTTTCTTTGATATCTGCCTCAACCTCTTCATCTGTACCGTTTGGCAATAGATACTGCTGGTCAATTGCCCCCCAGAAGCAGAGTAGATCTTCAAATTCATCTTTCAGCTCTTTCGGGGAATGTCCCGGTACTCCGGGCTGTACCGGATTAAATACATCGAATCCAATTTCCTTGATATCATGCAGAAGCAGTTTTACAGCACCGTCACAGTGAAGTATGCAGAGGATATCTTCTCTCTCTTTTTTCAATTCTTTTATCATCTGCACATAATATGGTTTCAGCATCTTTCTGAACATATCCGGGGAAAACAGAAGACTGGTCTGGGAACCAAAGTCATCTCCCACCCAGATAGCATCGACTCCACGGCGTATCAGTTCTTTTCCTATTTCGGTCTGGAACTCTGCACATTTTCCAAACAGGTATTCCACATATTCCTCTTCCATGGCCATATCCACAAGAAGCTTCTCCATGCCGACTAACTGCTGTGCCAGGGACAGGATTGTGACCTCAATATCCCCGATCACCAAATACTCGTCTTTATATCTCTTCACATAGTATTCCGCATCAATATATCTGCTTGGGTCGTGTGGATCAGGCCACTCAAATGCGTCGATGTCCTCTCTTGTCTCGGCTTCCGCAAGGGGAAATTCTACCGTTTCTACGTAAAGAGGGCCCTGCTTCAACTTTTGGTGGTATTCATTGTACCAGGTTCCGTCTGCTTCAATTACTTTTGTGAACTCTGCGGCCTCACTCGCTCCGACAATCACCAGGTCGCTTCCCATGGCCAGCCGCACTTCATTGCCGCTGATCCGATAGGTCACGTCTTCAAATATGTTGTCCGTATACCTGGACTCCACCCCCAGCTCCTGTGCAAAATGATCCTGAAGGCTCCTGCATAAATCAAATTGTATCGGAATCCTGTCCGGCATTCCTTCCTTCAGCTTCCATGCGCGCATTACTCTTTCTCTTGAATTCATATTTTTTCCTCACCTTCTTCTATTAGTCTTTCTTCCGTTCCTTCATCATGTCAAAAATCACTGCCATAATCAGTACAACACCTCTGATTACCTCCTGGTAGAAGGATGGCACGGAGAGCAGGTTCAGGCCATTTGATAATATGGCCAGTATTAATACTCCCATCACGGTTCCGATCAGTTTGCCTTTTCCTCCCGACAGGCTGGTCCCCCCCAGTATGACGGCTGATATGGTCTCCATGTTGATCTCTGCCGCGGCGCTGGGAATTCCTGCGCCCGACTGTGCAGACAGCATTATTCCTGATATACCTGCACAAAATCCCATGATAATATAGATCCACAGGTAGGTAGGAACTACTTTAATTCCGGACAGATATGCCGATTTTTCATTTCCACCTATGGAATAGACCTGACGGCCGAACTTTGTATATTTCAGAATAAACCAAAACAGCATAAATACCACAATCATAATCAATACGGGCAGCGGCAGAATTCCCAATATATACTTTCTGCCAATTGCATTGTACGCAGTATTCTGGATCAGGATTGTCTTTCCTCCCGAAAATATCTGTGCCAGACCGCGTATGATTGTCATCGTGCCCAATGTCGTTATAAACGCATTCACATGTCCTTTTGTGATAATCATCCCGTTCGCCAGCCCGCAGACACCTCCCGCAAGAATCCCGGCTGCCACTGCAAGGAACGTATTGCCTCCCGACTGCATAATGAGGCCCGCTATGATTCCGACCAGCGCCATCACCGACCCTACGGATACGTCGATCCCGCCTGAGAGCAGAACCAGCGTCATCCCTCCTGCCATAACTCCCATCTGGGCCGTATAAAGACCTACCTTCATGAAGTTGGACAGAGAAAAGAAATAGGGGGACAATATACTGAACACAATAAGCATAATTACCAGGACAATTAAGAGGGCTACCTCTGTCGTCAATTTCTTTTTAACTTTCGTCTGTTTCAACACCCTATTTCCCTCCTACTACTAATTCCATTAATTTTTCCTGTGTTACTTCCTGCCTGGACAGCTCCCCGCAGATTCTTCCTTCCGACATAGCCGCCACCCGGTCTGACATGGACAGTAATTCCGACATGTCCGAAGAGATCATAATGATTGCGGTTCCTGCCCTGCACAGCTCGTCAATGATTTTATAAATCTCGGATTTGGCTCCCACATCTACGCCCCGTGTGGGGTCATTCAGAATCAGAAGCCGGGGGTTAATTTCCATCCACCGCCCCATGACCACCTTCTGCTGGTTGCCTCCGCTTAAGTTTTCTATGACGGTCTCCCCTGTAGGCGTCTTGATCCCAAACTTTTCAATCCATTTCTTTGTAATCCGGCTTTCTTCTGACCGGCTGATGATTCCATTTTTCGTAATCTTGTCCAGTGATGCCATTGTCGTATTCTCACGAACCGTCTGTATCAGAATCAGAGAGCCGCTCTTTCTTTCTGCCGGCACATAGGCGATTCCATGCGCAATTGCTTCTCTGGGATGATCCACTTTAATTTGGTTTCCTTTCATAAACAGGCTCCCTGATGTAATATGGTGCAGGCCGAAAAATTTTTCCGCCATCTCTTCTCTTCCCGCGCCCATCAGTCCATAGATTCCAAGGATTTCTCCTGATTTCACCTGCAGGGTAATATCTGTGACTGCTTTTGTTGTAATTCCCTTCGCCTCAAAGACAATTTCTCCCGGTTTGGCCGCTTCCTTTACAAACATATCCTTCATTTCCCGGCCCACCATCATCCGGATCAGCTGCTCTCTTGAAACACTTTTCATATCCTCTGTGCCTATGTACTGGCCGTCTCTCATAATGGTGATCCTGTCCGCCACCAGATACAGTTCTTCCAGTCTGTGGGATATAAAGATTACGCCGATCCCTTTTGCCGCAATCTCCCTGACCAGCTTCACAAGACTGGTTACTTCCTTTTCATTCAGAGAAGAAGTAGGTTCGTCCATGATCAGAATTTTCATTTCCGTACTGAGTGCCTTTGCCACTTCGATCAACTGCTTTTCCATAACCGACAGCTCCCCGATGGGGCGGGTCACATCGATATGCAGCCCCACTTTTTCCAGTAGTTTCCCGGCCTCTGCATTTGTTTTCTTCCAATCCACTAAATGGAACTTATTATAATAAAGATTTCCCTGGAAAATGTTCTCTGCCACGGAAAGGTCCGGAATATAGTTTAATTCCTGATAAATAATCCGGATTCCCAGGTTGTACGCATCCGAAGGGTTGTCTATGGTGCACTTCCGCCCCTCAATGTAGATCTCTCCTTCGTCTTTTTGGTAGGCGCCGGACAATATCTTCAGGAGGGTGGACTTCCCTGCTCCGTTTTCACCGAGCAGGGCCAGTACCTCACCTTTTTTTACTTCCAGATCCACGTTATCCAATGCTTTCACGCCGGGGAATACCTTTGTAATGCCTTTCATCTCTAATAAGGTCTGCTCCTTATCCATATTCCCACCTCCCCGGGCTTAATAATACTCGTCAATGTTGGATTTATCGATAAATACATGGTCCGGAAAACTCTCTTCTGGAATCTCTTTGCCATGAAGCAGATCATCCATCAGAGGTACAAGATATTCGCCGTAACGTTCCGGGAAATATGCAACACTTCCAATCCAGCAGTTCTCTTCTTTGTTTTTCAGGTTTTCAATCGCCGGAGCGTCACACCCATGGCTTCCTATGTATACATCAGATTCCCGTCCCGCCGCTTCGACTGCATTATATGCGCCAAGTGCACTCTGGTCATTCAGGCATCCAATCAGGATATGTTTCTTATCCGGATTGGCTGTCAGCACATCCGCTATAACCTTCTGGGATGTCTCAATCTCGCTCTTTCCATCCAGTTCAAGAACTTCAATATCTTCGTTTTTTAATGTTTCCTTGATTCCCGTGGCAATTCCCTGCATCCTAAGATCTACCACTTCCCCGGAACCCGGAGCGCCGCATAGTACAATCAGATCGGTCTTGCCTTCCCATGTATCCACCGCTTTTTCGCCCAGTGCATTTCCGACGATCAGCTGCTTCCTTATTGTTCGCTCCGAAAAACGGGATACCGGGATGCGGGCAGTCCACGGTAATCATTGGAAGTTCTGCCTCTGTCGCCATATCGGCGATTGTCTGTGCAACCCCTGCGTCAACCTGGAAATTGACAAAACCATCGCACTCCTGGGTCAGTACCGTATCCATATTCTGAATTGCCGTAGCTCCGTCATAATTGTTATTCAGAATTACAAGCTCCCACCCCATTGCCTCCGCTTCTTTTACAAAGCTCTCTTTTGATGAGATTCCAAAGTCATTGTCCTCGCACAGACTGGCAAATGCCACCTTAAACTTTTCTTTTTCCCCATCGGTCTCTTTTCCCTTATCTTCTGTTCCCGGATCTTTTGCCCCACAAGCAGCCAACCCGGCCACCATCACGATACTGCAAATGACTGAAATCCACTTTTTTCTGTTTTTCATAAAATTTCCTCCTGTAATTTTTTTGAAAACCGTTTACAATCGATTGTGTGTTTTCGTTTTCATGGCAAGATATTATCACACTTCTTCATGTAAATCATTGCTATATTTTGACTTTAAGGACTCATTTTTTGACCTATTGCATAGTTCGATTAGCTTTTTTTCTGCTTTTTATGGCATTCTGCACATAAACGTGCTAGACTCAAAAAAAGAGAACAGGAGGATGTACCATGAATGTAAAAGAAGCAAACAGAGAATATAACCTGGACATCAGTGAGGATTCCTACAGCACCATTTTTTATTTTTCTGAAAAAACGGACAGCATGCCTTTTTTCTCTTACTGCTCCGGACATTTTTTCTGTAATCAGAACTATTACACTGTAAACCGTGTGTTAGAAGGTTATCTGATTATCTATACAATCAGGGGGTGCGGTCTTTTAGATATTTATAATAAAACTTATACCCTGGATGCCAATTCTGTGGTGCTGATCGACTGTGATATCCCACATTCCTACCGGACAAAGGATGATACATGGGAGCTTTATTATCTAAGGTTTGCTGGAAAAGCGGCGGAAACCTACTATACGATGATATCCGCACCTGAATTCCGCGTACTGCATTTTAAAAGTACGGATAATATCCGCACCTGTATAGAGCATAACATCAATATTTCTTTTATCGCCGGCATACGCTCCAGTTTTATCCAAAACAAGATTATAACCGATCTTTTAACTGACATCTTGTTAAATTGTAATGCATCGGAAAAGAGGATTGATGATTCCACGAAAGAAACCCTTAAGGCTGTGGATCAATTTATTTTTAAGAATTATCAGAGTGCGATATCACTAGATGATATCGCAGAACATGTTCATCTGAATGTAAATTACCTTTCCAGGCTTTACAAGACGAATACCGGGACGACCATTCATGAGACGCTCCTTACATATCGGATTAATAAGGCAAAGGACCTGCTGATCAATACAGATTTGAAAATTGCAGATATTGCGGAACAGGTCGGCTTTCAGTCTGCCAGTACCTTTATACGCTGCTTTAAAAAACAGGTACAGATGAATCCGCTGGCTTACAGGCAGTGTATGTAAACGCCATCCAGTTAAAACTTCCTGCAAAGAGAAAAGGAACGCTGCATCCACGCGCGTTCCAAACTCTGTCTTTCTTCCATATATTACGATCCGCAGTAACCTTCTCTGCCGCATACCAGGCTTCTCAATGCCATAAGCCAATAGATATTTAGAAAATACCAAAAATCTTTTCCCGGAATGACTGATATAATGAGTCATAATCCGTATACTTAATTTTACTCTCTTTAAAACTCTTTCCCCATACCTGGCAGATCCCCTCTGCAATCAGGTTTGAGTCATCCCCTTCCAGCCCCAGAACTGACGGAAAAACATAGTAGATCATAAAGAAATTCAAATCTACCTGCGTACGGGAGTCAATCTTTCCCTTCTTATTAGAAAAGTGATCATTCACTGCCTTCACCAGGCATTCCCCAATTTCCCTGGCGGCAGCTTCTTTGTCCTCAGCCCGAGCGACATACTCTGCCATTTCCTGAAAATAATGGCCGTTCCTTTCAAGAAATTCAGCCGTATTCTTTTCATAGGACTTCTTTTTCAGATGTCCCAGCATCTTTTCCTTATTATCAAAGACAGTTTCTATACCCTGAAGCATATATTTCCTCCTGCGCTTTTTCTTTCTGATCTCAATCTACTTACCTTTCCTTATGCGGGATGCGTTTTAGAAAAAAGGAACCGGGACACTCCCGGTTCCTCCTGAATCACTATAGTTTATTCAACTATATCTTTATGAATTAGTCATACAGGTTTGGAGCGATGTCTGCTTCTTCCATGTTTGTGGAATCATACCAGTAACCATCTGTCTCGATATCTTCAACTGTTTCGCCTTCGCAGATCTTGTACAGTGTTTCGATTGATAATTTACCCTGCATCAGAGGAGACTGTGTAACAGCGCCAAGTAATGTTCCGTCTTTAACAGCCGCTTTGATCGTAGAACCAGCATCGAATCCAGCTGCGATAATGTTTTTCTCAGGATCGCTTCCTAATACGCTCAGGTTCTGGTTTGCTGTCAGAACACCCTCTGCAGATACCTGGTTTGAACCGAACATAGCGATTGTGTCGTCTTTGTTCATGATGTTAGAAGCCTCTGTAGCACACAGTTCAACTGTTGTCTGAGCCGGTACTGCAACTTCAATGATAACATCTGCTGATTTCTCATCGCCATTGTTTTCTACTTTACCTACAAAGTAGTCATTTCCTACAACTGCAACTTTCTTTCCGTCTTTTTCAGCCAGTTCTTTGAATCTGTTGATGAATCCAAGACCACGCTCTGTGATGTTGGCAGATGTTGCATCCTGATTAACTTCTCCGACTCTGACTGGTTTTTTAGCATTTGCAATTTTGTCTTTTACTGCTTCATAAATCTTATCAGCTGCAATAGCTCCTGCTGCGCCGTTGTTTGTTACAACTGTAGCGTATACAGATCCTTCCGGAGCATCCGGCACACCTGAATCGAAGCAAACTACCGGGATCTTTTTATCAAGTGCTGTCTGCAGAGCGTCCAGAACTGAATTCTGGTCACAAGCTGCAAGAGCGATACCATCTGGGTTTTTATTGATTGCACTGGTCAGCATGTTTACCTGGTCAGCGATATCAGACTCCGCGTTTGGTCCTGTTGTATTCGTCTTAACACCCAGTTCTTCTTCTGCCTGTTTGATTCCCTGTACGGCTGCCTGCCAGTATGATGACTGGAAGCTCTTAACGATAACTTCGAAGCTGTAATCTCCGCCGCCTTTGTCGGAACCTTCGCTTGTATCCTCAGTCTTTGTGTCGGTGCCAGCTGCTTTGTCGCTTGCTTCCTCTTTCTTTCCGCCGCAGCCTGCAAGCAGTCCTGCTACCATGCATCCACTAAGTAATACTGCTAAAACTTTCTTTTTCATATTTTTGTCCTCCTGACATAAAATGGTTTTTTATAGTAACAGCCCCTCTGCCGTCTCCAGTCCCCAACCGGAACCGGCACTGGCTGCTATCTATCACTAATAGGTTTACTACTGAAAATTTGATTACTGAAACTTTTTATTTCTGTTACTTCCGCTCCTTCGGTTATGCCTGGTCTTTTTTCCTCTTGAGCATATCTACAAGTACAGCCGCAATCAGAACAAGACCTGTAATAATCTGCTGCCAGTTTGCTGTCAGCCCGATGAACGGAAGACCTGTCTTCAAGAGACAGATAACAAATACACCAGCCAGCGTTCCTGTGATGCTTCCTGCACCGCCAGACATGGATACTCCGCCGATGATCGCTCCGCCGATAGCCTCCAGCTCAAATCCGGCGCCTGTTCCCGGCTGAACCGTTGCAAAAATAGCGGAATAGGAAATCGCTGCAAGTCCTGCGAAGAATCCGGAAATCACATAGGTAAGTATATGATAGAATTTAACATTAACCCCTGATAATCTGGTTGCTTCTTTGTTGCTTCCGATTGCCAGTGTATAGCGTCCGATCTTTGTATGATTCAGGACAAAAGTCATGATGATTACGATGATGATAATCCACAGGAAACCAATCGGAATGTTCATATCGTTCACCTGTATCTTGAAGATGCTTCTGAACCATCCTCCCTCAGCAGCTGCTGCCGGCCAGGAGATTCCGACTCTTCCAACGATAATGGAACCAAGTCCCCTTGTAATCATACAGGTACAGAGCGTCGCCAGAAACGGCGGTAAATCCATTAATGCTACGAGGCATCCGTTCAGAACGCCGATTGCCATACCGAATACGATACTTGCAAGGATTCCTGCCCAAGTCGGCCAGCCCTGGAATGTAATCAGGTATCCGCCAACCAGTGAGTAACAGATAAGCCCGGTACCAATGGAAAGGTCAACACCTGCCGTCATCAGCGGGAACGCAACCCCTATTGCCATCAAAGTGATATAATATGAATAATCCAGTATACTAAGAAAAGTGGTATACTTTCTAAAATTCGGGCTGAGTGCGCAGAAGAAGATGAATAAAGCAATTACAACCAGAAGAACGATGAATTTCTGCCCTCCCAATCTGTCAATTACCGACCTGTTTCTGCCAGCCGTTTTTGTTGTATTATTAGCCATTTTATTATCCTCCCTACTCTATCTCTCGTGTAGCCAGATTCATGATGTTTTCCTGAGTTGCCTCGGAAATATCCAGCTCACCTGTCTTCCTGCCTTCACACATTACGACGATTCTGTCACTCATTCGTAATATTTCCGTCATCTCAGAAGAAATCATTATAATGGCTTTTCCATCTGCTGCCAGCTTATTCATCAGCTTATAAATCTCATTCTTGGCACCAACGTCGATCCCTCTGGTAGGCTCATCAAATATCAGGATATCACAGTTTCTTGTCAGCCATTTTGCAATAACGACTTTCTGCTGATTACCACCTGACAGGTTCACTACAAGCTGATCTACATCCGGTGTCTTGGTTGCCAGTGACTCTACGTACTTTTCCGCAACCTCTTTCTCTTTCTTCTTATCTATAAAGATACCGCTCATGTAGTTTTCCAGTGTCGCCATTGTCGTATTCTCGGCAACAGTCTTCTGTACTACGATTCCGTATCTCTTTCTGTCCTCTGACAGATAACCGATACCATTTTTAACCGCATCCTGCGGAGTGTTGATTGTTACTTTCTTGCCGTTAATATAGATGTTGCCGCTGTCGATCGGGTCCGCACCGAACAGCGCACGCGCCGTCTCTGTACGTCCGGCTCCCATAAGCCCTGAGAATCCAAGGATTTCTCCCTTATGGAGTTCGAAGCTCACATCCTGTACCATCTTTCCGGCATTCAGATTTTCTACCTTCAGCACTACCGGTGCATCCTTCGGCACCATGCTCTGGGTCTTTGGATCTTCGTAAATAACACGGCCGACCATCATGTTGATGATATCGTCTTTTGTACTGTCCTTTGTGATCAGAGTTCCTACATAGGCACCATCTCTCATGACGGTAACTCTGTCCGTGATCACTTTGATCTCATCCATACGATGAGAGATATACACAATACCCATGTTCTTTTCTCTCAGGTCACGGATAATCTTGAACAGTTCCTGAATCTCAGTCTCTGTCAGCGCTGCGGATGGCTCATCGAATACGATCACCTTCGCATCATGGGAAATTGCCTTTGCAATCTCACACATCTGCTGCTTTCCTACGGTCAGCCTGCTCATGGTCTCTCTTGGATCAATATCTATATTCAGTCTTTGGAAAAGCTTTCTGGCCTCATCATTCATCCTCTTGTCATCGATGCGGATGCCCTTTTTGAACTCCCTCCCGATGAAGATGTTCTGTGCAACCGTCAGATGGCCCAGCATATTCAATTCCTGATGCACAATAACAATCCCTGCATCCTGTGCCTCTTTTGTACTTGAAAATTCTACTTCTTTTCCTTCATATGTAATTGTACCGGAATCTTTTTTGTAGATACCTGTCAACACCTTCATCAGTGTAGACTTACCGGCACCGTTCTCTCCCATCAGCGCAAGGACTTCACCTTTTCTGACTTCCAGGTCTACGTGATCCAGCGCATGAACACCTGGGAAAGATTTATCAATATCTTTCATCGTTAATATAACTTCGCCCATTCTTTTACCCTTGCCTTTCTATTTCTTCATTCTCAGATTTCCATGTATCATTATTAGTTCTTTCTGCGTCTTGCGACAACATCACTGAATACTGCGACAATAACAATAATACCTGTAATAATAAGCTGATAATCTTTTGAAAAGCCAAGAGCCAGAATACCTTCCTGCAGCAGAGCGATGATGAACACACCGATTACTGTTCCGCTGATAGAAGCAAGCCCGCCTGCCATGGAAGTTCCTCCCATTACGCATCCTGCAATTGCTTCGTTGTTGTACTGATCGCCATATCCCGGCTGAACTGTTGTGTAAGCAGATACATAGAAGAGTGCTCCGATTCCAACCAAAATTCCACAGATTACGTATGCTGTCATTTCCCATTTCTTAACGTTAACGCCGGAAAGCCTTACTGCTTCTTTATTGCTTCCCAGTGATAAGATATAACGTCCCATTTTAGTCTTATTCAGAATAATCGCACAGATAATTGCCACTATAAGGAAGATAATCAGGCCTGTCGGGATGTCCCCCATCTTAACCAGATATCTGTACCATCCGCCCTCTGCGGAAGACTGCGGCCAGCTTACAGACTGTGTCTTTGTAAATACAGATGCGAGGCCTTTTGCGATATTCATACTCGCCATGGATGTAATGAATGACGGTACGGACCAGTATGCTACCAAGTAACCGTTGAAGATACCGAAGAGAAGGCCGACCAGAATACTGATCACCATAACTAACGGCATCGGGACTCCATATGTAATGAGGCTGAATCCGGAAACGAGCGCACAGCAGAACATAACCGGCCCGATGGAGAAATCAATTCCCCCTGTTGCAATTACAAAAGTAACCCCCAATGATAAAAATCCAAGAAAATATGCATAGTTAAGGGCACTCAGAATACGGCTGATTCCTGCAAAATCTCCCTGCGTCATCGCGCAGAAGAATCCGTACAGAAGAATCAAAACAAAGCATAACACAACCCTGTTAAACCCCACCTTTTTTACAAAAGGATTTTGTTTAATCTTTTCCACTTTTCTTCCTCCTACTTCTTTAATCTTGCTGCTTTCAGAGATGCTGCATCAATTCTCTCATCCTGTTTCAAATGCTGTCTCGTACGTATCTGCATATTCCCGCTTCTCCCCGTCTTATATATCATTTCGTGAAAGCTACACTTGCAATTCCGGAAAAACATGATTATAATACGTTTATCTTGCCGCTCAGGATGAGCAACAAAAAGGAGGTTCACATGAAACACTTACGTACATTTTTTTCTGTATCACTGATTATCGTTCTTGCCATAACCGCTCTTACAGGATGTAAGAAACAGCCGCAGGCTGTCAAATCTCCATTTACGGAGATGACCTGGGAGAACTCTGTTGAAGATGTGATCGCCGAGGAAGGCGATGACTATACAACCTATGAATCCATATATAACGGAACCACTTATGAGTTCGCCAAGAACTATCTTGATCAGGACGGAACCGTAAAATACATGTTCGACGACAACGACAAACTAATGTGTGTTGCCTGGGCCTTCGGTACAGACGATGAAGAAACACTGAAGGACACCTATAATAAAATCCATCAGGATGTGGAAGATACCTACGGCGAAAGCGGTTATGACTCGGAGAATCCCACCAACTACGGCGATGTCTGGTATCTTGAAAACGGTAATATCCTTTTAATGGTTGTTACTACCGACACCCAGCAGGCTCTTCAGTATTCTTATCTCAATCCGGAAGTATCCACCAAAGAAACAGAAAACTGAGTCAACAAACATTTACAATCAAGATTTATTCATAGTATAGTATTTATGAACTTTTTATTAAATTGAAAATTTTACTGAAAAAGGTTAAAAAATTACAGTCTGTAAAATACCGACCGTAAATTTTTAACCTTTTCTTCTTTATTTTTATATCATTATTTTTCGGCTTCACTGAAGACCTGACCTCAGGGCATGTGCCGCAAAACGTCCCCGGGTATCCATTATTGATCCACTGCAAGATACTTTATACAGCCGCAGATTTCACTGCTGGCCGGTAAATGGATAGAGCAGGCGCTGGTTTTCTTCCTCATACATATTTTCTTTAGTAATCATCTTACAGCCCGAATCCACATTTTTCTCGTACTTTTTACCATCCAGGATATGGACCGCCTGTTCAACGCCCAAATACCCCATATTAAACGGCTTTTGTATAATAATCCCCTGGAATACGCCTTCCTCCAGCAGCTGAATCTCCTCAATAGAGTTATCGAAGCCGACTACTTTAACTTTTCCTTTAAGTCCCAAATCTTTTACCGCTCTCGCTGCCCCTACTGCCGAGTATTCATTCGTGCCCATTATAACCTCCATCTTCGGATACTTTTCCAGCATATCCACAGTCAGCTTATACGCTCTGTCATAGGAAGAACCGCAAAACACGACGTCCATAATCTGATTTTCATATTCACCCAGGCCTTCTCTCATGCCGTTTTCCCGCTCTATAGCGGTCGATGAGCCCTTTACATGGGCCACTATCCCAATCTGTGATTGGTCTGTCACCATTCCCCGGGTAAACTCTCCCAGTTCCCGGCCTGCCAGATAATTATCCGTGGCAACAATTCCCTGTGCAATATCCCTGTCTATCACAGAATCAATCAGCACCAGTTTAATCCCATGATCCACAACCTTCTGAAGAGCCTCCGACATCTCGGAATAGCTGCAGGGAGAGACAAGTATTGCGTCCGGTTGTTTTTCAATCCCCTCTTGGATACACTTGATCTGCCCCTCTACATCGGTCTCTGACTTTCCCCCTACGATTTCTATGTCCGCCTTAAACTCTTCGGCCCCCAGCTCCGCTCCGGCGATCAGAGATGTCCAGAAGCCATTCTTCTCATCGATGGTTTTGGGAATTAAGATCATCTTATATACTTTCTGATCCTGGCTCTGCATACTCAGCAGGTTGAAAATAATCAGAAAAAGTGCAGTGAGGATACAACATAAAAACATTCCTGTTACAAGCGTTTTACCTGTGAGTTTCTTCATCATCTTCCTGCTCTTCCAGCGGCACCGTTACGGTTGCCACTGTTCCAACCCCCTTCCTGCTGATATAAGAAATCCCGTATTCCTGTCCATAGTAGAGCTTCAGCCTCTTCTGAACATTGGGGACTCCCACACCGTTTGATTTATGTTCTTTTTTTGTTTCATCAAAAATATGCTCCAGGGCAGCTTCCTCCATCCCTACTCCGTCATCCGCAATCGTGATATAGGCCTTCTTTCCCCGCACATATCCCCGTATGCTCAGATTTCCCTTTGTGTCTTTATACTTCAGCCCATGGTAGATCGCGTTCTCTACAATCGGCTGCAGGGCAAACTTAATAATCATGACATGATTGATCTCGGGAGAAACATCAATGGAATATTCCAGCTTATCTTTGTAGCGCATCTTCTGAATGGTCAGATAGCTGCGCACATACTCAATCTCCTCGGCAACCGTAACCTGCTCCTTGTCATTACTGATACTCTGTCTGAAAAGACGGGCCAGCGCTGAAGTCATCAGTACCACCTCGTCATTTCTTCCCGCTTCAGACATCCAGATGATAGAATCCAGCGTATTATAAAGAAAGTGCGGGTTGATCTGCGCCTGCAGCGCCTTCAGTTCGTTTTTCCGTTTCTGTTTCTGCTCGTACACATTCTGTTCCATCAGCGTATGGATGCGTTCTGTCATCACATTAAAGGATTTGCTCAGGCTTCCCACCTCATTTGATGCGGTGACCGGTACATTTGCCTTATCGAACCGCCCTTCTTCCACCATGCTCATGGAATCTCTGAGCTGGCGGATCGGCTTAGTAATCTCTCTGGATATAATGCTGGATATCGCAATAACCCCCAGCAGAAGCACTCCCGCCACCAGAAGGTACATCATCTGCGCCTGCTTGTTATTTTTTAACAGCTCCGAAGTGTAGGCTGCCCCTACAACGGTCCATCCTGTCATATCAGATTTGGATATTGTATAAAGCTTATCGCCCTCTTCCGACTGAAAATGGTCTTTTGTACTGGACATGATCTCATCGATATTTTCCGTCTTCAGACCGCCGTACATCAACTGCTGCTGGGGATGGTAAATAATATTTCCATTCTCATCCAGGATAAAGATGTAGCCGCTGCCTCCGATATTATTGTTACTGCACAGTGAGCTGATGGCATTATAATTAAGGTCTATAAAAAACACCCCGCCGTTTTCACCTGTCTTGTAGTTTACGAGCGGTCTGCTCAGAGTAATCACCCATTTATAACTGCTCTGAATGGCATTCTGCACATGGGAAGAAGAAATTGCGATCAGATTCTTCGTCGACAATGCCGCCTGGTACCAGCTCTGCTCCCGGACGTCAATATATTCGGTAAACTGATCCTCTCCCTCATTTAAAATACTGCGCCCATTGTCGGCTACCACCGCGATATTGTAAATATCATTCCGGCTGTTGCGAATGGTTTTAAACTGGCTTATAATACGTTCCTTTTCTTCCTGCAATTCCTCTTCCGGCTGCTGCGTATTATACAGATAGTAGGAAACATCACTGTTTGCCGCAATGATCGATGATATATTCAGCATGTAATCCATGTAAGAATCGATATCATAATTCACCTGTTTGATAATCTGGGAGGTATAATTGATTGAATTTTCATAGATCGTATTCTTTGTAAAGTTTAATGCAATGAAAAGGAAAATCAGCACCGCAATCACCATTAACACGGAAAATGAAACCATAATCGTGCTTTGGATGCTCTTGAATCTGCCGAATATCGTCCTGAATTCTTGTTCTTTCTTCATTTGCTAACGCTCCCTGGCATACTCCTTCGGAGTTTTCCCTGTCATTTTCTTAAATGCAATGCTGAAATAATGAGGATCACTGAAGCCCACTTTTTCTGCGATCTCATAATTCTTGAGGCATGTCTGCCGGAGGAGCTGCTTTGCACGCTCCATACGGACTCCGGTAAGCACTTCCGTGAAGGTTCTGCCTGTGGCCTCTTTGAAAAGACTGCTGAAACGGCTGGTACTGATGTTCAGATAGTCACAGATATCGTTTAGTCCCAGATCCTGATTACTGTAATTTTCTCTGATATAGTCCATCGCCTGAGCCGCCAGGCGCTCCGCACTCGTCTGCCCGGCAGCGTTAACCGCTTCCATCCCCCTGGCCGCATATTCCCGGATCAGCGTTATCGCCTTGTCCAGGTTCCTTGCATCCGTTATACCGGATATATCTGAATCCTTCAGCAAAAACTCCTCATCTGTCTCCTGCACCGTCTGACAGATGATCCTGAGCACCTGATGGAGATAAGCCACAGCCTTATTTCTGCTCACATAGCCAGACCGCATCCAGTCCTCAACGTGATCCAGGATCTCATAAAGTACCGTCCCCTCTTTTCCTTTCACGGCAGCGGCAATATCTTTAAAATCCTGTTCCAGCTCCATGGGATTCCCCGAGGGCAATGCCTCCTCACAGTCAAAAATAACCCCTGTCCCCTTGGTATAACGGAACTTGAGGATCGCTGTGGCAGAATCGTAGGACTTGTAAAGCTCCTCCAGAGAGGCGACATAGCTGCCGATCCCCATGGAAACACTCAGTTTCATCGCGTCATAAATGGTAGACTGAATCTCCCTGCAGATGGCATTCACCTGCCCTGCATGCTCTTTGGGCTTATTTGTCCGAAACAAAATACAGACCCTGTTGTCGGAATCCCTGTATGCCAGCCCTGCATTATGATTGTTCACAATCTCATTGCTGATGTTCTCCACAACGAAGGACATCAGTGCGCTTTCCTTCTTCAGGTCGTCGTCAATCTCATACAGATCGGAATACACATCAATATCGACGGCCGCCACCCGGTAAGATCCCCCTTTGATCGTGATGCCGAACTCCTCCAGCTCACGCAGGCTTGTCTCCACGTCCTGCGTCCCCCTGACCAGACGCGACAGCGCCCTGGATATGATCAAGGCTTCATTCTTCGTATAGCTCTGATATACCTTCGTCAGCTCATCCATCTTCTGCTCCTGCTGTCTCTCGCCGTCCAGCTTCTCCCTGATTCTGTTCAGCACCTCGGACAATTCCTTGGCAGTAACCGGCTTCAGAATATATTCGGCCACTTTATACTGGATCGCCTGCTTTGCATATTCAAAATCGCTGTATCCGCTGAAAATAATGGTCGTAGTCTGAGGCAGATTCTCATGGATATATTTACTCAGCCCCATGCCGTCTATGTATGGCATGCAGATATCCGTAAGCACAACGTCGGCCGGCGTCTCCTTTAAAAATTCGATCGCATCCTTGCCGTTTTCGCAGTCGCCGACCAGCTCAAACCCCAGCTGTCCCCATTCAATCTTTGCGCCAATCGCCTCGCGCACAAGGATTTCATCATCTACCAGTAAAACTTTATACACTGTTTTATCCTCCCGTATGAGCATATTTTTCCTCCACATACTTAGGATTAGTATACAACAAGTTTCTTCCCAGGGGAAGAGGGGCGGCACTGGAAAATTGCAGTATCTGAAAATAAAGGTGACAGTTCATGCCTGCCTGAACTGTTACAAATAAAGTTTATGCTCCCCTCCCGGTGGATGCAGCCCAGCCTGCCGTGAGACTGACGGGGAGGGAGCGCAGGACACATCCGGGCATTTCGGATGCGTAGAATGCGCGTTAGAACCACGTATAGCAAAACGGCGCCATCACATGGATTGGATCTGCTTCCGAAGCAGATTCAAAGCCGGCCTGAGCCACGGAATTCATCAGAATTCCACGGTGAATGCCGGTGGTTCCATGTGATGGCGCCATTTTGCTATTAGTGGTTCTTCGCAAATGGGCCGCATCTGAAATACCCGGATGTATCCTGCGCTTCCTCCCCCGTCAGTCTCACGGCAGGCGGACTATCCCCTACAAAGTCACAATAACCCCATCCTCATCCCAAAGATCATGCCAGTCTTTTGCGCCTTCCCACAAGAACACCTGCCCCTTTACAAGGCGGTTGTTTCTCTCAAGAGTTGCAATTTTGGCCATCTCCTCGTCAGTAAGCGGATCATCTAACATACTCTTTAAGTTGCTTACATACTCAACCTCATGTACAGAGAACGGAATCGGAATCTGCCCTCTCTGATGCGCCCATTTCAGTGCAATCAACGCCGGATGCACGCCGTGGGCTTTTGCAATCTCCTGCATTTCCGGTGTCTGCAGGTCAGCTACGTCTTCCGGACACATATCTCTCTCTGGTCTCTGCGGGGAGCCTAACGGCATGAAACCAATCGGCTGAATATTGTGAGCCACGAGATAATCGAATAATTCCTGCTGCTGGAAGCATACATGAAGCTCGAGTTCGCATGCCGCCGGCATAATTTTCATAAGAGGCAGTACAGCTTCCAGTTTCGGGATTGTCATATTAGAGATTCCAATATGGCGGACCAGCCCCTTTTCTACCAATGCCTCGCACTGTCTGTAAGTACTCATAAACTCTTCCACGCTGAATGGTTTGGAGTCCGGATTTCTGGAGTCCACATCGCATCCTGGTGCATGATAGTTCGGGAACGGCCAGTGGATAAAGAACATGTCGATATAATCACACTGCAGGTCTGTAATGCTCTTTCTGCAGGATTCTTCTACTCTTTCGTGCATATCGTTCCAAACTTTTGTCATAATATAAAGCTCTTTACGCTCTACCACGCCTTCATCAAATGCAGCTTTAAAGACCTCCCCGATCTGGTCTTCATTTCCATAGCATGCCGCACAGTCGAACATACGGTAGCCACATCGGATTGCGCCTGCCACCGCGTCTGACACCTGCTGTGCTGTAAATCTGTCGGAACCAAATGTTCCCATTCCTACACATGGTACTTCTTCACCTGTATAAAGTCTCACTTTTGGCACATCTGCCGGATTAATAAATTCTCCCATCTTTTTGTCTCCTTCTTTCTCTTTTTATTTTCACCGTATAAATACATACGGGGATTTTTATTTCATTTTTACGATCCGGATTTCCGGAAAAATACGCTCCATATCTTCTTTTACATAGAAACCGGTCTCTTCTCTCAGGGCTGCCGCCGCAGAAATCGCACTCGCTTTTCTCAATACCCCTTCCATGGAAAGCCCTTCGCTCAGCCCCAGAGCAAAACCGGCTATCATGGAATCGCCGCATCCAACAGTATTCACTGCATCAATTTTCGGTACCTCTGCACGGTATATCCCTTCACTGCACACAACAAATGATCCTTCTCCACCAAGTGAAACGGCTACAATCTCCACGCCATCATTATGGATTCTCTTCGCAGCCTCTATCATATCGCTGATACTCTCGCATTCTTGCCCGGTCAGCATCCTGATCTCATCTAGATTTGGCTTAATCATCGTCGGTTTTGCTTCTATTCCCATCTCCAACAGCCTGCCGCTTGTATCCAGAATCACTTTTTTCCCTGCATCCCTGCAGACCTTGACCAGCCTCTGGTATGCAGTTCCGTCCAGGCCTTTGGGTACGCTTCCCGACATTGCCACGACATCGGCCTTAGCCGCCAGCCCCTGGAATTTTTCCAGAAATCCGCTGAAATCCTCCTCGGATACGGTAAAACCAGGTTCCAGAAATTCTGTCTGCACATGGTTCACCTCATCCCATATGTTAATACAGGATCTGCTCTCCGCCTCCATATGATAAAATGCACTTTTAATTCCGAATGGTTTCAGGGAATCCTCTATATAAGCGCCTGCATGCCCGCCGACAAATCCTGTGGCAACCACTTCAGCCCCCGCAATTGCTGCAGGCTTGGAAACATTGAGCCCTTTTCCTCCCGGTGTGTAAGCGCATTCTCTGACCCGGTTCACTTCTCCGGTTTGAAAGCCCTCCACTACATATCTCTTGTCAATCGCCGCATTTAACGTGACTGTAAGTATCATGAATTCAGCCCTCCCAAGCTTTACTTAATCATTTCTGTTCACAACCAGACACGCTCTCGTTTATCAACAGAACCTTTCCTTTTACAAGCCCCGGTGTCTTAAACATCTGGAATGCTTCCTGGGCCTGGCTCATGGGCATCTTTTTATAGATGAATCCGGGATCAAATTTGAGCTGTCCTGTTGCAAAATAATGCGCCGTCAGTTCCCACTCTTTTCCGGGGAACGGAGAGCTGTAGGACATCCAGGAACCTGTCAGTTTGAACTCTTTGCGGTTCATGTTCTCCCACATGGCCGGTGTAAATGTAAGGTCTGCATGGGGAGTCCCAATGAAACATACATGCGCTTTATTTGCCGCCAGCTCGAAGGCCATATACATCGTAGGCGCCTGTCCCGCGGTCTCGTATACGTATGCATACCCCTTGCCGCCCGTGACAGCCATAGCTTCCTCCATGTAGTTTTCTTTTGTTGTATTGATCACTTCATCTGCTCCGAGACGCTTTGCAAGCTCCAGCCTTTCATCGCTGATATCAAAGACAACCACTTTTTTGGAACCGAAGATCTTCGCCCATTGCATCGTAAACATCCCAATGGTTCCGCCGCCCAGAATCGCAACATACTGTCCGCTCTGGTAGTCGTTCTGCAGGAGGCCGTGCAGTGCGACCGTAGAAGGTTCGAACATAGCTCCCTGCTCATAGGAAATACTCGGGTCAAATGCAACCGCATTCTGTTCCGGTACGACAACATATTCCGCGTTGCTGCCCTGCTGTCTGGATCCGATAAAACTGTAATGCTTACAGAGGGAGAAATTGCCGTTCTGGCAGTCGTCACATTTCATACAGGGAAGAAGCGGCGCACCGGATACCCGGTCCCCAACCTTAACTTTCGTAACGCCTTCTCCCACTTCCACGACATCGCCCGAGAACTCGTGTCCCAGTACGATGGGATAGAAATGTACGCCGTTATGAAGCACCCTGGGAATATCAGAGCCGCAGATTCCAGAAGCTTTCACTTTCACCTTGACTTCGCCCGGCCCTGCCTGGGGCTCCTCGTAATCCAGATACTGTACATCCTCATTTGCGCATACTACTGCTGCTTTCATTTTACCTGCCTCCTGTTTTTTTCATAGTTTCTTTTAAATTATGATATAGTTCCAGATATATCTGATAGTTCTTTTCATAAACGGCTGCATTGTCCGGGTTCGGTTCATGGGACCGTCTGTTCTCCACCGTCAGGGCAACTGCCTCCTCAAAACTCTCATACATGCCCACACCCACACCTGCAAGTATTACAGCGCCCAGTGTTGTAGCCGTATCAGAGGAAGGGACGAGGATCGGTTTTCCCGTAATATCGGACTTGATCTGTGTCCAAAGCAGTGAATTGGCAGAACCGCCCATGGCACGCAATACGCTGACCTTTGCGCCTGCCTCTTCCGCCACATCGAGATTATGTTTCAGTGCATATGCCACGCCTTCCATGGCAGACCGGATAAAGTGCGCCTTTGTCTTGCTGAAATCCAGGCCGTAAAATACGCCCTTTGCATCCGGATCCCAAATGGGAGAACGCTCGCCGGACATATAGGGCAAAAATACGGTTCCGCCGCTTCCCGGAGATACCTTTTCCGCCATCTCATTAAACAATTCCAGGGAGCTTTTTCCCTGTCTCTTCCCTTCTTCCCTCTCGTAGTCTCCAAACTGCTGTTCCAGCCACCTCATAACACCCCCGCCGCCGGTAGTGCCGCCCTGAAGCAGCCATTGGCCCGGAACCACATGGAATCCCAGAATTAATCTCGGATCCGCCTGATATGTATCTGTGCAGATGCTCATGCCGCCCGCCTGACCGCCCTGTTCCTGAGTCTCTCCCGGATGGATAACCCCCGCGCCTAAGGTTCCGCACGCCGCGTCCAGACCGCCTGCCACCACCGGTGTTCCAACGGCCAGACCGCTTTCTGCGGCAGCCTTCTCCGTAACTTTACCGATCACCTCATGGCAGGGATGGATTTCCGGCAGAAACTCCGCCGGGATACCAAGCCTCTCACACATTTTCATATCCCACGTTCCCGTGTGCATGTCAAAGCAGTGCAGCCCATATCCCTGCGAAAGATCCTGGGACATCTCCCCCGTCAGTTTATAGGCAATGTAACTGTTGGACTGCAGTATCTTACAGGTTCGTGCATATACCTCCGGCAGATTTCTCTGGTACCAGATAATCTTAGCCGTTGTGTAAGAGGGCTGCAGAGAATTACCGGAAAGTTTGAATATCTCGTCTGCCCCGATCTTCTCATTAAGTTCATCGCAGATATCCGCAGCCCTTGTATCCATCCAAATCGGTGTATTCGTAAGCACGCTGCCCTCCCGGTCAACCGCAATTGCTGACCAGCTCTGCCCGTCAATTCCAATGCCGGCAATCTGCTCCGGCAGGATACTGCCATGGGACAGTACTTCTTTTACCGCAGAGCATATAGCATCCCACCATTCTTCCGGATTCTGTTCTGCCCATCCCAGATGAGGATAATACACCGGATAACTGCCATTTGCCGCAGCTATTGCCTTACCGCCCCGGTCAAATACGGCAATCTTACAGGCACTGGTCCCTATATCAATTCCCAGTAAATATTGTTCCATCTCTACCTCCCATACCATCCGCTATTTTTATAAACGGAAATATCATATCGCTCTCTATCGAAACGTTTCGGTATTCCTCAAAAGAAAATTCTGTCATCTGACAGATTTTCCTTCCACGAAGGTCGTCTTTAACTTCACCGTCTCCTTCTCTTCCTGCGCTCCGGAAGCGTCCAGCCTCCTAAGCATCAGTTCCGACACACAGCTGCCAATCTCCTTTGTGGGCTGTGCCACTATACTAAGCCTGGGGATGCTTGCCTTGGCAAACTCCACATTATCAAATCCAATAAAAGAAAGCTGCCCGGGGATCTCAATCCCCAGCTCGTTAACCTCTATAATCGCACCCATGGTCATCTCGTAATTGGAAACGAATACTGCCGTCATATGCGGATTTTTTCTGAACAGTTCCTTCATGGCTGCCGCGCCGCCCTTAATCGTGTAATCGCCGCGGACCACCAGCCCTTCGCCAAAGGCAACGCCGGCCTTCTCCATAGCCATACAATAGCCCCGGTACCGCTCTTCTGCGGTATAGATTTCTTCCGGTCCGGCAATCATGCCGATCTTCCTGTGGCCTGCCTTGAGCAGCCGTTCCACAGCATCCCTGGCCGCACCTTCATTGTCTACCAGAACACAGTCGCATTCCATGTCTTTGAGTTTTCGGTCTACCAACACCACCGGTTTTCCGGCCCGAAGGAACTTCTGCAGATATACACCCCTTTTTCCTGAGGGCATAATGATCAATCCATCCACTCGCCTGTGAAGCAAAAACTCGACAGCCTCCTCTTCACGATTTTCGTCCGTACGGCAGTCGCAGATCATGGTTGCATATCCATGGCTTCTAAGCTGATCCTCTACTTCCGTGATAATCTCAGCACAGAAAATATTGTTCAGCTCCGGTATGATAATTCCGATTGTTTTCGTCTTATTTGTCTTCAGGCCTCTTGCCACCTCGTTGACTTCAAAGTGAAGCTCCTCTATCGCTTCCTCTATCTTGATCCGGTTCTTCTCCCTTACATTGCCTCCATTTAAATAGGAAGAAATTGTCGCCAGGCCAAGTCCGGTTTTCTTCGCAATATCCTTGATCGTAGCTGCCATGGTTATCCCTGCCTTATCTGCCCCTGTGCCGTGCACAGAAAGACTATTTTACGTTCCTGTTCAAACCGTGCCGTGTACGCCCAAAGGGTGTGAACAGGAACTATTTCACTTTATGGTCACATCCGCATACCTTCATGCGCTCCATTACCAGATTCTTCACTGCTTCCATACCCACAATGCCGAGTTTCTTAGGATCAAAGGTATCCGGTTTCTCCTCCAGAAGCTTTTTGCCTGCGTCTGTATAAGCTACCCTCAGCTCTGTGGCAAAGTTCACTTTGCACATCCCGCGCTCCACACACTCTTTGACATCATCATCGCTGAGGCCTGACGCCCCGTGGAGAACAAGCGGTACAGAGACTACCTTTCTGATCTCGGAAACTCTTTCTTTATCCAGTACCGGAGTACCTGCATAGAATCCGTGAGCCGTCCCGATTGCAATTGCCAGGGAGGAAACCCCGGTTCTTTCCACAAATTCCTTTGCTTCTGCAGGATCTGTATTGGTATCCGCATCTGCTTCCAGATCGTCTTCCTTACCGCCGACCTTCCCCAGTTCTGCTTCCACCGGTATGCCACATGCTTTGGCTGCATCTACCACCTTTTTGCTGACAGCGACATTATCTTCAAAGCTTTCGTGTGAGCCATCGATCATGACCGATGTATACCCCGCCTTGATTGCCTGTACCGCCAGATCAAAGCTGCTGCCATGGTCCAGGTGTAAACATACAGGAACCGCAGCCTTTTTTGCTTCCGCAGCAACGATCCCAAAATAGGTGTCCAGAGAACCGTACTTCACTGTGGAAGGGGTCGTCTGCAGCATAACAGGCGCATGCAGTTCTTCCGCAGCCGCAATCACGGCCTTCACCATCTCCATATTCTCCACATTAAAGGCACCTACAGCATAACCGCCCTTCTGCGCATCCAATAACATTTGTTCTGATGTAACTAATGGCATATGTATTATCCTCCTTAGGGTTAACCGAAACGTTTCGGTTTATTTATATTTATATAATAATCCGGTTTTATCAGAATGTCAATCCCCAGTTTTCAAAACATTGTAATAGAAAAAATTTAAAACTTTTACACGGATAAGGGCGTATGTGATTCTTAAGATAGAGAAAGGGGACCGTCTGTTTCCCGACTGTCCCCTTATTACAGATCCAATACATAGGTATGATGTTTAACTCAGTCCAAATGAAATACAGGATAAAGATCGGTAGATACAGGACTATTATCCGGATTGGTCTCCATGATATCCGCCATATAGTCCCACCATTTACGGCAGATCTCTGTGTCCGCGCTCTTGTCCCATCTTTCTGCGTCTTCGAGTTCTATATAGCCATACAGAATATCCGTGTCCTTATCGAGGAAGATCGAATAATTCGATCCGCCGTATTCATGGATCATATCTCTCATCTCCGGCCACAGTTGGTTATGGCGCTTTTCATACTCTTTTTCCATTCCCGGGTATAATTTCATTTTAAAACTTTTTCTGATCATGTTGTCTCCTTTCTTGTCTCGGCATTCTTATGTACATGCCCTTTGTGCTGCTTCCAGAATATCACTTACCACGGCTCCTGTCTAGTTCAAAGAGCAGCTTTTGAAAGCCATAAGAATATAAGCGGGCAAAAACCGCCCGCTTATATTTCTTATCTATGGAGTTGTAAAATTCTAGTAAACATCTTTCCACTCGTCGATGTTAGAAGGATCAAATTTGAACGGTGCGCCAAGGATGACTTCTGTTCCGCCGTCGGACGCTTCTACTACTGTGTAGTCGCCCATATCGCCGGCTGTGAATGTGTCATCTACTGCTCCTGTAATTGTTCCGTCAACTAATGCGATTGATGTGTAAGCCCCAAGGCGTCCAACATCGATCGGATTCCACAGATACATATACGGGCATGAATGGGCGTCGTCATCACCGATGTATTCAGCCATTTCTGAAGGCAGTCCAAGTCCTGTCAGTTTTACAGATGATTTCTCGTCCTGAAGTACCTTAGCTGCTGCATTGATACCAACAGTTGTAGGTGCGCAGATAACTTTCAGATCCGGATATTTGGATAACAGAGCCTGTGTCTGGTCTGTTGATTTCTGTGGCTCGTCATCTCCGTATGCAACTTCTACAAGTTCCAGTTTGGAGTATTTGTCTTCTTTCATGATCTCTTTCATAGCGTCGATCCATGCATTCTGGTTTGTTGCCTGTGATGTAGCTGAAAGAATTGCCCACTGTCCTTCTCCGCCTGTGATGTCCAGAACAGCGTCCATCAGAGCCTGGCCGATCTCTGTTGTTCCAGCCTGGTTTACAAATGTCTGACGGCTGTCAGGGTTCGCTTTAGAGTCAAGGCAGGATACTTTGATTCCTGCGTCCATTGCTTCTTCCAGTGCTGCCTGAAGTGCATTCTCATCGTTTGCAGCGATACAGATAGAATCTACTCCCTGAGAAATCAGTGACTGGATTACGGATACCTGTGCATCCGCTGTAGCAGCCTCAGGATGTTTTACGATGCATTCTCCGCCTTCTGCCTCGATTACTTCCTGGAAACCTTCCGCCTCTTTTTCATTGTAAGGATTTCCTGCTGATTTTGTAACAATTGCATACGTCTTCTTTCCGGAATCACTGCCGTCATCTTTTGCAGTATCCTCTGTCTTTGCATCAGAGCCGCCGTCTGCAGCGCCCTCATCCTTTGAGCCGCATCCTACAGCCAGTGTTGCCGCCATTGCTACACATAACAGTACGCTTAAAACTTTTTTCTTCATGCTTTCTTTCCTCCCTATGGAATTTTATTGTATACAAAGCGCCTTTCCCGACGCCCGGTATCAGATTAATAAAAACAAGTTATTAGAAACAAACTACTTAACTGCTGCTGTTTTTTTCTTTAACTTTAACTCGCCTCCGATATTTGGCAGTAATACGGCCAGAATCAGCAGAGCGCCTAATATAATCAGAATTAACTGCGGGTTCATGTTGATCTGTCCAAGACCAATTCTCAGGCAGATGATTATGAATGCGGAAATGATTCCTCCCTGTAACTTACCCTTGCCCCCGGCGGTTGATATTCCGCCGAATACCGCCATTGCGATGGCATCAAGCTCAAATCCGTTTCCCGTCGTGGTGTTGGCTCCGTAAAGCACGGAAGTGAGGAAGAGCGCTGCAAGCCCGGCCATGAAACCCATCACCATATAGATGATCAGGCGGATCTTCTGTACATGGATTCCTGAATAGTAGGCTGCCAGCCGGTTGGATCCGATAGCATATACACTCCTTCCGAATGTCGTCTTGCTGAGTACAACGGTAAAAATGACTGCAAATATCACCACTACGAAGAGGATATATGGGATCATCCCCACTTTTCCGGCGATCATGCGGAACCCGTCTGCGTTGCTTAATGATATGGACCCGCCGCTTCCAAGAGCGATCTCTGCAATTCCTCTGAATACGATCTGCGTTCCCAGCGTTACAATCATAGGAGGCAATTCTGTAAACTTTGTAAGGATCAGGCCGTTCACCAGTCCGCAGACCGTGCCGACCACAAGCGCGGTCAGAACTACTAAGATAAACGGCATATCTTTGTTGCATACCATGCATGTCATCGTGGCTGACAGGCAGACGGTAGCGCCTACGGATATATCAATTTCGCCAAGTATCAGGATGTATGCCATTGGAAGCATCAGAAACACTTCTGTCAGATATTTGGGCATCTCTCTGAGGACATTGGATACCTGATAGCTCTGGGAGATACTTGAACAAAAAATGTTGATTACGATAAACAATACTACCAGCATGCCTTCCCAACTGAGAACTGTCTTTTTCCATGACTTCTCTGGCACATTGGCTATAGTTCTTCCGGATTTTCCTGCCATGATTACATCTCCCTTCCCTTCAGATTATTTTTATCCATTACACGCTGTGTTACGACGTTCAGGATTACGACGACTAATATGATAACACCCTTTACTGTATTCTGTGCAATCGAGTCGATTCCTACGAGAGGAAGTGCTTTTGCGATAATCGCCAGGATCAGGGAACCAAGGAATGCTCCTACAACACTTCCGCGCCCGCCTGTCATGCTGACACCGCCGATGACACAGGCGGCGATAACATCCATCTCTTTTCCGTACAGCATGTTGGGCTGTGCGGAAGAGTAAACCGCTACGGCCAGGGCACCGCACAGTCCTGCGAGAATTCCCATTACCGTATAAACCATCAGTTCCACATTGGACGTATTGATACCGGATATTGCAGCCGCCTCACGGTTGCTCCCTACCGCATATACTTTTCTTCCCACCTTCGTCCATTTCATAACAATAAAGAATATAATATAACATGCAAACATGATTAATACAACATTATTAATTCCCAGTACCTTACCCAGGGCAAAGTTTTTAAACTCACCCAGGTTTTCTGCACTTGCCCACTGGCTGTTTCCGATCATATAGGCCATGCCCCGGTATATGTACATGAATCCCATTGTTGCAATGATCGGAAGCACCTTTCCTTTTGCGATAACAAGACCGATTACCAGCCCGCACAGCGCTCCGATTCCGATCGCAATCAGAAAGAGCAGGAAAGCATTTTCTACGATGTTATATTTCAGCAGCATCCCGACCGTCATCCCGGAAAATGCAAGCGTGGATGCGATTGAGATATCGATACCGCCGAGCAGCAGCACTCCCAGCATTCCCAGGGTCATGATCATGATAACCGCGTTATTTTTCAGCATATCTGATATAGATTTCAGCGTCATGAAGGAAGGGCTTCTGAATGAAATGACCACACAGAGGATAATCAAAACGATCAGAAGACTTGCTTCACGGGAGCCGGTGATTTTTTTCCAGATAGATTTATTTTCTTTCATCTTTCCCATTTCCTCCTACTTTGATTTTTCCATCGCCAGCTCAAGAATGCCTTCCTGAGTCGCCTCATCACGGTTCAGTTCACCAGTTACTTTTCCGCCGCACATTACGACGATTCTGTCGCTCATGCCCAGGATCTCTGGCATTTCGGAGGAGATCAGGATAATCGCGTATCCCAGTTTTGCCAAATCGCCCATGATCTGATAGATCTCCGCCTTGGCTCCAACGTCCACACCTTTTGTCGGCTCATCCATGATGACAACCTTCATCTCCTGGCCGAGCGCCTTTGCTACTACGACCTTCTGCTGATTACCTCCTGAGAGTGATGTCGCAGGATCGAATATCGTAACTGCTTTTGTATCCACATCTTCGAGAAGCTTCTTCGCAATTTCGCGTTCTTTCTTCTCGTTATTAAAACCATGCTTTGCATATTTGCCCATGGTCGGAAGTGTGACGTTCCTGCCCAGGCCCCAGCTCATGATCAGTCCTTCTTTCTGACGGTCTTCGGGAAGAAGGATGATCCCCTGCTTCATCGCATCGGACGGCTGTTTGATATGTGTTTCCTTGCCCTCCAGAAATACCTTCCCGGCATCCGGCTTTGTGATACCGCAGACACTTTCCACAACCTCGGTCCGCCCTGCGCCAACCAGCCCTGTCAGACCTACGATCTCACCTGCATGCACGCTGAAGGAAACATTCTTGAAATATCCAAGTCTGGAGAGTCCCTCCACCCGCAGTACTTCAGGTCCGATCTGCACTTCCGGTTTTGGGAACAGATCCTTGATCTCACGTCCAACCATTGCTTTAATCAAATCCGCATTGGTGATTCCGTCTACATCATAAGTGCCGATATACTGTGAATCCCGGAACACGGTAACCGTGCTTGCCAGGCGGTACATATCCTCAAAACGGTGGGAGATGAAGATGACAGAAACACCGCTGTCTTTCAGCTTATCAACGATTCGGTATAGTTCCTCAGACTCATTCTTGGTCAGCGCTGCGGTAGGCTCATCCAGAATAATGATTCTGGCATTTGTAGAAAGTGCCTTTGCAATCTCCACCATCTGCTGCTGTGCCACGCTCAAAGCTCCCATCTCATCGGTAGGCTTAAAGTCGGCGTTCAGCTGCGACAGCAGCTTGCCCGCTTCCTCATTCATCTTCTTCCACTGAATCATGCCTCTGCTGATGATCTCGTGGCCCATGAAGATATTTTCTGCTACTGTCAGGTCCGGATAAGATGTCGGATGCTGGTAAACTGCCGCAATACCGGCTGCCTGTGCATCTCTGGGGCCTTTGAAGTCAACCTTCCTGCCGTCCAGGAACATCTCGCCTTCTTCTGCTTTATGTACTCCGGTTATGACTTTTATGAATGTAGACTTACCGGCTCCGTTCTCGCCCATCAATGCATGGACTTCACCCTTTTTGAGCTGGAAATGCACATTGTCCAAAGCCTTAACGCCAGGAAATATTTTTGTGATACCTTTTAATTCCAAAACATATTCAGACACCGTGTTTCCCTCCTTTTCCTTTCTAAACTAAGTGTAACAGTTCTAAACTTCTACCAAAACAGCAAAATTTTTCGATTAAGGGTAAATTTTTTTTGTATTAGTCTTCAGGCAAATTTTCTGCTCAAGCAGAACATTAGGGTATACCCAAAGGGCACCCCGTAACTCATGCCCTAACGGGCGGGTCTGCAGCAAGCTGCAGAATAAAGTATAGATTTCACAGATGGATTTTGTTAGAATGATAGCATATAGTATGAATATGATGAAACTTCTATTTTCGAGGGAGTCCGTTCAGGAGCCCCTGCCAGCATGCGGATTCCCCCCTGCCCAGAACATCAGGGCATAGGACGATCTGATTACGAAGGAGAACCGATACGATGAGATTATTGATTGTGGACGATGAAGAGTTAACCCGTGAAGGATTGATTGCGTCTCTTGACTGGAATGCACTGGGGATTGAGCAGATCTTTCAGGCCGATGACGGAGTGAACGCGCTGGATATTGCCCGCGCGCAGAAACCGGATATTATTCTATGTGATGTCCGCATGCCGCGCATGAACGGGATTCAGCTGGTCGAACGTCTGGAAGAGTTTCTTCCGGATACCAGCGTCATTTTTATGAGCGGTTATTCGGACAAGGAGTATCTGAAGGCGGCCATCAAACTGAAAGCGATCAATTATGTAGAAAAGCCTCTAAACCCGGAGGAAATCAAAGAGGCAGTGTTGGAAGCCATTGAGCGCCGTGCAAAGAATCTGCGCACCAGGCAGAACGAAAACCTGTATTCTATGGAGACCGCCTCCCATCTTGCACTGCTGCTGACCAAACCCTATAAGGAGAATACCGGGCAGATCACCAGCCTTGTCGAAGAGCTTTCTCTCCGCCTGATGCCGGGAAGCAGTTTTACAACCTATATCGTCAGGCTGAAACCCACGGAACCTGACGGCACACTTCTGCGCAACATCCGGGATGACCTGACCGATTATCTTACACATTATCACCTGCATGTATTTTACATCCAGATCCACGCCGTATATCATGTGTTTCATATTATGGGAGACAGCGCGCCCTCCCCAATTGCCCTGTCTGCTGTTGAGAATTTTCTGAAAGAGCAGTTTCTTCCCCTGGGTGATTTTTTTATCGGGCGGGGAGACACGGTGAGCGGAATCAGTCGGGTCTATCACTCTTATACGACCGCGGTGGTTATGCTCCAAAGCAGTTTCTTTTTCAGCCCGGGTACGCTTCTTGCTGCATCAGACATGGAAAACGCACCGGGAATGGAACCAGGCGCACAGGAACAGACGGAAAAGATTGCGGCGGACTTTAAAGATGCGCTTCTTGCCAAAGATCAGGCTGCCTGCATCGGACTGCTGAGCCGGCTGTATCGGTGTTATTCTGAAAACAGGGTGTTTCTTCCCAACCAGGTAAAGGATATTTACTATAAACTTTTTATCAGTATCAATGACTGCCGCCAGACGCTGAAACTGAGCCATGATCCTTCGGAGACCAGTACAGAGGAAAGTATCATTGACCATCTGGAACGCTGTTTTACTTACCAGGAGCTTCACGAGCTGCTGGTCTCCAGAACTGAGCAGTTTTTTGCAGGCATCAGCGACCATGTTCCGGAAGATTCCACGATTTTTCTGATCAAGGACTATATCAGCCGGAATTATGCCAGCGATGCGCTCTCCATCAAGGAGATCAGCGACCATGTATATCTCTCTGCTTCTTATGTCTGTACCTATTTTAAGAGCCAGACAGGACAGACTCTCAATCAGTATCTGACTGAGTACCGCATGGAAAAGGCGATGCAGCTGCTAAGTGACGCCCGCTATCAGATCACAGATATATCCTCCAGGGTCGGCTACAGCAATGGCAATTATTTTAGCAAAAGCTTTAAAAAATTCACGGGGCTGACCCCGTCCAAATACAGGGAGAAGATGCTGGGATGAAATTACATACAAAGAAAAACGGCAGTTATATAAGAATCTGAAGCTTCAGACCAAGTTTACGATTACACATTTGGTGATCGCAACGATCCCCATGATCGTGCTTGCCATCTTTTTCTATACGAAACTTTATGACATGATCATTGCAGACACCATCCGTACGGAGCAGAATGCATCCACGCAGACAGCCCCGCTGATTGAGGATGCCGTTTCCCGCATACTCCGGCTTCATGACCAGATTACAGGGGAAGAGTTCTACCATCAGATTGTCAGCTCCGCCCGGACAGAAACACTGAGCGGCCTTGCAGATGGTGATTCTGCAGACATCTTTTTGGAGACAATCAAAGAAGCCACGGATGGCTCTCTGATCACAGATGTAAAACTGTATATAGATATTCCACGGACAGATCGTATCTTTTCAAATTATCCGATGTGCAATACCATCCTTCCGATCAATAATGCCTGGGGAACCTACTGGTATGGGATATTTAACGGGGCTCCGTCGCTGCGCACGCTTTTCTGTCCGTCTTTCTATCTTGGCTCTTATGAGATCAGGCATAACGGGGAAATGGCATACATAACAAAATCGAGTATTATTTATGAGGGCAAACGGGTTCCCTGCTACCTGGCGATCTATTTTTCCCAGGACTATTTCGACAGCCTGTTAAAAGACAACCTGTCTTCCAGCAGCAACGTGGCTTACATCATCAATGACAGGGACAGTCTTGTGGCCACATCGGATCCGGCATTATCCGGCGCCTATCATTTCGGATATGATGAGGTGCAGGAACATTTTATGTCCTCCAATAACTTTATTTTAAAGCGGGTTCTGGGGGAGGACGTATACGCCGGCTTTTACAGCATAAAAAATACGGACTGGTACATGGTCGTGGCCATGCCGTCCCAGCCCATGATTACGAAAAGTATTACGATTATGGCAGGCTTTATCCTGGTTTATGTGGCGTGTATCCTGATCGCATTCCTCATTGCCACGCTGCTCTCCCATTCCATTACGAACAGGCTGTCAGCCGTCATCAATCAGATGGCAAAGTCGCGGATCGGGCCGCCCGTGGCACTGCCTGACGCAGACACTTACGATGAGATCGGGGATCTGATCTCCACCTATAATTATATGACCCGCGTGATTAATCAGCTTATGGATGAGCAAGCCAAGGCCGCCGAGGATCTGCGGGTAGCGGAATTTAATTCTCTGCAGGCCCAGATCAATCCACATTTTCTCTATAATACCATGGATATGATCAACTGGCTGTCCCAGCAGGGCCGCTCCCAGGATGTAACCTCCGCGGTCCAGAAGCTATCCCGTTTTTATAAGCTGACGCTGAGCAGAAAGCAGAGCCTCAGCACCATAGCAGATGAGCTGGAGCATGTTTCTATCTATGTCCAGCTGCAGAATATGCGTTTCCATGACACCATTGATTTTCTGATCGATATCCCAGATAATCTACTCGAGTACTCAATCCCAAAGCTGACCTTCCAGCCGGTCATTGAGAACTGTGTCCTGCACGGCATTCTGGAAAAGGAGTCCAAGCAGGGAACCATCGTACTTACCGGATGGCTGGAGGAGGAGGATATTGTGATTCTAATTTCCGATGACGGAGTAGGCATCTCCGAAGAAAAGCTGGAAGACATACTGACCGGACACGGCTCCTCCGGTGGAAAAGGTTCGAAGATTGCGGTCTATAACACACACCGCCGGCTGCAGCTGATGTACGGTCCGGGGTATGGGCTGACCTATTCCAGTACCCGCGGCAGCGGCACCGAGGTGGAGATACGTCTGCCTGCACGCTATCCCCAGGATGGAATCGCAGATGCCAAAGAAGAAAGCAGTCCGGAGGATCTGCTGAAAGAAAGCCATTTTATCCAGGCTATGACCCTGCTGTCCCGCCCGGAAATAAATATATACGAGATTGCCTCGGAATGCGGATACAACGACACACAACAGTTCTTTAACGAATTTAAAGAGCGGTTCGGTTACACACCCGAAGAATACAGGCGCCAGATGCTCTAAACTCACAATCATGAGTTTGATAAGCCGGTCCCGCGCCTGTTGATCTTCCATATACTTTTATTTATCCAATACCACTGCCGGTATCTCAAGCAAATCTGCAACTTTCTCATAAAGGGATGCATTGTGCCCGATGCTCATTGCAAAATGATGTGTCGGCGCCTCTGCAAACCATTCATCCATATAAGAATCCGGATCCTTTTTGAACTTAACAGGGGTCTGGGTGTTTCCTATAGTCATGATGTCGCCGTCCGTCGACTCCGCCTCCGTGATGATAAACTTGAGCTTTCCGTCCACGGTCTGGGTACATCCCAGGTTAGTAATGTCGCCGGTGCGCACTTTGGCTTCCACAGATACGCCGGTTCCCTGTTTCCCATGGTACAGCCCCATCCCTCTTAAGATTGGCTTTCCTTTTGCGATCTCCAGATGGAACGGGCCGTCATGCCCCAGAAGAATGGTGCCGTCTTCATAATCTGCCGTAACAATTTCACAGAAGCTCCCGCCCTTACCAAGGATGTCGCATATCTTCATCGCCAGGCAGGTTTTCAGGTCTCCCTCCCCGGCGCACGGAATTCCCCTGGCTGTTAAAAGAGAATGCCCGACAATAAAGCCTCCCTGCACCTCTTCGTAATGCCCTCCCGGCGCCCCGTGATAATAATAGGTCAATGCATCCAGACCGAACTCTTCCACCAGTTTCTCCTGTGCCACAGCCACTCTTGCCGACCAGTTCATCTGCTCATCCGTCGGTTTCTGGGCAAGAGGGTCTGCCGCCGCATCTTCGCTTATCGTAAAAAACGCCTCGATCTCCTTTCTTTTTGCCGCTGTCTCTTCTTCTGTCACACTTTGCAGGTGCCTGTCCAGATCACACATTTCCAATACCTGCAGATGGGCGCCGGTCTGTGCCTGAAACATGGTAAAATCGCTGTACATATCCAGCATTCCGCTGTAGGTATTGCCAAGGAACCCAAACCGGGCCCCCTTGAGGCCGCATTTTACTTTGGCGGCCTGAACCCACTCTTCAATCTGCCTCCACGCCCGCTTCGCCTCCGGGCGCTGTGCAGTATCTTCATCGGCAAGAGATATCTCCGGAGTATAGTCCAGTCCCAACAGGCCGTTTACAACCCGGTATTTGATTTTGGCACGGTGGAAGGCATTGGAAAGCTCAGGCACCGGGCACGCACGCAGTGTGCCAGCCATTCCCCGGTCGTCGTCTTCTCATAATTAATCTTTGCCGCAGGCTGCAGGTTTAGAATCACGACCGGTGCGCTGCAGATCTGATGCAGCGGGAGCACCGATGCACTCGTAACATAAGTCGCGGAATGCGCCAGTATCAGATCCACATGGTTCTCATTGAAATACTCTCCCGCTTTTTTCCCTTCCTGTTCACAGTCCACCAATCCATAGAAGCAGGTATCTGCCCCGAATTCTTGTACTTTTCCTGCGATAAATTCCCCATATTCTATCAGCCGTTCCCGCAGCCCCGGAAACTGCCCCCAGTAATGCTTCAGTCCCATGGAATAAATTCCGATTCTTGGTTTTTTTACTTGTTTTCTTGAATTCATCGTTTTCCTCCTGCTTTCATGATAAAAATAATATATTAGTATTGTTTCTATTTATGTTTACAAACCCATTATATTCCTGTAAAATAGAGATTGCATCCAAGCAAATTGTTTAAAAATAACAGAATGTTGTGGTGACATTATGAGACAGAACACAAAGGTTTTGGAGCGCGGCTCCCACACCTGGAGTGAAGACTCCATCCGGATGATACTCACACCCAGCAGTACGGCACGGTCCACCTACTTCTATACGCAGGAGGTAGGTTATTTTAAGACGTTCCATCCCTATTTTTCGGAACGGGAGAATCTGGACTCCTTCCTGATCGTCTACACGGTATCGGGCAAAGGATATCTGGAATATGAAGGGCAGACTTATCCAATTACAAAGGGGCAGTGTTTTTATATCAACTGCGAACAGCACCATCTGTACCGCACGGGCCGGGAGGAAGACTGGGAGATCCTGTGGATTCATTTTAACGGAAACAGTGCGTTGGGTTATTACAAGGAATTTACCAGAAATGGATTTCAGATATTGAGCGTGCGCGACGAATTTTTCATGGAGCGCACGCTCTGGCGCATTATTGCGCTCAATCAAAAAAAGGATCTGACCACCGAGCTGGTCACATCCAATTTAATCAACGGTATGCTGACAGAACTGCTGCTTCAGACAGCTACAAATAATGCAGATACCTTTCTGATCCCGGATTATATCAGGCAAATCGTGCGGGAAATAGATAAGAATTTTAAATCCGGCCTCCCGCTGTCATATTTTGAAGAATTTACCCACCGCAGCCGCTATTATATCTTAAAAGAATTCAAAAAATATATCGGCGTCACGATCCATGAATATATTATCACTGCCCGCATTTCCTATGCAAAAGAGCTTCTGAAGTATTCTGATCTTCCGGTCAGTGAGATTGCCTTTGAAGCCGGAATGAACAATGTGACTCATTTTATTAATCTTTTTAAGGCCAGGGAAGGCGCCACCCCACTGGCATACAGAAAGGCATGGAGGAATTAAAGCTTGCATACCTTTTTTACTTATAAGAAAGTTGGTCTGTAAGATAAAAAGCCCGCCCGGCGGGATGCGCACTGCGGCGTAAGCAGTAGATGCCGCTATGCGGCCGCCTCAGGCACGAGTTTCTCTAGAGAAACTCTATTCTTATGATATAGGAAATTCCTCTGGGATTTCCTATATCATAAAAACCCTCCGGGAGGATGCACACGCCGCGTTAAGGTATATAGCTGCAAAGCGGCATCGCGGCGGCGCCAAAGCGTGCAGGCCCCTCATGAGTGAGGGGTTTAGGAGTTGAGGCGGGCTTGCCCACTTTGTTCTATCCGCCTGCTCCCATGCACAGAGCAGGAATACTAAAGTTTCTAAAACTCATACTTTTTTTGAGGTGATTTCAAAATACAAGCATACTGATCTGCGGACATTGGCCTGGCGCAATAATATCCCTGTATGTCATCTATCTTCATACTTTTTAATATATCATACTGTGCTTTATTTTCTACGCCCTCCGCTGTTACGCTAATATGAAGCGACTGTGCGAGCCTGATAATACTGCTCAGGATCAGTCTTACCTTTTCATTGTTTTCCACGGGATCGACCATACTCTTATCAATCTTTAGAATATCAATCGGCATAGACTTGAGCATCGTAACCGATGAATATCCGGAGCCAAAATCATCCATTAATATCCGGATTCCCCTGCTGCGGAGTTCTTCCAGGCTATCAGAGAGAATATCTTCATTGGAGAACAGTGCCGTCTCTGTCATTTCCAGCTGTATCAGCTCATGCGGGATCTGATGCCGGTCAATGATCTCCAGATACCGTTCCACAAAATTTAGCCTGTATAAATGCAGCTGTGATACATTAACCGAGACAGGCAGAACTTCAATGCCCTCCCGAAGCCACCGTTGTATCTGGCTGCAAGCCATCTCGAGCACGAATTCATCCAGTTCCACGATGCTGCCACTGTGTTCCAGAACGGGAATAAACTCCGCCGGGCTGATAGCCCCTGTTTTAGGATCTTCCCATCTGACCAGAGCTTCGGCGCCGCAGAACCGTTGCTCTTCCACCTGGAATTTGGGCTGGTAACACAGGTAGAACTCCTGATTTTTAAGCGCTTCCGAAAAACGGTCCTCTAGCTCTTTATTCCGCAGCATACGGCTGCGGATGGTCTCGCTGTAAAAATTACACGAATTAATCTCCGGGTTATATTCCGACCGCGCCGCCATAGCCGACCGGTCCAGCATGGATTCCAGCATTTCCTCCCTCTGCTGCACCATATAGACCCCGGCCTGTACTTTCAGCACATAAGGGGTATCCCCAACGCGGTTATCGGCCTCACATTCAATTTTTTTCAGAATCATATCCAGGCGCTCCTGCAATTGTTTCTGATCCTGGTATACCAGTAATATGGCATAATGATCAGACTGCATTCTTGCCGCACACTCATAGGTTCCGACTGCCTCCCTCAACGCCTTCATCACACGTTTCAGTGCCCGGTCTCCCTCTTCATAGCCATACAGGTCATTGATGTACTGGAACCTTTTTATATTCAATACAGCAAGGGCATACTTTTTATCCGTATATGTATGCAGAAGCTTCTGGGCATCCAGCATGAATTTAGCGTACGAAGCATCTCCGGTAACTTCATCTACATACGCCGCCCGCTCCAGCATCTTCCTGCCCGCCTTCTGGATCAGGTACACCCTGCATGCCAAATACAGGATTCCAAGCAGACACACCAGCAGGATCGCATAGGCCGTAGCCATAGGCCCATTGATATGAGTCTCAACTACCGCTTCCGGTATCACGCTCATCAGATACCAGTCATTGATCTCCAGAGGCTGGTAATATACATAGCGGCTGCCTTTTTTCGTCTGAAAAGTCACGAATCCGTCCCGGAAGGCATCTATATCTTCCTGAAGCCGCCGCATGCCCGCCCTGTTATCCTCCGATTCCTCCAGAATATAATCATAATAATTCTCAAATGAGCTCCCATTTTTGTTTTCAGAGTCAATGACACAGTCCCCATTTTTTCGAATAATGTAACTGTACCCTTCCCCTCCGAATGTCGATACGGACAAAATCTCCTTATAATACTCGATCTCATATGCTCCGAACAAAACATACCTTGTACCATCCTCCCAATTAATCGGAGTACTGTAAAGAGTAATATCTTTCCCGTCATCCAAATCCTTGAGACGATCCGAAACCACTGTTTCCCCTTCCATTGCAGCCTGGAACCGCTCCTGAATACTCTCCCGATCCGGCACAAATCCCCTGCCATCGGTAGCCTTCCCAAAGTAATCATCCCGGATAATCCCCATCCGCTTAAACCCGTTCATCTTATCCACATTCACAAGCCGCTCAATCAGCACATCAATATCCTTCGTTCCCCCCTCACTAATGTAAATTGCCAGATTCGTTAAAAGCGTCTTATTCTTTTCAACCTCCTCCTGAATCACATTCACGCTCTGACAAGATATCTCAGAAAGAGTATTCAAAACCTTCCCCTCCGAAGACTGCTGAAACTTCCACGTAAAAAAGACTGCCAGCAAAACAGTCATGGCAATAACAGCAATAATATCAATATACAATTTTCTTTGTCTTCTGCCTTCTCTTTTCATATCCCAATTATACACACTCCCCATCCCCCGTCAAATGAGATTAGCGAGCAGATTATGCGAGCGGAAGATAGGGGGCGCCTACACATAAAAAGCTCTCCCCAGCCCATAAAACCACGCCATCGTCTGTTCCATCCACAGCTCCCGCACAAGGCCCCTCCTCCCCCAACCGTTACCAGAGGTTTTTATAGATTTGTACTACATCCGCCTTCCGTGGCACGCGTGGATTTGTATCCGTACACCCATCTGCCATTGCCCCATCTGCCATATGATCTATGGCATTGAAGTACTCTTCTTCAGAGATTGTCCCCATCTGTGATATGGAGAGCGGTATATCCATCTCTTTCAGCATGAACTGTACCCAGTTTACGAGTGATCTTACCGTCATGATCTTATTATAACTGCTCAGTCCCAGCAGCTGTGCCACTGTGGAGTATCTTTTCACAGCCGGCAGGTACTCCGTACGGCTCTTGCTGTGCTTGTTGATATCACTGTTGAACTCAATGATATGGGGAAGCAGCATTGCGTTTGCCCGTCCGTGCGGGATGTGGAATGTTGCGCCAAGCTGATGTGCCATTCCATGGTTTAGTCCCAATGACGCGGAGTTGAATGCAAGCCCTGCCAGGCAGGATGCGGAATGCATCTTCTGGCGCGCATGGGTATCATTTCCGTCCAGATATGCACGGAGCAGGAATACGCCGCAGATTTCGATTGCTTTCTCTGCAAGCGCCGTTGAAAAATCATTTCTGTTTGTGCTTACACAAGCCTCGAGCGCGTGCGTAAATACATCCATTCCGGTGTCCGCTGTAATTGAAGGCGGCACACTCTTAACAAGCTCGGCATCCAGGATTGCCTCATCCGGTGTCAGATCTCTGGAAACCAGAGGGTATTTCATCTGTTCTTTCGGATCGGATACAACCGCGAAGGATGTAACTTCTGAACCAGTTCCGCTTGTTGTCGGTATTGCGATCAATCCGACTTCCCCGTAATTGTCCACACGAAGTGCAAACTCACGGATTGATTTGGAGGAATCAATGGCAGATCCCCCGCCGACTGCGACAATCGCGTCCGGCTTATATTCCAGCATCTTTTTGACACCTTCACTGATTTTTTCGATCGGAGGATCCGGCACAACATCCTTAAAAATGTCAAATTCTATCTTTCCCTTTTTAAGAGGATCGGTAATCAGATTAATCATACTGCTCTGAGCCATAAACGGATCAGTGATTACCAGTACCTTGTTGTATGGAATTTCTGCCAAACGATCCAGCGCCTGATCGCCAAAATATACTTTAGTCTTAATCTCAAAGCTTTTCATAGTGTTTTTCCTTTATTCCGGGTAGATGCACTCTATCCCTAACTCTTCAAATGCCTGAAGCCATTTGGCCTCGGGTTTTTCATCAGTAACAACAGTCGTTATATCTTCCAGCATTCCGATCGCTGTAAACGCAATTTGATCAAATTTACTGCTGTCTATTGCCAGAATCTTCTGTTTTCCTGATTCCAGCATGGTTTTCTTGTTGTTCGCGTGAAGCTCATCCGAATCTGTAAGACCGGAAGCAAGGTCAACTCCTTTACAGGAAATTATCGACTTATCCACGTGATAAGAACGAAGCATCTTATCCGTCTGCGGCCCCACGAGCGCAAATGAACCTTCCCTGGATACGCCCCCGGTTGACAGTACGCTCCAGTCAGGCACATCAAACAATTCAATGATAATCTCAATTGAATTTGTGATCAGCGTCAGGTTTTTTTTCTCTTTTAATGCCTTTGCGATATAAACTGCTGTCGAGCTGCCGTCCAGCATGAGGCTGTCTCCATCGTGGACCATTTTGTTCACAAGTTCTGCAATCCGCTGTTTTCCAACAACATTGCGGTTCTTTCGGATATTAAATGGAAGATCGATGTTCACATTTTCATTGATAACTGCTCCGCCATAGCTTTTTATGGCATAGCCGTCATTCACCAGTTTTTCCAGATCCCTTCGGATTGTCTCTTCAGACACATCATATATCTGGCTCAGCTCACTTACCACTACACGCCGTTCAGCCTGAAGCTTTTCTAATATTTCATTCCGTCTCTCTATTGCGAGCATCACATTGCCTCCCGGTCATATTGCCCTGCCTTGCCCTTCTGAACACACTGCAGCGGGCTATACAGCAAATATATGTTTCGAATCATGCAGCTGTGCAGTTAATGCACAATTTTGTGCTGAACAATTGCGAATGATTATAATATCGCTTCGCGGATCTGGGCATCCGGGTGCGCGATCACAGATGAATCCAGGTACATTCCCTGGTCTGCCACTGCAGCCTTTGCCCTCTCGATAGCAGCTTCTACGGCTGCCACATCACCTGTCAGCATCAGATAAGATTTCCCACACATTCCTCTGGCAATTCTGAGTTCAATCAGATCGACAATCGCTGTCTTCGCAGCCTCATCTGCAGCCACAATGATTGAGGTGGCATCGTAAGTCTCCATAATTCCGAGAGCAGATACATCTTCGATCTTAGTAGCCCCATAGATTGCCGGGAAAATGGATTTGTGCGGGTTGCCGAGTACAAAACTGTTGATCAGATGTTTCCCATGCAGGGCTTTGGAAGTCTCAACCGCAGCATTTACCGCGCTCAAATCTCCTGAGATAATTACGATATATTTTCCCGGACATACTGTCTGGGCCTCAATGATACTAACTTCAGAAGTCTTTACCATAGCATCTGCTGCTACAACACCTGCTGAAACAGTCTTATATTCTACCATTCCAATTGCCTTACTCATTGCCTGCACGTCCTTCCTGCGTTTCTATGATTATATATTTCTCATTTACTTCACTAACCGTACCGTCTATACTTGCATGTATTCCCACACTCAAGCCTTTACCCGGTTCGGCTATCATCTGTCCCTGCGTTACTTTATCACCACGTTTTACAATCGCAGATGCAGGTGCGCCTATGTGCTGGCTTAACAGGATCTTCACTTTTCTTACAGGAACTGCAGTCTCATCAAGAGGCGCCTCCCTGTCATATTTTGTAAGATCCAGTCTTGCCATAAGGCGTTCCATCGGCACCTTACGGTACTCTCTCTCTTCCCCCACCGGTTTGTATAACACCCTGCGGAGGTTTGAGTCCGTTGGCACGCAGGCCCGCTTTATATTCTGCCATTAATGATCTCGGTGACAATCCCTGCATACAGGAATACATTTCGCACAGACCACAGGAAGAACAAAACATGGTATTTATAAATATGTTTGGTTCCTGTAAATCTTTACAGGTTGCCGCACGCATAAACAAATGCGGCTCTATCGGATGTCCAAGCCGGTTTCTCGGACATAAATCCGTACACATCGTACACTGGCAGCAGCAAGCCGCTGCACGTTTTAAATCGATCGATGATTTTCTTCTTTTCTTTTGAATAATCAGGTGTTCCTCCGGCAGTACCAGCACGGCATTAGTCGTCTTGGTAACCGGCTGTGAACCGCTGCCGATAAATCCCATCATCGGGCCTCCGATGAAATATACCGGATCCCTGGCAGTGACATTGCCGGCCAGCCTGACGGTCTCTTCAATCGTCGTTCCGATCGGTACCCGCACCGTTACCGGGCGCTCTACCTCAGCCACGACAGATACCAGCTTATCCGTTACCGGCGCCTGCTGGTTAAGTGCTCTGTATACGTTGTATACAGTCTCCACATTGAATACGGCTACACCGCTCTCAATTGGAAGCCCTCCCGGCCTTACTACTTTACCAGTCACTTCATAGATCAGAACAACTTCGTCTCCGGCCGGATATACTTCATCCAGCAGCCCAAGCCTGACCTCGGGATATTCACCGATGACTTCTTCCAGAGCCTCAATTGTCTTTTTATAAGCCTTTTTAATTCCGATGACTACTTCTTTTGCACCTACAACCTGCCCCATCATATGGAAGGTCTCAACGATTTCCTGTGCATACTTCTCAAGCAGCTGCCTGTGCAGCCGAAGAAGCGGTTCACACTCTGCACAATTCAGGATGATTGTTTCAGCACGTTCATCTAGCTTTGCATATGTAGGAAAACCTGCACCACCTGCACCAACTATACCGTTTAACTGCAATATGCTGCTCAATTCTTTCATATCCATCATTTCATTACTCCAGTCCTGTTCCATCGTCAATAATTCCAACAATTGCTGCATCAATAGGTGCATCCGGCATTCCGGAACCAATTCTGGCCGCGCTGCCCTGTGCTACCAACACATACTCACCTATACCCGCACCAATCTTATCAATCGCAATCAGCTGATTCGCACCATTCTGCATATGCTCCAAGACATCCACAATCATAAACTTATTGCCGACCAGATTCTCACATTTGCGTGTTGAAACAACACTTCCTTTCACTTTTCCTATCAGCATAGCATCCTCCTCTTGCGGCTATAATCTTCAGTGTTTGATACTAGTACAATTACCCCGCACAGACGGCGCGTCAGTGCCGGAACTGTCCGGTACCGGAAAAGCCTGCGGGATGAATCCCCTTCGTCTGCTGCGGGGTGTTTTACTTAATGATTCTTACGGTATCTCCTGTCGCAATTTTCGCTGCATTCGCTTCATCTGTATCGATATGCATCTCAAGAGTAAAGCTGTCGTCAACGCGGATCTGAACATGGTTGAATACGGTTCCTCTCTCGTTGTCTGCCTTCACAGATACAATGTCCCCATCATGAACACCGGCTGCCATTGCATCTTTCGGTGACATATGGATATGCCTTTTTGCAATAATGCATCCTTCATCCAGATAAATAGCTCCTTTTGGCCCAACGACTGCAATTGCCGCCGAGCCGGCGGTGTTGCCGGATTCGCGGATCGGCGCCTTTACCCCGAGACGGATGGAATCTGTTGCAGACACCTCCACCTGGGATTTGCTTCTTACAGGTCCTAAGATCCTGACATTCTCTATCGCTCTAAGCTTCAGGCCGACAATTGTTACCAGTTCGTTCGATGCAAACTGGCCGCCCATCAGCTCTTTTTTCTTCGTCAACTGATATCCCGGACCAAACAGGGCCTCAACGTGCTCCTGTGTGAGGTGGATATGTCTCGCGGACACTCCGATTGGCACAAGATATCCGGTATCTCCGGAAGCTTTCTGCTTCTCAACTGCTTCCAGTACCATTTTGGTAATCAATGCTACATTGTTATTGTCCATATCAATTCTCCTCATTAAGTATTCACAGGCCTTACGCATCTGCCTGAGGAAGAGACGTAAGGCCGTAAATCTTTAGCTGAACTTATCTGTTCAAGAACAGATACTCCGCATACCCATGAAAATCGCCTGCAGCGATAGGGCTTGCTTTTGGCTGTTCAGCGCTTTCGTACATACTGTGCAGTAAATACACAGTCCTGTACTGAACAATACACTAACGCTTATTATTTCACTGCTGGAAGAATTTTTTCTACATCGCTGTGTGGTCTTGGGATTACGTGGGTTGCTACTAATTCGCCAAGTCTTCCTGCTGCCTCTGCACCTGATTCAACTGCAGATTTAACAGCTCCAACATCTCCACGAACCATTACTGTTACCAGTCCGGAACCGATCTTCTCTGTTCCTACTAATACTACATTAGCAGCTTTGAGCATGGTATCTGCTGCTTCGATTGATGCTACTAAACCTCTTGTTTCAACCATTCCTAATGCTTCCTGTGACATTCTTTTTTCCTCCTTTAATTGAATCTTTTCTTCTACCTGTTCTGCTTGCTGCGCCGACTGTTTCACCCGCTGGATGGTCTTGGCCGGCGCCTTCGCAGTCGTCGTTTTTCTGGCGGATGCAGCTTTCGCAGTGCCAGCTGTCTTTTTCGCCGTGCTTTTTGAAGTGCCGGCCGCCCTGGCTGTGCTTTTTTTGGCTGCACCTTCCGGCTTGGAAGTGTCTGGTGCTTTCTCCCCGCCGCTTGGTTTATTATCTTCTGCCATTTAACTGCCTCCTAACTTACCCGGTTCGCGCTGTTATTGATCAGCTTCAGTATCTCCCCGTGAGGATTTGCAATCACCACATGCGCTACTGGTTCTTTAATTCCGTTTGCAGCAGCAGTTTCAATGGCTTGCGATACAGCTGATACGTCTCCGCGGATAATGATGGTTACAAGTCTTCCACCTAACTTTTTTTCCCAGGTGACAAGCTGCACTTCTGCTGTCTTGCACATAATATCAATGGCAACCACCGCCGCTGTCACACTTGGGATTTCAAAAAATCCATACGCCTGTCCCATGAGACTGCTCCTTTACTCATTCTTCTTGCTGCTCCCTGTTGCAATGACAGGAAGAACTGCAGTCATCTTCGGTTCCTATACAGTAGGAAGAATTTTCTCTACGTCGTTGTGTGGTCTCGGGATTACGTGTGTTGCTACTAATTCGCCAAGTCTTCCTGCAGCGTCAGCGCCAGTTTCAACTGCAGCTTTAACAGCTCCTACGTCTCCGCGAACCATAACTGTTACTAGTCCGGAACCGATCTTCTCTGTTCCAACTAATGTAACCTCAGCAGCCTTTGTCATTGCATCTGCAGCCTCGATTGCTGCTGTCAGTCCTCTTGTTTCTACCATTCCTAATGCTAATTGTGCCATTTTCATTTCCTCCTAAACTTCTTTTACATAGATTTTATTTGGTTTGCCTTTATCTAAACCGCTCAGCTTCAGCATCTTTTCCGTATCCTCTGTGGGTCTTGCAATTTCGTATTCAGCTACAACTCCTGCAAGTTCTTCTGCTTTCATTTTCGCTGCGTCTAATGCTGCCTGAACATCGGATACGCTTCCGCGAAACTTGATCATAACAATAAGCGGTACGGGTAATTCATCTGCATTTGCCGGTTTATTCTTGTCAAAAGTCTCCAGACTCACATCGCCCGCTTTGCATCCGGCATCCGCCGCCGCAAATGCTGTTGCCAGTCCGAATACTTCCAACATGCCTACTGCTTCTCCCATGTCAATTCTCCTTTTTGGGATTGCTGCTATTTATTAACAATAGCGATCTTCAGACCTTCCATCTTCAGGTTCGTCTGATGAGCCTCGTTGATCTGATCCAGCGGGAATTCGTGTGTGATCAGGTCATCCATCGGAAGTCCGATTCCTTTTGCTCTCTTTAGGAAATCGAATGTTGTCGCATAATCTCTTAATGTATATACCCAGGAACCAACTAATGTGATTTCCTTAGAGCACAGGTCAAAATGCGGGTTGATTGTAGCGTCTCCGCCGTTGATGAAGAATCCCAGTTCGCAAAGCCCGCCGCCGTTGCGGATAAACTTATAAATGTTGGCATGTGCAACCGGTGATCCTGTACACTGGAATGCGAAGTCTGCCGGATGTCCGTCAAACGCTGCCTTAACGCCGTCTGCCAGAGCCTCAATCCCCTTGAAATCCTTGAAGTTTACAGAGCGCTCAGCCCCCATCTTCTTTGCAAAGTCGAGTCTCTTCTGCTCTCCGTCTACAGCTACAATGTTCTCGATGCCCATTGTGCGGAGAACTGCGATACAGATCAGACCGATGGGGCCGCATCCCTGTACAACAACTCTGCTGTTGAATCTCAGGATTCCTGTTGTCTTTGCTCTCTCTACAGCATGAATCAGTACTGCACATGGTTCGATCAGGATTCTGGACTTCAGGTCCAGGTCGCTTACGTTGAATACGGTAGAACCCTCACGGATCACGATGTAATCTGAGAACCAGCCGTTCAGATGAATGTCATCATCCGGGAGAAGTCCGTATACATCAGCGCCGCCTACGTTCTGTTTGTTCAGATCGTACATTGTGATGTCCGGATCATCCTTGAAGATCATACAGGTTACAACCTTGTCACCCACCTTCAGTTCTTTACCTGCGCTGTCGATCTTTACGTTCTTACCCATCTTTACGATCTCTCCGGTTCCTTCATGTCCAAGGACAACCGGGATCAGGCCGAATGGGTCTCTCTTGAATTCATGGGCGTCAGTACCGCATACGCCGCATCCTTCAACCTTTACAAGAATATCTCCGTCTCCCAGCTCAGGAATCGGGAATTCTTTGATATCATAGTGTTCCAATGCTGTCAACATAGCCACACGAGCAGTTTTTGGAACTGCCTGGTTTCCTGCTGTTGTATTTGCTGCAGGAGCAGCCTTTTCGCCCAGCATACTTTCCAGTACCTGTTTAACGACTGCTTCTACATTTGCGGAATTCATTTCCATTTTATTTCCTCCTGTCTTAACGAATGCATAAACTGTCTGACATGACGCAGCGTCTTCTCTTTGTGAAACTGCTCGCGCTTGTAAGGCCTTCGCCTGTCCTGCTGGCGATTGTGAATGTACAGAAACCCTCGCCCCCGAACCCGATTGCCGCATATGACGGGCCGTTCTTTACAAGAATCGCAGTGTCAATGGCTTTTGCATACTTCGTGATGTTGTCTACGTTCTTGGAATGTATGTGTGCGGAATGTCTGTTGCCGTGTTCCAGCCATACAGCCTGTTCAACCGCATCATCAAAATCTTTTGCCCTGACTACGCCGAGGATCGGCATCATTAGTTCTGTTGCAATCAACGGATGCTCCTTCGGTCCCTCAAATGTGATACACCTGATGTTATCCGGAACACTCACACCGATCATTCCCAGAAGCGTCTTCGCATCTCTGCCCACGCACTTTCTGTTCAGTCTGCCGTCTTTCAGGACAACTGCCGTCAGGGCATCCTGCTCTTCCTTAGAAGCCAGGTAACATCCCTGCTCGCTTACCAAATAGTGCATTAATTCGTCTGTGACAGAGTCCACAGCTACGATTTCCTTCTCAGCGATACATGGCAGGTTATTGTCGAATGTACATCCGTTTACAATATCTTCTGCTGCTTTCCGGATATCTGCTGTCTCGTCTACAAGTGCCGGCGGGTTGCCTGCCCCTGCTCCGATTCCCCTCTTGCCCGAGGAAAGGACGGCTGTTACAACTCCCGGTCCGCCTGTTGCTGCGATCAGATGAATATCTTTGTGTTTCATCATGATGCTGCTTGATTCCAGTGTCGGCTTCTCTACCGTGCATGCGATGTTGTCCGGACCGCCCGCCTCAAGAGAAGCTTCATTAATCATGTTGATCGCATAGATTGATGTCTTGATCGCTCCCGGATGAGGATTAAACACAACTGTATTGCCGCCGGCCAGCATGCCGATTGTATTACAAAGTACGGTCTCACTGGGGTTGGTACACGGAGTAATCGCACCGATCACACCAAACGGCCCCATTTCTATCAGTGTCAGGCCTCTGTCCCCTGACCATGCAGTTGTTGTGATGTCTTCCGTTCCCGGCGTCTTCTCCGCAACTAACTGATGTTTTAAAATCTTATGCCCGACATTTCCCATGCCTGTCTCCTGTACGCCCATGCGTGCAAGTATCTCGCATTCTCAACTGTCTTCTTTCTGATGTTGGATATGATTTTTTCTCTTTGATCCATGGACATTCTGCCCACGATCTTCTGCGCTTTTTTCGCAGCTTCTATTGCTTCATTCATATCAGCAAATACGCCGTGGTTTCCTGATACTTCGGAAGCAATCTGCATCTTTGCCATGACTTCTGAAACGATGTCCTGGATCATCTGTTCATTTACAGACACGCTAATACCTCCTCGAAAACTTCTCTGCCATAAGCGGCTATTGCGGTATCTTCCTCAGCGGTACCGCCGCTCACACCCAAGGCCCCGATTATTTTTCCATCTGCTTCAAGCGGCTCCCCGCCGCCAAATATAACGATTTTCCCTTCATTCGTGAATTGGATTCCGTACAAAGGCTGTCCCGGCTGGCTTAGATGGCTAAGCGCCTCTGTGGACATCTTGAGGCTCGCTGAAGTAAATGTTTTATTGATCGCAATATCAAAGCTTGCTATGTAGGCCCCATCCATACTCTGAACCGCAACAGGCCTGCCCGCCTGGTCTGACACGGCGGCCACCACATTGACGCCCATGCTGGCAGCCTTTGCAGTCACTTTTTCGATCAGTGCATTGGCAGCCTTCAATGTCATCTTATGCTTGTGGCACCTGCATACATGTCCTTTTTCGTGATGAGAACCACTTTCCTTCATCTGGCCCAGTACCGCTTTTACGGCATTGGTAATATCCTGTTCGTTCATAGCAGTCTCCTAATATAATTTGATTCTGCCCGCGGGACGTTCTTTTTGGAACCTCCTTTGGGTAAGCTTTCTTACAGTCCCAGCTGATCCATCACTTTCTTTGTGATAGATGCAACTAAATCAGCATCTGCAGTGGAAGCTTCCGGTGCAGCAGCACTGCATGATCCTCCGCAGCTGTGGCAGCTTGGCTTGCCTGCTTTTGCGTTCGGGCATACGTTTGCAGGATGTTTTCCTGGAAGTCCCATTTTTCTTCTGATTTCATACAGCTTGTCCATCTGCTCTTTGTTGAACTCCTGTGGCTCGCCAAGCATCTTTGACTGATACAGAAGCTGTGCGTAGAATTCCAGGGATTCCATCTTGTGGTATGCGCTCAGAAGGCTGTCTGAGTATGCAAGCGCTCCGTGGTTCTCAAGCAGAACTGCATCGAAATACTGTAAGTGCTCAGAAACAGCGTCCGGAATCTCCATTGTAGAAGGTGTGCCGTATTTTGCGATCGGTACGCATCCCAGAGCGATAACAGCTTCCGGCATGATCGGCTGTGTCAGCGGAATACCGCAGATAGCAAATGTTGTCGCGTACAGAGGGTGAGCATGTACTACGGAGTTTACGTCCGGTCTTTCTTTATATACACGCATATGCATCTTTATCTCAGAAGAAGGTCTGAATCCTTTGTTTGCCTGCAGTACATTACCTTCAGCGTCTACTTTGCAGATATATTCCGGTGTCATGAATCCTTTGCTGACACCTGTTGGTGTACATAAGAATTCATTGTCATTCAATTTAACAGAGAAGTTTCCATCATTTGCAGCAACCATCCCGCGGTTGTACACTCTTTTACCGATTTCACACATTTCTTTTTTGATTTCGTATTCGTTTTGCATCCTTTTTTTCCTCCTTGGATTCTTAAAACAAAACTAAACATTTGTTTTTTGTTGTTTCTAACTCGATATTACCACACAATCCCACAGTAGTCAACTTATTATTGTGTTGGATTTGTTGTTTTCTCTATCCTTTTTCAGCCTCTTCCAGCTCCCACGGAAGCACATCCCCTTCTTCTTTTAAGTACTCCAGAATTTCCGGAATTCCCTCATAATTTTTCGAGTCAACGAAGAAGATTTTCTTGCAGCCTGTCAGCCTGAGCCACCTCTCGGCGCGCTCTACATTTGCATTCTTATCATGGATCTTTGTCACAATGCCGATGACTTCCCGGTTGCACATAGCCGTACAGCATGGCGGATAAAGGGAATACGGCTCCGTTGCCGATATCAGGAGCCCAACAACATCCGCCTCATAGGAGTATAACGCAAGGGCGTATCCCAAATGCTTGGTCTGGGCGTATTCCCCCGGAGTGTCTATGATAACATCGAAGTTATTCACATACTGTGTTTTGTGATACTGGATTTTTTCACCTTTTAATGCCTGGGTCAATGTGGTTTTCCCACATTCGCTCCTGCCCATCAATACGATTTTCTTCATATTTATTAAGTCCTTGTTATCTCACATACAGAGAAGCCCATTTTATCCCTCACATAATCCAGAACTGCGCGGATCGCGGCCTCTGTCTCTGAAATCGTACCGGTTACAATCAAAGTACCGCTGAAACGGTCTACGAATCCCAGCTCGATCCCCGCCGCTTTAATTGCAATATCTGCCGCAATAATAGCGGTTTCTGCGGGACTGATTGTAAGTACACCAATTGCTGACTTACTGTATTCCACCCTTGGGTCCAATCCCAGCTTTTCATACAATGTGATATCCGGACTTGCAATCAAGTGGGCGATTGTTATTTCCTTACCGGGAACTAGTTCCTGTACGATTCTTTCCGGCATTTGTTCATAACTCATGTTTCCTAGCCTCCTATCTGACATTCAATTCCGGATGCCAGTTCTGCAGTTTTGAGCAGCATTTCCATCGTTTCGTTTGACGGCGGCTCTATATTCCCCATCAGGTATTCTCTTCCCAGCCCTTCGTACTTGTCCTGACCTAGTCTGTGGTAGGGAAGCAGGTGAAGCCTTTTTACGCTGCCCAGTCTTTTTGTATACTCTGCGATATCCCGGATCTCTTCTTGTGTATCGTTAAACCCTGGAATGACTGGTACCCGGATGCTCAGCTCCGTCATGCCTGACTTTGCAATCTTCATCGCATTTTCCAGCATCAGTTCATTGGAGCGCCCGGTGAATGCTTTATGCTTTGCCGGATTCATATGTTTGATATCCAGCAGGTACTGATCCAGATACGGGAGCAGGCCCTCGATTACTTTGTAATCGGCGCATCCCATGCTTTCCATCGCCGTGCTGATTCCGGCTTCAGATGCCGCCCTCAAAAGCGCAGCGGCAAATTCGGGCTGACACAGGCTCTCGCCTCCCGACAGCGTCAGGCCGCCTCCGGTCCTGCGGTAATAGGTACGGTCTTTTTCAACCGTCTCCATCACTTCTTTTACAGTGACGTCCTCTCCGATTACCTTTGGCTCCCCCTGTACCATCATGGTCTCGATCTCAAACTGCTGCGATTCCGGATTACAGCACCACCGGCATCTCAGAACACAGCCCTTCAAAAATACAATCGTCCGTATTCCGTTGCCATCGTGGATAGAATATCTCTGTATATCGAAAATGCGGCCTTTCGTATTTAAATAATCTTCCATGCTGCGATTCCTCTCTTCCATCAGAAGCCCTGTTCCGTTCTCCGGATGATATCATCCTGAAGCGATTTGGAAAGCGTGGTGAACAAAGCGCTGTATCCGGCTACCCGGACAACCAGATGCTTGTACTGCTCCGGGTTCTTTTGTGCATCCAGCAGTGTTTCACGGCTGACTACATTAAACTGCATATGGCTTCCCTTCTGATCAAAGTAGGAACGGATCAGGCCTACGAAGTTCTCAAGCCCTCTTCTGCCGCTCAATGCGGATGGGTGGAACTTCTGGTTAAACAGTGTCCCGTTGGATGCAATATAGTGATCCAGCCTGGAGACAGAATTCGCTGCCGCAGTCGGGCCGTTTATGTCTTTCCCTGCGGACGGTGAAACGCCGTCGGCAACCGGTGTATGTGCAAGACGCCCATCCGGTGTGGCGCCTGTCTGTGCCCCCAGCGGAACATTGGCAGATACCGGGTATAAGCCTGCCTGGAATATACCGCCTCTTGGATTCTTATAATTCTGCAGAGGCTTCGTATATGTATAGGCCACATCTCTTGCAAAAGCATCCACTTCCGGAATATCATTACCGAACTTCGGAACTTCCTCGATCAATTTGAGGATACGTTCTCCGTTTGCTTTTACTTCCGGAGCCTCTGAAGCGGCTACTACCGTTTTCAGAATTGCTGCAACCTCGCGCTCAGTGACAGCCTGTCCGGCCGCTTTCATACCGCCTGCAATCTCTGCAGTCATGGACGCAACATCCTCACCGCTTAAGCCTTTGCCGTAGTTTGTAGCCAGAGCCTCTTTGAGTTCCTTCATCGTAACTTTCTTTTCCTCGTAAACCAGCTTTTTCACTGCAAACAGGGAATCTGCCATGTTCGCGACTCCGAATCCCTGAGGGCCGGTAAAGTTGTAGACTGCTCCGCCTTCCTGCACCGTCTTCCCTTTCTTCATACAATCATCGACCATAGAAGAAAGGAACGGAAGCGGGCATCTCTCTGCATGGGCAACGTCAATGGCATTGTCCGCATTCACCAAAAGTTTGATCGCGTAATCCATCTGAATCTTATATGCATGGTAGAATTCCCCGAAGGTCTTCATATCTTCTACCCGTCCAGTCTGCGGTCCTACCTGCACCCCTTTATCCTTGCCGTTGTTAAAAACCAGCTCCAGCGGACGGCACATATTAAAGAATGCCGCATCATGCCAGCCCTCTGTCTTACCTGCCTTCTGAGGTTCAACACAGCCGATAATATTGTAATCCCTTGCATCCTCCAGCGTCAGTCCTCTGCTCACCAGGGAGGGAATAATCACTTCGTCATTGTAATACGCCGGAAGTCCGATACCTGTACGGGTCAGTTCCGCCGCTTTAATAAGGAATTCATGAGGTGAACCGTTCCATACTCTCACGGACAGGGAAGGCTGCGGAAGGTAAACATGCATGGATGCCTCAATGCTCATAAAAGATAAATCATTCGTTACATCAATCCCTTCCTCATTCTGACCTCCTGCGATCAGATTCTGGAAAAGGCTGTATCCTGCAAATCCCTCTGCTGAAACAGCATCACGGCACTTATTCAGGTCATTTAACTTCACCCAGATGCAGTCCATCAGTTCCTGCGCAAATTCTCTTGTTATCTTTCCACTGTCCAAATCCTTCTTATAATAAGGATACATATACTGGTCAAATCTTCCCGGAGAGATTGAGTGTCCGCTGGATTCTATCTGAAGCAGCTGCTGTACAAACCAGAATGACTGGCATGCTTCATAAAATCCCGATGCCCCTTTTTCCGGAACATTTGCACAATTTTGGGCAATCTGAAGCAGCTCTTTTTTGCGTATCATATCCGAACACTTTTCCGCCTCTTCCAGAGCCAGCTTTGCATAGCGTCTGGCATAGGTAACGACAGCATCACAGCTGATCATCACAGCTTCCAGAAATCTCGACTTCTGCTGATAATCACCATCGGCCAGGCACAGCTTTGCCATCTCGCTTCCGCTTTAGCCTTTATACCGGAGAATCCAATTTCCAGGACTTCTCCATACTTCACCGTAACATGGCCTACGCCATTATAAAAATAATTGCCCGGTGTGAAAATGTTATGTTCCATAGCAAGCAGTGTCTCAGGCTCCATATAGGAGGTAGCCAGCTCACTTGTTGTCTTTCCCTTCCAGTATGCATTGGCCTGCTTCAGCTCCGCCTTGGTCTGATCTGATATATAGAACGGATCTGCACTTCTGTTCTCCACGGTTTCAAATTCCTCTTCCAGCCACTCATACGAAAATTCCGGATAAGTCTGACAGCCTCTTGGCGCAAGCGTTGTGCTGCCTACAATCAGCTCCAGGTCCCGGATGATAATCGGAATGTTTTCCAAAATATGCTGAAATGCCTTTGCACGGCGGATAATCACCGGCTCGCTCTCTGTCTGCTTATATGATTCCGTCAAAAGAACAGCTCGAGCTGATTCTATCTCCGGCATCTTGGCATACAGGTTCTCCACAAGCTTTGGAATACGATCCGACTTTGGTATGTCCGTACTGTCATAGGTATATAATCCCATTTACTTTGTTACTCCTTTCCTTATGTATAAATACAGCCTGCATCTATACATAGAATATTAACCTTCAGAAGATAAATCAGAGTTTAGCCTGCGGCGGTGGCACCGCAGCATCTGCTTACACTGCAATATGCATCCCCCGCCGGGTTTTAATGAATCTCCACCCAGTCTTAATTATTATACTTGAACACTGCTCAGAAGTCAACACGAAGCAACATGATTTAAACGATTTTTATATGTGAATCCAACTAATCCCAATACTTATTTTGTTGTTTTTGTTGGTATTTTCATTTTTTATTTTAGTTTTTTATTGACAAACCAAAGAGCATCGCGCATACTATAAATTAGGGTATTTATAATGAAAGTGTTCATTTCGTTACTATGCATGGTTTATGGGCCGTGAATCGTAACTTCATTTATTACTGATAGAAAGGCCTAAAAGATATGTCTTCTTTCCAATTTGATATACATACACACACAATAGCAAGCGGACATGCCTCTACTGCAACCATCACAGACATGGCAAAAGCCGCTGCTTCCAGGAATCTGAAAATGCTCGGAATATCCGACCACGGCCCTGCCACCTGCGGCGGCGGAAAGCCCTCTTATTTTCGCAGCCTGTCCTATGCCCAAAAGGAGCGTCTTGGAGTTGAGATGCTTTATGGTGCGGAAGCAAATATTTTAAATAATGAAGGAAAGCTGGATCTGGAGGATTCCATACTTGCAAAACTGGATTATGTAATCGCCAGCATACACAAGCCGGTCAAAAAACCCGGCACCATGGAGGAGAATACAGCCGCATACATTGCAGCCATGAAAAATCCCTATGTCCGTATTATCGGGCACTGTGATGATGTAAAGTATCCGGTTGATTATCTGGAAATTGTAAAGACGGCCATGAAATATGATGTTCTTCTGGAGATAAACAACAGTTCCTTAAGCCCTGACGGCTACCGGGGAGATACCCGTTTTAACGACTTGATGATCTTAAATCTATGCAGGCATTATCATTACCCGGTTATATTCGCAAGTGACAGCCACGGCACAAAGCATGTCGGAGACTTTACTTTTTCGCTGGAACTGGCGCAGCTTGCCGGGATGCCGGATTCTCTGATCATGAATTATTCTCTGAAGGCCTTCAAATGTTTTCTGGAGAGGTCCCGTCAGGATGTCTGATGAATTATGTGATCGGCTGAGTGTTCCATCTTGAACTCTTTATGGAACATTCAGCCGGTCACATCAGTTATCTGGCATACTAAAGCTTCAGGCGGTATGACAGGATTCTTATGCCGGCCTTCCCCACCCTTTTGCAAAACCCTCCGGGCAGCTGCTCATCCCAGTTTATGATGAGCTCATCGAGGGGCATGTGCAGCATCTGGCTTAACGTGTAGAAGTTGTCCAGAGATGGCAGTGTTCTCCCTCCAAACCAGCCATAGACCGACTGGGGACATGCCAGGCCAAGGCATTCGCAGATCTTTTTCACGGGTATGCTATGAATCTTGCAGACAAAACGCAGCCACCTTCCTGTTCTTGCCATCTGAATCCCGGGGTAACGGCTTATCTTGGATAGATCTTCTTTTTTTCGTCCCCCCTCCGCCGGACCGCCTCCCGCTTTGTTCTGTTTTTCTTTCATCCGTCCTCACATCCTTTTTCATTTATCAGGGCTGCAGCATGTTTCTCAATTCCCTGTCCATGGTGAATCATATCCTGTAAGCAGGCAGTGAAAAACATGTCCCTTAGCTCTGCCCTTCCTTCCCGTTCCATCATAACACAGGCGGCACAAATTTAGCTACTGCTTAGTATGTCAAGCAGTTTGTAACTGCATGACTCTGTCTGCCTTTGCATGTAAAATAGATCTATATCAAATGTAAAGGAGGCGCTCTATGAGTAATTTTAAAGACCTTTCCCCGGACAGCCAGCCAAATGATAATTCTATGAAGCCTGTATTAAATGGCGCAAAGTCGGAAAGCTGTTTACCTGACTGGATTGCCCGGAAACAGGGGCAGTGCTCCCGCCAGGATTATGAATTGCTGCCTTCTTCTCTTCATGCCCAGCTAATGAACGGATATATTCTAACCCGTCCTCCTGTTTCATTTTTGCATCAGGCTGTCATCACGGAATTACTCTGCCAAATTGTAGCATATGGCAAAGAATCTTATTCTCCCTGCAAAGCTGTTACCTTTCCCGTTCGTTTTTACCTCAATGGGGGAAATACTATACTGATTCCCGATATTGCCATAATTCTGCATCCCGGCAGAATCATTGGATATAAGATCACAGAAGTTCCTGTTTTCGCTGCGGAAGTAGTTTCACCTGACAGCAAAGATCTGGACTGTTCTGTAAAGGTTCATTTGTACAGGGAGCTGGGAGTCCGCGAGTACTGGATTATTGACGGACAGAAACAGACGGTAACCGCCTGCCTGTATCATTCGAAGGAAAAGGATGAAATGGAGGAATACAGCTTTTCTGACAGAATACGTGTGCATACGGTAGAAGGGCTTTATCTGGATTTTAAGCAGCTTAGGGAATAGATCAGCCGGACAGTCCCGAATAACCACACCAAAAATAGTATACTTACCCAGGCAGCCGGGAGGGCGGATCCATCCGTTTCGGAGTTTAACGAAAGGGGTGGTGCTTATGTATGTTACATACGATAACTTATTTACATTTGTATTGAGGATTATTGCTATCATTACCTTGTGAAAAGTTTATATGATAAACGAAAAAAGTAATCGCCCCGTCTTGGCAGGATAGGCGATTACTCTTTGCAGTAACATCTTACCCGGTACGGATAGGCTTCATCTATCAATCCCGGCTGTCTTGTTAAGTATATTATAACAAATTTGTCTTGAATGTCAATTTTAGATTTTCTTCTTATATCTAACCTCTGTCCACGTTTTACTAAAGATCATCTAAGGTTAAGCTCTTTTAGAAAGTACTTCTGCCTCATAGTTCTGTACTTCTTTAAACCAGTCTTCTCTTTCCGGAACATTGTTGATTTCGCAGAAATAATTCCATACATCGCCAAACGGATAGCATTTCAGTTCTTCCTGCATTGCCATCAGCTCTGTAAACTGCTGTGTATCCTGCAGTTCTTTCAGCCGTGCATTCGGGCTTAACATCGCGCACATCAGAGCCTTCTGCATATTTCTCATGCCCACTACCCATGCGGAGATTCTGTTAATACTTGCGTCAAAGAAGTCAAGGCCGATGATCACTCTGTTCAGAGCATCATTTCTTACAATCTCTTTTGCAATCTCTTTTGTCTCATCATCCAGCAGTACTACATGGTCACTGTCCCAGCGGATTGGTCTTGTTACATGAAGGGCAATCTTATCATTGAACAGAAGCATAGATGAAATCTTATCAGAAACGACTTCTGTCGGATGATAATGTCCATTGTCCATCAGAGGCACAATCCCCTTGTTCATTACATAATTCATTGTAAACTCTGCTGAACCTGCTGTGTAAGCTTCCAGGCCAATACCAAACACTTTAGACTCCAGGCATACCAGCACTTTTTCTTTATCATAGTCAATGCCCAGAATCTGATCCAGAGAGTCTTTATATCTCGCTCTCGGTCCAAGCCTGTCAGCCGGAATATCCTTAAAACCATCCGGAATCCAGATGTTCATCAGACAAGGGGTTCCCAGTTCCTCGGCAAAATACTGAGAGATGCGGATGCAGGCTTTTCCATGCTCGATCCAGAACTTGCGGATCTCTTCATCCGGGCTTGTCAAAGTATATTCATCAGCCTTCGGGTGTGAGAAGTAGGTCGGGTTGAAGTCCAGTCCAAGACCTCTTTCCTTGGCAAACTCCACCCATTTAGCAAAATGCTTTGGCTCCAGCTTATCACGGTCTACCCATTCACCCTCTTCAAAAATAGCATAACTTGCATGAACATTGATTCTGTGTGTTCCCGGTATCAGGGTCAGAGCCTTGTCGATATCTGCCATCAGCTCTTCCGGAGTTCTTGCCTTACCAGGATAATTGCCTGTAGCCTGGATACCGCCTGTAAGTGCGCCCTCACTGTCAAACCCGCCAACATCATCCCCCTGCCAGCAGTGCATAGAAATCGGAACTGACTTTAATGTCTCCAGAACCTTATCAGTATCCACACCAATTTTCCCATAGATCTCTTTCGCTGATTCATATCTTTCCTTCGTTGTCATCGTAAATCCTCCTTCATTTTTCAAAGGGGTCTGACCCCTTTGCGTCTCATTGTCAGAATTGTTTTCCATTTTCATCGTACTTCTTTATATCAAATGACCGATCGATACATGTCCGCGCCTCCGGAAGGCTTGCAAACACGCCATCATGCATCATCTGAACGGTTACATTGCCGATTGCAGTTGCCTCGGTGGGGCCTGCCGAAACTTTCTTTCCGGTATATTTTGCAGTCAATTCATTTAAATATCCGGCATTGGCACCTCCGCCCACTACGTAAATCGTGTCGTATGTATTGCCTGTGATTGCTTCGATCTCTTTCACGGTATCGCCATAGCATTTTGCAAGGCTGTTGTATATGACTGCTGCAATCTCTCCGATCGTGAGCGGAACCTGCTGGCCTGTTCTGCTGCAGAAATCCTGCACTGCCTTAATCATGCTCTCAGGTGCCAGGAAACAGTCGTCATTGCAGTCTACTATGGATGGAATCGTTTCTTTGGATGCCCTGTCGCAGATTTCTGCAAAGGACAGATCCTCCGCAAACTCTTTTTTTACTGACTGGATCATCCATAATCCCATAATGTTCTTTAGAAAGCGGAATCTGTGGTCATATCCGCCTTCGTTTGTAAAGTTGGCTTGCATGCTTTCCATCGAACAGTCTGCTTCTTTTCTTTCGATGCCCATCAGTGACCAGGTACCGGAGCTTATATAGATTGCATTATCATCGTTTGTCGGCACTGCCAGTACCGCTGAGCCGGTGTCATGAGTGGCAGGAAGTACGACTTTACAGTCAAAGCCAACTTCATCTTGGATTTCTTTTGTAAAATTGCCAACCACAGTGCCCGGCATAGATACTGGATGGAACATTTTTGAATGATATCCCAGCATATCGATCATCTCGTAATCCCAGTCGTTTGTTGTAGGATTAATCAGCTGCCCCGTTGTAGCATTGGTGTATTCGTTCTTCTTAACACCGGTCAGCAGGAAATGGAAATAATCCGGAATCATAAGTATCGCCTCCGCCTGCTCCAGATGTTCCGGATGGCTCTCCTTCACCGCCATCAGCTGGTAAATGGTATTGAAGACCTGCTTTTGGATTCCTGTTCTTGCATACAATTCTTCCGGGGAGATCTTCTCATATACCTTCTTGTCTATCCCACTGGTACGGCTGTCACGGTATCCAACGGTATCTCCCAGAATCTGATCTTCTTTATCAAGCAGCACATAATCAACGCCCCAGGTATCAATCCCCATCGAAACCGGGATCTTTCCGATCTCTTTACATTTTTTCAGCCCGTTTTTGATCTCATTGAATAAACGCTCTACATCCCAGCACAAGGTACCGTCCTTATTATCCATGCCATTCGGAAAGCGGTACACTTCCTCGAGCCGCATCCTGCCTTCGGCCATATATGCAAGCATATGGCGTCCGCTGGATGCCCCGATATCAACGGCCAAATAACATTTCTCCATGTTGTGCCTCCTTATATTTTCTTCATACTTTTTCAATTGTAAGTCTATTATAATTGGTAAAAGGGTACAAAAAAAGGACGCTATTTATTTATCACAGCGTCCTTATTTGCATCTTAATCTGCACACTTTAAGAAAAGCACTTTCAGAAGATTCGTTTCTTCCGCTGGTGCTTTTTATCTTTATCGTACTTTTTTTATGCAGTAGTTTTTCATAAATTCTATAATCTCAGCATCATCATCCTTTTCATAAAATTTAATTAACAGCGTTTTAAACTATTCTAATTTTTGGTTATCATAACATACCGCCGAACACCTTTGCAAAAATCTCATCCTGTTCCTGAAGATGAGTCACATATCCGACCGGAATCTTATTCTCTGTAGCATCAATAATTGATTTAGCTCCCGCTTCTCCAAAAGCACCGCAGAGTTCAATGCAGTCTATCCCTTCTTCATATAGCTTTTTTGCTACTTCGCATGCTTCTTCCAGACTTGATACGCCGATTGTCTGCACCCCTCCATCGTGTATACTGGCACAATCTCTCTGTGAATCAAAATTCTCTCCCATAATTATAAATACAAATCTCATAAGAATCCTCCTCATATTACTGGCTTTATTAATTTTTTTTAACTAATTATACCATACTATGGAAAGGAAATATATGAATAGAGGCAAGTTGGTTACTATTCACGGGGCCGTGCACCACGCTGCACGGCATCCGAGCCAATAAAGTGATGGGGTCGGGCATCTGGCTCTTCGCCACGGGCGACTTTAAATGAGCCAGATGCCGTTACTATGCACGGTCTATAGACCGTACATATCAATGCTTATTTCCCATGCCCTCTATACCGGGCAGTATTGAAACCGCTCAAACCAAGCGTCTGTTTTTTCAGCAAACACCCCCACATAGCATCCGGTGAAAGTCATGGGCATACACTCTGTTGATAAAAGCTGTGTCCTCCCGCTGCCTGCCATTTGCAGATGATTCTCTCTCTTCCTGCAAGAAAACGATACTCCAGTGCATCAGACTCAATCCTCAGAAGCATTTTCTCCGAAACGTCCAAAAATAAGGGCTGGCTCTCCGTCTGCATATCGCCCACCCTTTTATACAGAATTACACACCGTTTCCCCTCTCTGCATGAGACGGCAAGGTCATAGTGGTGCTCATTCGTATGATAAACGGTTAATCCTGCACGCGCTTGCGGTCCCTGCGGTGCGGCATCCAGCCATACCTCAGCCCGCATACAGAAATGCTGCTGCCTCCGCCCCACAAATGCAGGCGAACACAGTTCATCTAATGTCTCATCCCCACCGGCCAGCTTAAGGCTTCCCTTCCTGTCAGTGAGACTGTACTGGCGCAGATCCGGGTTTCTCAAATAATTCCACACCTTAGGCAAGACAGAACCATAAAAGGAATCCGGATCCTCCCATCTGATCTCATAAGCCTCTTCCGGAAGCCGCATGACCTCCATGTTTTCCAGAATCTTTTCCCCCTGGTTCACCACAGGCCATCCGTTTTCGTCCCACGTAACTGGGGCAAGCATGGTTTCCCTGCCCAGATGATGGAGCATGTACTGGCTTGTCCGTATCCCATGGAATACCATCCAGGAGTCCCCTTCTTTTGTGTCGGTTACATCCCCGTGCCCAATCGCCTGAAAATGATGCAGCATCGTATCACGGTGGCTCAGTATCGGGTTATACGGACAGCTTTCAAATGGTCCCCATGGAGAGGTTCCTCTTGCAATCGTGACCATGTGGCCGTACTCCGTTCCCCCTTCCGCTGCCAGCAGGTAGTACCATCCCTCCCGTTTAAACATGTGGGGACCCTCGGGATATTTGCCTCCGCTCCCTTCCCAGATGATCTTTGTGTCGGAAAGCCTCTTTCCGCTATCGATATCAATCTGGCACTGCCCAATCGCCTGGCTGTCCGGCAGGTCATAGGTGCTTGTTAAATATACGCAGTAGTCAGAGTCAAAAAACAGGGAAGGGTCGATCCCGCCCTGTTCCATCCAGATTGGGTCCGACCACTCCCCATAAATATCGTCTGTCCAGACGAAAAAATTTCCACCATGGCTGAAGTTCGTGGCTGACACATAGAATCTGCCTTTATGGTGACGTATTGCAGGCGCCCATATTCCACCGGAAGCCGGACACTTTTCCAGCAATGCCTGGGATTTTCTGGTCAGAACATGCCCAATCTGTTCCCAGTGAACCAGATCCCGGCTGTGGAACAGAGGGATCCCAGGAAAGTATTCAAAAGAACTGGTCACCAGGAAGTAATCTTCTTTCACCCGGCAAATGCTCGGGTCAGGGTAAAACCCCGGTATGATCGGATTTTGATAATGTATCATTGGCTTCCTCCTTTACACGCGCACCCACACCAGCATTTCGCCCGTCTCTCTGTTCCCCCAGAGGAAATAGGGGACCGCTTTTACGGCCACTTCTTTCTCCCTCCGGATATATGGACGGTAAAGCTCCGCGGCCCATCCGTCTTCCTCTGTACGATATCCTTTTGCCGTAATTGCTGGTATGCCGCCGGACAGTACAGTTTCCGCAATCTGCAGTCCGCAGTCCGTATCTAACCGAATTGCAGAAAGATTGCTTCCGTTGTCTTCCTCTTCCAGACAGTACACAACCGGCCCTCTTTGAATTGCAGCCTTCCCGGCATCTGCCCTGACCTTTGGATTTGCCTGAATCAGCTCTGCGGCCATAACGAACAGCAGACGAATCTCATCTCCCGCCCGGATGCCATTTTCAAGATATACATATCCCTTTTCCACCCGGCATTCTGCCGCTTTTCCATTCTGCCGTACTTCATACTCATGGCACCATCCCGGAATCCGCAGCGCAATCCTGCTGTCCGTATCCGGCACTGAACGCACCGTAAGCCGGATGTCTCCGTCCCACGGATAATTGCCGTTCTGCCTTACACAAAAGTCACCGCGGCCTGTTTTTATCCTTACTTCCCCGGCTATATAGAGATGGACGTACAGCGTATGTTCCCCATAGGCATACACGTATTTTCCCAGAGAAGAAAGCAGTCTTGCGATATTAGGCGGACAGCAGGCACAGCCAAACCATTTCTGGCGTTTCGCTTTTACATGACTCCGGTCCGGATTTTTTTCGTTAGCCAGAGGCCAGACTTCCTGCGGATTCACATAAAAGAAATGTTTTCCGTCACGCGACATGGAGCTAAGAACCACATTATATAATGCCTTTTCCAAGACATCCCCATATATCCCGTCTGCCTCTATCATCTGCATCCGATGCGCAAAAAAAATCAGTCCGATGGAGGCGCATGTCTCCGCATATGCAGTCTCATTGGGCAGGTCATAATCCACGGTGAAAGCCTCTCCTGTCCTCGTGGAACCTATAGCCCCGGTAATATACATCTGCCGTTCCACCACATTTTCCCAGAGCCGCCTGCATGACAGATACATTTCTCTGCTTCCCGCCGCCCTTGCCACATCTGCCATTGCTGCGTACATATACATTGCCCTGACCGCATGGCCGGCTGCCGAAGTCTGGTCATACACAGGCAAATGTGACTGATTATAAACCAGGTCAGGACTCTCCGCCGGCAGGTCTGTCTTAAAGGAACATTGTTGGCGTAAAGTCTCCCATTCCCATACAAAATAATTCGGTTCCCTGCCCCGCTCCTCCAAAAAATAACGGCTCAGCTCCAGATACTCCCTGTTACCCGTTGCTTCATACAGTTTGACCAGCGCAAGTTCTATCTCCTGATGGCCCGGATACCCCTTCTGTCCTCCTTTCCTGAAATGTTCCGCAATATGATCCGCACATCTGCACATCACGTCCAGCAGCTTTCTCTTTCCTGTCGCTCTGAAATAGGCAGCCGCCGCCTCCATCATATGTCCTGCGCAATACATCTCATGGCATTCATACAGATTGGTCCATTCCTTCTCCTGATTCCCTATCGAAAAATAGGTATCCAGATACCCATTCTCCTGCTGGGCCGCGGCTATAAGATCAATTACCTCATCCATGACGGCTTCCAGCTCAGGCTCCGGAGCGCTCTCCAGACAGTATGACGCAGCCTCCAGCCATTTTGCCAGGTCGCTGTCTTGGAACACCTCCCCATAAAAACAACCTTTCTCCACGCCTGCTGCAATTTTAAAATTCCGAACCGCATGGCTTCGCTCAACGTCCGGCACCCGGTCATTCAGAATCTCCCACTGATAGGGAATCACCGTATCCCTTACCAATTCCATATACTGTGACCAGAAAGTATCCTGAATCTGTACCTCTTTTATTTCTGCCGGTCTGCATATTTCCAGCCGTTCCATATTCCGCCTCCTTCTTCATACATTATTTTGCAGCTTGCTGCAACCCCACCCCGCAAGGGCATGTATTACGGGACGCCCTTTGGGTATACATTATTTTGCAGCTTGCTGCAAACCCGCCCCGCAGGGTATAATTCCGGTGTGCCCTTGGATATAGAATTTGATCCCGGAACCACATGGCTCCGGGACACTCTTTTCCTTAAGCTTTAAATTCCTCGAGAACCCCATGTTTCAATGCCCCGGTGAACCTGACTCAGAATAAATATTCTAAATGAACCACTGTATTCTTTTTGAATTCTATATCAGCTCCGTTTCCGTCTTTATCATAAAGCTTCCCGTTCACCCGCAACTCCTTGTAGCCCACCGGGAAGGAGACATAAATCACCTGGTCTTCCATACTAAATATTTCAACCTCCGCTTTTCCGGCCTCCATATCCCAGCTCATCTTCTCAATCTTAGCAAATGTATAAAGCCACATTCCTTCCAGATTTCCTTTGCTTAAATCCCCCGGAACTGCAGGCAGCAGCTTTATAAAGCCTTCATCGGAATAAACCAGCATTTCCAGAACAATTGCCGGCATAGCTCCCAGCAGGTCCGGACAGAATACCCGGTATGGATAATGCACGGTGTTCAGTGTACGTGTTACGTAGCCGTGCTCCATCAGAGTACGAAGGTTATGCATGGCATCCGGCAGATCGCCCAGCCTTACCGCTGTAAAATACCGATGGATGACGCCATGGGCAGAATCATCCTGATGCCCGCGTTTCCGGTTGGAAAGAATAAACGGCTTTACAAGCTCCGGCGTTTTCTCCGGTGAAACAGCCCGCCCCGGCCAGATATCATAATGGTGGGAAACGTGCCGGTGATCATAGTTTTCCCCTGAATACTTGAAGGACCACTCCTTAATCGCCCCGTCCTCATCCATCAGATAGTCCGGCAGTCTGCCCCTGAGCGCTTTCCATTTCGGAAGATCCGGTTCGTCCAGGCCAAGAACCTCACATGCCTCCATCAGGTTATCCAGTACCTCTCTGCATACCATCACATCCATCAGTGAATTCACATTCATTGCATAGACATCCTTCGGGAATGGCACGTGATAATCATTCATGGAAGGATCTTCCGGCGAATAACTCGGATAGAACATTACCTTTCCATTTTCATCCACATCAGTGAGATAGTCTTCATAAAATAATGCGATTTCCTTCAGGCCCGGGACAATACGTTCACGCAGGAATTCTTTGTCTCCTGTCACCAGATAGTGCCCCCAGAACTCGTTATAAATCCATCCCAGACATGCGGTCCAGCAGTAATGTGGATATACAATCGAAAACTGATAGAACTTTCCTGAGTTATAATCACAGTGAATATTTCCGAGTACGCCCCTCGCTCCGTAAAAACGCTCTGCATTCAGACGGAAGTCATCGAATTTGTCCTCATAGAATTTGAAATAGGTATCCATGATTTCAGGCAGCCCCGTCATGTTCCCGGAGCAGACCTGCAGGTTGGTATTAATATTATGCTGGAACAAGGACGGCGGATCATCTCCGGTGTCCGTTATCATAAAGAAACGTCCCATATCATACAGCTTTTCCAGCATCATAGCACTTAACTCGCCCCCGCCGTGCTGTTCGTTGAGCAATTCCTCTGCCGCCATAGCCCAGTCCCCCTTAAGCCGTATCACGGAGCGTTCCATCAAAGGCTCCAAATATGCCCGGTTTGCTGCCAGCATATCTTCGTAGGAATCCTGGATTTGGTTCACTTCCTCCAGCACCTTTTCAGCCAGAGCATGGCGGTATGCTTCTTCATATTTTACAGTTCGGGAAATAATGGTGATCTCCTTTGCGCCCTCCACCTGCAGATAACCGCCCTCACGGCAGGATACCTTTCCATCCGTGCGGATCACAGAACAGCAGCAGTACCCACGTTCACCGAACTGCGGGTCATATGCCAATGATACTGTACAGCTTTCGGGCGTTGTCTTGATTTCCACATCGCTGCCTTCTATCTGATACATATCGTTATAGGTGACAAGCACAAACTGGTCGAAATGGTCAGGAAGATCGTACCCGCCCGGTGCAACAAAGCGTATGTTCATATCAAACTGCTCTTTATTCAGGCGCTCTGTTTTTTGCACAACTGCCTCTTTATCAAAGGAGACAAAAGACCTGCGGAGAATGCCTCCTTTTTCATCCTGTATGCGCACCACTGCTTCTCCCGACATCATATCAAGATACCGCAGGTAATCGCAGCGCTCCTTTCCTTCTTCGATTTCGGTCAGCAGCTCAATAACCGAATGGAGACGCGGATGCAGGCGCGGAAATTCAACGCCAAAGGGGCGGCTGTCTATCCACTGATCATACCCCGCCGCTTTCGTTGCTTCGTCCATCACCCTTGCAGCCTCTTCAAATTTCCCCTGTTTCAGAAAACTTCTCGCTTCCGGGATCGCATAAGCCACATCCGGCGGTTCGGGCGTGTCCTTCCAGCGCATATCCATGATCCTTTCACGGCGGTAGATTACGCGCTCATGATAAGGATCCCCCACAATATCAATTCTCTGCCTCCCGTTTGCAGTCACCAGAACATCTTCATCCGCCTTAGCCGGATACAGGCTGCTCACACTTTTATAAGGGAGAAGCTCTCGTCTTTTTTCAATTCCCATGGGTGGATATTTCAGGGCAAATTCCACTGCTTTCATACCATAACTGCTCATAAAATCCTCCTTATCCTCTCTTCATATGATTCAGAATTTCCTCTCGTGCCTGCCGGCGTCTGATGCCGGACGGAGCACTTGTATGAGCAGATTATACGTCCCGCAGGGCTGATGGTAAATGGAATATCATGGACTGAGGGAGGGAATATTTTGAACGTATAGGCACACTGCGGTAAGGCGCGCTTCTGCGGACGGCCTCCGGCTTTATCTTCCCCCGCCCGTTTCATCCGCAATATCTTTCTGCATTTGCGACTTATACACAATTGGACTGACTCCATACTGCTGTTTAAACACTTTGCTGAAGTAATACTGGTCACTGAACCCCAGCAACTCTGCAATATCCTTCACCCGTATGTTCTCGTATTCCTCCAGCATCTGTTTTGCTTCATTGATTTTGAGCCTGTTATAATAACTGATAGGAGTATCGCTGTAATATACTTTAAACAGCCTGCAGATATAGGACGGCGAAATATCAAAATAATCCGCTATTTCCTGCAGAGATAAGTTCTTATACAGATTCGCCTGCATGTATTCGGTCAATTTATACGCAGCTTCCATCGACACCCCGCTTTTTTCCTCTTTTGAGGCCGACATAAATTCGCTGTACCCCTGCAGACATTCTTCCAGCTCCCCGTACCTTCTGCAGTCATTCAGTATCTGATCCGCCAGCGTACCCGGCTCATCCGCCAGTTCCCCGTTCCCGCCTGCTGCCGCAAACATTTCGTCCAGCAGCGCCAGGAGGAATTTCCGCAGTACCGCGACGGTATAATGCTTTTCTTCCCAGGATAGAATATTCTTATGAATTTCTTTGCGATAATCATCTGCAGCCTTATTTTTCAGAATCCATTCTATTTTCCTGCGGAATACTTCAATCTCCTCTTTCTGCCGGATATACCGCTCTCTCACCTCTATATATTTCTCATCCTCAAAGACTTTGCTGCATTCCAGCATCACCATCCTCCCCAGCCGGTTAGAAAGATGGGTATACTGCATATGGAGCTGAGTGATATCCGTTAGGCAGCCCGAACAGATAATATTGACACGTGTATACTTCTTCCGCAGTTCCGACAAGAGTAACGTATTTAACAGCATGATCCTCTTTTGGGAACTGCTTTCCAGATTAAACATCACGATTTTTTCACTGTTCAGCCTGGTATTTGCTGTCCGAACATCCGGCCCCGCCTTATTCTCTGCCATAATTTCTTTGACCAATTCCTTTGACAAGGGCGCCGCATACTGCTGAAAAAGCCCTACCCGTACCAAAGAGAGCATGTAACGTCCCGGGAATCCGTTCTCCTCTGTTCCAATGCCTTCCTGAATCATCTTTTGCAGGGCAGATTCTTCCTCCTGTACCTTTTTGCTGTCCGCCTTCATGGTCAGCTTCTTTAAAATCTCAGCAAACTCCCCTGCATCCACAGGCTTCATGATATAGTCATCTACCTGCAGCATCAGAGCCTCGTGGGTAAAGGTAAAGTCTGCATATCCACTGATAATAACGCTTTTCACCCCCGGATAAAGCGCCTTGGCCTTCTGGATGAGTGTCAGCCCGTCTATGACCGGCATTTTGATATCCGTAAAGATGATATCCGGCTCAAAGTCTTTCAAAAGCTCGGCGGCAGCTTCTCCGTCATATGCCGTTTTAATAACGGAATCATAGCCTGCTTCATTAATAAGATGGACAATGTCTCTTAAGATGACTTTGCTGTCCTCTGCAACAAGAAACTTATACATGTTTCATCCCTCCCCCAGTGCAAAGGGGTCAGACCCCTTTTGTAGTGTTTGCGTTTTTATAACTTATTTGACACTATTCATTCTCAAATATGAACCTGCCGCCCAGACAGACTGCCGCGCCATCTTCCGGAGAATTATTCTTTATACTGAATTCAAAATCTCCTGCAAAGTAGATTCTCAGCCGAAGGAGTGTGTTCAGAATCCCCAATCCTCCCATGCCTGGTTCCCCCTCAGAGCTGTCTTGCAAATTGATGACCAGACTTTCTTCTTTCATCCTGTTTTCGATCTCTTTTATTTTATCCTTTGAAAATCCTCTCCCATTGTCTCTGACCTCAACTTTCCATTTCCCGTCCCTGGCGATTGCCGTCACACAGATATGATAGGGCGGTTTTTGTCCCTCAAAAGCATGCTGTATGGCGTTTTCTACAAATGGAAGGATACAAAGCCTGGGGATCAGGATAGAACGTGCCTCCTCCTGCACCTCAATCTGATATTGCAGAAAATCTTCATAGTACTGCTTCTGAAGTGCAAGATAGTTTGTAATGTATTGCATCTCCTCCCCAAGAGTTACCGTATGCGCATTGGAGTTCACCGTATAGCGCAGCATGTCCGAAAGCTGTTTGCACATGGCCTGTGCGTCCTCCGTGCGGCCTTCTCTTGCAGAGATGCTGATCGAATACAGAACATTATGGATAAAATGTGGGGAAATCTGCGCCTGCAGGGCAGAAATCCTCGCCCCTGCCTCCGCCTTATTGGACTCAATTTCTCTGAAAGCCGCTAATTTTAGATCATCCAGTATCTTCTGGAACGCATCTTTAAGCTCGATAATTTCATTATTAGAGACATCCTCCAGATTCAGACCCATATTCTCATAGGTAACCTTCAATACGCTGTTGCGCAGTTCCTGGAGGGGTTTTACCAGCATCCGCGAAAATACAACTACCATCAAAATTGCAGCAGCCGTCACGCATATAAAAAAGATGATCGTAGTATGCTGCAGTAATTTCATTGAGGAATATATTGTATCTTTTGGATACTGTATATAAGTCGTGATCCCCGAATAATCTGATGAGGCATAAAAGTACATATGGTTCTCCACGCTAAAGACACCGCTTTTATTCTTTTCCGCCAGATTTCTTTTGAATAAACCGCTCTCTTCTTCAGAAACGGAACTGGACGGATATACGGTATCGCCTTTATCATTCAAAAGAAGGACATTGCCTATATGGTTAATGTTGCAGATTTCATCCAGCTTCTTATAATCTGACTGCACCTCAATATAACCATATCTGTTGGCGCTTACATCAAAGACCGCACGGATAAATGATATCGTTGCACCCTGTTCATCCTGTGAGCCGCTGTCATGATCCGCATAGATAACAAGCTCCTTCTTACCTAGCTTTTCCCCATTGTCCTCCATTGTAAGGGCGGATTTAAAATTGCTTTTGTGCTGGTTGTATACATAAGAATAAGAACCATCCTGACTGTAAAGATATACATTGACATGAGGAAAAGACGTCAGCGTAATCGCATTAGAGACAATGGCTGCGATTTCTCTGTTCCGCTTTAATTCCTCATAGTCCGACAATGCTTTGGGATTGTTTTTCACCTCCCGCATGATCTGCAGAAGACCCGGATTTGAGATCAGCTTTTTTGTGATATCATCCATTTTTTCGATATAGGTGTCGACATTTTCGGATATTTTTATGCATAGCTGCATATCATTATAGGCTGACTCCTCTTCCATCTGTCTAAAGATGTGCATACGGATAAACAGGCTGAAAGATGCCGCTGCAAATAAAATAATAATAGAAAAAACGACATATAGTTTAGTCCTGAACTTAAAATTCATATGGGTTCCGCTCCTCCTGATCTGCATGGCTGTTCCTCCTTTATTATCCCAAATAACAGTAAAAAGTCAAACCGTTGTAACAGTTCAGACAGGACTGCACTGTTACAACCCGTTACTATGCTCGGCCTATAGGCCGAGCATAGTAACGTCAAACCTCATCCTTTTACCGCGCCTTCTGTCAGGCCGCTGATAAATTGCTTCTGCATAAACAAAAACAGCAGGATCACCGGCAGCGCCGCCAGCGTCAGGTCTGCAAACACCAGATTCCAGTTACTGCCTCCATACATTCCGAAAAACTGGTACACAGAAAGGGGCAGCGTCCTCTTTGCCGGGTCGTTTAAGAAGTAAAGCGGTATATTAATTTCATTCCATATTCCTGTGAACAGAAGAATCAGTACGGTGATATTACATGATTTCAGGAGCGGAAGGATGATGTAGAAATACGTCTGCAATGTGGATGCCCCCTCGATAAATGCGGATTCATCCAACACCCCTGGAATCCCCCGTATAAATCCGGTATAAAGAAAACAGCTGAAGGGTATGTTGATCGCCGTGTATAAAATGATAACATTCAGATAACCGCCATAGATATCCAGAACCGTAAATAAACGAATCGTAGGCATAATCTGCATCGGGATAATCGTGCCGATAAAGAAAAAATAATACAGGAATCTCGAGAACCTGGTCTTTCGCCGGGCAAGGATAAAGGATGCCAGAGAACTTGTGAATATCGTGATCACGGTGGAGGCTATGGTAATCAGAATACTGTTCTTAAATGCCAGCAATAATTTTCCCTGTTCAAAGACAGTTTTAAAATTATCCACCAGCCATTGCTCCGGAAGTGTCAGATCAAACGCCGTCACTTCTGCCGAATTCTTAAAAGCCCCCAGCAGCATAATCAGAAGCGGAATCACAATAACCAAAGAGATCAGAATCAGCACGATCTGCAGAAGTACCTTTGTTACTTTCTCTTTTTTTCTGCCATACATTATTCCTCCACCTCCCTCTTCCTCATCTTATACAATACCGGAATGCAGATAATAGAAACGAAAACCGCCAGCGTAACGTTCAGTGCGGTGCCGAGCCCCCATTGACCTCTTCCAAACTTAGAGAACACTTCCAGTGCAATTACCTGAGACGCATTTCCGGGACCCCCGTTCGTAAGTGCATATGGTTCACTGAACACCTTCAGCCCGCCAATCAAGCTTAACAGCATATTAATATTAAATGCAGGGGCCAGCATCGGAAACGTAATATTCGTAAAACGCTGCAGGGCGCTGGCCCCGTCAATCTTCGCCGCCTCATAATAAGATGCCGGTACAGCCTGCAGGCCGGCGAGATAAACAACCATATGATACCCGCTCCATTGCCAGATTGATACCCCCGCTATGGATACCATTACGATCCTGGTATCTACCAGCCATTTCTGCTGCAGGGCCTGAAGGCCCACATGCCCCAGAAATTCATTCAGGATTCCGTTAGGATGTAAAATGGGCACAAACACAAGCCCGATGATGATCGTAGAAATCACGCATGGCAGAAAGAAAATTACCCGGAAATACCCTCGCAGTTTTGTCTTTGTATTTACCGCCAGCGCCAGCAGAAGCCCATTGACATTTTTCCCGATCACCACAATAATGGCGTATACGAAGGTATTATATATAGCATGTTTCAATTCACCGCTTTGAAAAATCGTCTTATAATTCTCAAGCCCCACAAAGCTGATGGTATCCTTCCCTATCGTCCAGTCTGTCAAGGAATAATATATTCCATAGATGCTGGGTACCACAAAAAAGATTCCAAATATCAGCAGTGCCGGCAGGATTAGCAGATATGTATATAAGTGTCTGGTCCGTCGCATTGTGATGCACCTTGCCTTTCTATCATGATTATCTCGAAGAAGATTCAAAAGAAAAGCACCGCCCAGTCTGACAGAAGCCCGCCTTTCATACGCTCCTTCCGGACTGTCCGGTGCCTAATTTTCGTTATTTCTGTTTAGAAGTTTTCTATTCCTTTTGACTTCATCAGTTCTTCAAAAGTAGTATCCCAGGAAGAAAGTACCTCCTCCGGTGTTTTCGCTCCCGCAAACATATCCTGGAAATATACCCAGAGGTCGTTTAAGTCAACCTTCATATAGGCATTCATTTCCAACACCGTCTTACCCGTCTTATTATATTCTTCGTATAAACGCCCCTCAAACTCATCGAATTCCGGTTCCTTAGCGCCTTTTACGTTCGGAACAAAAGAGGCTGCCTTCTGAGCAGTATCGCATTGCTCAGGCTGTGCCATGAAATTCAGAAACTTCCTGGCCTCCTCGATATGCTTTGCATCTTTCGGAATAAAGAACTCCGCATCCAGCTGGCTGATGGTAAGATATTCGTCCTCCCCCTCATATACAGGATAGGGGAACATATCAAACTGAATATCCGGATAAGCATTCAGTAAATCTCTTACCGTGGTATTTGAGCCCACTGTCATGGCATAATCGCCGCTGCTCATTGCCGCCGGTATGCTGTTGTAATCGTCGGAAAGTACCGTGCTCTGCATATATCCGTCTTTATACAGATCATATGCCTTCTCCAGGCTCTCCCTGAATGCGGGCACCTCATCCCAGCCAATCTCGTTTGCATTCAAACGGTCCCACAGATCCGGCTCTGATTTTGCTGCATAATAACCCCAGGTAGAAGTTGTCCACATCTGGAATGTCCACACATCTTTAAATGGACCGTAAAACGGAGTGACTCCCTGTGCTTTTAAATTTTCGCAGACTGCCAGAAATTCCTCATATGTCTTCGGAATTTCCACCCCTTTCTCCTCAAACAGATCTTTATTATATACAACACCCATGCCGCCGGTCTTCACTGCAAATGCAAACCCATAAATCTTCCCGTCCGGTGCCGTCAGGATTTCTTTGTCTGCAAGGTTCTCCACAAACGGCTCGTCTGATAAATCAACACAGTTTTTCGCAACTTCCAGTTCGTTCTCTGCGGAAACTTTGTTGTAGCAAATTAAATCCGACGGCTGTCCTGAGGCCAGCTTTGTCTGAATGATCGACGTGTTCTGCGCATCTGGGTTCAGCACCAGCTCTACCTTGATCTCCGGATATTGTTCCTCAAAGGCCGCTATATTTTCTTCGCTGAAAGCATATGGGATATTATTTACGATCTCCTGGCTTGCCTCCACGGTTAGGGTGACGCTTTCTGCCTTCTTATTCCCACCGCTCTCTTTTCCCTCATCCGAAGAATTGCCGGCCGAAGAACCGCAGCCTGCGGTTAAAAGGGACACTGCCATAAGCATTCCGGCAGCTTTCATTAACTTTCTCTTCATTTCTCCTTCCTCCTTATCAATAATTCTGTTGTAACGATCTACATGCACCTTCCGCGGAACTTTCGTTTGTGTTAGGTTTATTTTAACTTTCGGCTTTAAAGAAGTAAATGGAATTAAATGAACGACAGGATTAACAATATTGAACAATTAACTAAAAATGTAAAAAAACGCAAAACAACGCAGTTTGCACTTCATATTTTTGTTTAAATCTTATAGAATACACCTAATATCAGGAAACAGATAGGGCACTTTCACCAGAAGTAATTTGTAATCCTTAGATATATACGAATCAATTGCATCCGTATTTTAACTCTAAACAGCATAATTACGCAAAAAGAATAGTAATAAAATTTTCAAGAAAGGAGGTGTGAAATGAGTACAGTATATAACGCAGAACTCGTCGGACAGGTCTTTAACATTCAGAGATATTCTACACATGACGGCCCCGGGGTTCGTACAACCGTTTTCTTAAAGGGATGTCCTCTTCGCTGTTATTGGTGTCAGAATCCGGAGTCGCAGAGTCTCAAACCAGTGCTGATGATCAAAAAGGACCGGTGCACGGGCTGTGGTCGATGTGTGCAGGCCTGTCCGCAGAAAGCAAACTATTTTGCAGATGGTGCTGTGGCAACGAACCGCTCACTATGTACTGTATGCGGACGATGTGTCAGCGCATGTTTTAACAATGTCCGCTCAGTAGAAGGAGAGCCCATGACCGTGAAACAGGTCATCCATAAGGTCAGGAGAGATTACAACTTATTTTGTAATTCCGGAGGCGGCATGACAATATCAGGCGGAGCCTGTGAAATGCAGCCGGAATTTACAATTAATCTTTTAAAGGCCGCTCATGATGAAGGCATTCGTACTGCCGTAGAAATGGAAGGGGCTTTTCCCTGGGAAACGGTACGGGCGATTGCAGAACATTGTGATTTTATCATGTATGATCTAAAACATATGGACAAGGAAAAACATATAATGGGTACGAAAGTATCAAACGAAAGAATCCTGGATAATGCGAAACGCCTTGTAAAGATGGGGAAAAAACTGCAATTCCGTACACCATTGATACCCGGCTTCAACGATTCTCTGGAGTCCGTTGCAGCTATTGCTCATTTCATTAGGAATGAGCTTGGACTTAGCCCGGCAGAATACCATGAACTTTTAGGATATAACAATCTTGGCGAAGACAAATATGAACGTCTTGATATGCCGGGAATCTGTCCGAAAAACAAACGTCAGTCTGAGGAATATCTGGCCGAATTAAATGCAATACGTGAATCTATTTAAACACGCGATTCCATTCTGTTTCTATTTACCTGACCGAAAGGGCCCACGGTCAGGTAAGAATATAGATATTAATGTTTAATATGAGAAAGGTGGAAATAAAATGACAAAAGTTACCTATAAGCAATATCATGGAAAAACTCGTGGTGAAACTATTTGGGAAAGATTAAATCCTCTGCGCTATACACAGACAATGTCCATGGCACGCGCCCAGCTTCTTGCAGACGCTTATGAAGAATACGCCGGTTATTCATTTTATCGTAAACGTGGATATTCCATTGCAAAAATACTGAAAGAAATCCCTATTTATATTGATGATGAGCAGCTGTTAGTTGGTGATTTCAGTGCGAAACCAATGGGGCCTGAGTGGTTCCCGGATCTAGCTGCAACATGGGTCAGTGATTATGCCGATAAATATGGATGGAAGGGAAGCGGAAAGTTCTTCGCATTCGAAAGCCCTGAACAGGCACAACAGGCAAAAGATATCGCCCATAAGTTCCAAAATGTGGGCGGCAAAGAAATGTGGTACAAGTATCTTGGTGAAGAAGAGGTCGCTTTTGCAGAGAGTGTCGGTGAACAGGGCGCATGGGTCTGCAACTTCCTTTCAGAGGTCTATGCTGAAAAGGCATGGCATGTTCCGGATATTTCAAGAATCGTATCAAAGGGCGTTAGAGGCCTGATTGCAGATATTGACGAGCAGCTTGAAAAACTCGTGATCTTAACAGATGAGGATTACCGTGCACACGAGTTCTGGCTTGGGCTTAAGTTAATGCTGGAAGGAGGCATTGAATATGCACATCGCTATGCAGCACTTGCTTCTGAAAAAGCGGCAGCGGAGAAAGACCCGATGCGTAAGGCTGAGCTCGAGGAAATTGCAAGGGTATGCATGCGGGTTCCGGAGTATCCGGCAGAAACATTCCAGGAAGCTCTTCAGTCATTCTACTTTGGGATCCTGATGATCTTCTATGATACACGTACATATGGAATGGGGTTTGGCCGTGTTGATCAGTTCTTATTTCCCTGCTTTAAATCAGATATTGAAACAGGCTACATCGATGAAGAATATGCCACACAGCTTCTCGAGTGCTTCCGCTGCAAGGTCATGGGCAAGCGTCAGTTCTGGCCGGATCTCATGACTCCAAACTTAAGTTCAGAGTCACATTTCCATAATTGTATCCTTGGTGGTGTTGATCCAATCACAGGACGGGACGCAACAAACCGTTTATCTTATCTGTGGCTTGATGCTGCTGAGCGCGTCCATACACCGCATCCAACCCTTTCCGTCCGCTACCATGCAAACATTGACAGAAAATTCATGGAACGTGCGCTGGAAATTGTGGCACTTGGCATGGGCTTCCCTGCATTTATGGGTGATGATAACAGTATTCAGTATCTGCTCAGCCGTGGATACACTGTACAGGAAGCCCGGGATTATGCCGTCGGCGGATGTGTTCTTCATGGGGTTCCCGGTAAGACTAGCTCTGTATGGCCAATTGTAATCAACTGCGGTAAGATGCTTGAATATGCACTCCGTAACGGTTATGATGTCCGCATGAATAAGCAGCTCGGGCCCAAGACAGGTGATTTCTTTCAGATGGAGACATATGAAGAGTTTATTGAAGCATACAAGGCACAGTGGGCGTACTGGGGGGATTACTCTGCAAACAGTAACCGTCAATGCCGTATCCAGCATATAGAGTCCTTCCCGGATATTATGATGTCTGCATTTACAGATGACTGTATCAAACGTGGGAAGGTAACCAGCCTGGGCGGCGCGGTTCATAATGATAATACACAGTATATCGTTCCGGTAGGTGTCCAGGACTTCGGCAATGTGGCTTATGTTCTTAAAAATTATATCTTCTGTGAGGATCCTATCTGCAGCAAAGAAGAACTGATGGCAGCTATTGATGCAAACTGGGAAGGTTATGAAGAGCTTCATGCAAAATTATCTGACCTTCCTAAATATGGCAATGATATCGCTGAAGTTGATGACCTTGTAGATGAGGGTTACAGAATCATTGAAAATGTATGGTATCAAATTCCTTCTGCATATGGACACCACTTTGAGGTTGCTCCTCATTCCCTTGGCTTCCATGCTGGAACAGGAGCTAAGACAGGAGCCCTCCCGGATGGGCGCTGCGCATGGGAAGCCATGTCAGATGGTGCAGTATCGCCCAGACAGGGAACAGATTGCGAAGGCCCTGCGGCTGTAATTGCATCAGCGGGCCGCGTAGACCACACAGAGTTATATGGTGTGCTGTTCAATATGAGGTTTACTCCTGAGTCTCTAAAGACTAAGGAGGGCCGTGAACAACTGCATGCTCTGATTCGAACTTACTTACATGACCTAGGCGGTAAGCACATCCAGTTTAATGTGATCAGCAACGAAATTATGAAGGACGCCAAACAGCATCCGGAAAAATACACGGATCTTATCGTTCGTGTGGCAGGTTACAGTGCGTACTGGACAGACCTTACCGATACAATTCACGATGAATTGATTCTTCGCTCAGAACAGGAATTCTCCTTATAGGATGCAACTTATATAAACCGAAAAATCAACAGCTGGGCTTCGAAAAGTCTGGCTGTTGGTGTAAAATATAAGTATACAGTTCCCTTGCAAATATGATATACCCAAAGGGCACCCCGTAATTCATGCCCCGTGGGGCGGGTTTACAGCGAGCTGCAAATATTGGTTGCATAAGTTTGTGAGGGACATAGATGTAATGGAAAATGAACTCCATTTTCCTAAAGTGAAACTATTATTTGTAATCGAGTTAGAAATGGCCCGAAAAACAGATAGCTTTGCAGGACTTCATGAGGGTTCGTTTTTATACTTGTATGAGAGTGAGGTTTAAGTATGAGTACGGGGAATATATTAGAGGAAATTATACCCAGGCATATTTTGGAAAAGCTGACGGTTGTTGAGTTAAAAAAGAAGGTTGTTTTTATTCCTTTAGAGGAGCAGAAGGATATCGAACTGTATTATATATTAGAGGGTAAAGTTTCGTGCTTTACTGTGGACTTTAACGGACGGGAATTCTTAGTTGATTCATTAGGGCCCGGAGAATTTATCGGAAAGTTCTCACAAATGCGCAACATGAATTTTAACTGCGGCGTCCGAACAGCCACAGACTGTAAGCTGCTGAGGCTGACACCCTGCAAAAAGGAGCTGTTAAGTGATAAGAACTTTTCCCTGTATTTCTATTTGAAGACATCGGACCGCGTGTACGAAATGTACAAGCTGGCGATGCTCCGCATGCTGTTCCCTTCTAATGAGGTACTGGCCTACTGGCTTTTAAAACTGGCGAAAGACGGAACTAATATTGAAGAAAAAGCTGAGAGTATCTGTCTGCAGACGAATATCAGCAAGCGGCAGTTTTTCTATTGTATTAAGAATTTTTGCGATGAAGGGTTGATTGAAAAATCCGGAAAGCAAATTAATATTTTAGACAAGGACGGCTTAAAGGACATCGCGGGTAATGTGTATTTATTTATGAATGAAAATAAAAAGGAGGATCCGGTATGTTAAAATCCAAACCGGTTAATTTAGTAAAACAATTTGTATGTTATGTATTTGGCTTGTTTCTAATCTCTATTGGCATTAATTTTTCCAAAATGTCAAATCTAGGGATCACTCCGGTAAGTTCCATTCCTCGGGCATGTGAACAGATCTGGGGATTTACCCTTGGTGTTACAACAATGATTATCTATATACTGTTAGTTGTACTACAGCTCATTATCCTGCGTAAACGCTTCAAGGTAACTAACGCACTGGGTATTATCGTCACCTTCATTTTCAGTTGGCTGGTAGATTTTACTGGTACTGACCCAAATGCCTTCGGCCATCTGCTGCTCAACTTCCCGCGCCCTCAGAATTACCCCATGCAGCTTGTGTATCTGCTAGTCAGCCTGGTCATTAGCGCCCTCGGTGTTTTTATTTACTTGCGTCCCCAGTGGCCGCCTATGCCGGCGGAAGGCTTTGCCGGGGCCATAGCAACGGTTACGGGTAAACCCTTTGGAAACTGTAAGTCTATCGCAGACACTTCTATGGTTGTGATCGCCCTCATCCTGCAGATTGCATTTTTAGGCGGCCTGAACTCCTTTACCGGCGACGGAGTCGTCGTACGTGAAGGAACGGTCATTGCAGCCATCGCCATCGGGCAGCTTGTAAAACTTTTGTCCAAACCCTTTGGGAAACCGCTTACCGACTGGCTTCATAAAGGTGATGATAAAATTGAGGCAAGAGCTGTGGCTGCCGGCAAATAAAGAATACAGCCGTTGGTTTTTCCACTGTAAAATGCCCGGCAGATTCATTTCCTGTTTTAAAATAGCTGAATCTTTATCAGCATAATGATTGCTGCAGGCTAATATGTATACATTTTCTTCATCAATCTTATATATTAGCCTGTCTTTGTCATTAATACGCCTGCTCCTAAATCCCGTCAAATTTACTGTTAATGTCTCTGGTTTCCCAATGCCTTCATTGTAATAACGCAGCCAGCAGCGGGTTGCCATAAAAATACTCCTCCGTAACCCCGCATTCTCCAAGTTCCCTCGGATGCACCGCCCCTTTTTTCTGATCCGCATGGTAATCCGATCCGCCCGACATAATGGCTACCCGATCCGCATAATTCTCCCGGATATAAGACTCCGCCTCGCACTTGGTCAGCGTGCCCTCATAGCTGGTCTTGTCATAGGTATAACAGGCCTCAATTCCATCCAGTCCTGCCTCTACGAGCCGGTCGATATACGCTTTCCTTGTCATGATTGTTCCGTCTGTTTGGGGCTGTTCCGCAATGAGCAGTGGATGTGCCAATATCGCAATCCCACCCGCACGGTGCACCTCCCGGATCAATGCAGCAGGATCCGGTTTCTTCCTCTTGATCTGGTATCCCGGCGTATTTCTTACCATAAGCTTAGCCTGCTTCCAATCCTTTGCATAGCCTTTCCTTGCCATCTGTTCAAATATCATCTTCTTCAGGACATGTTCCTCACTCACCGGATGCCCTCCGTTGTCGAGAACTTCCTCCCAGGTAATATGCATCCCATCCTCCTGGAGACGTTCCAGGAGTAACTGATATCCCTCACTTCTGGATCTGGAAAGCTCCCGTTCAAGCTCTGCAAACCATGCATCCTCCCATCTGCAGCCGAGGCAGACTATATGCACGTCCTCCACATCTGTCTCGCAGGATATCTCGGTACCCAGCAGCAGCTTCACTCCAGATGTCTCTGCGAGTTCCAGAAGATCAACCAGATTCCCGTCCTCATCCATATATCTCTGCTCCGGAACGGCATCGTGGTCTGTCAGGGCCAGCACCCGTACTCCCAGGGCGGCCGCGCGGCGGATCACCTCCGGCGGAGTATCTGCTCCATCTGAACGTGTCGTATGAGTATGAAGATCGCAGGCATAATTACATTTTTCCATAGCGGCTTCTTTTCCTTTCTTACCATAAATATTTTCTTTCATAAAAATAGCTTTTTACCATTAAGAAAAGCAGGGACCTTCATCCCCGCCTAAAGTCTTTCACGGTATTCCTTAGGGCTCATACCGTACTTTTCCTTAAATTTCCGGTAAAAATAACTGGTATTGTCATAGCCCACAGACTCTATAATATCAGCAACCGGCAGTGTCGTACTGGACAGCAGGTAGGCGGCCTGGCTCATGCGCCGCGCCTGCAGAAGTTCTTTATAGTTTCTGCCTGTACGCCTCTTGATCTCCCGGCTCAGCCAATACACATCGTAACCAAGCATTTCCGCCAGCTCAGACAGTGTTCCGTTCCGGTAGTGCTCCTCCACATAGTTCAGCACAACTCCGGTCAGTTCCCTGTCAAACTGCCTGCTGCCCGTCTCCATCTTATCCATGTAATTCAGAAGCTGAAGAAATAACAGTCCCATGGTAATTTGGTTACAGCTGCGTTTATTTGACAGGTCATAGAAAATGGTCCACACCATGTTCTCCACCAGATTCTGGATAGGAAGCACGTCCGCCACATGAAAATACAAATAAGAGGTTTTCTCATTTTTACCACAGAGCGTCCCCACCAGAAACTCCTTCAGCATATTGTCCTCTTCTTCCATCATGGAAAAAGCCATATTAAAAAATTCAGGAAGAATGATAAAATTAACTGCAATGTCTTCTTTTCCCGCCGGCAGTATCTCCTGCACTGCGTTCTGGTTGAGGAACAGCAGGTCTCCCTGCTCAAGAACCACCCGGTTTCCATCCACAATATGCGTGGTAGTCCCCTGGCACATATAGATCACTTCCACATAATTATGTCTGTGTTTTGGAAAATTTACAAAACGGGTGTGCGGCCTGACCTGGATCAGCTTCCCCTTTTTCAAAAGCTTCTCACAGTCCACGATCAGTTCCTTCTTCTCCGTATAAAGGTGCTGGTCGATTCCCTCTCTTCCGTCCAATATCATCTGTTCTTCTTCCGTGATCACAGACAATTCTCTGATCAATTCCGGATGCATGCACTCACCTTTTCCATTTCTGTACGCTGGCTTCTGTACTCTTTTTGCCGTACTCCTATTGCTGTTCTGCAATCTCTGCTGCCAGTTCCATGTATTCTGCGGCGCTCCTGCTGCTTTTCTTGTAAGCCATGATCGGCGCATTATTATCCTGTGACCACTCGATAGCGCTGTCCACACGGATATATGTATCAAAAACCTTTACCTGTTCCAGTTCCCTGAGTGTCTCCAGCGTTTGCTTAAAATAATTTTTCCTTGTATCAACCTTTGTAATCACAATGCCGCCCAGCTGCAGATCCGGGGCTATCTGCTTTACCTCTTCCAGAAATTCAAACATATTGCCGAGTCCGAAGAGCCCCCACGGTGTTGATTCCACCGGAATGATTACCCGGTCAGAAGCACAGAGTATATTCATCACCCAGCCGCCCAGTGTCGGCGGCGCATCGATCAGAATATAGTCGTACACGTCAGAGTCTCTGACAGACACCAGGCATTTTCTCAGGATATACTCTCTCTGCCACTTTGTAAACAGTTCATACTCAATGGAACTCATCAGCGTAGAAGACGGAATAAGATCCAGTCCTTCATAGGGAGAATGCACGATATAGCTGGACAGATCATCCTGCCGCCTGATCCCCTCGTACAAATTCTTTTCCCCCTGGGCAAATTCCAGGACCTGTTCCTCATCAAACAGGGAAAGTGACAGGTTCAGCTGCATATCCCCATCGATCAGCAGCACCTTCTTTCCCAGTTGGGTGAGCCCATACCCCACATTGGAACAGGTCGTGGATTTTCCGCTGCCCCCCTTGTTATTTGCAAAACATATCACTTTTGTCTTTCCCATCTTTGCGCCTCCGTATCATCGGCCCGAAACCGAATCCTGCCTCTTTCTGTAGCACAGTATATCATAGTTTACGGTTCTGTAAAACTCTGATTTCATATCCTCATAACTCATATCCTGCCTCGCCATGAGCCACATGGCCTTCGTGATGGTCGCCTCCAGGGTCATGTCATAGGTCTCCAGCAGGTCCAGATCCTGTTTCACTTTTTTCCCTACTTCATACACCATCATATCGCTGCCCTCTTTTACAACCTGTGTTGCAACAATGGCCAGCTTCCCCTGCTTCCCGCAGTCCCTCATTACTTTGTAAAATTTATCCACCAGGTACTCCGGTATGCCGCCAACGCCGAAGCTTTCGATTACGATACACCGATACCGGCCAAACAGACAGTCCAGAATCTCCGGATCTATACCGGGGATCAGCTTCAGCACATAGATACTGTCCTCCATCTCATGATAGAACTTTACCCCTCCATGATATTCCAACGGCGGTATATAACGGATCACTTCCTGTTCCCGGATCACTGCGGGATATGGAAAGTTAATGCTGGAAAAAGCATTGTAGCTCTTTGCCCGTTCCTTTTTGGCTCTGGTTCCTACGATCACTTTTCCATCAAAAACGATATTAACATCTCTCGAGCCCTCATCTGCTGCATAGATAAAACTATCCAGAAGATTGTTTCTGGCATCCGTATTTTCCTCGTCAATCGGTTTCTGCGCCCCGGTTATTACAACCGGCTTTTCGGAATTCTGGATCATGTACGACAGTGCAGCCGCAGTGTAAGCCAGCGTATCCGTTCCATGGCATATCACAAACCCGTCATAATCTTTATAATGATCTTCTACCGCCCGGCTCATCATTTTCCAGTGTGCAGGGGTTACATTGGTGCTGTCCACATTGCATACCTGATGCGTATACACTTCGCATACATCCTTTACATCCGGAATAAACCCGACCAGTTCCTCAGGCGTTATCGCAGGCGTCAGTCCGCCCTCCGTATGTTTGCACGCAATGGTGCCGCCCGTCCCCAGCATTAAAATCCGTTTCAATCCATAGCCCCCAATTCTATTACCACTCCAGCGAAGCCGGCTCGCTGCCGAAATTCTTCTCCACCAGAGTGCAGTATTCTTCATAGGCTTCCGAGCCTTCGAACTCTGCCTTCAGGGCGTCCCTGATCCCCTTGTAATACCAGCCTATCGCCGCCTTACTCTGCATACGGAACCTTTTCCAGAGTTCATCCCCCAACACCGGGTAATCCCTGTCGATGTCTCTCATGTTGGAAAGCTTATCCGCCAATCCGATCATCTTCACGGGCAGCGGAGCCATCCCAAGGTGCTGGATCGTGGCGCCCTTCCTCTCTTCCCAGCTCAGAGACTTGTCCTCGCTCTCCTGCGCCACAATAGACGCTACGCGCTCCCCGAATCTCAGTTTGAGGATCTCTTCCGTCACCTCTTTACAGTCCTCAATCGTGTCATGCAGGACTGCGGCACATATAATTTCTTCATCCGCAGTCATCGTGGCCACAATCTCCGCCACCTCCACAGGATGTACAATATAAGGTCTTCTTGTCCCTTTCCGAAATTGCCCCTCATGCGCCTTTGAGGCAAATTCTATGGCTTCATCAATCATTCAAACGGCTCCTCCTCGATGCCTTCCCGCAATCTTGCCTTTTCCTTTTTGTGGAATAAGGCATAGATACACGGTACCACAAACAGTGTTAATGCAGTTCCATATATAAGACCGCCGATCGTCACCACTGCCATCGGCTGTACCATATCTGCACCGGAACCAAAACCAATTGCCATTGTGGACAGACCCAGAATCGTCGTGAGTGCCGTCATGATAATCGGCCGCAGCCTTGTCCTTCCGGCTTCCACCAGCGCTTCCTTCTGATCCATCCCCTGGGAGATCAGCTGATTCGTATAATCAATGAACACAATACCATTATTGACAATAATTCCAGATAACATAACAAATCCGACCATAGCAATTACACTTACCGGACTTCCTGTGAGCCAGAGCCCAAGCAGCCCGCCTGTAAATGCAAGCGGAATTGTAAACATAACGATAAACGGTGACCTTAATGACTGGAACTGTGCGACCATGATCAAGTACATGAACACCACTGCCAGTGCCAGCATCTTAAGCAGTTCCACCATGGTCTCCCGGATCGTTTCATCCTCCCCCTGCATTTCTGCAGTATAACCATCCGGCAGATCATAAGACTTCATCGCCTTTTCCACACGGCTGCTCACCAATCCGATATTATCATCCTCGTCTACTTCTGCCGTTACATTGATATATCTGCTCTGAGCGCTTCTGGAAATGGACTGAAGCCCATATCCGGTCTCAAAAGATGCGATATCCTTCAACGCAATCTGCTCTGTTGACCCGTCCTGTTTTTTTACATCCAGTTTCATATCCCGGATTTCATCGCGGGTCAGCTCCTGATTCTTTTGATCCGCCACTACGATTCCGATCGAAGCCGTATCCATATCCAGCTTTGTTGTGGAGGCCGGTTCTTTCAGTTTCTTAGCCAATTCCTGATAAACCTGGGCAACGGTCAGATTATGGGAAACTGCCTTGTCCTTATCTACGATCACCCGCAGTTCTTCTGTGGTCTCCTCCATTCCGTCGGACACGTTCTTCGTTCCTTTGACCCCTTCCAGTATCCCTGCTATATCCTTTGCAATTTTCTGAAGTTTATCCAATTCCCGCCCTTTTATCTGAACGGATATCCCCGATGCACCGAGAGAACTCATATCCATATTGGACATGCTCAGGGAAAGCTCAACATTTTCTTCCCTGGCCAGCTTTTCTATGGCTTTCTGGATGGCGTTGTCTGACATGGACCGTTTTTCTTTCAGCAGTGCATAGAATTCCACCTGATTCGTCACCGTACCGCCGCTGCCCATCATGCCGCCGCTCATGACCATACCGCCCACATCACCGATATCTTTGATTTTCCGGAGCTTCTCCGTAAAACGGTCTGCAATCTCTGCCGTATCCTGCAGCGGCGTTCCGTCCGGCGTCTCGATTGACATACTGATCTCCGTGCTCTGCATTGCAGGCATGAACGCGGTTCCCCTTGAAAGAGAAAGCACACCGCTCACCACAAACAAAACAAGGGCGCCGATCAGTACGAGGGGTTTAAAGCGCAGCGCGCCCCGCAGTAACTTTTCATATATGTCTTTCAGATGTACGAAGAACCGGGATTCTTTTTGATCCGTCTTTCTCAGCAGCCCCGCGGACATCATTGGCACAAGTGTAAGCGCCACAATCAGGCTGGCGAGGAGCGAGTAAGCGATCGTCAGTCCCATGTCTACAAAAAGCTGTCTTGCAATTCCCTCCGTAAATACAATGGGCAGGAATACGCATACCGTTGTCAGCGTGGAGGCCATGATAGCCCCGGCAACCTGACGGGCTCCCTGAATGGCCGCTTCCTTTGCCGATGCATGTTCCTCATTGCGCATACGGTAAATATTTTCAATCACGACAATCGAATTGTCTACCAGCATTCCAACACCGAGCGCCAGACCGGACAGCGAAATGACGTTCATCGTCACTCCGCTGAAATACATCAGGACAATGGCCGTCAGAATACTGATCGGGATGGAGCATGCGATTACAAAAGTCGGACGGATGTCCTTTAAAAACAGCAGCAGAATCAGAATGGCCAGTACTGCCCCAAACAGCAGATTCTGCAGCACGGAGCCGATTACCATGTCTATGTAGACTCCCTGGTTCATCAGAACAACTACCTGGATGTCGTTGTTCTCTTTTTTAATCTGTTCAAAACGTTCCAGAATCCGGTCCGTCACTTCCCCTGTGGAATATCCGGTCTGCTTCTGCACCTGCAGCAGAATCCCGTTCTCTCCATTCAGTTTGGCATAGGTTTCATCTGCGTTATCTATCCGTTCTACTTCTGCAATATCGGACAATTTAATCGGATTGATCCCCTCCATGTCCACCAGAACCAGATTTTTAAGTTCTTCTATAGACTCAAACTTGTCCCCCACACGGATTAAGTAGTCGATCCCTTCTTCATTTACATAGCCGGCAGGCATATTGAAATTCTGAGCCGCCAGGACGGTCTGGATCGTCTCGGCGGTCAGCATAGATTTTACGTTTGCCGCTGCCTTTGCTTCCTCCTTGGCCGACTTGAGTTCCGCCTCTTTGTTCTTTAACTCTGCCTCGCCGACTGCCAGCTGGGCAGATGCCTCGCTCATCTGCATGGCCGCCTCCAGCTGCGCCGCGGAGAGCTGGGCCCTCGCCTGCGCCAGCGTGATGGTTCCCTCGCTAAGCTGTGCCTGTACCTGTGTCAGCATGGATTTTCCTTCCGCAAGCTCGGCCTGCTTCCGGGTGATCGTCTCCCTGCTCTGAGCCGCCTGCCCAAGTCCCTGCTCAATCGCAGCCATAGATTCATCGAAACGCTCTAAAACAGCCAGCTGTGCGGTCAGCGTCCCCTTTGCTATCAGCAGCTCCGGGGTCTCACCACTCTCTTTAATTGCCTGTTCAACCTGTTGGTATTGGGATTCTATCTCCGCTCGCTGCCCGTTCAGATCTTCCAGTTCCTGCTTCTGCTGCAGCAGCGCCTGCTCGCTGGCATCGATCTGTGCCACAGACTGCTCCAGCGCAGCCTCTGCCAGCTGGATCTCGCTGAGTTTCTCATTGACCTCCATCTGCCCCTGGGTCAGTTCCGCATCGCTCTGTGCGAGCTGCGCCTCTGCATCGGCCATCTGCCCCGCTGCCTGGCTCTTGCCTGACTCCAGCTGTGCCTTGCCGTTCTCCACCTGGGTCTTTGCCTCGTTCAGTGCGTCCGAAGCTTCATTGAACTTATTGTCCAGCTGATTCTGCACGGAGCCGTCCACGCTGCTGACCTTGTCTTCCTTTACCGTGATCCGGATGGTCTCCTCGATATCTCCGAACGCATTTACCGAGGCCACGCCCTCCAGACTCTCAATCTCAGGGAGTACCTCTTCCTCTATGATCTTCGTGCTCTCCGCCGGCTCTTTGCCGTCTACGCTGATTGCGGGAATCATGACAGGCATCATGGTCGGATTCAGCTTCATGATGATCGGGTTGCCTACCGTATCCGGCCAGTATGAACTGATCTGATCCAGACTCTCCCGCATCTCAATGGTGGCAGAATCCATATTGGCGGTCTGCTCAAACTCCAGCATGACTGTGGATGCATTTTCTCTTGATGAAGAACTGACGGTTTTGATATTGCTGATGGTTGCCATTGCCTGCTCTACCGGTTTTGTCACGGTAGTTTCCACTTCCTCCGGGCTTGCTCCTGCGTACGTAGTCATGACGACCGCGTAGGGGAGATTCATATCCGGCAGCAGGTCCACTGTCATTTTATCAAAGGATACAAACCCCAGAATTAATATCAGTACCACGGCTACTACAACGGTGTACGGTTTCTTCACACTGAACTTGGATAACATATGTCTACCTCTTTCTCTTTTTCGCTTTATGCTTCACCCGGTTCGCCTGAGAATCGAAGTGGAGGAAGGATCTGTTAAATCCCATTTATATAGAAATCATATCATATGAGCAACCCAATCACAACCAGAAAATGCGGGAGTTTTATAGGTAGAGAACGCAGTACCGTGTCCCAAAACATCAAGGGGCAGGACAGCGGATTTTGCCGGGCTAAAGATTATTTCTTACTGTACAGACTGTGCCGTGCACGCCTGCAGGGTGTGAACAGTAACGATTATTTTTTGTTTGTGGAATGGATTCTGTGAATGGTTGTGGTGTACTTTTTGTGGTACATAGAGTATAATAGCAGGAGAATTATTGAAGTGAGGTTTTTTATGGGACGGAAGTGTGTTCTTATTACGGGGGCGTCCAGAGGGATTGGACGGGCCTGTGCCGCCGCTTTTGGGCGGCTGGGGTATTATGTTTTTGTGAATAGCAGGCATCCCGATGATCTGGCAGGTGTGTGTGGCGAGATTCGTTCGGCAGGGGGAATCTGCCGGGCTGTTCCCGGGGATGTGGGATCCGCATTGGATGTCCGGCGTATCTTTCAGGAGATTGAGGCGGAGGTTCCCGGGCTGGATGTATTAGTGAATAATGCGGGGACTGCATTTATCGGGCTGCTGACGGATATGACGGATTCGGACTGGGACAGGATTCTGCAGACAAATCTGTCTTCGGTGTTTTACTGTTCTCGTGCAGCGGTTCCATATATGGTGTCCCAGAAAGCAGGGAAGATTCTTAATATTTCCTCTATGTGGGGCATTTCCGGGGCTTCCTGTGAGGCGGCCTACTCGGCTTCCAAGGCAGGGGTAAACGGACTGACCAAGGCGCTGGCGAAGGAGCTGGCTCCAAGTAATATTCAGGTCAATGCGATTGCCTGCGGTGTGATCGACACCATAATGAACGCCCAGCTTTCCGAGGAAGAGAGGCAGCTGCTGATGGAAGAGGTTCCGGCGGGACGGTTTGGGACTCCGGAGGAAGTGGCTGAACTGGTTCTTTGCCTGGCGCAGGGACATGCATATCTGACTGGCCAGGTAATTGGGCTGGATGGTGGATTTTTGTAAAAGGTAATGAAATTATGATGTGTTTATGCTAAATAGGTTAAATTAAGATAGATAAAAGGAGTTGTTTTATGTTAAAGGTAAAAGGAATTGAGAATATACCAATGGACTGTTCTATGACAGAGTTTGTGGGCAAGACGGTCCTGGATACGATTGGGCTTGTAATTCCAGGTGTAACCCCCGCTTTGCTGGAGCAGATGCAGCTGCCCAAACCTTACCGCAGCCTTGGGCTGCTCAGCTCCCGGACTGGTGCGGCGGGACAAATTAATGCCGTAGATGAAGCAGTGAAATCAACCAACACGGAAGTCGTATCCATTGAGCTGCCCCGGGACACAAAAGGCTGGGGCGGCCATGGTAACTACATCATCCTTGGCGGAAACAATGTTTCCGATGTCCGCAGAGCCGTTGAGATTGCCGTGGAATATACAACAAAATATGCGGGAGAACTCTACATCAGCGATGCCGGACACCTGGAGTTTACCTATTCCGCAAATGCAGACCAGGCGCTGAATATGGCCTTCGGCGCTCCCATTGGAAAACCTTTTGGTTTCTTCTGTGGGTCGCCGGCTGCGATTGGCCTTGTGATGGCTGATCTGGCCGTCAAGTCCTCCCCTGTTGAGATCATCAGATACATGACTCCTGACAGAGGAACCAGCCATTCGAATGAAGTTATCGTGGCTGTGACCGGCGATGCAAGCGCTGTTAAGAATTCGGTACTGACTGCCCGCGAGGCCGGACTGCAGCTGCTGGTATCTATGGGAAGTTATCCGGAGACCCCCTCCGCCCCCTACTTGTTTTAAAATGAAATATCCGCCTAATTGGCAGACTTATTCTCCGGCATTTCTGACAGAAGAGCCGGAGATTTCATTTTTTTCAACTGTCTGTAGGCAAATACAATTGCTATGACAGCCGCCGCGGCATCTGCTATCGGTCCCGCATACATCACTCCGTCTATCCCCAGGAATAAAGGGAATATCAGGATCAGCGGAAGCAGAAAGAGAACCTGTCTGGTCAGTGACATGACAATTCCTAATTTTGCTTTGCCGATAGAGGTAAAGAATCCGGAAGACATAGGCTGTATGCCGTTTGCAAAAGTCATGAACATGAAGATCTCCAGGTATCTGTCTGCAAAATGGAAGTACCGCTCACTGCCGCTCCCAAAAATACTGACTATCTGGCGTGGGAATATCTGAAAACTCAAAAAGAATAATGTGGCGATTGTGGTGCATAAAATGGCTGCTTTTTTGTATGTACTCCTGACTCTCTCATAGTTTCCGGCTCCATAATTGAATCCCCAGATCGGCTGGCAGCCCTGAGAGATTCCGATACAGATTGCCAGAAACACACTGTTCACTTTCGAAATTACCCCTACGCAGGCCAGCGGGATGTCGCTTCCATATGAGGAGGCAGCTCCATAATAGCGGAGAGTATTATTCATGGCAATCTGTACGACAGTCATAGCAAGCTGGTTGATACAGGATGCCATTCCCAGGGCTGCAACCGCCTTTAGATAGACCGCCCTCGGGCGCAGAGCGGAGACTTTCATATCCATTTTCTTATACTTCACAAAATAAAGGATAACAAGAAGCCCGGAAACTACCTGACCAATCACTGTAGCGGCAGCAGCACCTTTAATCCCCCAGTGGAACACAAAGATAAAGAGGGGATCCAGGATTGTATTCAGGATTGCTCCTGTCAACATACTCACCATTGAATAGGTGGGGCTTCTATCCGCCCGGATCAAATGATTTCCACCAGTTGTTAATATAAAAAAGGGAATTCCAATTGCTGTTATCCCTGTATAGTCCACGGCATAGGGCAGGACTTCGCTTGTCGCTCCGAAAGCATGCAGCAGATGCTCTAAAAACAGGAGAACAATAGCGGCGATTACCACGCCGCTAATAACAAGTGTGGACAGGCCAGTGCCTGCAATTTCACTCGCTCTTTTCTCTTTTCCAGCTCCCATTTCCAGATTATAGTTCGAAGCGCTTCCTATTCCCAGCAGAAGCGCTGTCGCCGTCGCAATTGTTGTAACAGGAAATGCGATATTTGTTGCGGCATTTCCCAGCATACCGACTCCCTGGCCGATAAATATTTGATCTACTATATTATATAGTGCACTTACCAGCATACTGATGACTGCCGGTACGGCAAACTTTCCAATCAGTCTGCCAATAGGTTCTGTACCCAGCGGATTTTGATTTTTGTCCGCGGCGCTCTTCTCATATTTTTCCATAAATCTCCTTTGTAACGTAGGCCTTTACCGAAATCCCCTCCGCCACATATTCTTCCTCCAGAAGCTGGCCATGCCTTCGGATCAGCTGTATTTTCCCGGCTTCCTCAAAAGGATACATTTTTTCGATATAAATTTGGCCGCTGCGTATGATTTCTAAAAGTGCTGTTTTCAGTTCCTCAAGCCCCTGCCCGGTCTTTGCGGATGTCCTGATCGAATACTGTGCCTGGAAATCCCTGAAACTGCCTGCTTCCTCCAATTTGTCCTGCTTGTTAAACAGTGTGATCACCGGTTTGCCTTCCACGCCCAGCTGGCGCAGCGTCTCATATACCACGTACATCTGGCTGTCCATCTGTGGATTGGAGGCATCCACTACATGTATGATAATGTCTGCATATTTTGCTTCCTCAAGCGTGCTCTTAAACGCCTCTATCAAATGGTGGGGCAGCTTCCGGATAAAACCAACCGTATCCGTCAGCAGAATCTCCTGCTTTCCCTCCAGCTCCAGTACACGCGTTGTCGTGTCCAGTGTCGAGAAAAGCATTGCATCCGCCAGGATTCCGGCCCCAGTCAGCGCATTTTCTATACTGCTCTTTCCGGCGGATGTATAGCCCACCAGAGCGGCGATCTTCTTCTGTGACGCCTTCCGCTGGGTGCGTATCAATTCTCTGTGCTGTTCCACTTCACAGAGCTCTTTCTTAAGCCGGCTGATCCGTTCCCGAATCAGTCGCCTGTCCATCTCCAGCTTCTTTTCTCCGGGGCCGCGTGTTCCAATCCCCCCGCCAAGCCGTGACAGGGAATCTCTGAGGCCAACCAGACGCGCAGCCCGATATTTCAGCTGCGCCAGCTCCACCTGGATCTTCCCCTCGCTGCTGACCGCCCTGGCTGCAAAGATATCCAAGATAAGAAGCGTCCGGTCAATCACCTTGCACTCCAGCTCCCGTTCCAAATTGTGGAGCTGCACGGACGTGAGTTCGTCATCACATACGATACCGGTTGCTTCGGTCTCCCACAGAACTTCTTTCAATTCCAGAAGCTTTCCCTTCCCCACATATGTGACCGGATGCACTGCCTCGCGTTTTTGGATCACACGCCCGGCCACTTCCGCCCCCGCGGTCTTCGCCAGTTCTGCCAGTTCATCCAGCGATTCCTCCGTCCGCTCATTCTCATAGAGCTGAATGCCTACAAGAATCATGGATTCCTTTTGTTCCTCAATTTCATATAACGCCATATTGTAATCCCATCAAAGGGGTCTGACCCCTTTGCCCTTCATTTTCAGAATATTCTCAAGTTTTAAAGATCTGTTTGTCCAGATCCGCTATTGTAATCTGCCGCAGACGCCTGCGGCACTGCTGGTCTAAGTCTTTATACAAATCTTCCATGACACCCGCCATGCCGGAAGCTATCAGACATTTCATCTCCGAGCTGCCGCTCTTCCATCCTGATGTTACAAAGGAAAATTCCAGCGCATCTGCGATTGTACAAAGGTCTGTTTCCTCACTATTTTTCACAAAAAGGTATCCACCGTCTATTCCTTCTTTTGTCTCCACCAGTCCGGATTTTTTTAGTTTTACCATAATCTTTCGTATCCTTGCGGCATTCGTACAAATATTTTCTGCCAGCCCTTCACTCGAATATACAGTTCCTTTATGATTTAAAAAAACAAGTGCATGCACTGCGATAGAAAATTCACTGGTCATCTCTCTCTCCTGTTTCACTGATAATTTCTGCTGATTTTCATATTATAAATCTTTTCCCTGGATATTTCACCTGTTTTATGCACTATGATATGAATTTATTTCAGCCTGATGAGAAAGACAGGAATCGGCGGGTCATTCTGCCTGTTGTAAAACTGATGAACGATTACAAGCCACTTTCTTGGATCCACGCCTTTCAGGTAATCGAGAACGGCTTCTTTCTCCTCATATCCCGAATCCTTCCCGCTGTATATGCAGAGGCTCATCACGCCCTCTGCCTTCAGAAGCTTCATTCCCTCCTCGACTGCAAGTATGCTTGTCTCTGCTTTTGTGGAGATCCGGTGATCCCCGCCAGGAAGATATCCCAAATTAAAAACGATGGCAGATACGTCTTCTTTCACGTAATCTCCCATCTTTTCATGTCCGTCCCGGATCAGGCAGGCCCTGGATCCCAATCCCAGCCTTTCCAGTCTCTCTGCTGTATGTGCCAATGCCTCCTGCTGGATATCAAACGCATACACCTTTCCTGTGCTTCCTGCCAGCCGGCACAGAAACTCTGTGTCGTTCCCATTCCCGGCCGTAGCATCGACACAGACATCTCCCGGTTCAATATACATCTCCAGAAACCGATGACAGTACTCCGTTATCTGATAACTATATTTCATACCCTTCTCCTATTGTTCATGTTCTCTATCTGGTGCTGAGAAAAGCTGCCTCTTTCTGTGCATCCTGGTCATCAGGATACTCGCTGACATACTCCTGTATTTTAATCTTCGCATTCTCCCAGTCATGTAACTTTTCATAACATACGACTTCATTAAACTTCATTTCCCGGATCACCTCTGCATCGTCCGTCTCTTGCGCCCCCGCTGTATCCCCAGCCAACTTAATTCCCTCACCAAATGCGTCCAATGCCCCCTGCGGGTCATTCAAATGCATAGAACAGACTCCTATAAAATTATAAAGAACCGCTGTTGCTTTTCCGTCATGATCCAATACCTTCTGAAATGCATCCCTGGCCTTCTCATAATCCTGAAGCTCATAACGTGCCATCCCGAGTCCACGGTAGGCTTCAGCCACATCTATCTTTTCCGCTTCTTCCTTCTTTGAAGAACCGGCTGCCTGCTCAGATAAACGGATCGCCTTCTCAAAAGAACCGGCTGCCTCCTCATACTGATGTTCCTGCAAATGCGCGGTACCCTCGGACACATAGTCCATTCCGCCGCTGCACCCTGTCAGCAGAAAAACAGCCAGCACAGCGTATATTATAACTTTTCTCATATATGCTCCTTTTATTCCGGATATTTTAATACCCAGAATGAATTCAATATATTAATCAACATCACAGCCATATCCGCAATAATGGCATTCTGCATCGTCACATAGCCAAGCGCCGCCAAAAATAAGAGAATAACCTTCATGCCTATGGCAAACACCAAATTTTGTTTTACTGCGCGGATCGTGCCCTTTGAAATCTTAATCGCATTCACAATCCTAGAGGGTTCATCTTCCATAAGGATAATATCTGCAGCCTCCAATGCGGCATCCGCTCCCAAACCGCCCATGGCAATCCCGATATCTGCCAGCGCCAGCCCTGGTGCATCGTTAATACCATCGCCGACAAATGCGAGTTTTTCCGATTCCATCTGGCTTTCCATAAACTCTTTCACCTGCTCTACCTTATCTTCCGGCATCAGGTTCGCATAAACATACTCAATCCCCAGTTGTTTTGCTGCATCATCCGCCACTCTCTGGTTATCTCCGGTGAGCATGACTGACTCAATCTGGTGTTTCTGCAGCCAGCGGATCGTCCATTTTGCATCCGGACGGATCACATCTGCAATCAGAATATATCCTTCATATTCCCCATCCACAGCCACATGCACTACTGTGCCGATCTCCTGTACCGGCTGATAGAAGAAGCCCCGCTGGTTCATAAACTTGGAACTCCCAATGTATACCTGCCTGCCGTCAATCTGTGCACAGACGCCAAAGCCGGAGGACTCCTGGATAGACTCCACCCTGCTGCTGTCGATCGACTTGCCGTAGGCAGCTCTCAGAGACACCGCAATCGGATGGTTGGAATAGGACTCCCCGTAGGCAGTAATTTCCAATAGGTCAGCGTCCTCCATATGCTTCGGACAGATAGCCTTCACATGGAAAATACCTTCCGTCAGCGTACCAGTCTTATCAAAAACAAACGTCTCTGTTTTCGAAAGCGCCTCCAGATAGTTGCTCCCTTTGATCAGCACTCCCTGACGGGATGCTGCACCGATTCCTCCGAGAAATGCAAGAGGTACCGAGACAAGCAGGCCGCATGGACATGCCGCTACCAAAAAAATAAGTCCCCGGTAAAGCCAGGTCTCCTGATCCGCTCCCTGCAGCATCAAGGGCGGAAGAATCATAACAAGTACACCGATCAGCGTAACCACCGGCGTATAAAAACGGGAAAATTTGTCTGCAAAACTTTCACTCTGTGCCTTATTATTGTTGGCATTCTCCACCAGTTCCAGAATCCTGGATGCAGTAGAATCTTCATATACCTTGGACACTCTGGCCTCCAACACGCCGCTGATGTTAATGCTGCCACTGTAAAGCCGGTCCCCGATCTTCACTTCTCTTGGCTCCGACTCCCCCGTAAGCTTTTGTATCCACCATGCTCATTCCCTGCGTGATAACCGCATCCACCGGGATCCGTTCTCCCGGCTTAATTACAATAATTTGCCTGAGCCGCAGTTCCCGGGGATGTACCTTTTCCTCTTTGCCACGTATCTTACGGTTCGCATATTCCGGACGTATATCCATAAACTTCGCAATAGACTTCTTTGTTGCGGACAGAGAAATGACTTCTATTGTCCTGCCAAACTGGAAGAACAGGATTGCGCCGACTGCTTCCGTATGTTTGCCGATTGCTAAAGCGCCGACAGTCGCAAGGATCATCAGCAGATTCTCATCAAAAATATGTAATCTTTTTACGTTCTTCAATATGTCCCAGAATATTCCCAGTGACATAACCAGATATGGGAGCAGGAACAAAAGCAATTCTGTCCTCCCCGTCATATCCCAGTGCCTGACCGAAAACAATGCATTGATGTATAATAGCAGGCCGATTCCGATTTCAATGCATTTCTTTCTAACTTCCCTTGCCATCTTGGCCCCCTTATTTTCCTTTCTCCATGATTCTATTCTCTGATATGTTCCAATCCCTGGTTCATAATAGTCTTGATATGACCGTCAGCAAGAGAATAGAACACCGTCTTCCCTTCCCTGCGGTTCGTAACCAGCTTCATCTGCTTCAATACCCTGAGCTGGTGTGAGATCGCTGACTGCGTCATACTCAGTGACTGTGCAAGATCGCACACACACATCTCTGACTGCCACAGCATACATAAAATTTTAATCCTGGTAGAGTCTCCAAACACTTTAAAAAAATCTGCCAGATCCTGAAGCTCCTCCGGTCCCGGCATGTTCTCCTGGACCTTCTTTACAATATCTTCGTGTACATGCATGAAATCACAATGTTCCACTTCCATTTTTCCCATATACCGAATCTCCCTTCATGTGAACAACCGTTCAGATATTATTATACGAAAAATACGCTGCCGGGTCAAGCAATGCAGGCCCGTCTGTCCTTTATATCATTCCCATTTTTCTGGATACTTATAAAAAAGAAACGCATACTCAACGGTCTGCGTTTCTTTCTTAAGTTTTATTATTTATTTCCCGGAACGTTCGTGTTACAGCTTCTTATAAAGCACTCTCACAGAATTCAAAATGCAGAGCACCGCCACTCCCGTATCCGCAAAAACTGCCATCCACATGTTGGCGAGGCCTGCAAGGCCCAGTATCATAACCAGGATTTTGATAGCCAGGGCAAACACTACGTTCTGCCGCGCTATGGATCCTGTTGTCCTTGCAATCTGGAGTGACTGGGGAATTGCCTCCATAGATGAAGTCATAAATACCACATCCGCCGCCTCTATGGCCGCATCTGCCCCGCTTCCCATCGCGGCGCCTACGTCAGCCCCCGCAAGAACCGGTGCATCATTAATCCCGTCACCAACAAACATTACGCTGCCATGGGCCTCGCGAATACGCTTCAATTCTTCCACCTTATTCTCAGGAAGCAGTTTTGCATGGATTTCATCGATTCCGGTCTCTCTCCCCACCGTCTCGGCGCTCTTTCTGGCGTCTCCCGTCAACATAGCGGTAAGAATTCCCATCCGTTTCATAGCAGCCACCGCCGGTTTCGCGTCTGTCTTGATCGTATCCGCAATCACAAGTTGCCCTGCATACACTCCATTCAGCGCCAGCAGTACTTCCGTACCGTATGAGGCATCTGAATACTGGCCTAACTCCACGTCATATGCTTCCAGCAATTTTCTATTGCCGCATAGTACAATTCCTTCGTCCAACTGCGCCCTTACCCCTTTCCCAGAAATCTCTTCCACGGATAAAGGGTGCTGCAGGCCGATTGTTTTCTCCTCAGCCGCAGTTACGATACTCACAGCAATCGGATGTGTGGATGTCATCTCGCAGCTGCCCGCAAGAGCCAGCAGCCTTTCTTCGTCAAATCCGGCCGCCGGCACCACATTCTGAAGGACAAAGTTTCCTTCCGTAATGGTTCCGGTTTTATCCATAACAATGGACTTTACACCCTGCAGAGCCTCAATGGCGACCCCGCCCTTAAAAAGAATGCCTTTTTTGGAACCTGCACCGATTCCAGAGAAGAATGCCAGCGGTACGCTAAGTACAAGTGCACAGGGACAGCTAATCACAAGAAATGTAAGCGCTGTATATACCCAGTAGTTCCAGTCCCCTGTTATCAGGGAAGGAATCACTGCCGTTGCGATTGCAAGAGCCACTACGAAAGGAGTATACACTCTTGAGAACCTGGTAATAAACCGGTCAATCTTCGGTTTGCTTGCCGCCGCATTTTCCACAGAATCCAGAATTCTGGTGACCATGGAATCCTCCAAAATCTTATCAGCACGTATTTTCAAGAGCCCCGATGTATTTACACACCCCGATGTAACCGCATCCCCGGCCTTGGCTGCGACAGGGACGGGCTCTCCTGTCACCGGTGACGTATCAATCCGGCTTTCCCCCTCTACGATGGTGCCATCCAGAGGAATCCTGTCACCGGGCCGCACCAGAAGGATATCACCTATGCACGCTTCCTCCGCAGGAATCACCAGAATCTCTTTCCCAGCCACCTTGTTGACTACTTCCGGCCGCATGTCAACTGCATCCATAATCTGGCTGCGGCTTCTGGAGACTGCGATTTCCTCAAACAGTTCCCCCACGCGGTAGAAAAGCATAACTCCGACAGCCTCCGGGTATTCGCTAATCAGAAATGCCCCCAGCGTCGCAATGCTCATAAGGAAATTTTCATCAAACACATGGCCTTTGCCAGGTTTTTTGCTGCAGTAAACAGCACAGCCCTTCCCAGTACGAGATACCCGGCTAGAAACAGGATCAACGAGAGATTTCCACTTACCGTTTCTGTCAGTATCCCTCCTGCCATAAAAACAGCTCCAATGCCGATCTCCCAGAAATCCTTCTTATTCTCACTGAATTTCCCCTTAGATGCGGTTTGCTGCCGGGTCGGTTTTCTATCTCTTTTCAAGACAGTAACTTCATTCTCTATGGAAGAACAGATTTCCTGAAATACCGGAAGCAGTTCCTCCTCCGTATTGGTAACCACCTGCAGCTGCTTTGTTGCAAAAATAATGTTTGCAAAATCAACCTGAGGCAGCTCCTGTATTTTCCGTTCTATTTTAGCTGCACAATTTGCACATCCCAGGTTTTCCAGAATATAAACCTGCTTCTGTACATGGTCAAATGCATGATTCACCTCACGCTGTTCCAGCGCATCATGACTATGTCCGTCACCGCTGTGTCCGCTGTTTTCATGGCTGTGTCCGTCACTGCCGTGTCCACTGCTTCCATGAGTATGTCCGCAGCTGCAGTTTTCGCCGTGATGATGCTCATCCTGTCCATGGCTGCTGTGGTGATCATGATGACAGCCGCATACTTCTCCATGTTCATGTTTGTGCTTATGCTGATGCTCCTGTGCTTCCTCGTGCTGATGTCCTCTTAGATCCCCGTAACAATGTTCTTTTCCGGAATTGTGATCATACCCACATCCGCAAGCCGTATTCTCTGGATACGTCTTTTTATTCAAAGCCTGTTGTGCCATAGTCGTACCTCCAATGCTTATACATATGAATACCTGTTCATATGTTCATATAATCACACTCAGCACAAAATGTCAATACCTATCTATAAAAATTTAAAAAATTTCCCTGTCAAATACCTAAACACTTCTATTTTTATGCCACAGTCCTTATCAAGCCGGCAGTGCTTTTTAATAAATAAAAAGCCAACATGTTGACCAACGCCGGCAAACACAGCGGTGCAGCCTGCACTCCCGTATATTCCGGCATTGTTCAACATGTGGCTTTTATTATATTGAGATACTGTTACGCGTCAGCTCCACGTCCATGGAATCCTGCTTCAGATCTCTGCAGCGGTCTGATACCGTCGCCTAGAATCCCCTATTTATCGTCCAATGATCTCATTACTTTTTTCACTTCTTCTCCCCCCAATGACATTAGCCGTAATGTCATCGAGCCGCTCTTTCTCTTGCTCGCTGCTTTCCTCTACAAGGCATGCCTGAATCGCCTCATTCAGAGAAAGCATCTTATCATCAAGTTCAGCAACCATCTGTGCACATTCCCGGAGATCCCGGCTAATATAGTCCGGCGCATTCCCTTCGAACTTATAATAAATCTTATGCTCCAGACTTGCCCAGAAATCCATAGCAATTGTCCGGATCTGTATCTCAACTTTGGTATCCACGACACTGTCAGATAAGAAAATGGGCACTGAAACCAGCATATGATAGCTCTTATAGCCGCTCTCCTTCGGGTTCTTTATATAATCTTTAATCGAAAGAACCTTCAGATCGCTTTGATTCCCGATCATCTCGGCCAGACGGTAAATATCAGATGTAAAAGAACAGATCAGACGAACCCCCGCAATATCATTAATATATTTAACCATATTCTCAATAGATGTCTCATGTCCATACCGTTTTAGCTTCTTTACGATACTCTCCGGAGTTTTAATACGTGTCTTAATATGTTCTATCGGATTATACTGATGTACATGCTGAAATTCATCGTTCAGAATCTCCAGCTTTGTCCCAACTTCTTTCAGCGCAGCATTATATAAAAAAATAACCGTTTTCCAGCTATCTACATCTTCATAATTTTTGATAGCATCGTGCATCTGCAGTTCTCCTCTCAATTTGGAAAATCCCCCTTTCCCAATCCTTTCTAGTATATCATAAAACAGACTTCGTGTCAGCCAGTTCATTTTTTTTTAACAAATCGGGATTTAGTCGGCAAGCTTTAGACTTGTCG
>BAIF02000080.1 GCA_000509105.1 Clostridiales bacterium VE202-21 | reverse complement strand
CGGCCTCACCTTTTACGACGCTGGGTGCATCTGGGCGGGAGGCTTATTTTCAGGGGGGGGAACTATGGCGGGGGCAGCGGATGGTGGATGCTGCGCCCCATTCTCTCATTCTGCCCCACCAATCCACTCGCCATCCGCTGCCCCCGCTCAGATTCCCCTATAGGAATCTGCTCTACCGGTTTGATGAAGCCCAGCCGGCCTGGAGCGGGACTTCTGCGGCGGGCCGGGAAACTTTCGTGCCCCTTTTATCCCGCATAGAGTGCGCTTTAGTGCCACTAGATAAAAACCACATCGGATTGGAAGGCTGAATGCTGCTTCCGAAGCAGCATTCAAGGCGGCCTGAGCCGTGCAATTCATCAGAATTGCGCGGTGAATGCCGCTGGTGCCTTCCAATCCGATGTGGTTTTTATCTAGTGGCACTTAGCAAACGGACAGCAGAATAAAAGGGGCACGAAAGTTTCCCGGACTGCCGCAGAAGTCCCGCTCCGGGCCGGCGTCCCCCTCCCTCATCTAACTCCCCAACCGCCGCAGATTCTCAATAATCCGCTTCTCCATACGTGAGACCTGTACTTGGGAGATTCCAAGTTTTTTCCCCACCTGGGACTGTGTTTCATCTGCAAAGTACCGCAGATATATAAGCTGTCTTTCTTCTTTATCCAAAGTCTCCAGCAGTTGTGCCAGGAGCATATGGTCCAGGATTTTTTCCTCCTTTCTTTCTTTTTCTTCCAGCTTGTCCACAAGACGGATCTCGTTTCCTTCCTTCTGGTGGATCGGTTTATACAGTGACTCTACTTCTCCGCCGGCTTCCATGGCCTGTACTATTTCTTCTTTGTCTACATCCATTGTAACAGCCAGCTCCTCGAGCGTCGGCTCGCGGCCCAGGCTTGCGGTCAGTGCTTCCCTTGCCTGAAAGATCTTGTAAGACAGCTCTTTTAAGGAACGGCTTACCTTTATCATACCGTCATCCCGCAGGAAACGTTTTATTTCTCCGGATATCATTGGGACTGCATAGGTAGAGAATTTTACTTCATAGGACAGGTCGAATTTGTCAATGGCTTTTAATAGCCCGATACTGCCGATCTGGAACAGATCCTCCGCATCCGTCCCCCGTCCATAGAAGCGCTTTACTACACACCATACCAGCCCCACATTTTCTTCGACTAATCGTTCTCTCGCTTCTTTATCTCCATCGTGTGATTTTTTGATTAAAGCGATTGTGTGGTCCATAGCTCCCTTCCTTTTCCGATGGTTTTCTTCATCCGAACCGTAGTTCCTTCACCTGGCTCGGATTCCACTTCTACATGATCCATAAAGGCTTCCATGAAAGCAAATCCCATCCCGGAACGTTCCAGCTCTGGTTTGCTGGTATACAGAGGAGTCATGGCCTGTTCTATATTTTCAATCCCGACTCCATGATCTCTTACTTCCACGGTCATCTGCTGCCCTTCAATCCTGCAGCGGATGGAAACTTTATGTATCTCGTTCTCATATCCATGGATAATGGCGTTGGTTACCGCCTCAGATATAGCTGTCTTCACATCCGAGACTTCTTCTACTGTCGGGTTCAGCTGCGTCAGAAATGATGCCACCGCCACTCTCGCAAATCCCTCGTTCGATGAATGGCTGTCAAAAATTATCTCCATTTCATTTGTGTTTTTCATGCCTCGTCCTCCTCATATATCTGCATTATTTTTGTCATTCCCGACATCGTCAGGATCTTTTTTATTCTCGCATTGGCGTGTACCGCCCAGACTTCGCCTCCCACCAGGCGGATAATCTTATACCTTCCCATTATAACTCCAATTCCTGAACTGTCCATAAAATCCGTCATCTCAAAGTCGAAAATAACAAACTTAATATGGTTCCTCTCAATCAATGCATCTGCATTTTTCCGCATTTCCTCCGCATTGTGATGATCCACCTCGCTGGGCAGGTAAATTGTCAGGCAGTTCTCCTGCACCTGATACTTCATAGTACTCCTCCTCTATGCTATTCATATTCTTCCGGACTTTTTTATGCGCTCCCCGCAGTCCTGTTCTCTCTTTCATGTATCCTGCGCTTCTTTTCTTTCCCGCTGCCGTTTTTTCGTTACTGTGCACGCCCCAAAGGTGTGGGCAGCAACGTTTTTCCCATCAGAAAAAGGATATGCAGCTTTCTACATATCCTTATCTTTCGTGTATCAGAACCGCCTGAGCCGCGTATCGCCGCGCTGCAGTCCTCTTATGTATCTCTTCTTCTGCCTCTATTGTCCGTCTGTATTCTGTCCGTCGTTGTCTGCACTGCCGGTCTGATCCGCATTACCTTCCTGCTGGTCCGTACTCTGCTGATCGGCATCCTGCCCGCCGTCAGACTGTGTATCTCCGCCCTGTGAAATACTGTCTAGGCTGTTCTTGGCCTCCTGGGCACGTTCCGTATCCGGATACAGCTCGGTCACGCGCTTCAGATACTTCACCGCGTTATCGTTATCGCCGTTGCGCATATAGGCAACTCCCAGATTCAGAAGTGCTCCTCCACTGTCATAGCCCTCGTCCATTCGCACTACCTTGCTGAGGGAATCAATCGCCGTATCGTAGTTGGCCACTTCGAGGGATGCTGTCCCTCCGGAATACAAAGACTGGCAGGCAGACGGGAAAATGCTTTGCGCCAGTTCATCATACATTGCCTTACCGCCTTCTCCCAGTGCATCCTTATTAACATTCAGCAGTGTCTCCGCCATGGCATCATCTGTATAACTGTTGGAGTAGAATTGGTTGGACACTGTCATCAGATTTTCATAACTCTCCGCCGTGCTGGCCGCATTCTGCGCAGCCTGCTCGGAATTCTCGTCGTTTTCCCGGTATTGGTTCAGCGTCCTTGTCTGGGCGCTGATCTGTGCTTCCATTGCATTGATACGCTCGCTGTACTCGATAATCTGCTTATTGACGCTGTCGGCTTTCGCCTCATTCACTGCCGGTACGATCAGAAACCACACAATGGCTGCCCCGATCACCGCCCCTACGACAATATTCATCACCGTAAACTTACTGGCCAGCACCTTGAGTCCGGCGTGCCTTGGCTGGATGATCGTCTCATTCCCCAGGCTGTATTCTACCGTTTCCTCTTTGCCTTTTTTACCATCTTTTACCTTCTTGCCGCGCAGATTAGCCATCTCATGCATATAGCGCAAAGTCATGTCATTCGTCGTATCCAGCTTTCTGGCAATACGAAGAATCTGCCTCGCCTTGGCATACTGCTCGGTTCGCAGGTATAAGAGCGCCAGGAGCTGATAGGCCTTCAAAAATGTGGGATGAGACGCAACCACCTTCTTCAGCTGGATGATTGCCAGATCCTCGCCATTCTGGCTGCAATACACAAGACACTGATTGTAGCGCTTCACGGCCTGGTTGATTATTTCCAGCTCACTGGCCGATTCCTGCACTTCACTGATAAAATAATCAGCCACATTATCCCTGGGCTTCAGATTCTTACTGATAATCCATTCGACCAGGCCTTCTGCCACTTCTCCGCGGCCATAGTATACAAGGCCTAAAAGATTTCTGGCGGCAATATTTTCTCTATTATATTGTAAACTCCGCCGAAGTGAGGTAACCGCACCGGACATGTCACGTATCTGCGCTTTCCTCAGGCCATCATTATACCAATAATTGGACTGGTATAAGATTTTCTTCGTATAGTCCATCTATGCTCACCATTATCTTTCTTATTTCGTCTGATCCATTACTTCTCTCAGAAGGTCCGTCATATCTGACAAATCTTCCTGATATACTGCATCTTCAATGTCTTCTACTTCCAAGCTAGGTTTAAACTTCTTCAGTTCTTCTTCAAAATCCAGCATTACACGGCCTCCTTTTCTCAGGTATTCTTGTCACCTTGTTTTCTCACAGCATTCTCCCCTCTGTCCGGAATGAGCGCTTTTATCATTCCTGTCAGATAAAGAGACCCCAGACAGTATATCGTCCTGTCCTGCTGATGTCCCATCACATAACGGAGCGCTTCTTCTAAAGACTCCCGCGCAAAAACAGGTTTCTCCGTATATTTTTCAAAAATACGCTGCAGCTCTTCTATACGTGCTGCACGCCCGTCATCAATCAAGGTGATCATGTAGAAATCCGTATCCAGATTTCTGCACAGACAGGCAATCATCTCTTCATAATCTTTATCCCGTACCGCAGAGAACAGAATAATATTCCCTTTTTCCTTATCCTGAACGCTCTGTACAAAGCTCTCAACTGCACTGACATTATGTGCACCGTCTACATAGACATCCGGAAGTATCTCTTCCATACGGCCTTCCCATCTTACACCAGCAAGGGCTTCCCGCCACCGGCTGATCTTCCCTTCATTTCCAAAGATATGCCTCATAGCCTCCAGGGCCAGAATGGCATTGCCCGGCTGATAAAGCCCAATGTTATCAAGAGTCCATGTAGTATCTCCATAATACGCATTTACGCAGGAAAATGCAATATGTTTGTCCCGGATTCCCAGAATTTCGTACGCGTCTTTCCCTATTTTTTTACAGGGCGCCCCAATTTCTGCGGCTCTCTTCTCGATTACGCGGCTGCTGGCCTCTTGGGCGTCTGCATAGAGCACCGGCACTCCCTTTTTGATAATCCCCGCTTTCTCAAATGCAATTTTTTCCAGAGTGTCCCCAAGAATCGCCGTATGGTCCAGTCCGATAGAAGTAATTACGGATATCAGCGGCCTCCCGATCGCATTCGTGGCGTCCAGACGTCCCCCCAGTCCGGTTTCAAGTACAATGTACTCCACACCGGCTCTGTCAAAGGCTGTCATCGCCATCCCGAAGAGAAATTCAAAAAAGGTCGGATGAGGCAGATTCTCTGCCTCCATCTCCTCTACTTTTTCCATAACGTACCCGAAGATATCCAGAAAATCATCGTCTGTAATCTGACTGCCGTTAATCACAATGCGTTCATTCATCTTTACCAGATGGGGGGAAACAAACATCCCTGCCGTCTTTCCCTGGGCAAGCAGCATGGCATTCAAATATGCACACACCGAACCTTTTCCGTTCGTACCTGCCACGTGGATCACCCTGCGGCCCTCCTGGGGATTTCCCAGAAACTGAAGAAACCGGATCGTATGCCCCGTCTTATTTTTTGCCGTAAACTTCGGAATATTTAAAATATACTCTGCTGCCTCTGTGTACGTCACTTCTCTTCACCTGTTTCCTGCTCTGCAAATGCTTCGCGGCCCGGTTCCACACCGCCGATGGTCAGCGGCAGCTCCGTCAGCTTTCCGCCTTCATACTTATATTCCCTGGATGAGCGGAATATGGTATTGCTGGAACCTACCTGGCACACTTGCAGGATATCCCCGTCCTCAAGCGACGCTTCTTTTAAATCGATTCTGGTATTATTCAGGAATGTACTGCTCTGTTTTTCACCATTTATATAGACTTTACTCTGTTTGGTAAAATTTTCTCCATAGATACTATAGGTTCCGTCCAACTGGGAAACCAGTTCGGTTACCGCAGCATCATTCACTCCCATCACCATATGGCCTTCTGTAATCGGCAGTCCGCTGTCTTTGTAAACATACTGCTTCCCATATAAAATGTCGTACTGCAGAAGTTCCAGGTCCGCCAGGTAATTCTTAGTCTGCCGCCTCTGCTGATGGTAATTGAATATCGTGCCGGAATGGATATCCAGACGCTCAAATACATCCGCCATAATCTGGTATGCCGGGATATTTCTATCCTCTTTCTCAAGCCCAATGTTATCCCAGATTACATAATTCGTATTATACAGGTATCTGCTCTTGAGATCCTTTGCTTCCAGTCCCATCGTAGGCAGATGGTCTCCGTAAAATACAATAACCGACGGCTCGTTCCGCTGTTCCACCGCTTTCACAAGATCACCGGCAAACTTATCCATTTCATACACTTCGTTCACATAATACTCCCAGGAATTGCGTTTTCCCTCGTCTTCCACTCCGCTCACCACAATCTCCGGGTTCTCAATCATCTTCTCCGTCGGATAATCCCCATGGCCCTGCACACTGATGGTAAACACAAAGTCCTGCTGTTCTGTCGTATCCATGGAATCCATGATATTCGGGATCAGGATATCGTCCGTAGCCCATCCCTTGGGCGTAGTCTGGAGAATATTCATAAACTCTTTGCTCGTATAATGGTCAAACCCCATGTGGTTGAACACCTGGGCGCGGCTGTAGAAGTTACCGCCGTTATTGTGCAGCGCCTCTGCACCATATCCAAACTTACCCAGCGCGGTAGCTGCGCTTTCCAGTACTTTGGTCTTTGCGTATGTTTTATAGGGATATTCCCCCGGGCCGAAGAAACGCATGCTCATCCCCGTCAGCACCTCAAACTCTGTATTCGCCGTTCCTGCGCCAACGGAAGGAACCTTAAAGTAACCGGTCGAATGCTCCTGATACATCTTTCTCAGATTCGGGATCGGATCTTCCGAAAATTGGAGCCACTCTACCTCTGTAGGGTCAAAGTAGGATTCCAGCTGCACAAATATAATATTAGGAAGCGATTCTTCATTCCTCCCGGTGGTACTCTTTGTAATACTGCCGTTGTTGCTTATCTTAGCCATGGTCTCTTCGCTGTAGCCTGCAGGCTCTGAGATACCGGTGTTAAATATACTTGCCGTAAAACAGTACGGGAAACCATAGTCCTCATAGGCAAATGCAATGTTTCCAAAATAGTTGGAGACAACCCGCTTGTCAATCGCCACATCCGTCAGAAAAACATAGGCTCCAAGCCAGAATACAACTCCTGCAAGCGCAAGAATGCGATGCATTTTCCCCGCGTACTGTCCGCCCCTGCGCCACATGGAGATCACCCAGAGAATCACTGCGGCGATACCTACAATCAGCAGGATCAGTTCAAATGTATTGAAATAATTGCCTGTCAGGGCCAGCGCGTCAGAAAGCACCTTCAGGTCCTGGGCATTAAAAGGCGTTACCCTTTTCAGAAGCAGATACCCGTTGCAGGTTCCCAGAAACAGCCAGAATACACTGAGCAGTATTCTTGCAAAAAGTCTCCGCCTGACAAGATAGACAACGGAAAATGTGGCAAATATCAGGAAAGCATTGAACAAAAATACTTTTGGCGATCCCACCATATAGTCCCATGCCTCAAACAGAGAATGCCGGGAGATCACCTCAATCAGCAGGTTCAGCACACATGCCAGCAGGAAATGCAGAATCAGTGAGATCCTGTCCATAAACCTGTATACCGGCTGCATCTTCTTCGCAAACTTACTGTTGCGGCGCTGTTCCAGAATCTGCTGCCGCCGCTCCCTTCTCTCTTTCCAGTGTGCTTTGACATCTTCCTTTTTTAAGTTTTTTATTTTATGAAAAAAGCCTTTTATATCAGGTTTCCTGATTTGAATGTGTTTCATTTATGACCTCTCTTACTATTTCTTCAAGCCTTCCATTCTCTCCTGTACCTGTTTTAACATCTGCGTGTATTTCTCCAACTTTTCACGCTCTTCCTGAACCTTTGCCTCCGGAGCTTTGCTGATAAACTTTTCGTTTGACAGCATCCCTTTGGCTCTCGCGATCTCTTTTGTCAGTTTCTGTTCTTCCTTCATCAGGCGCTCCATCTCCTGTTCAAAATCAACCAGATCTTCCAATGGAAGATAAACAGATGCGCCGGGTACTACAATGGATACTGCATCTTCCCCAACACCCTGCTTTTTTGCACTGATATGGATCTCTGCGGCATTCATCAGTGGCTTTACAGAATCGGACAAAGCGGTGAAACCATCGCACAGTGCTTTATCCCCGCTTACGATAAAGACCTTTGTTTTTCGGCTGTTCTCCACGTTCATCTCCGCACGGATATTGCGGATTCCCCGGATTACCTCTTTCATATGGTCCAGAACATTCTCGGATGCATCAAAACTCCACTCTTCCTTATAAACAGGCCAGTCAGACATCATCAGAGATTCCTCTTCCGGCACAAGTGCTTTATAGATCTCCTCCGTCACGAACGGCATAAAAGGATGCAGCATCTTAAGTGCCTGCCCGAGAACGGTCTTTAACGTCCACAGTGCACAATTGGCAGCCTGCGGATTCTCCTCCTTGTGGTAAATGCGGAATTTTGCCATCTCGATATACCAGTCACAGAATTCATCCCATACAAAATCATAAACTTTCTGTACGGCAATTCCAAGCTCGAATTTATCCATATTTTCTGTCACATCTTTTGCCAGGGTGTTGACTTTGGACAAGATCCATTTGTCCTCCTCTGCCAATTCCGCAGTCTTCGGCTGTGTCAGCGTTTCATTTTCAATGTTCATCAGAATAAAGCGGGAAGCGTTCCATACCTTATTGGCAAAGTTTCTGCTTGCCTCCACTCTTTCATTATAAAATCTCATGTCATTCCCAGGCGCATTACCGGTTACCAGTGTCAGGCGGAGTGCGTCCGCGCCGTACTGGTCGATGATCTCCAGCGGGTCAATCCCATTGCCCAGTGATTTACTCATCTTACGCCCCTGAGAATCTCTCACAAGACCGTGGATCAGCACTGTATGGAAGGGGGACCGGCCTGTATGCTCGAATCCGGAAAATACCATACGTATTACCCAGAAGAATATGATGTCGTATCCTGTTACCAGTACGTCTGTCGGATAAAAGTAGTCCAGATCCTCTGTCTTCTCGGGCCACCCCAGTGTGGAGAACGGCCACAGCGCTGAACTGAACCATGTATCCAGGGTATCTTCATCCTGCGTAAAATGGCTGCAGCCGCAATGCGGACAGGTCTGCGGAACTTCTTTTGCAACAACGAACTCTCCGCATTGATCACAGTAATAAGCCGGAATTCTATGGCCCCACCATATCTGTCTGGAGATACACCAGTCCTTGATGTTCTCAAGCCAATGCAGGTAGATCTTATCAAAACGTTCCGGTACAAACTTCAGCTCGCCCGTCTTCAAGGCATTGATCGCCGGTTTTGCCAGTTCTTCCATCTTAACGAACCACTGCTGTTTGATCAGCGGTTCTACCGTTGTACTGCATCTGTCATGGGTTCCTACATTATGGGAGTGAGGCTCAATCTTTACAAGATACCCCTGTGCTTCCAGATCAGCAACGATGGCCTTTCTCGCCTCATAGCGCTCCATCCCCGCGTATTTTCCGCCTTTTTCATTGATCGTGGCATCATCATTCATGATATTAATTTCTTCCAGATTATGACGCTTCCCTACCTCAAAGTCATTCGGGTCATGAGCCGGTGTAATCTTTACCGCACCGGTACCAAATTCCTTGTCAACGTAGTAGTCGGCCACTATTGGTATCTCCCGGTTTACAAGCGGAAGCACTGCCGTCTTTCCGACAATATCGCTGTACCGCTCATCATCCGGATGTACCGCAATCGCAGTATCTCCAAGCATAGTCTCAGGGCGTGTCGTCGCGATCTCCAGAAATCTGTCCGTTCCTGCAATGGGATACTTGATATGCCAGAAGAAACCGTCCTGCTCCTCATGCTCTACTTCCGCATCAGACAGAGAAGTCTTGCATACCGGACACCAGTTGATGATCCTGGATCCTTTATAGATATATCCCTTTTCATACAGCTTGATAAAGACGTCCTCAACAGCCCTGGAACAACCTTCATCCATGGTGAAACGCTCTCTGTCCCAGTCACAGGAAATCCCCAGCTTTTTCAGCTGGTTTTCGATCGTTCCGGCATACTCTTCCTTCCACTGCCAGGTTCTCTCAAGAAAGCCTTCCCTTCCCAGCTCTTTCTTGTCGATTCCCTCTTCTTTCAGCTGATTCGTTACCTTGACTTCCGTAGAGATCGCCGCATGGTCTGTTCCCGGAATCCACAAGGCATTGTAGCCCTCCATCCTTTTATAGCGGATCAGGATATCCTGCAGCGTATTATCCAGTGCGTGTCCCATGTGGAGTTTTCCGGTAATATTCGGAGGCGGCATCACCGTAGTAAACGGCTTTCTGCTCCTGTCAATTTCAGCATGAAAATACTTGTTTTCGCACCATTTTTCGTAAGTCTTGTCTTCAATTTCTTTCGGATTATAAGTCTTTGCCAATTCCTTGCTCATAGTTTCCTCCTTGTTCTCCCTCATAAATATCGTACTCTTATCTCTGTACCAGCCAAAAGTCTTATGTACAGCTTTCTCTGATCAGGTGTCCGCCCCATCACTTTAGTGGCTCGGATGCCATGCAGCGTGGTGCACGGCCCCGTGAGTAGCAACCCGCTTTTTCACGGATTTTTCACAGTTTTTTGAATTTAAAACGCCCTTTACTTATAGTAAAGGGCGTTATATACGCGGTACCACCTTAATTTTATGTCCTTTTTGTTCTGCGGACCTGCTTCTTCTGCCTGCAGTCTGTCACTGGCAAAACAGTATAAGGACATCTCTAAAGTCCTGTAACGCGGACAACTCCGGGATACCCTACTGAATGTGCTCTTGTTCAGATATCCGGTTCAGAAGCTACCTTCCACGATCCTCACCTGAAACCACCTTACAGCCAACGGATGATTCTCTCTGCCAGAAGCGATCATGTACTCCTCTTCTTCAACACCTTTGTATATTGCTACCGGACGTCTGTTACGGCCGATAAGATATTAATAAAATGTTAACTTTATATTAACTACAAACTATCATATCTTTCGGACGTTGATTTGTCAAGGTTGTTTAAAGAATATTAAGAATTCTGTATTGCCATTTCTTCAGAAAGTGCTATAATTCTCATATGGGGTATTAGCGCAGTTGGGAGCGCGCAACATTCGCATTGTTGAGGCCACGGGTTCGAATCCCGTATACTCCATATCATAAGGCATAACTTCTATAATTCTTAATATTCATTAAACACAGAAAATATAAAACTTTTCGCTTGACTTTTGAGATTTTTAATGTTATGATACAAAAAGTATTTTAAATAAAGTCTTGATTTCGCATATATTCGGTAGTCATTTTTTTATTGATGATTACGTATATATGCTTTTTTTAGTTTTATAGAAAATGCATAAAAAAATTAGGAGGTACCTACTATGAATAACGGTACAGTAAAATGGTTTAACGCACAAAAAGGATTTGGATTTATCACAAACAACGAAAACGGAGAGGACGTATTCGTACATTTCTCAGGGCTGGCTATGGACGGCTTTAAGTCTTTAGAAGACGGACAGAACGTTACATTTGACATTGCTCAGGGCAATCGCGGCCTTCAGGCTGTCAATGTCTGTGTTGCATAACCCAGGTTTAACCGAACGGACGCATTACAGATCAGGCCTGCCTGAACTGTTACACGGAATTATAATTTCCGGCTAAAATGCCAGGAGAGCTGAGTTGCTGACCGCACCTCGCTTTCCTGGCATTTTTTGTTGATTGATCCGATTCAGGATCATTAACATACGCAAAGGGGATCACGTATGCAGGGCCCTGAATGGCAGCACGGTAATATAACTTCAGAACAACGTATCGGATTCCAAAAAGTCAATTGCCGGGGAGATTACTCTCCCAGCTGTTTCAATTTAGAAATCATATCCACAATGGAATAGCCATAGTTATCTGCCGTGGCCCAGCCATACCCTTCCGGGTTCTCCTGCTGCCCCAGCCATTCCACATAAGGCGCTGATCCCTTAGTCACATATTCATAACGTTCATCTACGCACTCCTGAGTCAGGGCATCTGCGGTGGCATAAGCTTTCAGGTGCTGGATCTGCGCACGTATTCCGGTCCGTACATCGGGATAAGAATTTCCTGCAACACCGCCTCCGGTAGTACCCAGCCCTGCAAAATTAAACTGTTCAATGGACGCATCCCCTCCATACTGCAGCCACCCGGTTTCTTTCATGGTCTGCACAAAAGGCACCTCCGGCCTGATTCCTTCAGCGACCGCCTCATCGTAATACATCTGGCAGAATGTCTCTATGCTGTCTGCGCCGCCCTTACTCAACTCCTCCGCCGGATACTTTTCCTGGCTGGATTTAAAATATTCTACCATCTGCTCCACGGTAACCGTACTCTTTCCCATAATTGGATACTGCCCCTCGGCAATAACCTCCTCCGTCTCCTTGCTTTCTTCCTTATTCTGCTCGGGCTGATCCTGCGCTGTTTTGTTCGTATCCTTTTTTTCGTCTGCCTCTGAGGCGCCGCCATTCTTCCCGGACTTAGCCGCCTCATTTTCCTTCACTGCCTTATTCAGCGTTTCTTCCTTCGTACTCTTTTCCTGCCCTGCCTTTGCCTCTTTCTTAGTAAATGCCCCATTGTGCCCGGCTACCCCAATCACAATAACAAGCAAAAGCGCCAATCCTGCTTCAAGCCAGATTTTTATCTTATTCTTATTCAAGCCTTTCCAATCCATTATCATCACCCTTGTCCCAAAACTGTGTTGCTTATACTTTACAATATATGCACAGTAAAATGCAATATGCAAAAACAATTATATGAATATACCTGTAACCGTTCAGACAGATCTGCACATTTATGCGAAGACCGCAAGAAAACATGGTGGCTGCAGACATACCGCCGCAGGCGAATTTAAATGTTCTGGATGCGGAACAGTTCAGGCATGCCTGAACTGTTACATATATCTATCAACACTTATCAAGGCGGGAGTCTTATCTGCTTCCGTGAGAAAACAACTGGCCAGAAGACGTCCATGCACCATAGCCGTCTTCTGGCCAGCGTCTCATCACTCGCTGTACCGCCTTCACAATTTAACCTTCATTGGTTCCATCACCCAATATTTTATCTCCATGTCTCCCTTTTCTGCCCGGAAACTGCTCATACCATCTTCCGTATAAAATCTTGTGGTAAATACTTCTTCTCCCCCATTTAAATATACCTCCAGACAGGTTGTATCCGCCAGGATCCGGACAGACCGGCACTCATCCAGATACACGGCCCTGCTTTTTCTTCCATACCCCAGATTCTGTTCCTGAAGAAAAGTAATGGTAAACATTTTGTCACTTCTGCTATAGCATAAAGTAATTCCATCACTAATTACAAGGGTCAGGTCCGTGTCTTCAAGCATTGTAATTTCTATATCATAATACTGCATCTTGTCTGAGGTCTTGCCAGGCTCCAGAATCTGCTCCTCTTTCCGAAGTGACAGCAGTTCCTCTGCCGGATACTGCATCACCTTTTCATCCTTCAGAAACACCTCTCTGGGAACAGTAAGTGCATTCTGCCAACCGTCGTTTACTGTCGGGTTGCACTGTTCCTGGTCATCCGGCATACCGATCCATCCGATCAGGAGCCGCCTGCCCTGTTCATCCAGAAATGTCTGCGGGGCATAAAAATCAAAACCTCTGTCCCATTCCCGGAAGTTCTTCAACCGATACTCTCCGTCAAAGCTTCCATCCAGTTCAAAATATCCGGACTGATAGACATTCTGATAGTCAATTCCTCTCGTTTCTACCCCCTGGGGAGAAACACTCAGTATCTTTTTCTCCCCCAGCATAAATGCATCAGGACACTCCCACATGTATCCGAATCTTTTTTCTCCTGTCAGTATATTCGTATGCTCCCAGCTTTCCAGATCAGGGCTTTTATACACAAGAACCTCTCCCCTGTCATCCTTGGTCCTTGCTCCCAGAAACATATAATAGTTGTCATCCTCTATTCCAATGCTTTTTCCCGTTACAACTTTCGGATCCCGTATATGGCAGGTCAGATGATCCGGATAGTCGTCATTTGTCATCAGGCATTTCTTTCCGTCAAAGTTAAGGCCGTCCTCACTGCTGGAGAGAACCGTATTGCTCTGCCGCCCATCCGTAATATAGTTATAGTCCCCCTCAAGCTTTACATTACCTGTGTAAAATAGATGCATTACTCCTTCCGAAGCAAGGGCAGAACCCGAATAGACACCATTACGATCGAATTCGGCCTCCGGTGACAGTGCAATCCCTGCATACTGCCACTCCAGAAGGTCCGTGCTGGTATAATGCCCCCAGCACTTGCTCCCCCCCTCCGGATTATCCGGAGAATACTGAAAAAACACATGATATACTCCCTGAAACTGACACAGCCCGTTAGGATCATTGAGCCAGCCCGTGGGCGGCATCAGGTGCAGCCCCAGCCGCCATTTGTCGCTCCAATTCATTTCTAACATATACATCCCCCTTTGTCATTTATGATTGTCTGCCGGTGATTTTGATGCTCTTATACTTCCCTGGATTTGTAACGATAACCGGTGTTACCGTATCAAGTCCTGCAGCTTTGATCTTATCCATATCAAATGCCGCAAGGAGTCCGCCGGCCTTTACCGTCTCTCCAGCCTCCACATATACCGTAAATGGTTCCCCGTTCAGCTTAACAGTATCCATACCAATATGGATAAGCAGTTCCACTCCATCCGGTGTTTCCAATCCGATCGCATGCTTCGTGTCAAACACTGCCGCCACGGTACAGTCAAACGGCGCATATACTTTACCTTCTGCCGGCTGTATACCGACACCGTCCCCAAGCACGCCGGACGCAAATGTCTCATCAGGCACCTCAGAAAGAGGGATAACCCGGCCTTTTAAAGGGCTGACCAATATCAATTCCCCGTTATTTCCGTCTTCCGTTTCCTGCTCTTCTTTAATAACAGCTTCCACTTGACCGCTTGTTACAGACGCCGTTTCCTCTTTGAAGCCCAGAACTCCTGTCAATACAAATGCAACACCAAATGCAATTGCCATCGCTATGACATAGTGCAGCGGACTGTGCAGATGCAGAAGGATTCCAAAGATTCCTGTCACGCCTGTACCTGTTGCCCCCAAATGGACAAGGGACGCATACAAAGCCCCGCACGCACCACCAATAGATGCCGCGATAAATGGCTTTCCGAGGCGTAGGTTTACACCAAAAATCGCCGGTTCCGTGATTCCCATACAGGCGCTCAGTGCCGAAGGCAGTGCCACAGATTTCATTTTCTTATTTTTACTCTTTAATGCTACTGCAAATGCAGCCCCGCCCTGTGCCACGTTTGCGGCTGATGCCAAAGGCAGCCAGAATGTTAGCCCGTACTGTGCCAGCTGGCCGATATCAATCACCGTGTACATATGATGTATTCCCGATACTACCGTTGTCGCGTATGCCCCGCCCATGATAAAGCTTCCGATTCCAAAGGGAAGGGTCAGAAGACTCTGAATCCCATTCAGCAGCCCATTTTCAACAAATACAAAGACCGGGCCGATCGCCGCCAGTGTCAGATAGCCCGTCACAAAGACGCTGACAAGAGGTGTTACAAATAAATCAAACATCGGTGGAACGATCTTATGAAGTCTCTTTTCTATTATGCTGAGAACAAAAACAGCTATAATAACTGGAATGACATGCCCCTGATATCCCACCATATCTATCCGCCATAGTCCAAAGAACACCTCCTGCGTTTTCTGTACACCTTCTGTTGCAACCGTCCACGCATTCTGCAGATCGGGATGGATCATGATCATACCGATCACCGCACCCAGAAATGGATTGGCCCCAAACACCTTTGCCGCGCTAAACGCAATTAGAATAGGCAGGAAAACATATGCAACATTGCTAAACAGCACCGCAAACTGATAAATTGAGCCATCCGTATTAATATTCACGTACCCGTTATTTACCATAAAGTTCAGGGCTTCCATGATTCCCATCAGAAATCCGCTTGCCACGATAGCCGGGATAATCGGTACAAAAATATCACCGATCGTCTTAATCAGCCGTTTAAATGGATTCTGCCTCTTTGCAGCTTCTCTTTTCACATCGTCTTTGCTGGCCTCGCTGATTCCCGCAATCTTAATAAATTCATCATAGACCTTATTAACAGTTCCTGTCCCCAGGATAATCTGCATCTGCCCTGATGCGAAGAATACCCCCTTTACAGCATCCACATTCTCAACAGCCGCACTGTCACACTTATCATTATCCGCAATCACAAGCCGAAGCCTGGTTGCACAGTGTGCAGCAGAGATCAGGTTTTCTTTTTCCCCGGTATACTTCAGTATCTGTTCCGCTATCGCATGATAATCCATAACGCCCTCCTTCATGATATCGTTATCACTTTTTTTGTTTGATATCACGTTAATCCTCATATTTTATGTGATTTTTAATATGATATCGTTTTCATATTTAATATATATTTTATCACCTTTTCAAGATCTGTAAATAGGTAGATAGAACAAAAATGCATGCCATTTTTTGTCTATATTTCACAATTCTAGTATAAGACAATTTAAATGCCTTGCTGGTTCGGTGAGAATGATTTTCCGAAAGTGCAGACGAAAAACGCAGGCGTAGCGGGGATACACTGAGGCTTTTGCGTCTGTGCTATCGGAAAATCAGGCCGGCGAAACAGTAAGGTATTTAGATTTTCTTATACTAGTACGCCTTGGCGTACTTGCGGCGAGGTGCGTCATGTTCCTCCTGACATTATACCTCTGCGAGCCTCTGTCATCCGCTGCCAGCTTTATCCCGGAAAAAGATTTGTGTTACTGTGCACGGCACGGTCTGAACAGTAACAGATTTGTCTCCCATTAAGACGAACTTGTTACTTATTTACACTTATAGGGTAGGTGTCTTATCTGCTTTCAAGATAAACATTATTCCCTGAAAATACCACAATTATGTAAAAACACATAATGAGCGCCCGTTCTTAAAAAATTGCGCATTGACACAAAAATGACCGGAGTTTATGGATGACTTTTGATTCACAATATCAAATGTCATGAAAGGATGTGCTGCGTTGCCGTCGGACAACACAGCGAATCCTTCTTTTACCATACAATCCGGTCATTTATTATTTAACTGCACTTAGGAATGGACAACCAGCACAGCCATAAACACTTTCCACTCCAGCTCCTTACTCCAGAATTCTTCTCTCACTCTTATACACTCTCTGCCTTAACCACCTCATACCCGAGCTTTGTCTGCCTGTATATGTTCGCTTCATTCTCGATCAGCTCAAGCAGCATATTTGCGGCCTCTATTCCGCTGGTTCTATAGAACAGATGAGCTGTTGTTATTCTGGGTGTCACCACCCTGGACAAGCGATTATGCCCGATCCCCGCCACAGCTGTTTCCTCAGGTATCTTTCTGCCCATATCCTTGAGACATGTTACAGCTCCTACTGCCAGTGTATCTGTGGCACAAAATACAGCATCCAGTTCCGGGCATCTGTTCACCAGTCTTTTCATACTTTCATAACCCGCCTCCATGTTGAAGCCTGCCGTTATTATCATCTTTTCCGGTACTTCCAGTCCATACTCTTTCATTGCGTCTTTATAACCTTCGGTCCGGCTCTTCCCCGCGGCCTCATCCTTCTGTGACACAGCTATATGTGCAACCTTCTTTTTCCCGCTCTCCAAAAGCAGCTCTGTCATCGCTCTGGCAGCGCCGTAATCGTCATGATAGACACAGGCGCAATCGTCAAACCTCTGACTGATAATAACAATTGGGATCCCCAGTTTCTTCAATGCTTCCTGATGCGCCCGGTCATAAACAGAAGCCGAAAACAAGATTCCGTCGACCGGGTTATTCTTCAACAGATTGAGATATTCAATTTCCTTTTTGGGATTATTCTCTGTACTGGCCAGCAGCATCTGATAACCTTTTTCCGAAAGAACAGAACTGATACCGTCAGCCACCCTTGCTATAGATTCCGAACTGATCTTAGGCAGTATCACCCCAATCACCTTTGACCTCTTTGTCCTGAGAATCTGCGCCTGCTTGGACGGTCTGTAGCCGGTTTTATCAATGACAGCCTTAATCTTCCGCCTCTTCTCCTCGCTGATATATCCATCATTCAAATATCTCGAAACAGCAGATACCGAGACCCCTGCCATCTTCGCGATTTCTGTAATCGTCATTGTCGTTCCTCTCAATCCATGCCCCCCTGAAACGGAGCAATTTATACTCATAAAATTATGCAGTCCTCGCTTCCTCAAAAGGAAGCAGCTATACCCATAGAATAATTGTAGCATCCTACTTAGGGCAATTCAAGCTGGATTTTAGCAATTATGTATTTAAGCAATTCAGTGTATTGGCAATTTCATTTCCTATCCCCGCCCCCAATCCCATCCGCCTCTCTCCAAAGTCTTCCCAGAGTATTGCGTCTCCCGCCCTATAGCGCCAGCCGCAGGAACCGGACATAGAGGCCGCCGGAAGGGTCAGCACGGCTGTTAGCCGGAGTTAAGGAAAAAAGAAGGAAAGCAGGGGTAAAAATTGTAATAACCAAATTACAATTTTTCCTGCCCCCAGCGCGTGAAGTCATCAAGACCTCACGTGATGTGGGCAGGCTGCCCCTGCTTTCCTTCTTTTTTGCTTTACTCCGGCTTACAGCCGTAACCCGTTTCCGGCGGCCTCTATGTCCGGTTCCTGCGGCGTCCCCATACCAGGTCCAACAGCTTTACTCCACAACGACCCCTTTTTGAAGCATAATATTCGCATAAAGCGCCTTCTCACTTGTAGCGATGATTGCATAAGCTGTCTTTGCCTCATCATAAAATGCGAAACGCTCAATATTCCCCACTGCGTCCCCGCCTCTTTCATCATGTTTTGCAATGATTTCTTTATATGTATCCCAGATCGGTGTCTCTACATCGTCACCATCCATAACCTGCATCAGGTTTACCGGCTTTTCTACATATGTATCCAGAGGGAATACCTGAAGGATAGCATCCAGGATCTCCGGAACCCCGTGTCCGTCACAGCGGATCACGATTGCGTCCTTTCCCATGGATTCTGCCGGAAAGTTACCGTCAGAGATAACCAGTCTGTCGCTGTGTCCCATTTCACATAATACTTTTAATAATTCTGGTGATAAAATCTGTGGAATTCCTTTTAACATTGTTCATGTCCTCCTGAGTCTTAGTCGGGCCGGTGCCTCCTGGTATTACATTTCGTATGATTCGGTGCAGACAGCAGGTACTGTCAGCACTGAAACTTATATCATGAAATACGCAGGCATATGCGCCCATAAATGCCAATACAAAGAGCACCTGGTTGGCACAGGCACTCTTTGTTTGGTTAGTTAGGTATTGGTTTTCGGTGTTTCACAATAGTACAGACAATTCTGAACTATCGCGGTATTTCCGCAAAATATATTTGGTTATAATCACTTGGCGGCAATTATCGAATGGACTTGTACATTGGTCCATAAGCCTGGCATGCTCTGAAATCCTGGCCCTCTTTGTCCTGTCCGAATGCATTCCATGATGCAGGTCTGAAGATCTTCTCTTCAGGAACGTTGTGCATTGCTACCGGAATTCTCAGGATTGAGCAGAGTGTGATCAGGTCAGCACCAATGTGTCCATAGCTGATTGCGCCGTGGTTAGCTCCCCAGTTGTTCATTACATCGTATGCGGATGTGAATGCGCCTTCTCCTGTTACTCTTGGTGCAAACCATGTACATGGCCATGTATAGTCTGTTCTCTTCCACAGCACGTCTGTTACTTCATCCGGAAGTTTTACTGTCCATCCCTCAGCGATCTGAAGCATTGGCCCTAAATTCTTCACAAGGTTCAGACGGATCATGGTTACAGGCATCTCTGCTTCTGTTACGAATCTGGATGAGAATCCGCCGCCTCTGAAGTATCCGAAGTCAGCATAGTTCCAGGTCGTTGCATTGAGCATTGCTTCCTGGTCTTCCTCTGTTACATCATACCATGGCTTCATACATCCGTTTCCATCAGCGTCTTTAGACTGTCCGTTCGCATCCAGGCATGCTGCACCTGAGTTAATCAGATGGATAAATCCGCCTGCTTCTTTTGCATGTCCTTCCAGTTCATATCCGTCCGTAGCTCTCTTAACAGCCTCAGGGCTCCAATAGGTACGTACATCTGCAAAAATCTGTGCTGAGTTTGTAAGCAATTTGCTGAACAGCATTCCAAGTCCGTTCAGTACGTCGTTTTCTGTTGCAAGGATGTATGGTTCTCTTGCTCCGTTCCAGTCGAAGGAGGAATTCAGCATAGCTTCCGGGAAGTCACAGTTCGGATAGAAGTCTGTCCACTGTCTCTGTCCCTGGAATCCAGCTGCCAGAGCGTTGTGTCCAACCATCTCTTCTTCTCTTCCTTCCGGCAGATTTTCGTTGCCGTTCATCAGGTCTTTGATGATGCACATCATTTTTACAACGAATTCCCAATCAGCTTCCTTTTCCTCGCTGTTTCTCTGGAGGTCTTCACGGTTCTTATCAAAACCTTCTTTGCATTTCTCCTTTGTCCATGCAAGAGCTTTCTGGAATTCAGCTTCATCATAGATACCCTCTGTCATGCGGCGGATGATTTCCACCTCATCCACAGATTCAACACGCATGCCAAGGTATTCCTCGATAAATGCCGGATCAATGATTGATCCGCCGATTCCCATACAGATAGAACCGATCTGAAGATAAGATTTGCCTCTCATGGTTGCTGCAGCAACGGAAGCGCGTCCGAATCTCAGTAATTTTTCTTTTACATCGCATGGAATCTCAGTATCATCAGCTTCCTGAACATCATGTCCATAGATTCCGAATGCCGGAAGACCTTTCTGCGCATGTGTAGCCAGTACAGATGCAAGATAAACAGCTCCTGGTCTCTCTGTTCCGTTAAATCCCCATACAGCCTTGATTGTCTGTGGATCCATATCCATTGTCTCTGCACCGTAGCACCAGCAAGGTGTTACCGTCAGTGTAATGTCAACGCCTTCTTTTTTGAATTTATCTGCACATGCAGCAGCCTCTGCCACACGTCCGATTGTGGTGTCAGCGATTACAACCTTAACCGGCTCGCCGTTTGAATACTTCAGATTCTCTGTGAACAGTTTAGCTGCTGATTTCGCCATATTCATTGTCTGTTCTTCCAGAGATTCACGTACCTTCAGAACCCCTCTTCTTCCATCGATCGTAGGTCTGATACCAATTACTGGGTAGTCTCCGATAAGTCTTGATTTTGCCATGATTTGTTTCCTCCTTATTCTTGTTTCAATCCATGCTCGGTAATTTCACAGAGTACGACTACATCTTGTACAGATGCACAGCTTGACCTCATGTCAGTGTGGGATACCGAGTCCTCTCTGCCCGACACTGCCATTAATCTTGCTTTTATTGATTTATCGCTCCACCTATACAGGCGGGAAAATCCTTCTTAATCTTGTTGAATTAAAGTTTTAAATTTCTCATATGCCGCATTCCACTTTTCTTCATCCTGCGGAATGTACTCATATGTTTCTTCTGAATCTGCAATAATCTGTCTTGCCTCATTCACGTCTTTGATCTCGCCAAGGGACATAAACTGTACGGCAATGTTACCAAGCGCCGTAGCCTCTACCGGTCCCGCAATCACCTTGCGGCCGTTCGCCCCGGCAGTCATCTGGCAGAGCAGTTTGCTCTGGATCCCACCGCCGATCATATGGATGGTCGGATAGTGCTTTCCTGTACATGATTCAATCTGCTCCAGAGCATATCTGTATTTCAGCGCAAGGCTCTGGTTAATGCAGCACATGATCTCACCGATTGTCTCCGGCACCTTCTGTCCCGTCTTACGGCAGAACTCACGGATACGTTCCGGGATGTTGCCGGCCGGAACAAATTCCGGCGCATCGGGATCAATGAAGCTCTGGAACGGCTCTGCTTCCCTGGCCATCTGTTCCAGCTCCCCGAAGGAGTATTCCTGGCCTTCGCGGATCCACTGTCTTCTGCTCTCCTGAGCAAGCCACAGTCCGATAATATTCTTCAGCAGTGTGGTGGTATCGCCGTAACCACCCTCATTACTTACATTGCATGCACGGGATTTTTCTCCGATAACCGGAGCTTTCAGTTCGGTTCCAAACAGGCTCCAGGTTCCACAGCTGATAAACATGAAGTCCTCTTCCTGTGTCGGTACAGCTACCACGGCGCTCTGTGTATCATGGCTGGCAACCGCGATTACCTTTGCCGGCTGGATTCCAAGCTCTTCGCAGATGTCACCGCTCAGAGTCCCTACGACCGTCCCGCTTGGCACAATCTCCGGGAAAATATCCTTCGGAATACGGAGTGCATCCATAATCTTATCCGACCACGCCTTGTTCCTTGCATCCATGAGCTGTGTAGTTGTAGCCATCGTATACTCCGCTTTTGTCTCCCCGGTCAGGAAGTAGTTAAAAAGATCCGGAGTCAGTAACAGCTTGTCTGCCCTTTCCAGAATCCAGGGCCTCTTTTCCACTAAGGAATAGAGCTGGAATACAGTATTAAAGTTTTCAAACTGATTACCTGTCATATCATAAAGTTCGTCTTTTGGAATTGCCTTAAACACTTCCTCCTGCATGCCAAGTGTCCTGTCATCTCTGTAATGCACAGCACTCTCAAGCAGTACCCCATGCTCGTCCAGAAGGCCAAAATCAACCCCCCACGTATCAATTCCGATACTGTCAAAGCCGCCTTTTTGTTTTGCTTTGATAATACCCTGTTTTATCTCGAAAAATTGTCTCAATGTGTCCCAGTACATTGTCTTGCCTATGATAACGGGATCATTGGAAAAACGGTATACTTCTTCCATATGTATCTTCCCGTCCTCCAGGGTCCCAAGGATTGCACGTCCGCTGGACGCCCCGAAGTCAAACGCAAGAACCTGCTTCTTTTCACTGCTCACACACATTCCTCCTTTCAAAGATCATTAACCGTAACAGTTTCGACAAGTCTGAACTGTCACCATGAACCTGTCATTAGCTACATTTTAACATTGTCCATGACAAGATACTTGTGCTATAATGGTAAAAAATATAACAATATTCACATAAAGGAGTATCATGCAGTATATCAATTACCGTGAAAGCTGGCAGAGGGGTACTGTCGACTTTCCCGTAGAATACCACCATATTACCCCCGCGCATCCCCAATATATCATGTCGCTCCACTGGCATGTGGAATTTGAAATTATGCGTATAATAAAAGGCACTTTCCTGTTGTCCATCGATGAAGAGGAATTCACAGTCCACGCGGGTTCTTCCATCATCGTCCCGGCAGGCGCCCTGCACGCTGGAACTCCCCAGAATTGCACCTATGAGTGTATTGTTTTTGACATGAACATGCTGATGAATAAAAACGATTCCTGCCGCAAACTCATCAGAAAGATCATTGATCATGAGGTGGAGCTTACTTATGTATATCCGGATTCCTGTAACGATATCCACCAGATCGTCTGGTCCATGTTCGACGCAATGGCTTCCAAAAAAGAAGGTTATCAGCTGATCGTTCTGGGAGCCCTTTATCAGCTGACAGGCTCTGTTTTCTCTGAAAAATATTATAACCCTACGCCCGCGCAGCCTCCCAGAAACCATCGGCGTATCGTTCAGCTCAAGACGGCACTGGAGTTTATGGAATCGGCCTACAATACCCCGCTCACTCTGGAGGAGATGTCCAGCAGTGTCAATATGTCGCCCAAATATTTCTGCCGCTTTTTCCAGGAGATGACACACCGCACGCCAGTCGATTATCTCAACTACTACCGTATAGAACGCGCCTGCTATCAGCTGCTTACCACCGATCAGTCCATCACCGAGGTTGCTTATAATTCGGGCTTCAATGATCTGAGCTACTTTATCAAAACTTTTAAAAAATATAAGGGAACTACACCGAAAAAGTATCTCTGCTAATGGGGTCGAATGGGGGGACACGGATGTGGGCTGGCTATGAATTGCGGTTTAGTCGGCTAGCTTTAGCCTAGTCGACGGACGGGGACGCTTCATGACAGGGAGGCCGGGGAGGTGCTGGGGCTGTATATGCCGTTGCACCTCCCCGGCCTCCCTGTCATAAAGCTGGCTCATCCAATCGGCAGGAAAGCTCGCCAACCGGGTGGGATCCCGGACCAGGGCAGCGGATGTGGATTGGCTATGCGTATCTTTTCATCTTCAAAATGTGTATTGAATTATTTTGATACTGGAACCGTATCCCATCGCTTATGTACACCTACTGGGGACATAGAAGTCCCGCCAATTCAATACCATACGCTGCTCCCGCTTGAGGCATCTCCTTAGAAACGAGCTTTTTCCTGCCGGTTGGATGCGCCAGCTCCATGAAGGGATAGCTGAAAGCCTCCCGGAGAACATCCATGTCCTTTCAAAAACGCTCAAAGCGGACCTTAGAAATTCTTGGT
>BAIF02000081.1 GCA_000509105.1 Clostridiales bacterium VE202-21 | reverse complement strand
AGCAACTTTTATAGAATACCATGTTCGTTGCAGTCTGTCAAGAACTTTTTTATTTTTCTTTTCCGCATCGGGCTCCCAGTTATTTCCAGTCACTCATACGACAGCTTTAATAGCTTACCACATCACGCTGCTATTTGTCAAGCATTTTTCGACATTTTTCAACTTGATCTGCCAGTTGATTGAACCTCTGCATAACTCCTGTCTGGCTCAGAAGCTTCCGCTCTGCCAGTCTCGCTTGCAGCAGGTTTGTCATCCGCGATGGAACTTAATATTATCATTCCAGTTCGTAATTGTCAATAATTTTCTTGTTTTTTATTTTATTCATACATTTCAGACAATTTATTGTTAGTTTTGACAGCGCTGTTATGCAATTTTTTTTACTGATGCGGTTCCCAATGACATTCAGAAAATATTGCTTCTGAAAACACCGCTTGGAATGAAGATTTTTCAGGGCTGCATGCGTATACCCCAACATTAACATGCCCTTCCCCTTGGAAAAGATGTGCAATTCTCATCTGCTTAAAATGAATTCCGTCGTAGGAGTTTTCCACAAGATAATCACTCTTACGCCTGCTCAGTCTGTAAAACATGCTCTTCTGATCCGCCGGAATATCCGTAGTCGCCCAGTCTGAATATCCACAATTGGTGACTACGCTTCCCAGGCGCTGAAAATACTCATTCTCGTATTCTATAGATGCTTTCAGCCAGTTATCGCTATCCTGATATACCATAATGCCACACTGATCAAATCTGTGGGTACTGTCAAATTCGGTTTTAATTGTAAATGAAAAGTAGGGCTCGTCAGTTTTTATCAGCAGCGCAGGTGCATTGTCATTGCGGAATCCATAATAGGTACGCTGCCAAAAGTCCGTTTCCGGTTCTGTTATGATAGCTAGCTTCCCCTCTTCAAAGTGATACAGGGTGGGTTCATGTATCCAGAATGTATTATTTTTTGTAAACTCCATTACCATTTCTCCTTTTCTTGGACTGATATCATTACTCTTCTTCCTTCTACACTTAATATACAACGTTTTATAAAAGATTCATTGCATCATTAATCGTTTTAACACCTACTATTTTAATTCCTTTTATATCTTTCACCATATCTCTTGATACAGCTGGCAGTACACAGGTCTCAAACCCCAGTTTTTTTGCTTCTGACACTCTCTGCTCCGGCATATTGACTGCCCGGACCTCACCGCTCAGCCCTACTTCCCCAAATACGATCATTTTCTCATCAATTGGCCGGTTCTTATAGCTGGAAACCAACGCCATAATAATTCCCAAGTCGATTGCAGGCTCATTCATCTTGATCCCTCCTGCTATATTTACATAGGCATCATAATTGGAAAGCGGCAGCCCGATTCTTTTTTCCAGTACAGCCATCAGCAGATTAACTCTGTTATAATCTGTGCCTGCTGCCGTTCTTCTTGGAAGCCCAAAATTACTCTGGCAGACAAGCGCCTGTATTTCAATCAGAATCGGCCTTGTGCCCTCCATCGAACATGCTACTACAGAACCGGACGCATTTTCCGGTTTACCGCTTAGCATATATTCAGAAGGATTTTCCACTTCTGTGAGCCCTGTCTGTCTCATCTCAAACACACCAATCTCATTGGTAGAGCCAAAACGATTCTTTACACCCCTCAAGATCCGGTAGGACGCATGCCTGTCCCCCTCAAAATATAACACAGTATCCACCATATGCTCCAGAACTCTTGGCCCTGCAACTGTTCCTTCTTTTGTCACATGTCCCACGATAAATATAGAAATTCCCAGGCCTTTTGCAAGCTGCATAAAAACATTCGTTGATTCCCTCACCTGGGATACACTGCCCGGTGCAGAAGATACCTCTTCACTGTACATCGTTTGAATAGAATCGATGATCACCAGTTGGGGGTGCCGGCCCTCGATAATATTCTTAATTGTCTCCAGGTTTGTTTCGCACAATAGCTTGAGATTTTCCTTAAATTCCCCCATACGGTTCGCCCGAAGCTTGATTTGTGCCAGAGATTCTTCACCTGATATATATAGAATGTTCTTTTCTTGTGACAGCCGCTGACATACCTGAAGCAGAAGTGTTGATTTTCCGATTCCGGGATCGCCGCCCACCAGTACCAGGGAACCCGGAACAATACCGCCCCCTAGTACCCGGTCCAATTCCTGTATCCCCGTCAGAATCCTTGTGTGATCGTCCGCACTGACCTCCGAGAGCGATACAACCTCCGCCTCCCTTACAGTCTTAACCACTGCTGTCTTCGCGGTACTTACCTTCTCCTCAACAAAAGTATTCCATTCCTTGCAGGCAGGGCACTGCCCCAGCCATTTTGACTCCTCATGCCCGCAGTTCTGGCAGAAAAATACACTTTTTTTTTGCCTTCGCCATAATGCTCCTTCCTCCCAGGTACCTCATAGGGGGCTGCTCTTTTGGAAAAAGGATCAGACCCCTATGAGGTACCTATGAAAAAGAGACAGGCTTATGTTTCCCTGTCTCCTTTTTTATTGCTTTATGCAGATAATTCCAGTACTAGCACTTTGATACACTGACAGTCACGCTGTCTCCTTCGCTTACTTCTGTGCTGACGCTTAACTTGCCGCTTAAGTTTGTCATCATCTTGCCAGCTGTTGTACCATTGATAAATACTTCATACTCACTGTCTGGTTCCAGCTCTAATGTGAACTGTACGTCTTCAGGTGCGGATACTGTGAAAGTCACTTCTGCATCAGTAGCCTTGAAGTTCTCTACTGTGCTGCCCGGTACGGATTCGTATACGAACATTCCGTTCTTCTCCAGCTTCGTGATCTCTTTAAATGTCTTCACTTTATAGATATCGCCTTCAAATTCGAAATTGTCCATTTTTGTCTTGGTTGCTAATGTATAGTCTCCAAAACTGAGTGTTCCGTCATCTTCTGCGCGTAGTAGTTCTTTTACTGTTGCCATTTTTATTATCCTCCTAGGTATTTCAGATTGATGGTTATCCTGTTTGTATTATATAATACTTCGTTTTTATTTTCTACTCATTTATGGACTTTGGGTAAAATTTAATTTCTTTTTTAGATACTCCTGCCTCCACACGGTCCCCTTCTTTTACTTCACCGCTTAAGATCGCCTCAGCCAGCTTATCCTCCAGTTCTGTCTGCATGGCTCTCCTGAGGGGACGGGCACCATATTTTGCATCGGTCCCTTTCTCGACAATGAATTTCTTCGCAGATTCCCTGATCGTCAGTTTTATACTCATCTGTTCTTTCACGCGTTTTGTAAATTCTCTGCACATCAGAGTTACAATCTGCTTCATATGGGTATTGTTCAGCGCATGGAATACTATAATTTCATCAATCCGATTCAGAAATTCCGGACGGAAGATCGTTTTCACCTCATCCATCACGTTCTGCTTCATCCGCTTATAATCCCCTGCCGGATCTTCTTTGGCAGCAAATCCCAGTTTCTTAGGCTCTACGATTGCTTTTGCACCCGCATTGGATGTCATAATGATTACCGTATTGCAGAAATCTACTTTCCGCCCCTGGGAATCTGTGATATGGCCGTCATCTAGCACCTGGAGAAGTATATTAAATACATCCGGATGTGCTTTCTCCACTTCATCAAATAAAATAACCGAATAAGGATGCGTACGCACCTGATCACTGAGCTGTCCGCCTTCTTCGTGGCCCACATACCCCGGAGGAGACCCTATCATCTTAGATACAGAGTGCTTCTCCATATACTCTGACATATCGACCCGGATCATAGAATCTTCGTTTCCGAACATCGCCTCCGCAAGCGCTTTTGATAGTTCCGTCTTTCCTACACCCGTGGGGCCAAGGAACAGAAAAGAACCAATCGGACGTTTTGGGTCTTTTAATCCAACACGCCCCCTCTTGACGGCTCTGGCCACCGCACTGACTGCTTCCTCCTGGCCCACGACCCTTTTATGAAGAACCTGTTCCAGCTTTTTCAGTCTGTCCGTATCGCTCTCAGCAAGCTTCTGCACCGGCACTTTTGTCCACGCAGATACCACGTCAGCAATATCGTCTTCTTTCACTTCCGGATGGTGGGATGCCGTCTTTTTCTGAAAACGCTTTTTCAAGTTTTCCAGCTTATCCTCAACCGCTTTCTGTTCAGTGTGAACAAGAGATGCCTTCGTAAAGTCGCCGGATTTAATGCACTCCTCTTTCTGCTTGAGCAGTTCTTTCAGGGAATCTTCCAGACTTTTAAGATTCTCCGGCACTTTATAACCTCGCATACTGACCCTGGAACATGCTTCGTCCAGGACATCAATTGCTTTATCCGGAAGATTTCTGTCTGTAATATATCTTTCCGAAAGCTGTACCGCTGCTTCAAGGGCCTCTTCCCGTACAGACACCTTGTGGTGGGCCTCATATTTACCGCTCAGTCCATGCAGGATCTCAAGACATTGCTCTTTGGTCGGCTCCTCTACTGTAATCGGCTGAAACCGGCGCTCCAGAGCCGCATCTTTTTCGATATATTTTCGATACTCCGCTATCGTCGTTGCACCGATCAGCTGCATCTCACCGCGGGCAAGGGATGGTTTCAGAATACTGGAAGCGTCAATCGCGCCTTCCGCTCCGCCTGCTCCAATCATCGTATGCAGTTCATCCAGAAAGAGAATAATATTGCCGCTGGCCTTCACATCGCCAATCAGCCCTTTCATACGCTCCTCAAACTCCCCGCGGTACTTGGAACCCGCAATCAGCCCCGGCAGATCCAGGGTGTAAATCTTTTTGTCTTTCATATTTTCCGGCACCACACCCATAGCAATCCTGGAAGCAAGCCCCTCTATAATGGCAGTTTTTCCAACACCGGGTTCACCTACCAGACAAGGATTGTTCTTTGTCCTTCTGCTCAGTACCTGCATCAGACGGTAGATCTCCTTTTCCCGTCCTACGACAGGGTCCAGACGGCCCTCTGCCGCCTCGGCAGTCAGATCTGTACAAAACTGCTCCACCACGGCGCTTTTTCCGTGAGTTTCATCCTGCAGTTCCTCCTGATATTCTTTGGGATCAACACCTGCCGCATTCAATACGTCCTGTAAAATCTTCTGCAGACTGATATTAAGCGTAGTCAATATCCTGGTTGCAACACAGTCCACATCGTGGATCATTGCCAGAAGCAGATGCTCTGTACCTATGCTTTTCGTGTGAAGGCACCGTGCCTCCCTGCCGCTATTCTCCAGCAGATACTGCAGCCGCGGGCTCTCCTTCGGATGCTCTACACTCAGCACATCCCCTGCCGGTGTAATCAGCTCATCCATCAGATGGAGGATGCGCTCTTCATCCACGCTGTTTGACGCCAGAATCTGTCCGGCCACCCCTGTAAACTCCTTGCGCAGCCCCAGCAGCAAATGCTCCGTACCAATATACGGATGCTTCAGCTTTTTTGCCATCGATGCCGCATATTTTATGGCGCATTCGGCCTGATTTGTATAATTTATCTGCATATTTTCCTCCTGTCACTAATCAATCCAATTTAAAATTATTTCGCTTTCATACCAGCATAAAGTGAGACTCCGTCTAAGAGTCTCTTAAAAGGCCCCATCATACACATCAAATATTTCATCCACCAGATGATGCACTTCTTCCCTTGAAATATTCTTACAACAGCCCTTTGCCAGTAAAATTGTAAGCTGCTCCCTCATCTCGTCCAGTGCCTTCATCTTATCCACGTCGAGGGCAATGACAGCTCCCCGCCTCCTGTCGAGCTGAATAAACCCTTCCTGCTTCAGAACGCTGTATGCTTTATTTACCGTATGCATATTCACGCCCACTGTGTCCGCAAGCTGACGCACAGATGGAAGCGAGTCCCCTTCATGAATCGTAGAAGTAGCAATTCCCATAATAATCTGATTACGCAGCTGAATATAAATTGCCTCTTCACTGTTAAAATCTATCTCAATCAGCATATCATCACCTGCCTTTTTTTGTTATACCTATGTTAGCACAAACACCCTAGTCCCCGCAAGTGAAAATTGTGGGTGATTATTCATATACCGGAGCTATGCTGTGCCACCAAACATATCAATACGCTGCCTCCGTTAAGAGGCCTCCCCGGTTGACGACCTTACCTACCGATTGGATGCACTTAGCGAAAGGAAGGGATGGCCGCAAGCCGTCCAGGTGCACCTATGCCGCCTCGAAATGCTAAAGCGGGCCTTAGAAATTCTTGGAAGCCGACAGCCGGGAAAGTGGAGGGATTTTGTGATCTCCGAATCACAAAATCGGATGACCCAGCGCGAGAAATCATCAGATTTCTCGTGATGTGTCATCCGTACCCCACTTTCTCGGCTGTCAGATTCCTAGAATTTCTTAGGTTCGCGTCCGCATTTCGAGGCGGCATAGGTGCACTTGGGCGGCTTACGGCCATCCCTTCCTTTTGCGGCCCCGTCAAACCGCCCGCAGTTTCTCCACAAACTCATTAGAAAGAGAAATTTTTGCCACATAGAATACTTCCCCGGTCATGTAACTTCCCAGTTATCATCGATCTCTACCTGCAGTTTCCCTCCCGGCATGTGTACGATTACTTTATTTCCGGTCAGGCCCAGTTTGTGGGCCACTCCTGCCGCTGCACACGCTCCTGTGCCTGTTGCCATCGTGTAACCGGCCCCTCTTTCATATGTTTCTATGGCAATATTATTGTTGTCGATCACTTTCATAATCTCTGTGTTTATTCTGTCTGGAAAATACCTTGCAACCTCGGAATAATTACCGATCTTGCATACAAGCGGCTGTGAGATCTCACGCATTGGGATAACGCAGTGAGGATTGCCTACGGATACACAGGTTACCGGATACAATGTCCTGCCGAATACCATGTCTTCATTGATGACCTCGCGGCGCTCTCCTGTCACCGGAATCTCATCGCTCCAGAAGGACAGCCGCCCCATGGAAATACGCAGCCTGCTGCCATCCTCGTTCAGATACGTAATTTCCACTAGTCCTCCGTCTGTCACAAGTTTGTAATTTTTCTTCTGTACATAGCCGGCATCCTTCAGGTATTTGGCAAAAATACGCACTCCATTTCCGCTCTTTTCGGCAACGCTTCCATCCGGATTCCATATGCGAAGAGACATGTGCTTTTCCCCGATAAACGGACCTTCCAGTATCCCGTCAGAGCCCAGCCCCATATTGCGGTTGCAGAGCATCTCCACATTTGCTTTATTTAATTCTAATTCATTCTTATTCGGATCATAAACCAGATAATCATTTCCAAGACCATGATAACGTTCCAATGTAATTTTCATAATAACGCACCTCCTGTTTCTATCATTATATCAGGCATTTTTTTCATATAATACTTATTAAATGCTTTTCACATTGCAGATAATGCTCTATACTATATTTGACAGGTATTTACGCGGGGCAGTCTGGCCCTTGCAGGGAATGCCTGGAGGCACACGGATCCATGTGTCTTTATCCCTTGCAATCATAACGGAAAGGAGACGCTTATGCAGCAGTACAATAAAAGAGGATATCTGAACAGCGATTTCCGTATATTCCATCTAAAGGACAGTATCTCCAAAGAGTTTGAATTTCACTACCATGACTTTCATAAAATTACTATATTTATAAAGGGTAAAGTACAATACATCATAGAAGGCAAATCTTATGAACTTGAACCTTACGACATTGTACTGGTGAACCGCAACGATATCCACCGCGTGCAGGTGGACAATTCTCTGCCCTATGAGAGAATCATCGTCTATATTTCTCCCGGTTTTATGGAGGATTATCAGACGCCGGAATATGATCTGAATTACTGCTTCGAGAAAGCAAAAAAGGAACGCTCCAGTGTACTTCGAATCCATTCACTAGAGAAAAGTTCTCTTTTTCGGATTACGAACCGCCTGGAGCGTTCCTTTGAGGATCAGGAGTATGCCAGCTCTCTCTACCGCCAATTGCTGTTTCTGGAATTCATGATACACCTGAACCGCGCCGCCATCAAAAACCGCGTGAAGTTTCTGGACACAGAATTGTATAATTCTAAGATTGTTGATATCATGCATTATATTAACGGACATCTTACGGATCATCTGGACATCGATACTCTTGCGGGCATCTTCTACATCAGTAAATACTATATGATGCGGCTTTTCAAGGCAGAGACCGGATATACCATCGGCAGCTATATTACCTACCGGCGCCTGCTCTTTGCCCGGGAGCTGATCCTGGACGGCACGCCCATTACAGAAGCCTGTTTTGCCAGCGGATTCCGGGATTATTCCACGTTTTCCAGAGCCTACAAATCAGAATTTTCTGAGGCGCCGCGCAGCCTCCTTCGCCAGTAGCTGAGGCTGAACCACTGCTTCGGTATGGTGACAATAAACACAATGCCAAGCACAATCGCAAAAGCAATCTTCAGCGCTTCAATACCTCTGACTGCAGCCTCCCGCAGGCTGCCCTGCACGAGGTTATATACCGTATAGTAGACTCCCGCCCCGGGAATCAACGGAAATATACCCGGTACAAGGAATACTGTAATCGGACATTTCATCCACACAGCAAGCATCCGGGACATCAGCACCACCAGCGCAGTACCCAGAAATGTAGAAGTTGCTATAGAAGCGATATTCTCACTTGCCAGATAGCAGAGCCATCCCGCCATCCCCGTCAGCCCGCAGCAGAAGTAAAATCTCCGCGGCACATTAAATAAAACAGAGAATGCGATTGTCCCGAGAAAAGAGCAGAACATATTTACCAGCACAAACCCTGTCATAGTATCATACCTCCCGTCAGCTTATTGAAGCATCCCAGCACGAACCCGACTCCGATAGCGATATAGACAAAGACGAGAAGGGCATCCACAATCCTTACGATCCCTGAGATAAAATCGCTGTTTGCAATATCCCGGATAGAATTGACAAATGCCAGCCCCGGAACCAACGGCAGTATGGAGCCTATGATCAGCTTGTCTATCCTCACCGGGAAGGGCCACGGCATCTGAAGGGCAAACAGCGCCATAATCGTAATAAGCCCTCCGCCCACAATATGAATAATAATCTTTGACAGCCTGTGGTTCTCCGCAAAAATCACAAATATATACAGAAGGCACCCAATCACGACTGCCAGCATGCTCTCCCATAGGTTGGCCTGCAGCAGATAGCAAAAACAGCCGCTTCCAATGCCTGCGGCAAATACCCGGAACCGTCCCCTCTTGGGCGGCATCGCCTCGATCCGACGCAGCCGCTCCTTTGCCTCCTCCAGCCCCACCTTTCCAGCCGAGATCTCTCTTGACAGATCATTCACCTCGGTAACAATCCCTAAATGGAAGCCGGAAATCGGAATATGCTTCACCTTGGCATACACTTCCTGCGTCTCATCCCTGGCAGTCATAAAAATACCGTTGCTCATGACAAAAGATTCCACATCCTTAATGTGAAATCTCCTGCAGACATGTTCAATGGTCTCCTCCACCCGGAAAATCTCCGCCCCGTTCTTCAGCAGTACCCGTCCCATATTCATGGCCAGATCCAGCACATCCCGCATAGCCTCCTGTTCCCTGCCCGGCATGCCCGCTGGACTGCAGACTGCCCCGTCTCCGCCCATTCTTTCTCCATCATCCCTGTCAGAACCGGAATTCGCTGCGTTTATATTTTTTATCACGATCTGTTCTGCATCTTTTCTCATGCTTACCTTTTCATCCATGCAAAAACCCCCAAAACATCTATGGGATAGTATTTACAAATTGCCGAAACAATTGCAGATATCCCTGTTAAATTACTTTTCGACTCTAAGTAATTTATTTTAGCATGCTTTGAGGGTAAAGTCATCTCACTTTATGTAGTTATTCATTTAGCAAAAAGTCAAAAAGTAACCGTTCAGGAAACCCTGAATTGTTTGCGGAAATCCTTCTGTTATGCCTTTGCTTTTTTCTTCGACTGGCCTGTCAGAGTCTTGATTCCGTCCACGGCTAGCACTGCTGCCAGCACAATCAGAAGTACGCTGATCACGAGCCGGATATAGCACCAGACAACGCCGTCCACACCGGCAAGAATTCCGGCGAAGTTGGACTTGATCGTGAGGCACAGAGAAGTAATGGTTACAATCAGCATAAAGGCCATCGGAATCAGGAACATCTTATTGTTCTTGCCCACCTTGCCAAGCCAGGTCGCAACCGCGAGCAGGCCCAGGGCAGCCAGCAGCTGGTTTGCAGCTCCGAACAGAGGCCATACATTTGCATATCCGGTCATACCAAGCGCAATGCCAAGAACAACGGTAATAATAGTTGCCACGTATGGATTTGTCAGAACCTTCTTATAACCTGTCACCGATTTGACCTCTTCGCCAGGTTCCAGCCAGAATTCCTGGAACATATAGCGCGCAAGGCGTGTAGCCGTATCCAGGGAGGTCAGGCAGAATGCAGAAACTGCCAGCACCAGCATAGAGAATATAACATTTTCAGCTCCCTTTAAAAACGGGATCGTGGACGTCATCTTGGAAATGCCGGTTGCAAATACATTCGTAGGCACTACAAGTTCCCCTGCGGAGTAAAACTTCCATACATATCCGACAGCACATAGAGAAATGATTGCCAGCGCACACTCGATCAGCATACCGCCGTATGCGATCGGGCGGGCATCTTTCTCACTGTTCAGCTGTTTGGCAGTGGTACCGGAACCAACCAGTGAATGAAAACCGGAAATCGCGCCGCAGGCGATGGTGATAAACAATGCGGGAAACATATATCCCAAAGAAGTTCCTGTGGGCATCAGTGTATCTTTAAATCCGGTAAACGCAGGAATATCCAGACTTGCATTTCCCGTTATTCCCGCCCCGATCACGCCTACAACCGCAACTGCCATCATGAAGTAAAGCAGAAAAGAGCTCAGGTAGTCACGCGGCTGCAACAGGATCCAAACCGGTGTTACCGATGCTATTAAAATATAGACTCCCACAATAATCATCCATGTCTTATTATTCAGGTACAGCGGATGCCAGTTCAGTCCGATTACCATACAGATAATAATGGCAATCACCCCAATGACGGTAGAAACGCCCAGTGATGCATTTTTGCGGTAAACCAGGAATCCAAAAATCACAGAGATCACGATAAACAGAATCGAAATCATTGCCGTAGATGAATTTGCTGCGGAAGCGGCGTAATCCACCGCTCCGGACTCCGTATAAGTTGCCATAAATGTATTTGCAACAATAGATGCAAATGCGGCAACAACAAGGAGTAGTGTCAGGTAAGAGAAGATAATGAATATCTTCTTAGCCTTTGTCCCCATAGAGTCAGCAATTACTTCCCCGATGGACTGCCCTCTGTGGCGGATCGATGCAAATAATGCACCGAAATCATGGACTGCACCGAAGAAAATGCCTCCGATCAATACCCATAACAATACCGGCACCCATCCGAAAACGGCCGCCTGTATCGGGCCGTTAATCGGGCCCGCTCCTGCAATTGATGAGAAATGATGCCCCATCAGTACAGGCGCTTTTGCCGGACAATAATCCATCCCGTCTTCAAGCTCATGTGCCGGAGTCTTTCTTCCCGGATCCACACCCCACTGTCCTGCAAGCCATTTGCCGTAAGTAACGTATGCAATGATCAGAATCAAAATACCTGCAAGTAAAATTACTACTGCGTTCATTGTTCACACTCCTTTTTTCATAATAATAGCTTTATATAAAAAGGTCAGAAGACCTTCTCATATCCTTTGATTAGCTCCCTCGCCGCGCGGTTGCCGGACACCCTTCTGTTCTCCATGTCAAACACGAGCAACCTGGCCTCTGCATATCCCCGCAGGCCAAATCGGTAATTCTTAAAAAACTTAAAGTCCCTGACGGCCTTTTCCGCCTCCTTTGTCAAACCTCTCTCACTGATAAACACTGCCGTTATATATGTATACATATGATTCTCGCAGGTACAGGCTTCTCCATTCCTCACCAGTTCAGGCTCAATGAATGAAACAATGTGCCCGCGGAAGCGCTGGATATCCTCTGCTACCAGTCTGTCTATGCACGAAAAAACGTATGCTCAAAACAATCTGCCCGCCACAATTCGGCCTTCTTCACAAGGACATACTTTGCGCTTGTCACATTAAAAGCCGCATACGCTTCGTATCTGTCCCCTTCTATATCATATGGACGGGTAATATCAAAAGCCGCTTGATAAGACTGCAGCAGTTTTTCTAAAAGTTCATGCCCTTTCATTGTCTATTACTCCTTTAGGCTTTTTTGCTTTGATGCTCTAAAGCGGCAAAAAACCGCATGGTCTAGTTTACACCAGCCCAAGCGGTTTTACAATGATATATTTTATACTTTTTTAATAAATTATATTAAAATTTAATATCTATGCGTGTACCCTTTCCCGGCTCACTGTCCACGGCCACCCTGGCTCCGTGCAGAAGCGCCCCGTGTTTTACAATAGAAAGACCCAGCCCGGTGCCGCCGCTCTCTTTGGAGTGGCTTTTGTCCACACGGTAAAAACGTTCAAATATCCGTTCATGGTGCTCTTTCGGTATACCGATCCCGGTATCCGTAACACATACCTTTGGGCCCTGAAGCGTGTTGCCGGCCCAGACTGACACCTGACCATCCGCTGTATTGTATTTGATTGCATTTTCACAGACATTATAGATCATTTCATCTAAAATCTGGCGGATACCATGATACACCACAGGCTCTCCCTCCACCACGATGTGCACCTTTTTCGCGTTTGCCTGTGGGGAAAGACGGCTTACGATCTCCCGGCAGAGGGCATAGAGGTCCACGTCCTCTTTCTCAAGCTCCACAGACTCCTCATCCAGCTTGGAGAGCTTGATAATATCTTCTACAAGCGTAATCAGGCGCCGTGCCTCTTTGTATATCCTGTCAGAAAATTTGGGGACGTCCTCTGACCTCACCATTCCATTTTTCATGATCTCCGCATACCCCGATATAGAGGTCAGCGGTGTCTTTAGTTCATGGGAGACATTGGCGGAAAACTCCTTGCGCATATTGGAAACGGCATCCTTCTCCTTATTCTGCCGGTCCATCGCCTCCAAAAGAGGGGTCATCTCCTCGTACACAGCATTGTCCAGCGGATGCTCCAGATCCAGTTCATTGATGGGCTTGATCAGCCGGGCGGTCTGCCATTTTGCCATCAGCCAGGCCAGAACCAGCATGACGGCGGCCAGAATGCATATCACCGGCAGCATTCTCAGAGCCGTACTCACCAGTCCGTCCATCAGCTTAGATACGCGCAATACTGTGCCGTCATCCAGAAGAAGAGCGTAATAATACATCTCTTTTCCCAGCGTGCCGGATACCCGGATATCCTCACCGCTGCCGCTCTCCAGGGCGCTTGCCACCTCCTGCCTGGATCCGTGGTTGTCCAACGTGGATTCGTCCCGTCTGGAATCATACGCCACGGTTCCGTCTGTATCAATCCGGGTCACCCGGGTCCTCACATCCACTTCATCCATCTGTTCCAGGTAGGCCGGGCCCGAAATATTAATCGCAGTCTTGATATATCTGGCCTCCTGCCGCACCTCTGTCTTCAATAAAGTCAGGTTCTGCCGGTATATCACAACCGTCAGAACCAAATAAGAGATCAGCAGCGTTATGGATAGCACAAACACCATGCTCCTCTGGATTTTAGCTCTCATTCGCTCCTCCTACGCGGTATCCTACGCCCCTCACAGTCTCGATAATCTCGCCCTTCTCTCCCAGTTTCTGCCGCAGCGTCCGTACATGTACATCTACCGTTCTGGTCTCACCGTCAAAATCATAGCCCCATATATCCTCCAGCAGCTGATCCCTCGTGAGTACAATATTCTGATTCCTCATCAGTCTTTCCAGCAGTTCGAACTCCTTAAGTGTCAGTGTAACGGCTTTTCCGTCCACGGTCACCTCGTGCTTTTTTACATTCACACAGACACCGCCCACGCTCATATCATCTTTGTCCGGCGCCCTACCCGTGCGCCGCATGACGGCTTTTACCCTGGACACGAGTTCCATCATTCCAAATGGCTTTGTCACATAGTCATCCGCCCCTGAATCCAGGCCGATGACCTTATCATACTCCGCACCCTTGGCTGTTACCATAATCACCGGGATATCCTTTGTCTTGGACGAGCTCTTCAGCTTACGGAGCAGGGAAAGCCCGTCTTCTCCCGGCAGCATAATATCAAGCAAAATAAGCTCTGGCGTATCGAACGCCAAAGCCTCCATAAAAGAGCCGCCTTCCGCGAAGCCCTGTGCCTTGAGCCCTGTTGTCTCCAGTGTATAAATCACCAGCTCCCGGATGTTGTCGTCATCTTCTACGCAATATATCATGTTGTCACTCCTTTATCAATTTTTCTCCCAGAGCCGTTCCATTTCTGTGGACCCCTGTGATAGAAAATTCGACCCATTCGGCGATATTGGTGGCATGGTCGCCAATACGCTCCAGATACTTTGTCACCATAATCAGGTCAAAGATTCTCTTTCCATTTTCGCCTCTTTCTTTCCGGATATAGTCCACAAGTTCGTCACGGATCGTGTCAAACAAATGGTCTACGGCATCGTCGGCCTCCACAACGTTCTTGGCCAGTTCCAGATCCTTTGTTACATAAGCCGTTACGCTGTCCCGCACCATCTTGCTCGCTGCCGCCGCCATAATGCCAATTTCCTCGATATCGGCCGCGGTATTATGCCTGGAGGATATCACAATCTCCGCAATATCTGCCGTTTGGTCGCCGATGCGCTCCATATCCGTGATCATCTTCAGCGCCGCCGAGATCCTGCGCAGATCCTTTGCCACAGGCTGCTGCTGTAAAAGAAGTTTCAGACACAGTCTTTCAATATCCTTCTCCATCTGGTCGATCTCTTCATCGGCCTCCATGATCGCTCTGGCCTGTTCCATATCGCATTCCTCCAGCGCTTTTGTCGCCTTTGCAATGGCAGTCTCGCACAGCTCTCCCATATGAGTGAGCTGCTCATCCAGTAACTGTAGCTGCATGTCAAATCTATTCCGCATTTTTTAACCAAACCTCCCTGTAATATAGTCTTCTGTCCGCTTATCCGCGGGTATGGAGAACAATCTCTCCGTATCATTGTATTCTACCACCTCGCCAAGAAGGAAAAATGCCGTATTGTCCGACACACGCACCGCCTGCTGCATGTTATGCGTTACCATGACAATAGTATAATCTTTTTTCAGTTCCATCGCAAGGTCTTCTATTTTTGATGTGGAAATCGGATCCAGCGCGGATGTGGGTTCATCCATCAGAAGAACCTCCGGCTCCACCGCCAGCGCCCTGGCTATACATAGACGCTGCTGCTGCCCGCCGGACATCCCCAGTGCACTTTTCTTCAGCCGGTCTTTGCATTCTTCCCAGATCGCCGCGCTGCGCAGGGATTTTTCCACGATATCATCCAGCCGGGACTTGGAATGAATCCCGTGGGTCCTCGGCCCAAATGCAATGTTGTCGTAAATGCTCATCGGAAACGGATTTGGCTTCTGGAACACCATTCCCACACGTTTGCGAAGCAGGTTCACATCCATTCCCCGGAATATATTTTCACCGTCCAGCAGGATCTCCCCTTCGATACGGCAGCCCTCCACCAGATCGTTCATCCGGTTAATGGACTTTAACAAAGTCGATTTACCGCAGCCGCTGGGCCCGATAAATGCTGTGATTTTATTTGCTTCTATCTCCAGATTTACATCCTTCAGGGCTTTGAAATCTTCGTAATACAAATCCAGATTTTTGATACTAATTTTTCCCATGTCTGATTCCTCTCTTTATGCTTTTGTTAAACGCCTGGCTATCACACTGGATAATGCATTGATTCCCACGACGAGAATCAACAGAACCACTGCTGTGGCGTAAGCCTGATCCATATAAAGCCCCTCGCTTGCCAGGTTATACATATGCACGGCCAGAGTCCTTCCGGAGCCCATCACGCTGGATGGTATATTTGCCACGGTTCCTGCCGTATACATCAGCGCCGCTGTCTCTCCGACGATTCTGCCGATTGCAAGAATCACACCTGCAAGGATGCCCGGTACGGCGGACGGAAGCACGATACGGAACACGGTCCTGAGCTTCCCTGCCCCAAGGCCGAAGCTCCCTTCCCGGAAAGTATCCGGCACCGCTTTCAGGGCTTCTTCCGTCGTGCGCATGATCAGCGGGAGAATCATAATAGCCAGTGTAAATGCGCCTGCCAACAGGGAGAATCCCCAGTCCAGTGTATTTACAAAGAACAGCATTCCGAACAGTCCGTATACGATTGACGGTATGCCGGATAAAGTCTCTGTTGTGAGGCGGATGATCCCCATAAATCTGTTGCCTCTTTTCGCATACTCTACCAGGAAGATTGCAGCGAAAATCCCCAGGGGCACGGCAACGACCAGCGACAGCAGCGTCATGGTCACCGTATTCACCAGCGCCGGCATCAAAGATGCATTGTCTGAAGTGTAGGTAAAAGAGAATAAAGAAGGCTTAATATAGGGGACACCGTGCACCAATATATAAATAATCAGAAAAATAAGTACTGTAAAAGTAACGACAGCGCCCAGCAGAACCAGAAGCATCATGAGAAAGGAACCCGGATGATGCAGATAAGTTTTCATTTTTTGACGGAATGTTGTTTGATTACTCACGGCCGGACCTCCTATTTAATAGTGCCACACTGAAGTTGATAACCAGGATAAATACAAACAGAACCACACCCGTTGCAATCAGCGCTTCTCTGTGTAACTCTGCGGCATACCCCATCTCAATCACGATATTAGCTGTCAGAGTCCTGACACCCTTCAGGAGGCCTGCAGGCATTCTGGCCTGATTACCGGCCACCATGATAACGGCCATCGTCTCTCCGATTGCACGGCCAACTCCCAGGACAATCCCTGCAATTACCCCGGATTTTGCCGCCGGCATGATCACCCGGAATATGCTTCTTTCATGGGTGGCCCCCAGCGCCAGCGCGCCTTCATAATACTGCTGCGGCACTGAACGGATGGCAGACTCTGTCACACCGATAATCGTAGGCAGAATCATCATTCCCAGAAGGATAGAAGCTGTTAAAATACCGCTGCCGTTTCCGCTGCTTTTTGTCAGTCCCATTTCCCGCCATGTTCTTCCAAGTTCTCTTACCCAGGGAACCAGGACAACCAGTCCGAAAAATCCATATACAACAGAAGGGATGCCGGCCAGAAGTTCTGTGGCCGCCTTCAGCGGCCGGTAAATCTTTTTCGGACAGTACATTGCCATAAATACGGAGGTCAGAATCCCTATGGGCACGCCCACAATGATTGCTCCTGCCGTCACATAAATACTCCCCACGATCATGGGAAGGATGCCGTATATATCATTATTCGGCTTCCACATTTCCCCGGTGATAAATTTTACAAATCCGATCTCTTTCATTGCAGGGACTCCATTTGCAAATAAAAAGACACAAATGAGAGCTACCGCCAGCACCGAAGCACAGGCGGCAATGAAGAATACTCCCTGCATGAATTTCTCATTCCATGCTTTTGATTTCATCGATTCAATTCCCTCTTCCTGGTCAGGTTTCTGAGCTTTATTCAATCACTTCATCCCAGGTGGCTGCCTCGCCGGTATAGATTGCTTTTACCTGGTCACTGCTCAGCTCATCTACTGTGCTGTTTTTGTTTACAATCACTGCAATTCCGTCTGTTGCAATCACAGTCGCCTGAAGCCCCTCTGCCAGTTCCGTATCTTTCAGCTCTCTGGATGCCATTCCGATATCATAGCTTCCGTCAATCGCAGACGTCATACCTGTCGTAGAATCCGTTGTCTGAAGTTCGATCTCCGCATTTGCATTGACAGCCTTGTATGCCTCGATCAGCTTTTCCATTACCGGAGAGATGGAAGATGAACCGCCGACTACCGCTTTTCCTGACGGACTTGTACCCTCAAAAGGTTTCACATCATCCACTGCAATATAGTGATTTTCTTCTACAACGGCCTGCCCTTCCTCGCTCATAATGAAGTTCATAAAGTCTTTTGCCACTTCATTGTCCAGGTTTTCCTTGGTTGCAATGTTAAACGGTCTGGATACCTTATATGTACCGGATTTTACATTTTCAGCGGTTGCCTCTGCACCGTCGATTTTTAAGGCCTTCACACTGTCGTCCAGTGATCCGAGTGAAATATATCCGATCGCGTACTCGTCGCCTGCTACTGTCGTCATCATAACGGAAGTGCTGTTTGTAATCTGCGCCTCCTCCGTTGTCATATCAACCTTTTCATCGCCATTTTTTTCCTCGATTCCGAACAGCTCGATAAACGCACCCCTTGTACCAGAACCATCCTCACGGGATACAATTGTAATATCATAGGAGCTGTCCCAGGAAGCACTTTCCTGCTCTGTTTTTGTATCTGCATTTGCATCGGCAGTATCTCCCGCCTTACTGTCGCTGCCGCATCCTGTTGCCGCAACTGCCAGCATACTAACCATAGATAAAACTGCAATAAACTTTTTCATTCTCATTTCACAATTCTCCTTTACATTTTAAAATAATCTTCGGGCAAATACCCGACATTTACTTGAACCATTTTCTTCACAATGCAATCATATAAAATCAATGTAAAGTTTGAAATCATCATAATGTTAAATCCTTGTTAAGTGCATGACAGCAAAAAATATTTATTCAGTGAACGAATTTCGCTGACATTTAGCGCGTTGTATTATATAATAAAGGATAGTAATAAACAAAACATCTGAGAAATAACAATTGAAGATACTCAAATAACAGACAGCAGTCTTTCTCAATTTAACTTTAAGGAGAAAAGTATTATGGGATTATTCAGCAGCAGCAATAAAGATCCAGAGGCAGATCTTATTATGTTAGATGGAATACCGTCCGTCAGCAGGGGAACAACAGTGACACTGGGTATATCCGGACAAGTTCTGACAGTAAAAGACAGGGGCAGTGATACATCATTATATACTCTGCCAGCGAGCAGAATTAAAAATATCTACATGGGTTCGGAAAACCAGATTGTAAATAAAAAAATAAATGTTCACGGTGAAATAGTGGTTCATGGGATAGTAATAGAAGCTCTCCGGGATCTGATTGGTGATGGTGATAAACACCGTTACTTTATGATAATCTTTTACGATTTCAAACAGACACTTCTTTTCGAGATTACAAACGAAGCCAAGACCTTAAGGCTGTATAACAAATTAAATCCCATGATATCCAAATAAGCCATACAATAGCAAAATATAACAAACAGCCTTGTCTTCAAAGGGATTAATAGTAAAATAAAAGAAGTGTGCGGACATGCAACTTCTGTCTTCTCCCCCTTTGTCAGCTGGGCAGAGCACTGGAAAACACGGAGTTGTTAATCCGATGTTTTTAATCACTCCCAGCTGAATATAAAGGGACAATATTTTAGAGTTTAACAAATATTTTATCCACTGCGCCATAGTCTTTCGATTTATGGGAACAATACACAATAAAAAAGATACTTATCCCCACTCCTGCGAATCCTCTCACTGAAGAGCCTTCCCGGTTCTCATCGTCCACGATACTACAGCCCCTGTTCAATCCGATAAGCACCCCTGTACTGCGCCGGAGTCATTTTTTCTTTTTCTCTGAAGCGGCGTATGAAATGGCTTGTATTGCAAAAGCCCAGCATTTCCGAGATTTCGTCGACCGGCAGTCCTGTCTGCATCAGCATCTGCCTGCCTTTCCTCAGTCTTCTGTTCATTACGAATTCCTGGGGCGTCATCCGGTAAATGGCCTTGAACTGTTTGATAAAATAGGGAAGGCTGATCCCGCAGACGTCAGCCAGCTGGCTGTTTGTAATCCTATCCCTTAGATGGGCATCTATGTAGGCCTCTACGCGGGAAAAATTTGCTTTTACATCCTGGGAAATCTCGGCCATTGCGTAACGCCTCTCATTTTTTAAAATCTCCAGAAGCAGGCGGTAGATCTCCAGGGAGACATTCTGGCGCTCATCAATCATTAGTTTCTGCTGTAATATTCCCAATGCTGCAGATGCATCTGAAAATATCATTCCTTCGATCACAGGGCCCTGTGTGTCTACAATGTGGCGCGTCAGCCTTCTGCTGTCACCCCCGTAGAATTCTACCCACGACATTCCCAATGGCTCCGCCTCATCGCTTCCATATGAATGTTCTTCCCCTGCAGGAAGTACAATTACTTGGTTTTTACCCAGCTCGTAAGTATTGCCCCTGAAAGTCAGCCTTCCCTTTCCCGAAAAAATGCAGAACACCTCGCAGTAGCTCATAGTACTGTCCCGTTCTACAAAGAACAGGCTGGGTACTCGGGATTCAATTCCCGTTCTGTTGACACAATAATAAATACTGTCCTCGATCTCCTTGAACGGCGATATATAATAATAGTCATGAAAATCTATATCGCCGTTACATACAAATATATTTGCAAAAGGGGCGTCTTTTATATATTCCACAGCCTCATCTCCTGTCTTTGGCTCATTTTAATTTTTGTACTATCTTATTATAAATAATAATGAAAATCACGTCAATTTTTTACTGAGAAATAATACTCTCATACTATTTCAATATTTTCCGGTGCCTTGTATACCGCCTGGATTTTTTTTAATATTAGTTTAAAGGAGTTCCGTACTCTAACGAAAGGAGATTTAAAAATGACAGGAAAAGAACGTTTTCTTGCTGCCGCAGCAAGGCAGCCTTTAGACAGACCACCCATATGGATGAGTGCGCCAATCGGAGAGGAAATGAATATCCTCTGCCGGTATTTCGGCGTATCCAACTGGCACGAACTGCAGGTCAAAGCAGGCGATGATGTGTATGCTTTTGACATTCCTTATGATTCCGGCTATGCCACCAGCATAGCAGCCGCATTCGACTGGTATAGAAATGGCTCGAATGTAGATCCGGACCACCGGACCCTGACGGCCGACGGCTGTTTTAAAGCTGCGCAGGAGATATCGGATCTGGATTTTTTCGACTGGCCGGACCCAAGAAAGTATATTGATGCGGAGGAAGTAAAGCGCCGCTGTGCAATGGCGCCGGAAGGACGCGCCACCCTTGCACAGGTATGGAGCGCACATTTCCAGGATACATGCGCCGCATTCGGCATGGAGACCGCGCTGATGAATATGGTCTGCAATCCGGAGATTTATATGGCTGTAGACGATAAAATTGTGGATTTCTACTTGAAAGCCAATGAAGTGGTTTATGAGTCCACAAAGGGAATGCTGGATGCCATTATAATTGCCAATGACTTTGGGAGCCAGCAAGGGCTTATGCTGTCCCGGGAAATGATTCATGATTTTGTTATGCCGGGAGCGAAAAAGATTATTGAGCAGGCTCACAGCTATGGAGTCAAGGTCATCTATCACTCCTGCGGAGCCATATTCGACGCTATGCCGGAACTCATTGAAGCGGGAGCCGATTTTATCCATCCGCTTCAGGCTACGGCCGTCGGAATGGATCCGCGCCGGATTAAAGATGCCTATGGGGAAAGCGTCTCTTTCTGCGGTGGAATAGATATACAGGAATTGCTTCCAAACGGCACCCCTGAGGAAGTAAGGGCTAAGGTACGACAACTTCGTGAAATCTTTCCAACCGGACTGGTTCTCTCACCGAGCCAGGGAACGATTCTCGATGATGTTCCGCCGGAAAATATAGCGGCAATGCTGGACGAAGCACTGAAACCTTAAACATAGATAACAGAAGGCCCGGCGTAGTTTTACCGGGCCTTTTTGAGGAAAAAAGCGGGCAAGCCCACATGGGCTTCCCACCCCCTCACTCATGAGGGGCTTGCACACACCGCTTTGCGGCTATATACCTTATCGCGGCGTGTGCATCCTCCCAGAGGAATTTCCTATATCATAAAAAGAGTAACAGGTCAGACATGCCTGAACTGTTACTTTAAAGGACTGCCGGCTCACCGCATTCAGCGGTTCGCGCAGCAGTCCCTGTGGATTAATTAGCTACTGTAAGTACTTCTTCTGCAATATTTCTGGAATGGTCAGAGATACGTTCCAGACACACAAGTGCGTCCAGATATACAATTCCCGCATCCGTATTGCACTGGTTCGTGGCAAGACGTTTCATATGCTCGCTGCGCAGGCGGATCTCCAGATCATCTGCCTGACTCTCCTTCTCTATCACCTTCATTGCCTTCTCTTTGCTGTTTTCCTCAAATGCCTCAATTGCATATACATAGCTATCGATACAGACATTGATCATCTCTCTGAGCTCAGCAGTGCCGATTTCGGAAAATTCTGCCTTTCTTTCCTGCAGTGTCTCAGCAAATTCTGAAATATTTTCGCAGTAATCACTGATACGCTCAATATCTGACAGGGTCTGCAGGATACTCGCAATGTGCTGGTGCTCTTTCTCATTAATGGACAGCGCGCTGATCTTGATGACATAATCCGTGATGCCGCTGCACAGCCTGTCCACCACATTTTCTTCCTCTTTAATATCCAGAATCTCCTGGTAGTCTTTTGTAAACATAACATTCCTGGACTTTTCCAATGTCCCCTTTACGATGGTTCCCATACGGACAACCTCGCTGACTGCTGACTGCAGTGCAATCCCTGGTGTCTCCAGGATTCTGTCGTCCAAAAGTACACGGCTCTCGTCCACCTCTCTGTCGTCTTCCTTTTCCATCTTCTTGGCCAGTTTAATGATCCAGTCCGAAACCGGGAAGAGAAGGACAGTTGTTCCAATATTAAAGATGGTATGCACCGTACTGATCTCTGTCTGTGTAATAATGCCGCCTCCCGCATTCGTAGATCACCTTGAAAAATATGATCGCAACAACACTGAAGAGCACGGTTCCTATAATATTAAATAAAAGGTGCATAACCGCCGCTGTCTTCGCCGTCTTTTTGGCACCGATACTGGACATGATAGCTGTGACACAGGTACCGATGTTCTGTCCCATGATAATGTAAACCGCAGCATTGAACGGAACCAGCCCCGCCGCCGCGAGACTCTGCAGAATACCAACAGAGGCGGAAGAACTTTGGATAATCGCCGTAACCACCGCTCCTGCAATAATTCCAAGAAACGGATTATGTCCAAGCGTTACAAAGATATTACGGAATCCCTCTGATTCCTGAAGCGGAGATACTGCCGATGACATCGTCGTGATGCCGACAAACAACAGACCAAATCCTATGATAATGCTGGAGACATCTTTTGTCGAACGCCTTGTCCCTGTCAGCATCACGATCACACCAAGCATGATTGCGATCGGCGCCAGATTTCCCGGACTTAAAAACTTCGCCCACTCCACACTGGATACAAGCCAGCCGGTAACGGTCGTACCGATATTGGCACCCATAATCACTCCCATTGCCTGGGTCAGATTCATAATCCCCGCATTCACAAAACCGACAACCATGACCGTTGTCGCTGAAGAGCTCTGAATAACGGCCGTAATAAAAGCACCGAGCAGAACACCAAAAAACTTATTCTTTGTCAGTGCTTCCAATAATGTCTTCATCTTACTGCCGGCGGCATTCTCAAGCCCCTGGGCCATAATCTGCATTCCATATATAAACATGCCAAGGCCCCCGACAAAAGGGATAATAATGCTTACGTAATTCATACGTTTCCTCCTAAAAATATACTGCTATTCTAAATTTTCCCGCATTATTACGATAACATTATCATTTACAAAAAACAACATAATTTTACATATATTTTATATGGATTTTATTTTTTCATCCGCGGCTCAAAAATAAAGGATGCAATATACCCAAAAATCAAAGCTGCAGAGATTCCAACGGCGCTTGCCTTGAAACCTCCCATAAATACTCCCAGAAACCCATTTTTATCTACCGCTTCTTTCACACCCTGCCAGAGAACGTTTCCAAAACCAAGCAGCGGAACGCTTGCCCCTGCCCCCGCAAACTTCTGGAACGGCTCATAAATGTTTAAGAAGCCCAGAACAGCACCGGTACAGACGAGAAGAACCATAATCCTTCCGGGCATAAGTTTTGTGCGGTCCAGCAGAATCTGCACCACTGCACAAATAATACCGCCTATTAAAAATGCTTTTAAATAATCCATAAGAACCTCCTTTGAGGGCGAAATTTCTTATGTTACGCCCCTGCTACTTTTAAACTAACAGTGTTCCAGCACAATGGCATGGGCAATGCCGGGCACGCTGGCTCCCTCGTTAAAACTGACGGTGGACATCAGAGCTCCCGTAGGAACAAACAGAATCCTCTTCCACTCTCCTTTTTTCACCTTTGGCAGTATATAGGCCGCCAGAGTGACTGCCGCACAGCCGCAGCCGCTTCCCCCCGCATGGGTGTCCTGGGCCTGCTGGTCATAGATTGTCATGCCGCAGTCCATATGTTTTGTCTTAATATCATAACCTTTTCCCTGCATCAGGTCGAACAGAATATCCTGCCCCACGTAACCCAGATCTCCGGTTATGATTCTGTCGTAATCTTCCACTTTTCTGCCAAAATCCTGCAGGTTCTGTGCAATGGTGTCTGCCGCAGCCGGCGCCATACATGCACCCATATTCTGGGAATCCTTTAGCCCATAATCCACAATTTTACCTACGGTTACCCCGCTGATGCGGATATGGCTTTTTTCGGTGCCCACCAGAAATGCGCCGCTCCCTGTCACAGTCCAATGCGCGGATAATGGCCGTTGGTTCGCATACCCCAGAGGAAAACGGAATTCCTTTTCCGCGCTCCCGAAATGGCTGGATGTGACAGCCAGCATATAGTCCCCATACCCTGCTGCGACGCTCATCGCGCTGAGTGCCAGCGCTTCTCCTGAAGTGGAACAAGCTCCGTACAGTCCGAACATGGGAATCTGTAGCGCCTCAACCCCCATAGAAGTCGCAATTCCCTGTCGCAGAAGGTCGCCTCCAAACAGATAGCGCACATTTTCCGGCGGTACATGTGCTTTACCCAACGCAAGTACGCACGCCTCTTTCTGCATATTGCTCTCTGCTTCTTCCCAGGTCTTTGCTCCGAAAAGATCATCCTGGTTTGTCATATCAAATAATTTTGCAAGCGGCCCTTCCGCTTCCTTACTTCCGACTACGGAGCCGCTGCTGATAAGATAAGGAGATTCTCCAAAGCCGATGCTCTGGCTGCCTTTTACCTGATTCATCTCTTTCCCTCGTTTCCATTTATAATTTGCTTGGATTTTTATGATTAGTATGCCAGGGTTTTTCCATATTATTCATTCGGACGCTTACCATGAGCCGGGAGATGCTGCGGGAAGTGCCTGTCCTGTTGGAAATACAGCCCGCTGTGCTAAGCAGCAGTAAGAGGAAATCCGCAGAATCAGCCGGAACCAAACACATTCACCGCTTAATCTGATGATTAAGCGCCTCAGGTGTTTTAAAAAGCTGCTTTGAAAGCAGCTTTTTTCCGGCTGATTCTGCGGATTTCCTCTAACTGCTGCTAAGCTCGCTCATATGCATTTCCAACAGGACAGGCACTTCCCGCAGCATCTCCCGGCTCACGGTAAGCTGGTGCATCCGGTCGGAAGGGATGGGCTCGGATTTTGGCGGCACTGACCGGAGCTGCGGATGGGATAGGAATGGGGGCTTTTCTAGCTGCGGTTAGTTTTTTAAATATTTTATTGACAAAAGTATACTTTTTGTATATAGTGTACTTATACAATAAGTACAGTTAAGTACGTGTTTGGCTGCACTGTAATTCTAAACTAAATAAGTGGTTAATGATTAGATAATGTTCTATGGGAAGGAGGGATTACATTTGGATATTATTCTCAGCAGCAGCGGGGGGAAGCCTATCTATGAGCAGATTACATCCCAGATTAAAGGGATGATTATGAGCGGCCAGCTGAAGGCCGGGGATGCCCTGCCTTCTATGCGTATGCTTGCTAAGAGCCTGCACATCAGCGTTATCACCGCACAGCATGCTTACGAAGATCTCCAGAGGGATGGATTTATAGAAACTATCCCCGGGAAAGGCACTTTCGTCTCTGCCCGGAACAAAGACTTTATTAGAGAAGAACAGCTGCGGATTGCGGAAGAAAAGCTCAAAGAAGCTGCCGGGATAGCAAGGTGCAACGGTATCCCGCTGTCACAGCTCATTAATATTCTTGAATTATTTTACAAGGAGGACTGATTTATGGAATATTTTACGGATCATATATTAAGCGTAAGCCATTTAACGAAAACATATAAGGATTTCAAACTGGATGATGTGTCTTTTACGATTCCCAGAGGGATGATCGTCGGTCTGATCGGGGAGAACGGTGCCGGCAAATCAACTACAATCTCCGCCGTCCTGAATATGATCTCCATTGACAGCGGTGATATACGTGTATTAGATATGGATTTTAGAAAACAGGAGCGTGAGATCAAGCAGAAAGTCGGAGCCGTTCTGGATGAACTGCACCAGGTTCCGCACCTATACTGCCGCGATATTGACTCCATTATGAAACGTTCTTATACACACTGGGACAGCAGTCTTTTTAAAGAATATTTGGATAGATTCCACCTTCCCGCAGACAAACAAATAAAGGAATTATCAAAGGGTATGAACGTTAAGCTGAACTTCGCAATTGCTTTATCACACAATCCCGAGTTTTTGATTCTGGATGAGGCAACATCCGGACTGGATCCGGTGATGAGAGATGAAATCCTGGATCTTCTTCAGGACTTTGTGCTGGATGAAAATCATTCCGTCCTGATCTCATCACATATCACGAGTGACCTGGATAAAATAGCGGATTACATCATCTTCATGCATGAAGGCAGAATTCGATTCATGAAGTCAAAAGAAGAAATTGACAACCAATACGGGGTGTTGAACTGCAGCAGCAGCTTTTTCGAAGCGCTTTCGCCGGATGATTATCAGGCTTATATAAAAGGCGATTATTCCGTACAGGTTCTGGTCCGCAGCAAGCAGGAGCTGCTGTCCCATTTTTCGGATCTGGTCATCGAACGCGCAACCGTTGAAGATATTATGCTTTTTTATATTAAGGGGGTTATCACATGTCAGGATTAGTTTACAGAGATCTGCTTACGTTTTATAGAAAGAATACAAAAGTAACCTATATTATGGAAGCCGTATACTTTTTATTTTTCCTGCTCGTGCTGAGAAATATTTACGGTGCCATTACTTTCCTGGTGATTGCCTCTCCAATCAGCATGTCAGGGTTACCGGCAACGATGAAGGATCTGGATACCAATTACAAGGGAATGATGTCTGCAAGGCTCATGCCTTATACACAGAGGGATATCGTTACAGCGCGGTTTCAGGCCGCATTTTCCTGCCATCTCCTGTACCTGGCCGAAATGCTCCTGTTCTGTATCCTGCATCACGCTATCACAGGCAGCATCTCCTGGAAGACTTACGCTCTTTTATTTTTAGGCGGCTGGCTGAGCGCCGTATTTATCACCAGTGTCAATCTATTATCCAGCTTCATCACTGGCCTGAACGCAGCCTCCATCATTTATCTGCTCACGGTAATTCTGCCCGTCGGACTTTTTCTGCTCATCATGCTGACCGATCTGTATGATATTATAATACCGTTTTTTACAGGACAGCATCCATTAATCTTCTGGATTCTTGCCGTTTTGCTGGATATCATTATGGTTACTGTAAGTTATCTGGTTTCCGTAAAAAGATTTACAAAACAAAGAGAAAAACTATAAAAAATAGTAAGGCGCGAAATAACCTTGCCAACTATTTTTTATGCATCGCACGTAAGCGGCCGAAATACGGCCACTTACGTGCTCGCAGCTACAAAAACCATTTTGCTGGTATATTCTATCTTATTTTCCAAATACTAATCCCAATCTAGTGTTTAAAGGAGAAACAGATATGGATAAAGTAGAAAAAATGAAGCAGGAAAAGCAGTACCAGGATTATGTTAAACAAAAAACTCCTGTTCATAATGTTTATGTTAATATGGCAAAAGCCTTTGTCACGGGAGGAATCATCTGCACGGTCGGGCAGTTCATCTACAATTACTGTGAACTTCAGAGCTTATCCAAGGACGAGTGCGGCAGCTGGACTTCCCTGCTGCTGGTTCTGCTCAGCGTTATACTTACCGGAATCAATATCTATCCCAAAATCGCAAAATGGGGCGGAGCCGGAGCCCTGGTTCCTATCACAGGATTCGCCAACTCTGTTGCATCACCTGCTATTGAATATAAAAAAGAAGGGCAGGTCTTTGGGATTGGGTGTAAGATCTTTACCATCGCGGGGCCAGTGATACTTTATGGGATATTCACGAGCTGGGCTTTGGGGATTATTTATTGGCTGTTTAAGGTTATTTAGAGTGTTGGACGCCTGTGCGGAGGGTAGAGAGACGGGGCAGGGGCGGGAAACTTATGGGGGAGTTCCGGAGACGGGCCGTTTGCCTAGTCTCACTAGATAAAAACCACATCGGATTGGGAGGCACCAGCGGCATTCACCGCGCAATTCTGATGAATTGCACGGCTCAGGCTGCTTTAAACTCTGCTTCGGAAGCAGAGTTTAGCCTCCCAATTCGATGTGGTTTTTATCTAGTGAGCCTACGGTACACTCAACAGAGGATGTGTTTAAAATCCGTTAATTACTGGCGATTGCTTGTGTTTCTTGCTTCGAAAGTGAACTGGTCAGTAATATTTTTTCTACTTCTGTTATGTCTGGCATTCCGATCTGGGCTCCGCATTTTTGTACGGAGAGGCCTGCCGCTATGTTGGCGAATTCTAATGCCTGGAGTTCTTGCATTTTTTTGGACAGGCCTACGCAGAAGGCTCCGTTTAAGGTGTCTCCCGCTCCAGTTGTGTCTTTTACTTCTACTTTTATGGCGGGGAGGGTTATGATTCCTTTTTCATTTGTGTTGATGCTGACTCCTTTTTCTCCCCGGGTGATGATCAGTTTGCCGGGATAACGGGGCAGCAGGTTTGCCATGTCTGCCGCTTCTTCCCCCCATATTACTTGCGCTTCGTGCTCGTTTGGGGTCAGGTATGTGGCCATTTCCAGGAGTTCCGGGTTTAGTTTTCTGGCCGGGGCTGGATTCCAGACTATGGTTTTGTTGTGCTTGTGGCATAGGCGTATTACATAATCTATGGTTTCTTCGGGTATTTCGTTTTGAAGGACGATAATGTCTGCTTTTAGTATTTCCCTGTGGTTGTTTTTGGCATACTCTTTGCTGACATAATTGTTCGCCCCGGCTATGATGATGATTGTGTTGTCTTTTTCTCCGACCGTTATGAATGCCTGGCCTGTGGGGATTTCTTCTAATATATTTATGTGTTCTGTGTTTACGCCATATTGAGCCATGTTTTTGATGAGTTTTTTCCCGGCCGTATCATTTCCCACGCAACCGAACATGGTGACGCGCGCTCCCAGCTTCGCCATTGCAACAGCCTGGTTTGCGCCTTTTCCTCCCGGCTGGTATTCGATGCTGCTGCCGGGAATCGTTTCTCCTTTCAGTGGGATCCGGTCCGCATGTATAATCATATCCATATTCATGGTTCCAACTACAGCTATTTCCATATTTTTATCTTCTCCCGTTTCGTTATATTCATGGTTCTGCTTTAACTTTTTTTGCGCCTCAATCTTTTTAAGTTCTGTGCCTAAGTATTTTAAAATAGGTTCCTTACTTTGTCACAGTTTTGGCTAATCTGAACTGTTACTTTTATTTTGTCAGTTTTTCCACTAAATCCGCTAACAGCTTGTCGCGGTTGATATGGTATACGTATTTGTAAAAATGCCCTTCTCTGCAAATGGAATATCTGTGGTCATATTCGGGAATGGGCGCGTATTCGAGCCTGTCGTACATCAATTCTTTTCCAAGCAGCCATCCTACGGCTGTCACATCCCATATCGGGCGGCTCCATACCGCCCCGGCTCCGCATGCTGCGGCTTCCTTCGCCGTATAGTCTGCCAAGTAGTTGCACAGCCCGTTTTTTCCTTTGATATATGCTTCCAGTTCCGGTCCGCTGACGGTAAAAGCGGAGACGACTCCCATGCAGGGGAGCTGTACCAGGGGAACCCCGCAACCAAATACAAGCCTTGCCCCCGCGATGTCCTGATATAGATTAAATTCCTTGTTATCCGGCCACTCCAGGGCATTGCCCCCCAGCCATACGATGACAATGCGGTTGACAATTTCCGGGTTCATCAAAATGGCGGAGGCGATATTGGTTATGGCGGCTATGGCGATCACATACAGCGGATTGTCTTCCGAATATTCCATGGCGCGCTTTGCCAGGTCTTTCGCCGCATCTGAGATAACCGGCGTTTTCTCATCCGGCAGATAGGCTTCTGAACCTTTGTAAATGCTGCCGAACATCTTTTCTTGTCCCATCAGTTGCAAAATATGCCGGATCTCCTCATAGCTTTTCTCCATACCATCTTTTGGGCTCTTCGATTTGCTATTGGTAAATGGGGCCGAATAGATTGCCTTTACACGAATCTTATCATCCGATTTCAGCATGTAAGCCAGTGCGTACTGGTCGTCGATTTCATTATAGGTATCCGTATCCAGCACTGTATCAACTATTCCGTCCGGTCTTTCCAGCCTTTTTATGATTCGGATCTTCTGTGCGCTCTGATCCTCACTTTTTTTCGAATGCCCCACAAATTCCAGCCATTCTTCTCTCAATTTTTCATCAGTCATTTCTTATCCTCCAATTTATGGTTGTACGCAGCCCAACATAATAACGCTGCTGCTTTCCGGCATTAACGCATTTCTCCTTATTCTTTATGCCACATTTCTCCTTATCCCTTAATACCGCCGGAGGTGATCCCCTGGACATAGTATTTCTGGAAAGGCAGGAACAATACAAGCGGAATCAAAGCTGATACGACGGATGCCGCGTACAGGCAGGACCACAGCGTGACGTGTTCCGCAGTGAAGTCGGAGAGTGCAACCTGTATCAAACGGATTTCTTTTCTGTGCGCGACCAGCAGCGGCCACAAAAATGAATTCCACTGGTTAATAAAAGCCATAAGCGCCGCTGTTACAAGAACAGGCTTAGACAGCGGAAGTATAATCCGCGCATAAATCTGCATCCAGCTTGCGCCATCTATTCTGGCAGCCTCAAGAAATCCGGCTGAAATATTCTTAAAAAACTGTACAAATAAAAATAATACGAATCCGTCAATTACCGTGGGAATGATCAGGCCCTTATATGTATCAACCCAATGAAACTGATCTACTACTTTGTAAAGCGGAATTGCAATCGACTCAAAAGGTATCATAAAGGAAAGCAGTACAAGCCCATAAAACAATTTTTTCCCTTTAAACTGAAAGAAGGCAAATCCATATGCCGCCAGAGAGTTCAGCAGGCAGCCCAGGAACATGATTGCACCGGAAACAATTAAAGTATTTAAAATAGGACGCCAAAATTGAAATTGTGTGAAAATTTCTTTATACGCATCTAATGTAAATTCAACCGGCACGAATGTATGCCATTGAAATGGAAATGCATACTGGTAGATTTCCGTATCAGAACGAAATGAGGATGAAAATGTCCAGACTAGCGGAAAAACTGCCACAAAAGCCAATAGTATTAATAAAATAATACTCACCGCCCGGCCTGCCCTGTGCTTATTCTTCATAGATCATTCCTCCTTGTTTAAGAATTTGAACTGCACCGCTACAATGATTCCCACGATCAACAGCAGTACGGACATGGATGCCGCCGCCCTCGCCGAATCCCCGTAAATAAATGCAGATTTATAGACTTCATACATAAGCACATTGGTCGAATTCTGCGGGCCGCCCTTTGTAATCATGTACATAGGAGCAAACAGCAATAAGTTGGAGGTTGTATCATTGATCACAACAAATGCCATTGTGCGCTTCAGCATTGGAAGCATAATGTGAAATACAGATTGCCAGTAGGACGCCCCGTCGATCTTCGCGGATTCATATACAGTCTCGTCAATGTCTTTGATCCCGGCCAGAAGAAACATCATCAGGTATCCGCAGCCTTTCCAGATACACAGCATCATAATGCTGGCAAGGGCCTGCTTATTACTTGTAAAAAACTGCTGCGGCTCCATCCCCAATTTCATCAGTATGCTGTTTACAACGCCATTTGTGGGATTCAGCATCATATTCCACATAATACAGGCCACTGTGATTGAAACTGTAACAGGCAGATAATAGATTGTCCGAAAGGCCCCTATCCCCCGAAGTCTCTGGCTGACCAGCAGCGCCATGCCGAAGGAAATCACGATCTGCACAGGGATGAGGATGATGCAGAATTTAAAGGTAGTCAGAATGGAATTCCAGAAATTCCGGTCTCCGAAAATCCGCGCATAATTCCCGGTAGAGAAACCGTCATTGCCCTGAAAGCTAGACCATATATTCAGAACAATAGGGTATAGTTTAAATATGAGAATCAGAATAATTGCGGGTGCAATGACCAGGTAAGGAAAGATCATGGTTCTCTTCCTTGGTAGATGTCTTTTTGGATGCATAGTTCCTCCTTCTTCTCAGCCAGGCCTGTCCGGTTCCGACCGTCCAGGCCCGGCATGAATGTCTGATCCGTAAGTCCTATTTATAAGCCTCCATCAGGTAATTCGCCTGTTCAATACAGCTTCCCAGGGCTTCCACCGGATCCGCGCCATTTTCAATATCGACCAGTGTCGCGTTTAATACGGAATTATACTCGGAGTATGCAGGAGTGATCGGACGCGCAACCGCCGTATTAGCTGCCTCGTATGCCGCAATACGCTGAACGCTCTTCGGAAATTCTTCATACTTGGGATCGCTGATCACCTGATCCACAGCAGCAGTCCGGGCAGGAACATCCCCGTTTGCCTCCAGCCACATATCGTTTCCCTCTCCAAGGCTCATATACTTGATAAATTCCGCTGCCGCTTCCGTCTGTTTACTATAAGCAGATACGCCAAAGTGCCAGGAGCCCGTAGGCGTCGCTACCTTATCCTCATATCCCTCAAATGCCGGACAGTATGTATACCCCCACTCAAATCCATCCGCAAATTCACTGTTTGCAACCCAGCTTCCGCCAATCAGGAAGATCGTTTTCCCGGAAGTAAACGTAGACTGGTTTTCTGTAGATGTAAGACCTCGTGGAGCCAGGCCGCTCTCGTATAAATCATGGACAAAAGTCATTGCTTTAATCCAGCCCTCCGTATTGATGATGCCGTCAACGGAAAGCCCGTCGTCGCCAATCGCTTTTTCGCCGAGACTGTTGGGCAGCGCCAGCATCTGATAGCCCTCATTCGCCTGCTCAAAGACAATGCCGTTAATCCCCTTTGCGCCGTCCGGATCGACTTTCCCGACCACTGACTCCGCTGTTTTTACGAGTTCTTCCCATGTCAAACGGTTATTGGGATCCATTTCAGGTATTGCGATCCCCGCTTCCTCAAGAAATGTTTTATTATAGTATAGAATCTGTGAAGAAGTATTCATCGGCGGGCTGTAAAACTTGCCGTCCCAGGAACCGGAGTTGACTGACGCCGGAACAAATTCGTTTATTTCTTCTTCTGAGAAATAATCATTCAGAGGCACAATGTAGCCTTTTGCCGCATATGCGGCTGTCATAGGATCATCCACGCCGATAATATCTACGGTATCGCTCTTGGCATTCATCTTCGCTTCCATTGCTGGAAAATAGTTATTATGCTCATAGCACTCAAATTCAACTTTGACTCCGGTCTCTTCGTAATACTTGTCTACAATGGGCTGTAATTTGTCCTCCCATTGTCCTCCGCCGGTAAGCATCATATTGAGTACAACGCCTCCTTCTTTTTCTCCTTCGGCTTTGGAACTACTGTCCCCGTCCCCCTCTCTTTTAGAAGAACAAGCCGTTAAGGTACATACCATAACAAGTGCAATAATTGACATGATTCGTTTTTTCATTCTAATTCCTCCTCTAATTTACTGCTTTTTGGTTGATTCTGCGCTGCCAGGCTAAATCTCAATGCGGCGGTATGCTAACGCAGCGATACATCATACAGGGCCATGATATTTTCTATGGGCGTGTCATTCTGAAGATAATGTGCGGAAGCCATAATATACCCACCATTTTTTCCCAAAACTGAATTTACGCGCCTGATTTCTTCTTTCACCTCCTCCACACTTCCTGCCGGCAATATCTTCTGCGTATCTATCGCTCCGTGAAAACATAAGGTATCTCCCCATTTCTCTTTTATGAGCTGAAGATCCATTCCTTTGGCGCTGGTTTGAATCGGATTGAGTATGTCAATCGGAAGCCTGCTCAGACTGCCGATCTGCGTAATCACCGAACCGCATGAATGATATAATATTTTTTTCCCATAACCTTTGATTAACGCATTGAGCTTGCGATGGTAAGGGTATATAAATTCTTCCAGCATTTCCGATGATACAATCAGGGAATCCTGCGCGGCAATATCGTCATAAGTATAGACAATATCAATTTTGTCCCCTGCATATTCCATAGCATATTTGATATAGTCACACCAATAGCAGCAGAAGCGGTCCATGATATAATGGACAATTTCGGGGGTGAGTATCATGTCCATCAGAAGCTGCTCAAATCCGCGCAACGCCCAGACATATTCAAAAATCCCCCCTGCATGCAGTTTTATCACCCGTTTTTCATGCAGATCTCCAATCTTTTCTGAAAATCCGCGCCAGTCAAAGGCCCCGGGATCCGGCCATTTATCATATCTCTCCAAATCTTCTGCGGATGCTGCAAGGCCTAATGGGCTGGATGCGTACTCTTCGTACGAACAATAATCGTTTTTTACCACACGGCGGTGAACCCCCATATGGTCATACCAGCTTCCGTCAGCCAGGATTTTTGGCTTAGGGAGCGTGGAATCCGGAAATACAAACTGCAGATCCACCTGAAGCAGATCGTAGAGTTCCTGCTCCCTGGCTGCACCAAAATACCGGAGCAGCTTTTGCAACGTATCCGGCTCAGCCCAGAAATCCACAGGACATCTGTCGGGCTGTTGGTGTGCCAGAGCGGCAAATACACGTTCTCTGCTTGTCAAACTATCACCTCCTCATATATTTCGAATAGATTTCATCTTCATAGATGTCCACGGACTTACGGTCAGGAAGCGCCGGCTGGACTCCGTATCTGGTTACGCTCAGTCCCGATGCATAAACGGCGCATCCTATGGACTGAATGATATTTTTCCCCTCGCTTAGATAAACCGCCAGTGCGCTGATAAAAGAATCTGCTCCTCCTGTCGTATCCACCGCTTCAAACCCGGTTCCCTCAAAATACATGGAGTACTCCAAATTCCTGAAATAACATCCTCTGGTCCCAATGTGACGATTACATTACCAACGCCTTTTCTCAGTAAAATCTCCGCCTTCTCCTCCAGGCTCTCTCCTCGGGGCACAAAAACATTTAACTCATGTTCGTTCGGAACAAAATAGGAAATATCCGGGAGCAGCTCGTCCTTAATTTTCTCCACGGCAGAAGGCTTTAAAATAACCTGTGTGTCATTTCGTCTGCAGAATTTGATCGTGTATTCCGCTATGTCTCCGGGAATTTCAAGAGACAACAGACAGTACGCAGCGCTATCGAACAGGTATTTAAACCGGTTGATATGGAGGATGCTCAGATTTCTGTTGGCTCCCGGATATACCACGATCGTACTTTCGCCGCTGCGCTCCACATTGATGTATGCCTTACCGCTGGGAAGGGAATGATCGAAAAGCACGCCATCCATGTGCACATGGTTTTCCGTAAGGCTCGTGTAGAGCTGTTTCCCGTCCATATCATTTCCCAGGCAGCCGATCATATAGGCCTGTCCGCCCAGCTTTCCGACTCCCACAGCCTGATTGCCTCCTTTCCCCCCGGGAAATACATACACCCTCTCCGCAATCTGCGTTTCACCATTCACGGGAATTCTGGAGACTTCAATCGTAACATCCATATTCATGCTTCCCACTACCACAATCTTTTCTCCCAGCTTAGCCTGTGCGGGCTCCGCAATGCTCCCGCGCTCTGTTATGGCGGGCGGAAATCTTTTCATCACCTCAATCTGCTTTTCACTCTGAATCATTTCTATCAGACACGCGGCAGCTTCCCCCGCCACATTGTTACTCGGAAGCTTCACCGCTGTTATTCCATATCCAAGCATCTCTAGCATCCTTCCATCCCCGATGGAGATTATTGATAATTCTTCCGGAATCGCAGTTCTGCCCCGCTCTAATACTTTACAGACAGAGAAAGTGATCTCCTGGGAGCCGCAGATAATCGCAGTCACATTCTCACTCAGGCATTGGCTTACTCCATACTTTTCGATGTCCTCAATCGTATCGCTTTCATAAGACCAGATCGGCTGCACGGGAAAATTGTTATTCTGCATAGCCAGCTTATAACCATCCCATATGCTTTTGTCTTGTTTTAACACAATACAGGCTATTTTCTGGTGTCCGGCTTTTATAAGCCTGTCTGCCGCAATTCTTCCTACCTCCGAGAGCCGGTAATAGAATGTCGCTTTCTGCCTTTCATCAAACCCCTTTGTCTGGCAGATATACACGGAAGCATTCTCAAATTTTGTTTCTGTAAAACACTGATTCGTATCCAGCAGAATTCCCGCTATTTTTCTCCGGGCCATCTCAGCTATCCTCTGTTTCATCTCCTTTGATTCATCTACATAGCTGACAACCAGACTATAGCCCATATCGCGCGCCGTCTTTTCTGCGCTCATGATCAGTTCTTCCCGTTCCCGATTATTCTTTCTGACCAGAAAACCAATCAGATGATTTTTCAGCCCTTCCTTTTCCCGATATTTTGAATACGGGATATAATTTTCTTCTTCAATTACCTTTAACACTTTCTTCTTCGTCTCTTCACCGATATCTTTGTCCTTGCCATTCATCACTTTCGATACTGTAGATGCTGAAACCCCGGCAAGTTTTGCAATATCATTTATATTCATTTCCCTCCCTCCTCTATTTCGTTTACTTTCAAGAAATTTTTTTACTAAAATGTTTTTGTTACTTAACTTTAACATTTTGTTCTTTTTATTTCAATATTCCATCTTTACGAAAGTATTTTCCGACATTTTCAACAAAATGTATAGGTTTCGAAAATTCTTTCGTACAATAGTTTCTGGTAAAATTGACATGAAAAAAGGAGGGAAAACCAGGCCGCCCTGGTTTCTCTCCTTTTTTCTGTTCCGGCTTACTGCCGTTTACTTTTTTATCCCCCTGTATCAGTTTCCTGCTATCGCTTCTCCCGTTATCTCATTTACGCGCACCGCCCGCCGCTACCGCTCCTCGCGGAAATAGTTTAGGCCGCAGCTCTTTGGCTGTGCATGCTCTTTGCTCTGGCGCATGCTTGTGACTACCAGAACCACGATTGTTGCCACATATGGCAGCATGTCATAAATCTGTGCCGGGAGTCCCGGGATGTTTACATACATACGCATGATTGTCAGGCCTCCGAATATCAGTGCAACTAATATTCCTTTTGCAGGTCTCCATGTTGCGAAAATTACAAGAGCAACAGCGAGCCAGCCGTAGCCGCTGACACATCCGTGTACCCAGACGCCGGATGTGGTGACCATACTCATGTACATACCGCCGATCCCACATATTCCACCGCCCACTACGGTTGCAATATACTTGTATTTTGTAATATTGATTCCCGCCGCATCGGCAGTAGCCGGATCTTCCCCGATTGCCCTAAGGTTCAAGCCCACACGGGATTTGTTAAAGAACCATGCCATAAATATGGCGAGGATCACTGCAAAATATACCAGCCAGTTATATTCGAATAACAGCTTGCCTATAATCGGGATATCAGACAGCACCGGTATATGCAGCCTTGAAAAAGCTGCTTTTGTGGTACCGCTTACCGCTACATATCCACCGGCCTTTTGTCCGATATATTCCCCGAAAAAGTTGCCGAAACCTGTCCCGAAGATGGTCAGCGTCAGACCGGTTACGTTCTGGTTCGCACGCAGAGAAATGGTGAGGAACGCGTAGATCAGCGCTCCAAAGGCTCCCGCTACAAATGACACCAGAAGCGCAATCAATGCAGATACCGTCCCGCTGACACTGCCGCCGGATTTTGCCACGGCCTGTTCGTAATAATAAGAGCCTGCCAGACCCGTGATCGCCCCCATGAACATCATGCCTTCCACACCAAGGTTCATATTTCCTGATTTTTCAGTCAGGATTTCCCCCAGCGCCCCCAGCAGCAGCGGTGTACCTGCCAGTACTGCCGCAATGAATAAACTGTTTAATGTACTAAGCATGCTGTTCCTCCTTTCCTCTGAAAATCAGACGGTATGTAATAAAGAACTCGCAACCAAGCATGAAGAAAAGGATGATTCCAATCAACAGGTCTGAAGCCGAAGCCGGTATCTTAAAATTCGTCTGAATGGTATTGGATCCCCTCTCAAGCATGGCGATAAATACGGAAACCACCAGCATTCCAAAGGGGTTCATCTTTGCCAGCCATGCTACCGTGATCGCAGTAAAGCCGACACCGCCTGCAGTTCCTTCCGTTATCGTATAATCTGCGCCCGCAAACTGGAGCATTCCTACGAGGCCGCACATTGCACCGGATAAAAACATGGTGCGGATAAAAACTTTGCTGACGTTGATTCCCGCATATCTCGCCGTGTTATTGCTCTGTCCCACAACAGCAATCTCATAGCCCTGCTTCGTCTTATTGAAATAGATGAATGCAAGTACAACCAGAACCAGCGCCAGAATCCAGCCCCAGTGGACGCCCAGTACCTTTTTCAGCCTTGCGCCCTGTACCAGCATGGCAATCTTCGGGAAACTGCTTCCCGGCGCTTTCCACGGACCATTCATCAGATATTTGATAAATGCAAGTGCGATATAGTTCAGCATCAGGGTAAACAGTGTCTCATTGGTTCCCCATTTTGCCTTACAGACTGCCGGAAGCAGACCATACAGGCCGCCAGCCGCCATACCTGCCAAAAGCATCAGGATTACAAGCGGAATCTTTGGGAAGATATGCGCGGTGAATAATCCAAACGCACCCGCTGCAACTGCCCCCACAAGGATCTGCCCCTCTGCCCCGATATTCCAGAACTTCATTTTAAACGCAAAGGAGATACCGATCGCCGTGATCAAAAGCGGAACCGCGAGTTTTACGGTCTCATGGATTACGGTTCTGGAACCCCAGGATCCGATTACCATAGCCTTATATACAGCCAGCGGGTTATGTCCGAGAACTAGGATTAAAAGCCCCCCGGTCACAAGCGACAGAAGAAAAGCGGCCGCACGGATTCCCCAGGCCTTCTGCTGTGAAATAGAACCTCTTTTCACCATACGGATCAGTGGTTCTTTTACCTGTGTCTGCTTACTGCTCATACCCCTGCCTCCTCTTTTGTAGTCTCATCCTTATTTTCACCGGCGGCATGTCCGACGGCATTTTCCTGGTCACTGCTCTTCGGGCCGTTTTTCTCATCCCCCACATGGATCATCATCAGGCCGATATCTTCCTTCGTCACCGTGCGCGGATCTACAATACCGCTCACCTTTCCTCCGCAGAGAACCATGATGCGGTCGGAGAGTTCCATCAGCACATCCAGGTCTTCTCCGATAAATATAACAGCCACCCCCTTTTTCTTCTGTTCGTTCAGCAGGTCATAGATCCGATAGGAAGAGTTGATGTCCAGCCCCCGCACCGGATATGCCACAATCAATACGGACGGGCTCAGGGCAATCTCCCTGCCCAGCAGTACCTTCTGGACGTTTCCTCCCGAAAGCCTTCCCACAGGCGTCTCTACTCCGGGCGTTACAATCTCCAGCTCCTCAATGAGCTGTTCAGCCACTGCCTTTGGTGTTTTCCGATCCACAAAAAGGCCTTTTTTATCTTTGTAGCTTCGAAGCATTACGTTGTCTGTCATATCCATACCCGCAACCAGCCCCATACCGAGCCTGTCTTCAGGAACGAAGGCCATCGAAATGCCTTTTTTTACAATCTCGTCGGGCTTGAGTCCCAGAATCCGCTCTTTGATCGGCTCTCCGTTATGTTCGCCTGCGTAGAGCACCGAGCCGCCGATGGCAGGATACAGGCCTGCGATCGCCTCACAGAGTTCTTTTTGGCCGCTTCCTGCAATCCCGGCAACCCCCAGTATCTCACCTCCATACGCCGAGAAAGAGACATTGTCCAGCGCCTTGACACCCTCACCATTCAGGCAGGTCAGGTCAATGACCTGAAGACGCTCAATGCTCCGCTCCTGCTTTGGCCTGTCAATCTCCAGACTGACCGGCCGCCCCACCATCATCTCCGTCAGCTCTGCCTGGTTTGTCTTTGCTGTCTCAACAGCACCTATGTATTCCCCCTTGCGAAGTATCGCCACACGGTCGGATATCGCCAGTACCTCATGCAGCTTATGCGTAATAATGATGATGGATTTGCCATCCTTTTTCATATTACGCAGCACCGCGAAAAGCTTCTCCGTCTCCTGCGGCGTCAGTACTGCCGTAGGTTCATCCAGAATCAGGATATCTGCCCCTCTGTACAAAACCTTCAGGATTTCAACCGTCTGTTTCTCTGAGACGGCCATGTTGTAAATCTTCTTGCCAGGATCGATCTCAAACCCATATCTGGATGCAATCTCCGCTACCTTTTTATTTACTTCTTTCCGGTTCAGCACCGCCTTCCCGTCAAGTCCCAGCACGATGTTTTCCGCGGCCGTCAGAACATCTACCAGTTTAAAATGCTGGTGGATCATTCCGATTCCCAGTCCAAACGCATCCCTCGGCGAACGGATTGTCACCGGTGTGCCGTGGATGCTGATTTCCCCGTGGTCCGGGAAATAAATGCCCGAAAGCATATTCATCAGCGTCGTCTTACCGCTCCCATTTTCACCAAGGAGCGCCAGTATCTCTCCGTTTTTCAGCTCCAGGTCAACATCCTTGTTGGCAACGACCTTTCCAAATGTTTTGGTGACATGATGCATTTTCACAGCATATTCTGTAGTCTCGCCCAAGTCTTCACCCTCCTTTTACTCTTCCTGTCTTTCTTCTCTTCCTTTTCAGTCTCCTGTTCGGGTACACCGCAATACACGTCCCTGCAATGACATGCATTACGGAATGCCCGAAAAGGCCTCTCTCCAAAAACAGAGCCGTCATACAACGGCTCTGTCAATGAACTTATCCCTGAATGAATCGATAATGCTGCTTTTCACACCATTCGGGTGCTCTTAGTAACTCGATTATTCAACCACATTGCATCCTTCGACGATATAACACCAGGATGGTGCAGAAGCTTCTTCCTGCTCGTGATAGTAATCCCCTTCAGCAACTTCTATTGTTTCACCATCCGGGCTTGTCCCTTTCAGAGGACCATCGAATACATGGATCTCTCCAGCCTCAAGTGCCTTAGTCGCCTTGTCGATTGCTTCCTGAGTTCCCTCTGCTGCAATATCAGTATTCAGTGGTGACAAATAAACTGCGCCATCTTTCAGACCTTTACACCAGTCAACCGGGATCTCCTTGCCGTCGATCACAGCCTGTACTGCATCTGTTACATAGATGCCCCAGTCAATACGTGCGGAAATCAGGGAAGCCTTCGGTGCTGCTTCAATCATATCATTGTTATATCCAACCTGGAATGCACCGTACTCCTCAGCCGTCGTTGCCGGTGCTGTAGAGTCTGAATGCTGGGAAACCACATCGCAGCCTCTCTCAATCAGAGCTTTTGCAACCTGTGATTCTACAGTTGGGTCGTTCCATGAATTTGTGTACATAATATCCATGGTTACATCCGGATTCACGCTCTTAGCCCCAAGGTAGAATGCGGTATATCCGCTGATAACCTCTGCAAATGGGAACGCCGCCACATAACCCAGCTTGTTGGACTCTGTCTTCATACCTGCTGCAATTCCTGCCAGGTAACGCGCTTCATAGATGGATGCAAAATAGTTATGCATGTTACTCAACCCGGAATCCTTTGCCTGGAATCCTGTAGCATGGCAGAACTGAATATCAGGATACTCCGCTGCCACTTCTTTTACATAGTCCTCAAATCCGAAGCTTGTTGCAAAAATAATGTTGCATCCGGCATCAACCAGTTCTCTCAGCGCGGTATCACATTCAGCACCCTCAGGAACATTGAACTTGTTGATAATCTGATCATCGCTTAATCCCAATGCTTCCTGCATCTCCTTGGTTCCCAGATCATGGTTGTATGTATACCCCATATCACTGGCATCAGAAACATGTACAAAGCCGACTTTCAGATCTTCTTTTGCAATGCCTGATGTACTCTCTGTCTTCTTGTCGTCTGAATCTGAAGTGTCTGCCTCTGCAGCCGGTTTGGCACCGCAGCCTGAAACCAGGCCGATAACCAACGTTGCGCACAGCAGTGCGCTCAAGATTTTCTTTTTCATACCTTCTCCTCCTAAATAAAAACTGGCTACCCTAATTAAGAAACATATTCCTTGATTGGATAGCCTTATACTACTTCTAAATTTTACACCGGCATAAGAAATAAGTCAAGTTTTCTGACTCGTTCTTTGAAAACTTCTTAACAAACTTTTAGGCTTACGGCTGTCTCTTCATTTTACCTTCCTGCTACCACCGCTGCAAAAAGAACACAAAAGACCCGATACCTTTTCCAAGCGCCATGCTGATGATAAACGCAGATATATACCGCACGATTTTCAACCTGCGTACAAAAATGGGGAATACATTCAATATCTCAGCCAGAGCCATTGACCAGCAGCCCACAAAGATACCGGCCAGAATCCCAAATACCGGGATCAGCCAGTTTCCGTGAGAGATATGGATCTCAAATACTGAGAAAAGATTACCTGCAATTCCGCCCAGGGCGACACAGTCTTCATAAAGCAGAATTCTGTCGCCGGTATGTGTCCGGTCTGCAAAATCTGCTACCACCCCCAGCTCTATAATAAAAGAAAACAGTCCGCCCGCGACGACAAGCCCGCCACTAAGTCCGATGACTGCTAATATGATTTGATTTACCCACATCCAGCTCCTGCTCCCTTCTTGATGCATCCTCGACCAGCGTTGTCTGGATGTCATTTTCGTAAAGACGCATCTGCACCTCCATAGGCGTCGGATCTACTGTAAAACGCTTCTTCCCGAAGTGATTGAAAAATACCAGGATACCTACCGTAATACCTACGGAATAAGAAACCTCCAGAATCGTAAATCCGTCGGAAACATCTCCCGTAACAAACTCATAAATCTGAGAAAACAATTTTGACGTGGAAACGTCATTATTAAAAGCCATAATTGAAAAAGCAGCGCCACAGAAAGTAATCAGCACTACAATGACCGTTTTTATTACATGCCATACCATCCCGGGCGTCTTCTGTTCTTCATAAGTGATAATTATATCCTGCTCTCCCATATTTTGTACTTCAAGTCCAGGATATTTCTCATGGATGCAGGCAATAATTTTTAAGATAGAGATTACCATACGCTGTTTTTTCTTATCCGGTATCTTCAGGATTTTCAAGGTTTTCAGTTTGGGAATCATCTCCTTATTGCTGCACTCCATAGCAACAATATCACCTAAGGTGACATCTTTTTTCTGTACCTCAACGTTCCTGTCACCCTTGAGATAAACTGTATCATGATTAACAGCCATAGTATTCCACCTTCGGTCCCTGAATCAGAGTTCCCTCACTGGCAGAGGCTGCCCGCTTCCATTAAAATAATAATAAAAAATACCCACAACCACCGCCGCAAGCACAATGCCAAAGAGGCAGATACGGATTTTCCTTCTTCCATTTTCCATAGAGGCCACCTAACCTTTCCAAAAATATAGTAGTGATAGTATTTGAAAAAAGGGGCGAAAGTATGCGTCCGCGTCGTAAAAGGTGAGGCGG
>BAIF02000082.1 GCA_000509105.1 Clostridiales bacterium VE202-21 | reverse complement strand
GGCAACTTTTATAGAATATCATATCCATTGTCGTCTGTCAAGAACTATTTTATTTTTCTTTTGCTCTTCAGAACTCATTTCTTTCTGTTTCTTCAAGCGACAGCTTTAATATATTACCACACTGCCTTACTTTTTGTCAACAACTTTTTTCAACTAATTTTCAACTGACTTCATAAATTAGAATTCCCAAATTCATCTCATCTCAATCAACTGTTTTATAGAAAAAGTGGCTGTTTGAAACGACAGCTTAGTTAGATTATCACATTTTTATGTCATTTGTCAACAGCCTTTTTCACTTTCCCCTATTTTCCCCGATAATTTTCATATATTAATTTAAGAATATTCTGAAAACGGTGAGCAAAGGGGTCTGACCCCTCTGCTGCTCCCTCTACTAATTCGTTTCTCTCTTTCCGCTGATTGTCTGAGCGATAATGTTTCTCATAATATCCTCGCTCAATTGTCCGCTCAGATAACCAAATACCTTTCCTTCCTTTGTAAACATAAATGTAGTGGGATAAGACTGAATACCGTATTGGTCGAATATGCTTCCGCCTTCATCCATCAGAACCGGATAGGTATACCCGTTCTCCTCCAGAAATTGCTTCACACCATCTACAGACTGTTCCTGACCATATCCCGGAGCAGCAATTCCCTGTATCACAACCTCAGGATCTTCTTCCTTTTGGTATTCTTCATAGAGCTTTTGTATTTCCGGCATCTCTGCACGGCACGGTGGGCACCATGTCGCCCAGAAATTCAGGAAGACGGTCTTCCCTTTATAGTCAGAAAGCTTATGCACGTTCCCATACTGATCCTTTAATTCAAAATCTATGGCATCCGGAAGTTCCGCCGCCCTGTCCTGTTCTGAATCGTCATTTTTATCTGCACTATCCTTTGTATTACTATCATTATTTTGCGCTTTATCATCTTTCTCTGCAGTATCACCCGCTGATTTTTGTTCATTTTCAGATACCTGCTTTTCTGTCTTCGTATTATCCTGCTGCGCAGTCTGTACTTCTGATAGATATCCCGTAATTGCATTCATTTTTCCAGTGAACATCATAAGACCCATTAATATCATGAGTACTCCGCCCACCTTCACTGTATATTTGACAACATTATTATGTTTTTTAAATAAATCCAGTAAAGTTGTACTGAAGATGCCTACTGCTAAAAACGGAAGTACGAATCCAAGGGTATATACGCCAATCAACGCAAATCCCCACACCTTCGTGCTTGCAGACGCTGACATCAGCAGGACACTGGACAGAGCCGGGCCGACACAGGGTGTCCACGCAAAACTAAAAGTAAATCCCATAATCAGTGCGGTCCAAGGTGACATAGCCAGTTTATCCAAATGGAACGGCAGCCTGTGTTCCTGACTCAAAGTCTTGGACTTTCCGAATACTCCCAGCTGATAGAATCCAAATACAACTATCAGAATGCCTCCGATCCGTGCAAACATACTCTGGCTGCCTTTGAAGAAGCTTCCAAGCACCGAGGCGCCAAATCCCAGCAGGAAGAAAGTGAAACTGACTCCAACCACAAAGAACAACGTATTTACCATAACTTTTTTTCTGCTGAAATATACTCTGCCGTCCTCGCCGACCTTCCGGGTGCCTCCCGCTAGATATCCGATATAAAGCGGAATCAGCGGAAGCACACATGGCGAGAAGAAACTCAATAATCCCTGAACAAATACCGTAAGAATTGGCACGCTTATGTCTAATGAAAATCCCATATCTTAATCTCCCTATTTTAAGTATTTTTTATAGTGCAACATCCAGGATCTGATGACATCGAAATATTACATCTTTAGACACTGAATAAATCATTCAATGCTTCCCCCATCGTCGGATGTGTAAATATCATATTTTTCAGAACCGTATAGTCAAGTCCGGCATCCATAGCCACTTTTATAAGATTTATCAATTCATGTGACTCCTCGCAGAAAAGATGTGCGCCAAGTATTTTATTCGTGTCAGCATCAAGAACGGCTTTCAGCAGTCCGTCCGGCTGTTCCAGTACCTGCGCCTTTGGAATTGCCGCTGCGGGAAGCTTTGCTGTCTTTACATGATAGCCTGCCTCAACAGCTTCCTTTTCACTCATCCCAACTCTTGAGAAAGGCGGGTTTAAAAATACACTGTACGGTACCGCGCCTCGTTTGTCAAGTGTGTAGCTGCCATCCCCAAGAATTTTAGAAGCCACAATCCGATAATCATCAAGTGAGATATAGGTAAACTGCAGTCCGCCGGTTACATCTCCCATTGCAAAAATATTCGGTGCTGTTGTTGTCCTTGAATTGTCAGTTATGATGCCGCCCCTTTCATTGACATGTACGCCCGCAGCTTCCAGATTCAGTTCTTTTGTATTAGGCCTGCGCCCGGTTGCTACAAGAACCGCCTCTGCCGGAAGTATGTCTATGTCGTCTTTAGTTTTGATAACAACTTCTGCAAAACCTTCTTTTTGCTTAATTTCCTGAACCAGAACCTCCGTGAGTACCCTGGCGCCTCTATTTTCTAGATTCTGTTTTACCATATCTGCGATCTCTGTATCTTCTCTCGGCAAAAATACCGGACCATCCTGCAAAATCGTCACATCTACTCCAAAATCCGCATAAATCGAAGCAAATTCAACACCTATGTAACCACCGCCTATGATTACCAGGCGTTCGGGAAGCGTCTCCTTATCCAGAAGATTTTCGCTGATATAGACATACGGATTTCCCTGGATCCCCTGAATAGGTGGAATAAATGGTGAAGATCCTGTATTGATAAAAAATCGCTCGCTTTCCAGTACCAGGACACCATCTACTCTTTGTACCTCCACTTTATGATCAGAAATAAAACGGGCCGTTCCATCAATAATTGTTATATTGGGATTCGTATCCAACTTCTTATAATTCTTCAATCTCAGCCTCTCTACAAGCTGTGTTTTTCTAGCCACAGCATTCACATAAGCAATACTTTTTTCTATGCATCTACTAGCTGCATTCCCAGCACTGTGAACCAGTGACTTCGTAGGTATGCATCCTACATTAATACAGGTTCCCCCGTACATCTTTGCCGACTTTTCGATCAGCGCCACCTTTCTTCCTGATTTCTCTAATGCACCCGCAATCGTTTTTCCACCTTTTCCAAATCCAATAATTATATCATCATATTTCGTATTCATAGTTCCCTCCCGGAATCTGTATCTTTTATTGTTTCAGTTATTACTGTAACAATAGCAGATACAGTTAGATCTGTCAATAGATTTCCAAAAAAAATCACAGCCCTTTTTAAGTTTTATAATAAAACTTAAAAAGGGCTGTGAGATTCACTATAAGACCATATTTTGTTATGTTATTGAGGCATCGTATATTTCCTGAATCGATTCCGCAAGCATACTGTCAAATTCTGCCTGTGTCTGGTCGGCCCGCAGTCCCTGTGTCAACGCACGTGAGAAACTCGCCACCACTCCCGGATTATCTGCTAGCAGTGTATTTGCCTCTTTTCTGCTGTATCCTCCGGAAAGAGCAACCACACGCACTACTTTCGGATCTTCCAGAAGATCGCTGTAATAGCCGTTTTGACTTGGAAGCGTCAGTTTAAACATGAGCCTGGTATCTTCCGGTACCCTATCCAGATGACGAAGCAGTTCTCTTTTCAGGATCTTCTCTGCTTGTTCTTTTTCCGGACTGTTGATATCGACTTCCGGCTCCAGAATCGGTACCAGTCCCCTCTTGACAATCAACATGCCGACAGCAAACTGCTGTTCTACAATCTCACGTATACCATCCTCATTCGCGAGCTTGATCACGGAGCGCATCTTGGTCCCAAAGATATGTCTCTCTTTCGCCCTGCTCAGGAGTTCTTTCAGATTCGGAATCTGTTTCATGATCTGAACACCGGCCTCTTCCTTTTCCAGGCCTTTGTCTACCTTCAGAATCGGCAGAATCCCTTTTTCCTCCAGCAGATAATCTGCGGTATACTTTCCTTCCATTTTTCTGTCCATCGTATTCTCAAATAGAATAGCTGCCAGTATGTGTTCAGAAGTAAAGGCATTACTCGTAATAATTCTAGTCCGCATCTTATGTATCAGTTCGAACATCTCATCATCATTGTGATACTGCGACTCATCAATTCCATATAGCCTCAGAGCTTTTGGAGTGCTTCCGCCGCTCTGATCCAACGCCGCAATGAATCCATTACCTTCGTGCATCCTTTTTAATTGTACTTCGTTCATCTTTCATACCTCCCATCTAACGAAGCCTTCACCTGAAACACATTAGTGTGTTTTCATTGTACCACGTTTTCTCACAATTCTCACCTTTTTTTATATATTTCTGAATATTTTGTTTGCAATAGTTACTATTCACGACCGTAAGCCGCACATAGAAACTTGCAATATTACTCATGTTCCGCTAATATTAATTAAGAGCTGCTACAGAAACAGTTCGTATTTCAATCTATAACGACAAATGAGAGGAGAATTCTAGATGGAGTTTGTGCATAATAAAAATCAAATCGCCGTATATACTCCGGATTATCTGGTAGTGGCTGAGGTCACCTTTCCTGAGATCGATGCCGACACGGTTAATGTTAATCACACATATGTGGACGCTGTGCTGCAGGGGCAGGGTGTTGCAGGTAAACTCATGGAGGAACTGGTCTCTGAACTCCGTCAAAGCGGGCAAAAGGCTGTTCTCACCTGCTCTTACGCAGTAAATTGGTTTGATAAACATCCGGAGTATATGGATGTTCTGAAAAAATAACCCGGACTCCCCGCCTGCTTTAAATGTAAAATGTCCGCCGGAGCACATCAATTCTAATCCATGAATCTCCGCCGGACATTTTTACTTTTCTATCTTCAGTTTTTATATTTTGTTATTACCGTTTGTTGAATTCTTTTAAAACTCATTTTATATCTCTATTTTAAATGAAATGCATTTTTGATTTCTTCAATCTGTTCTTCACTGATTGGAACCATTTCTCCCAGATTCTTAGCAAATACAAGCGCCTTTGCACTGTATTCCGCTACCTCCAGACGGTCAAATGCATTGAGCAGGCTATCTCCCGTTACAGCTAAGCAGTCATTGCTAACCATGACAATCGGAGTACTTTCATCAAACTGCTGAGCAGCCTTATCCGGATTCTGATAGAATTCTGAGTATTCCACTTTAGGTATATCCCTCATTAGTATATAACTTTCCGGTATAGATTTTGAATCTAAAGTTTCATCCGTTACGGCGTATGCCATGATATACGGTGGATGCGCAATGATAACGGAATTGATTTCCGGATGCTGCTTATAGATTTCATCATGTATCTTGATGGATCGGCTCGGAACCTTACCCGCTTCCCTCATGTCTCTTTTGATGCAGACAATATCTTCTACATCAATATATTTCCTGTCTACATTATAAGGAGATATCAAAAATCGTTCTTCATCCAGCCTCACAGAAAAAGATCCCTGAGTGGAGTTCACCAGCCCCTGGTCGTATGCACGGTGAATGATGTTGCACATATCCCTTCTTGCGGCCTTCTCGCCGCTTGTGATATTATTTCTCACGAATTCATCCATATTCAAATGATTCTTCGTATACTTAAGCTGAATCTCTTCTGCCATTAAATATCTTGGCGTTCCGATAATAGCTGCGTTGATCTGAAGCCGGGCACAAAAGTCCAGGTTCTCAAATGCTTTAAATGCATTAAATAGGCTGTCACTTCCAACTACTACACCATGGTTTTCTAAAACGGCAATGTCACATCCTTTGGCAAATTCCTTAGCAATCTTATCCCCGAGATCCTGACTTCCTGGCAGTCCATATTCTGCCATAGCGATCCGGCCGCATCCCACAAAGGAGTTCGGACTCAGCAATGTATTCGGTATCCCTCTGACAATGCTGAAGGCAACCAATGCCGGTGGATGTGCATGCAGAACTGATTTTATATCACTTCTTGTTTTATAGATTTGCAAATGAAATGGGTATTCACTGGATGGTTTATGATTTCCTATAATAGTACCGTCATTTTTAATGCATACGATATCATTTCTTGTCAAACTTCCTTTATCCACACTGCCTGGTGTAATCCACACATCTCCATTATCATCCAGAATGGACAGATTACCTCCTGATGTTGTGGTCATCCCATAATGATAGATACGATCCATCATCATGACCAGCTGGTCTGCAGGATGTAATAAATTTATATTCATATAATCACTCCTTCTTCATTGAAATGTTTTTTCTTGACTGTTTATGTATTTATTATATTGGTTTTATGTGGTTTTGTCAATATATTTATGTGGTTTTTATTTGTTTTTATTCAATTCAAATTAGATAACAGTGTAGGCGTGCCAGCTGCACCCCTTCTTTCCCTCATGCTAACGAGGCTGCACACTTTGCGCTCCGCCTGGATACTATTTTTTTACGGCTAGTAGATCGTAAAATAAACATTTCACAAAAAATGGCAGATAGTCCCGCTTGACCATCTGCCATTTACATTCTTTCGTGATTCATCCCCCACCTATAGAGGTCTGATTATTCCTGCATGTATTTTGCTTTTAATTCGTTAACCATTTCTGCATAAGCGCTGCTCTGCATCTGCTGAAGCATACTCGTCTTAATGGACTCCTTCACCTCGCTTAAAGGAGCTATTGACGCATCTTCTTTCCCTTCCACTTTAATCAGATGATAGCCAAACTGACTCTCTACCGGTCCGACTATATGCCCTGCCTCAGCAGCAAACGCTGCATCCTCAAATTCTTTTACCATCTGGCCTCTGCCGAATTTGCCCAGATCTCCGCCGTTCTCTTTTGATGGGCAGATGGAATTCTCTCTGGCCGCATCCTCAAAACTCTTTTCTCCGCTTGTTATAGACTCTAATATAGAGCTACACTTTTCCTCTGAATCTGTGAGGATATGTTTTGCACTTACCATCTCTCCCTTGGTAAACTGCTGCATATTCGCTTCATAATATGCGGACACTTCCTCATCAGATATAGTAATGTCTTTCATAATTTCTTCCATTGCCATCTGCGCAAGGATATCTCTCTTTGCATTCACCAGAAACTTCTCATATTTCTCGGTCTGATCCAGCTTCAGGTCGCCACCCATTTTCGCAAACAAATGCAGTGCAATCAACTGCTCCAAACACTGCTGTCTGAACTGAGGATTAGATATGTAAGCCTGGCGGTCTCTCGGAACGTTAAGCAAAAATGCATCAAACTCTTCCTGTGTGATCTCTTCTCCTGCAACAACTGCTAATACTTCCTGACTCATATGTATATTCTCCTTTTTATATAATATGTCCATTATAGTTTGATTTCATGAAACATGCAAGGGGGTCAGACCCTTTTGCTCATCGTTTTCAGAATATTCTAAAATTAACAAATTTTAAGACAACAACTACTGTCAGCACAAGTTGGGGGTTATGATTTATGTAACTAAAAAAACGATACCTTCCGGTACCGTCTCCTCATTCCATATGTATATACCCT
>BAIF02000083.1 GCA_000509105.1 Clostridiales bacterium VE202-21 | reverse complement strand
CGACTAGGCTAAAGCTAGCCGACTAAATCCCGATTTAAATGTAGAGTCCAGCCAGAAAAGTAACTGATTTTCCATTTTCTCATTTACAATATGCCTGCAAGCCTTTATAATTAGGACGAGTTTTTATATAATAGCATGTAAATGAATGGAGGAAAATATTTTGTTTAATAAATATTTATATGTCTTCTTAATCTCAATGGTACCGCTCATCGAACTGCGCGGGGCTATTCCTTATTCCCAGCTGTTCGGGCTTCCCCTGCTGCCGTCCTATATCATTGCGGTTATCGGTAATATGCTTCCTGTCCCTATTATTTTCCTGTTTGCAAGAAAAGTTCTGGAATGGGGATCTGATAAACCAGTGATCGGAAAGTTTTTTTCTTTCTGCCTTGAAAAAGGTCACAAGGGTGGTCAGAAGCTGAAAGAAAAAGCTGGAAAAGGACTGCCAATTGCCCTTCTTCTATTTGTTGGGATTCCGCTTCCGGGCACCGGAGCCTGGACGGGAACACTCGCAGCAAGCTTACTGGATATGGATTTCAAATCAAGCGTAATCGCGGTGATGCTGGGAGTGCTTTTGGCCGGAATCATTATGGGGGCGGCAAGCGCTGGACTATTTGGGGCCATTGGGGCACTGTTTGGGTAAGGTAACGGAAGTAATAAACTTGTTGGTTAAGGGGGGCTATGTCGGATCAGACATAAGTCTCCATTAAAACCTCACAGTCATTTCCAAGAAACGTTGTCGTGTTTTGAAATGATTGTGAGGTTTTTATAGTGCTTACGCATGGCTCTTTATAAAACTTTCTATGGAGCCAAGTGGAAAATACATAATTTTAAATAAAAAAAGGGGCAAGCCCGCATGGGCTTCCCCCCACTCACTCATGAGGAGCTTTGCACACTTTGGCACCGCCGCGATGCCGCCTTGCGGCTATATACCTTATCGCGGGGTGTGCATCCTCCCAGAGGTTTTTATGATATAGGAAATTCCAGAGGCATTTCCTATATCATAAAAAATAACAGTATAGATACAATTATCAATGTATCCACACTGCCACTCCTTCTAAAACTTTTCGAACAGGGGATGAGAGAATCGAACTCCCACCAAAGGTTTTGGAGACCCCTATCATACCATTTGACCAATCCCCTTTATAATGCGACATCTTTCTCAGTCACTTGATTATTATACCCAGCCCAACTCTATTTGTCAAGAAAAATCTCCATATTTTTCATATAAAAATCCCCTGATATTTTTCTGCAAACTTTCTTATACAAATGATAAATTAAATGTTATGCTTCCCCTAAAAGGAGGTATCAAAATGATATATATCAGGCCAATGAAAGAAGAAGATTGTGCTTACATTTATCGTAAAAATAAAAGAGCACAGCGATGCAGAACGAATCGTCGTACAGCCTGAGAGGGAGAACCGCGCATCCTGCGGAGTATTGCGCTCATGTGGCTTTGCTTATGATGATGTAAGTGATATCTATGTACTGCCTTTATGATCTGAACCCCCGGTCGGTTGTTCCAGTCAGCCGGAGCATGGAATACCCCCGCATTCATCCGGTCAAATATACCGTCTCACGCTCTTCATATATTGTATATACTTCTCACCAAATTTCTGTATGCACCATCTTTCCTCCGAAAGAATAATCCAATGAGCCGATATCTGAAACGCCAACACAAAAACCAAAAGCAACAGTGACTGCGTCAGTATAACACACCCCATAAAAAACACAAAATAAGCCACATACATTGGATTACGCGAAATCCGGTAAATCCCATTCGTATTCATCCCGTTCTCAGCAGGAGCCGCAAAATTAACCACCGATACCAGCAGTAAAATAACGCCTCCCAAGTACACCCCTGCTCCCACAGCAAAACTCCAGACTGGCATCCTCCTAACAGCAAGAAAAATCAAATAAACCAAAATAGCCACATTAGAAATCTGGTATACCCCGTAAGCCCCCTTCTCCCCTGCAGACAAAGGTGCAAAAAATGCAGCCCGCCGAACCGCCTCCTTATTCAGAATCGATAAAAGCCCAAAACGAATCAGAAAAAAAGGCACCAATAAAAAAATCCCCATACCGCCGCATCCCCCATATACATAACAACCATTCCACAACTCAGTCTAAACCAGCCTCACCTAATAAAAATCTACCATCTCATAACCGGCTAATCAAACCAATCTGCCAAAGCACCTTACAAAAATACTAATCTCCCTCCAAGAAAAAGTCAAGCACTACCGCCCACTCCTTCCGCCCGGATGTACCTAGCCTTCCAGGTGCGGGATTTCAGGCGTAGGCAAGGGAGGTTTTAACGCCGCTTTCTGTAAGCATAGAGAGCGCCCTACAAACACTTAGTAAAAACCATGCCGGATGGAGAGGATAAAATTTGCTCACCAAAGCAAATTTTAAGGCGGCCTGAGCCGCGCAATTCTTCAGAATTGCACGGTGAATGCCGCCGGGCCTTTCCATCCGGCATGGTTTTTACTTAGTGTTTGTCGGCACACGGACCGTTTACAGAAAGCGGCGTTAAAACCTCCCCTGCCTACGCCTGAAATCCCGCACCTGGAAGGCGCCCCCCCTTACTCCAACACCTCTCTGGAGATCATCGCCTTATCCATTGCCGTCATATCATCCTCCGGGATCTCGTAGATATCCCCTTCTGTCTTATTGACATGCACCGTAATATTCTGAACCTCACCATACTGAATTCCCCCATCCACAGTTTTTTTCAGTATATCATAGTAAAGTTCATAAACACTGTTCTGCATATCCTTATCGGAGGGCATTTCCTTCCCGTTCATTACTTCATTTGCGACTTTTGTTGCGTAGTCCTTAGCCTGTTTCTGAAACTCGTCATATGTATCATCAAAAAGTGTAACCGGCTCAATTGACACGACAACAGTAAAGTTGCCTTCTTTATCTTCTACGGCTTCCCCTACTGAATACTTTACATTCTTTGTCAGGTTTTCAAACAACGATCTAAACTTTTCTTCCAGCTCATCCGGAAAGTCCAGAGATTCAAAACCTTCCATAGTGATATCCATCCGCTTTTCGAAAATCTTTTCAGCCGCCTCTTTAGACGATCCCGTTAATTCAATATACTTGTCCGTCTCGTTCTTATATGAGACATCCAATAGGGCCTGCGTATAACCGGCTGCATCAAACTTTTTCCCGCAGCCTCCCAACAGAAGCAGTGTCATTGCCGTCAGCAAAATGGCTGATATTTTTCTTTTTTTACTCATAAAATTTCCTCCTCATGAATGCTTGTCAGGTATTATAGCATGGCCTGTCCGGCAAAAAAAGTAAAATATTGGCAGCATTTCCAATAAATTTATTTTCTGCTACTGTACAGTCATCCGCAAGAGAAAACCTTCGATAAACTTTTTCGAGCTAATTCTTCCCGGCTCCCCAGACTGATCTTTTAAATTTCTCATTTTGATCCGAACCTGCCCAAAGTCAAACAGTAAATTGGCATAGTCTGCAAATATGGGATCATAGTAGTCCTCCGCGCCCATATGCGCAATATTATCCAAGGCCTTCTGCATAATTCTCCGGATTCTCTGCTCAAGCGCCTTTCTATTCAACTGAAGCTGTTCCTCCCCATACATCTCTCCTGCAACTTTTTCATATACCTCTTTTATTTGATAACTCTTTTCCTTTTTCTGAAACTCCATCACCGTGAATACAATCTTTTTCAGCTCATCGGTTCCCTTCATTCCCAGGATCCCGATATCAGTGCATATTTTCTGAAACCGGTCACCAAGCATGCGGAGAATATGGAAATGGAGGCTGGGGGAGTATTGAATTATTGGTTATGGCACGCTATAATCATGGATGATATGATCCTCATTTTCTTTTCATAAATGAATTTGAGGTTTCAACTTCTCGTACACTGCAATAAAATTTATATGTGTGGAGTTATTTAAGAAAGGAGGATTGAGAATTTATGCTTAATCCTATTGTTATTATTGCGTAAGCAAGGCTATCGCAATGGGTAAATATGAGTGGGTGTTGCGGATAGACCTTGCAGTTCCTGATAGACTAGTCACATTAGGAGTGTAATATGGGATACAAAAAAGCAACACACGTTCTGCCGCATGATTTACTTCTGAAAGTTCAGGAATACATTGACGGAGAATTTTTGTATATTCCCAGAATTTCTGATCATAAGAAAAGCTGGGGAGAAACAACATCAACCCGTCAGGAGTTACAAGATAGAAACCAACGTATATATGCTGACTACCTTGCCGGGAATCAAATGGAATTCCTTGCTGAAAAATATTTTCTATCTTTGAAGAGTATTCAGAGAATTATCGGGCAGTTAAAAAAAGAATATAATTGAGGGAAACGGGCTGGTATGTTTTATAATATATCAGCCCGTTTCTTATGTTCATTTATGAAAAGAGTATTGGGTTTGGTTCTGTATTGCGGGGTGATACAATTTATTTGCAAGAGAGTTTGCGAAAGTATGAAAAAAGACGAAGGAGGTAAAATTTATGAAAAAATGTTGTGAAAATCCGCCTTTTATTTTTTAGCTTAGTGGATCAGGAGGAATTACGGGATGCAAAAAATTGTTTGGGAGGTACAAAATCTTTCCCTGCTGCCTGTACTTAAATATTGTAAGAAATGCGGCAGAAAAAGTCAGTTTATCTGCTCCCGTCAATTTCGGGTAAATGCGAATCGCAGATGCCTGGACATTTGGTTGATTTACAAATGTTCTGACTGCAATACCACATGGAATGCAGCTGTTTATTCCCGTATTTCCGCACAAGCATTCAATCCGGCGCTGTTAGAACGATTTCATAAAAATGATAAAGATCTTGTAGAAGAATATGCAATGGATAGCCGCTTTTTACAAGAGAATGGCGCAGAAACCGGCCTGCCCGGTTATGCTGTTATTGGTGACTGTTTTTCTTTAAATAAGGCAGTAGAACTTAAAATCAAAAGTAAATATTCTCTTCCTGTTAAGATATCTTCTGTTGTGCGGGGCAAATTACAGCTTTCCCAAAAGGAATACCTGCATCTGATTACAAATGGGCAAATAAAAAGTGTTCCAGATCAGGATCTGAAAAAGTGCAAATTAAAGAAGGGTGTTACCCTTGTTTTTGATAAAAGGTTAGGCAGTAGCACATGATATCCCTTTTCCATAGCTTCCGTCTAGTATTTTTCTGGAATCCGAACATTAGCTGCATTATGAAACTTATATTTTTCTGCCATATGCTTCCTCATACAAACCAAAATGTAACGGTAACAATCTGCGATGCTATCTCCAAAGGAACCGGCGTTCCCTTCACGTAATTGCTGAAGCGCTGTATTGGCTTGCTTATTGAGACGTGAAAGCGTATGTTTCTTGGACGGATAATACGCAAAATGATGCCCCCATTCAAGAAGATGATTGGTTTCAGATAATATAACGTATAAAGGTTTTAAAGTGGTGTGTCTCATTATTGCTTCTAAAAGATCTGCTAAATGAATAGAATTTGAGGAATTAAATCTGTCTGCTAACTCGTCCAATTCTGCTCTGGTAATCTGCGGAGCCGCAGCTAAAGCCGCCGGCCGAATAATCATTACCATAAGCTGCAGGGCATGAAGGTAACGTAATGCCTTTTCTACATATCCGGAATTAAGAGCCAGCTGATAAAGCTTCGTGTCATCTGGTTCTATCACCATCGTACCTTTCCCATTTAACGTTTTTACAAAACCTCTTTGCTCAAGTTCTGACAATGCCTTTCTTACTGTCGATAAAGAGACACCGTACCGGCTGGCCAGCTGTTTTTCATATGGAAGATACATTCCAACAGAATATTCTCCAAGGCCAATTTTCCGATTCAACTCATCAACAATTTTTGAGTAATAGTAATCCTGACCGCGCATGGGATTCCACGAAAACGGCATACCAGTTTGTACCGGACATTTCGGAGTTGTGTCCGATAAATAATTTAGCGTACTCTCAATGTAACCCGTAAGCATTTGATACATATTTGATAACTGGTTGTACTTTGTGAGCGGATCATTGCCCTTTAATACATCTATTATTACACTGGTTACGGATATAGACCCCTGTGGAAAGTGCTTCGAGAAATAGGGGCAATCTTCTGTAAAAAATGTAAGCTTATTGTAAAGGCCGAATGTAGAATAGAGTTCGCTGAATAAAGGATTGCCACCTATTCTTAATATATCATATCCCAATTTAGAGGGAGGGCGCCATCCGCCAGCGGAACTTCCCAAACGCAAAACTTTTATAGCCTGGTTATAGTGAGGCATTATCTCCACATCACACCCCTGCAAGGAAAAAACCAGAAGTGAAGGCAGTATAAGGGCAAAAGTCTGATATACCTGTAAAATCCCTTCCTTTTGTCTTAAAATATCAATAACCGTATTTGACGGATTAGTCGTATCTTTTTTTGAAACAACGATTGGTGCAAGGCGAGGCTGAATTTCTACCAGCCTTCCTCCCGCAATGCGTCAAAGACACGGTTAATAGTATATCTGCTTACATGAAACTGGTCGCAAAACATCCTTGAAGACGGCAAGGCGCTTCCAGGAAGTATCTGGCCCTCCAAAATGCACTGCTTAATTTCGTTATATACAAATGCAAATTTTGTTTCTTGTGGTTTCATAACTTGTCTCCTGTCTGTCTGAATTATATCATGAAGAACCGTTTTTGTCAGTATCAAATCGCCTCAACCTATATGCACACCTTACCAATATGGATATTGCCAGTATGCATGGATAACATTTATAATAAAACCGTGAAATTATTAGGAAAGAGTTTAAGCATCATGGAAAAGCAAAAAATCTTAATCATGGACGATTCAGAAATGAATCGCGCTCTTTTGGCAGATATCCCAGAAGAACAATATGATGCATCAGCTAAAACAGACTAAAAACCAAGTGACTATATGCATTCTGGACGAGAAAGAGAATAACATCTAAAAAGGAGGAATTACATCAATGGGAAACAGTCAGAAGAAGAATCCTACAACGCGCTTTCTTATAATTAGTTTTATTGGGCTTTTGATCTTTAGTATTATTATTTTCAGCCTGCTCGGAATTTATATGAGTCAAAAGAGTAAACAGGCCGTTTACGATATTGGAAAAATTTATATGTCCGGAATGAATAAACAAATGTCCAGGCACTTTGAAACTGTCATTAAACTGCGTTTTGATCAGGTCAGCGGCATTGTTTCCGTTGTCTCAACAGATAATAACAAGCAAGAGGAGCTATATGAGGAGCTCATTTACAGGGCACAAGTCAGAGGTTTTGACTATTTAGCACTTTGTTCTGCCGGTGGAGATTTTCAGACACTCTATGGACAATCCATACAGCCGCTTAACCCGGAACCTTTTGTAGAAGCATTATTGCAAGGAGAGCAAAGAGTTGCTGTAGGCGTTGATGCTGCTGGAAATGAGGTGGTATTGTTCGGCGTTGACGCTGCTTATCCTATGCACAATGGCGATAGGTGCACCGGCCTCATCGCAGCCGTTCCACTGGCATATATCACCGATTTCCTTGCCTTAGAGGATGAAGAGCAGCTGATGTATTATCATATTATTAGGCCAGACGGTAGTTTTGTAATACAAAACCCTAACACTGAGTTGTATCATATCTTTGAACAACTGCAAAGGCAGCTTGATTCCCCGGCAGATGAATTATCTAAAGAAAATTCTATTGAGAAATTTGGCGCTGCGCTAAAAAATCATGAAGAATATGCTACAACTTTTGAAGTAAATGGCGAAGAACGGCAAATCTATGGTATATCATTACCCTATTCTGAATGGTATTTAGTATCGGTAATGCCTTATAGTATATTGGATGATGCCATAAACAATCTGAGCAGCCAGCGTATATTCATGACATTATTGTCCTGTGCTTCTGTTTTAATCATTCTGACATTAATTTTTCTCCGGTATTTCTCCATAACCCGTTCTCAGCTGTATGAATTGGAGAAGGCCCGGCAGGCGGCTATTAAAGCGAACAAAGCCAAAAGTGAATTTTTAGCAAATATGAGCCATGATATCCGTACCCCCATGAATGCAATTGTAGGAATGACCGCGGTTGCCACAGCCCACATAGATGACCGGAAACAGGTACAGAACTGCCTTAGAAAAATCACATTGTCGAGTAAACATCTATTGGGGCTGATTAATGATGTTTTGGATATGTCTAAAATTGAAAGCGGTAAATTAACTTTAACAACAGAGCAAATTTCATTAAAGGAAGTTGTGGAAGGAATTGTTAACATTATACAGCCACAGGTTAAGACAAAAAAGCAAAATTTTGACATACATGTGGAAAATATCTTAACAGAAAATGTGTGGTGCGATTGCGTACGCTTGAATCAGGTTTTGCTGAATCTCTTATCGAATGCAACTAAGTATACACCGGAGGGCGGTTCGATACTATTATCACTTTCTGAAGAAAAATCTCCGAAAGGAGAAAACTATGTCCGAATTCATATCAAGGTCAAGGATAATGGAATTGGTATGACGCCAGATTTTTTAAAGAAAATATATGAATCCTACAGCCGTGCGGATGGAGCCAGAATACATAAAACTGAGGCGCCGGTTTGGGAATGTCTATTACAAAGTATATTGTGGACGCAATGGACGGAACCATTGATATACAAAGCGAGCCTAATAAAGGGACAGAATTTCTTCTCATGTTTGATTTTGAAAAAGCGTCTGCAATGGAAATGGACATGGTTCTTCCCCCTTGGAATATGCTGGTGGTTGATGATGACGAATTATTATGTAAGACAGCCACAGACGCGCTAAAATCCATCGGGATTAAAGCTGAATGGACATTAAGCGGTGAGAAGGCCATAGAATTGGTAAACCAACACCACAATAAGAAAGAGGATTATCAAATTATACTATTAGATTGGAAACTGCCCGGCATGAATGGGATCCAGGCTGCAAAAGAAATCCGGCGCAATCTGGGAGATGACGTACCCATCCTGCTAATTTCTGCATATGACTGGAGTGAATTTGAAGCCGAGGCCCGTGAGGCTGGTATTAGTGGTTTTATATCCAAACCGCTTTTTAAATCTACGCTGTATCATTCTTTGCGTCGGTATATGAACGTTGAAACGGAACATGGCCAGACATTGGGCCAAAGTATTGATCTATCTGGACGCCGTATTCTGCTTGCCGAGGACAATGAGCTTAACTGGGAAGTCGCAAGTGAATTGTTGTCCGACTTGGGCGTGGAGCTGGATTGGGCAGAAGATGGAAAGGTATGCCTGGATAAGTTCCAAAAATCATCGGAGGGTTATTACGATTTTATTCTTATGGACATACGAATGCCGCATATGACAGGATATGAGGCAACAGAAGCAATTCGGAGACTGAATCACCCTGATGCCCTATCCGTTCCAATTATTGCCATGAGTGCGGATACTTTTTCAGACGACATACAGCATTGCCTGGAGTGCGGTATGAATGCCCATATAGCAAAGCCGATCGACATTGTAGAATTAACCCGCTTATTAAAAAGATATTCCATATAAATCCAGTCCTAAAAAGCGCGTGTCCGGTCCGGAAGCGGCCTGGAGTTGCCTAGCCGCCCACCACCACCGCCACGAATCCGCTTCCCCCTATTGATATACCACAGGCATACATCTGCCCGTCGGTCTGCTGTATATATGTGCAGTGATCCATATATTCCCGGGCCTGTTCCGCGCCATAGAGAGGGTATTCTTCATAGTCTCTGTAGGCCAGCCGGTCGATCCACACGGCTTTCACCCCTTCTCTTACTTTTTTAGGGTCTGCAAGTGTATCCGCTTCTGCTTCAGAACCGCCGCACTGCCCGTATCGGTTATCCCCCACATCCAAAGGGAATCATCTTCTTATGGCAGCCATGGCGTAACATCCGGCGGTGACATATCTGGCATGATCTGCAACCTGGACGGCCCCGTCCCATGATACCACCGTGTTTCCTGCTGAATCCAGAAGACTTCCCATACACCAGACCGTTCCATCATTTTTCAGGATGACGAGGCCGTATTCGCTGCAGTCTGCAAACGCCACGTCTTCCATAATCAGAGCCGGCGTCAGGGACTGGCCGGTACCCGGCAGATTACCTGCCCCCCATAGTTCGTCTTTATTGTTCAGATAGACCATAAACTCACTTCCCTGAGCCACATGTTTCACGTCCGGTGCCAGTTCCGTTATTCGGTAGAACCCTTTGGCCGTGAGATCGGATTCCGTATTGCCAAGCCCCAGCTCCCCGTGCCTGTTGGCGGAGATTCCGAATAACTTTCCATTTTCTATAAAGAAACGGCTTTCCTGATTTACCGTATTATTAGAATAACATTCATCCAGTCTCAGTTCTCTGGACGACAAATGTAAGGCACTTTTGTCTGGTGTAAAGACAAAGACAGAATCCTGATTTTCCTGTGTTTCCGTTGTTTCTGCGCTCTGCCCTTCCTCACCGCCGTTACCTTCCACATCCGTATCAGACTCCAGGGAGCTGCTGACCGGATCCTGGATATACCCGCCATAACTATTCTCCTGATCGATGCCGGATCCCTTTCCGGCATCGATCATCCAGTCTCTGTAAACAAACATAAATGCCCCCAAAAACAACAAAGCAAATGGAATTATCGCTGTTTTTAGATCCTCTTTCCAGGCAGATGTTCCTTCTTTTACAATATATTGATACTTTCCCCGGCCATATTTTTTCAAGATATTCCGAACCGCGCTGATTTCCGCTGTAGTCATACTATCTTTCCAGAAATACACCCTGCCCACATAAAAGGAAGATTCTTCTTCTCTTATTTCTTTCACCGCTTCATAAGTCTGACGGATTCTCTTATTCCCCTGCAGGAACTCTATACCGTTCTCATCGATTATAATGTCGGTTTGGTCTGCGCTCTTCTTTACCCGCAGCTTTATACTCACCGTGATGTAAGGAAATACTTTTACAAACAGCCTGAACAGTACGAGCACCGCCACAACGATTCTGAAAAACACGTTATAATTATCCGGCAGAAAAACACACATGCAGAGCAGTGATGTGAGAAATGCGCCCAGTATATGCCTTCTCCACTCACTGTAGCCGCGGCCTCTGTTATACTTCAGAGAAAGAAGCAGGTCATTTCTCTTCCGGGCACGTTTATTTCTATTGATATCTCTTGTATGCAAAATCTTCAGTTCCACTTTTTCCCCGCCCTGCTTTTCTTCATATTCATGAAAAATCCTGCAGTAATGCGCCATCTGATTCCTCACATACAAAATATCATCTCTGGAAAGATACCTTTTGTCCAGTCTGAGTTCCCGGACAGGCCCGGTGATCTGAAACGCATCTGCGTTTTCCTCCACGTCCAGTAGGTCATTATAATAGTAACACTCCTGTGCCCCTGAGACGTATCGAAGCAGAATATACTCTGTGTTAAATTGTCCTTTTAAACTTTTCTCTTCGAATTCCCTTATCCTGGCTTCTATACTATTTTTCTGCAGACTGACGGATATCCTTACCACAGCAGTCAGCAGCACTTCTGACATTACAGCCAGCAGAAGAATATAGCGTATTTGAAAGTGTTCCTTTGGTATCAGCCAGGCAAACAGCAGAAAGTAAATCAATATAATCCCCAGGCTGGTAAGGGGACCTGCCCATATTCCTCTCTTTTGGTTTAATATTCCGGCTCTCTGCCTGAGGTTCTGAGGCACAGTATCGTATACAAACCATTCTTTTGTATATTCTTCTTTTATTTGCTCTGTTATCATGGGGTGTCCTCCTTGTCTCCCGGAACATAGTAACTATATTCTTTCTTTTCCCTTGTATCAATTTCTTTTTTCATAGCCGGAGGATCGAGTCCCACACTTCCGTCTGTGCCATAACTCACCTGAAATGCCAGGTATGCCCCTTCTCCTTTCATAATCCGATACGTAGTTTCCCCCTCGGTCTCAGATTTTTCTGCCGGATGGTTTGGATCTATATACGTGTCCCGTGAATTGATTTTCATGAGATAGTCAAATCTGTCGCCTGCCATCAGTTCCATATGCTCAATCTGCCTGCTTACGTCGATCCCATTCACTGCCTGCCGTTTATCATTTTCCTCCATAGCGCATCTTGCAATCCAGAAAATATCTTCCGAATCAGTCACTACTTTGGCACTTCCATAAATATCTGCATCATAATTTGTCAACGCAGGATCCTCTTTTAAAATCGATCTCATCTCTTTTTGCAGATCTTTTCCCCTCTCTGTTTTGTCCATAGGCTCATATTCCGTGTCAAAGTCTATCGGCGCCTGGGTTTGATAGAACTGCATGGGGGCCGATTTATCCATGGTCACTCTGCATAATGTGATAGTTCCTCCTTCTTCCAGAAAATTGTTTTTTCCTATTACACAGCTCTCATCCAACACAATTGTCCACTGTGGAAGCCCGTTACGGCATAGGGCAACCGCCAGAGTTCCGAACTGGACACATTCATCGAATGTGTAGGTCTCTTCTGTCTGTGAGGCAGTGCGTATTGTGATGCCGTCTATTCCTCTTTCGATCTCCCAGCCTGCCAGGTTCTTTCCGATTCCATCCCATTTCCCGGTGATCACCGTGTACACATAATCCGAAGTAATTCCATTGCCTCTATCCCCATAAGTCAGGACATACTGGTGCACGTTTCCGTCGTCGGGAGAAGTATAGGTTACCGCACAGACATCATCAGCCAGCCACTGCAGCTTCATATCCCTGTCTGCGGTGTAAGGAAACTGGTCGGATACTTTGGCAAAACAGAGCCTCTGATTCAGATAGGTTGTGACCCTGCCTGCTTCCTCTTCGTATTTCATCACTGCCATGTGTTTCAGATCCGGTGATACACTGATCACAGACGACTGCCCTCCTCCCGAATGGAGCCCATATACCAGATTCATTAAAAAAAGGATGCCGCCTGCTGCCAGGCCGATATTCCTGATCCATTTCTTACGCACAAGCATGCCAAGACTGGCAGCTGCCATCACGATAATAAACCCATTTACGATATAAAACAGACTATCTATTATGTATTCAAAATGCAGCGTTCTTCCCACGATAAGATAGTACATCTGAAGAGCAAAAACGGCGAGAGCCAGGATACCTGTAACTGATCCCGTGATCAGGCGCCCTCTTTTCATATTTTGAACCGGCGGCAGTATCACCTGTTCTGTCTCTCTTTCCCCTCTCAGCAGCTCATCCACGCTGACCTCCAGCACACCTGCCAGCGTTTCCAGCACACTGACATCCGGCATTCCTCCGCCTGTTTCCCATTTAGACACGGCCTTATTCGTCACCCCCAGCCGCTCAGCCAGTTCTTTTTGTGTCAGTCCGATCTCTTTTCTTCTTCTGGCAATAAATTGTCCCGTCTTATTTTCCATCTCGTGCCTCCCAACCAAGCCTATTGTTTTCTTAATCATAATCATACCAGAAACCCCAGAATTTACAATACACGGGCCGTTCTACCCGGTCTACGGTGGGTAGAACGGCAAAATACAGTTGACAAACTGCATTTATGGGCATAAAATGATAGCAAGCACTTGCATGGAGGGAAGAAAAATTGGATGAGACCAGACAGAAAATAATCGATGCAACCATGTCCCTGATCCGGGATAAGGGATATGTTGCAACTACAACAAAGGATATCGCGCATATAGCCGGTGTGAATGAATGCACCCTATTCAGGAAGTTTAAAAATAAAAAAGACATTGTCATGAGTGGGATAGAACAGGAAAAATGGCGGGCCAATATTACCACTGATATCTTTCAGAATGTTGTATGGGAACTGCAGCCCGACCTGGAAATGTTCATGAAGGCCTATATGGACAGAATCACCCCGGACTTTGTTAATCTGTCAATCGGACTGAGGGCGCCTCAGCTTTATGAAGAGACTGCCCCGATGATTATGAAGATCCCTCAGGCCTTTATATCGACTCTTGTAGATTATTTGTACAAGATGGAGGAATTAGGAAAGATACCGCATGCAGATTTTGAGGGCATGGCAATGACTGTTTTCTCCGCAACATTTGGCTATACATTTTTAAAAGCCTCTTTTGATAATAAACTTTCAGAGATAAGCCCGGAAACATTTATAAAAAACAGCGTATCCGTATTTGTAAAAGGGGTCTCTTAAGACTGATCCGAGATAAACTGATAGTGGTACTGTATCGGCAGTGCCACTTTATTTAAAGTTTATGCATGCAAGTACATGCATTATAGGAGGTACAAACTTATGATAACAGGAGCAGAGTTATTTGTAAAAGCGCTGAAAACCGAAGATGTGAGCACTGTGTTTGCCTATCCCGGCGGGCAGGCAATCGATTTATTTGATGCCCTTTATGGGGAAGATACAATCGAGCTTATTGTACCAAGACATGAGCAGGGGCTGATCCATGCCGCTGACGGATATGCCCGTTCCACAGGGAACGTGGGGGTCTGCCTCGTGACAAGCGGGCCGGGGGCAGCGAACCTGGTCACCGGAATCGCCACAGCCAATTATGACAGTGTACCGCTTGTCTGCTTCACCGGACAAGTGCCCCGCTGCCTTTTAGGGAAAGATGCTTTTCAGGAAGTTGACATTGTCAGTATGACTTCCAGCGTCTGCAAATATGCTGTAACAGTAAAAGATCGGGAAGACCTGGGAGCAGCCATCCAAAAAGCATTCCATATTGCCAGAACAGGTAAACCCGGAGTCGCTGTAGTGGATCTTCCAAAAGATATCCAACGCGAATTAGGAGACAGCAGATACGATAAAAGCCATGCAGCCTGCAGCCCCCGGCCTGTCTGTCCCATCTCTGAGGAGCTGGCAGATAAAGCCATGACGCTCTTATCCCGCGCCCAAAGGCCATTATTCCTGATCGGAGGCGGCGTTCATATCAGCCGGGCAGAAAAAGACATGCAGCGGCTTGCCGAGATAACAGGCGTTCCAGCCGTCACCACCATTATGGGAAGAGGCGCAATTCCAACAACGCACGGGCTCTATGCCGGCAATCTTGGCATTCATGGCTCCTACGCCGCGAATATGGCTGTCAGCAGCTGTGATGTGCTCTTTTCGATCGGCACCCGCTTTAATGACCGTATTACGGGCAGGCCCGAAGAATTTGCACCAAATGCTTCGATTATTCATGTGGATATCGATTCTTCGGTCATATCCAGGAATATCCCCGCGAATCTCCCCATCCTGGCCGATGCCGGTTCAGCAATTCGTTCATTTACCAGACGGGCTGTAAATCTGCCGCTTGAAAACTGGATCCGGCAGATCCGCACATGGCAGAAAGAGCACCCTCTTGTGATGAAGGGAAGCGGTATCACACCCGCAAAAATCATCCGGACCATTAACAGTACCTTTCAAAAGTTGATTATAGCCACCGATGTCGGGCAGAATCAATTATGGGCTGCCCAGTATCTGGAGCTGAATGAAAAAAAGAAGATGCTTACATCCGGGGGGCTCGGCACAATGGGATATGGATTGCCCGCCGCAGTCGGTGCCAAGATCGGGAATCCAGACACCAGGGTCGTACTGATAACCGGAGACGGCGGCCTGCAGATGAACATTCAGGAAATGGCAACAGCCGTGGCTTATGAACTGCCGCTTATTATTTGTGTCTTGAATAACGGATATCTGGGCAATGTAAGACAATGGCAGGAAATGTTTTTTGGCAAAAGATATTCCGGTACATGTATGCGTTATAGAAAAAGCTGCCCCGCTGCCTGCTCTGCCCCGTCTGAACATTGTCCCGTATATACTCCGGACTTTATAAAGCTGGCGGAAAGCTATGGAGCAAAAGGAATCCGCGTAACCCGGGAAGAAGAGATTCTTCCAGCGCTTAAAGAGGCCGAAAGGTCCACGGCTGTGCCTGTCCTGATTGAATTTATGATCGAAAGAGAAGAAAACGTTCTTCCAATTGTCCCTCCCGGAAATGCTCTGGATGATATGATAGTATATTCTGGTTAAGCAGGGTCAGTCCCGCCCAACATCAGCGATTTCGTTATAAACAGTAACTGCGTCCAGAATGTGGTACTGCTCTGTCTCATGGGATCCCGGAGCATGTGCGGTGACCAGGATATACTCTTTTCCGTCCACCTCCGCCAGGCTTGCCAGACATAACCCTGCCTCGTCTGTGTAACCGGTCTTGCCGCCCAGAATTTCCCCGCTTTTAAGACCGGTATTCCCTGCGTTTTCAAACAAAGTGCTCCCTATGGTGAACCCTTCCGGATGCACATCCGTTGGCTGCACCGTATAACTTCTGGTTGTAAACACTTCACGGAATTCTGTATTTTTCAGTGCACAGGCAAGCAGAATGGACAGGTCCCGGACCGTTGTATAATGTTCTGCATCCTGAAGCCCGGTCGTATTGCTGAAATGTGTGTCATCCATCCCAAGTTCGGCTGCTTTTTGATTCATCAGGTCCACAAAACCCTGCTCAGATCCCGAAACCGCCTCTGCCAGAGTCAGGCAGCACTCTGCTCCCGAAGCAAGTATGACACCATATATAAAGTCCCTGGCCTTCGCGGTTTCGCCTGGTTCAAAACCAGCCATCGATGCATCCATCTGATAAAGATACTGGTAAAAATCGTATGGGCTGGTTATTAGCCCATCAAGATCAGAAACATTTTCAATCGCCACTAATGCGGTCATAATCTTGGTCAGGGATGCCGGATAGATCCGATCCCCTGCGCCCCTCTGGGCTATAGTTTCCCCATTCTTCAGTTCTGTCAATATTGCATTCGGACTGTTCAGCTTGTCCATGCTGATGTTCTCTGAATGCAGCTTACTGTTATTGACATGTATGCCCGGTTCCTGTCTTCTGATTACGGACAGCACCGATGTTGCCGCTACTAACAATAGTACTAGCAGGGCCAGTAAAATCAGTATCCGCCTCAGATATTTCATACGTCTTCTTTTTTTCCGCTGAATCTTGGAGCTTATCCGTATCTTATTTCTTTCAGTTTGATATCTTGCATCTTTTTCGTATTGTTTTCTGTCCAATTAAAATCCCTGCCTTTCTTAGAAAATTATACAAAATCCCGATATTAGATAATTTAATTTACTATTGATAATTTCCTAAGAAAAGTTAATATTTATTTTAATATACTATTACATTTCTTTAGCTTGTTAATCGTTTTCACAGGCAGGGGATACTTATAACAAAAGTCGTCAATTCCCCCTCGCTTTCTGCATGGATATCTCCTTCATGCAGAGTGATAATTTCTCTGGCAATTGCAAGTCCAAGTCCTGCACCTCCTGTATTTCCTGATCGCGCCTCATCTGTCCGGTAGAATATTTCAAAAATATATGGAAGCTTTTCTTTCGGTATAGTCTTTCCTTTGTTTCGTATAAAAATCTTAACATAGTCCCTTTCTGTCTCGGTCCGGATAACGATTGCGGTTCCCGGATAACTGTAAGACACGGCATTTTTCAGAACATTCTGAAACACTCTTGCCAGCTTTACAGCATCTCCATAAACCAGAATCCCCTGCCCGGTTTCAAGCTCGATCCGGTTGTCCCCCTGCTGAAGAATCGGGTAAAACTCATCGGCCAGCTGTACCAGCAGATAGGACAGATCCAGCGTCTCCTTTTCCAGCACAATTTGGTTCAGATTATACCTTGTAATATCAAAAAACTCCTGAATCAGCCCTTCCAGCTGAAGAGATTTGTCAAAAACGATTCTGGTGTATTTTTCCCGCTGCGCCTGCGGCATATCTTTTGCTTCATCCAGCATGCTTAAATAGCCGATAACGGATGTCAGCGGCGTCTTGAGATCGTGGGCCAGATAAGTGATCATATCATTTTTACGTTTTTCCTCCTCCTTAATCATACGGGTATTGCGCTCTATCTTATTCTTAATCTGTGACATCTGTACCGCAAGCTGTGCATATTCGGGAGGGAACACCAGATCTGCCTCTATTTCATGCTCCATAAAAGAGTGAATCATCTGACTGGATTTTGCCACAGCCTGACCTGCCATTTTCCGTCCATAAAAGGCGGAGATCCCCCGCACCAGAAACAGGCAGACCACCGCTGCAACGCAAACGGCCAGCAGAATAAGCATCTTAAATCTAGGCCAGTTCACCTCAGTTATCAGAATATCCTGACCTGACAGATGATCCGTTCCCATCCTGGTCCACGTATAATTATCCTGGAACCAATCCACAAAGCTGCCATTCCAGATATAATCCACAAAATAATAAATACCAAAACAGACGGCCAGTACCAGAACTAATAAAGCCGCCGTCTCGACCAGTCTTTTCATATTCTTTTCATTATCCTTCAATTTTATATCCACACCCCCAAACGGTCTTAATATACCTTGGCTTTTCAAAAGAGTCCTTCATCTTCTCCCGCAGATGCCGGATATGAACCGTAACTGTATTATTATTCTTCACATAATACTCATCCGCCCAAATCTGCCTGAAAAGACTCTCCGCACTCACGACCTCCCCCTTGTTCTCACAGAGAATGCGCAGAATATCAAACTCCGTCGGCGTCAGCGTCAAAGGCTCCTCATTCAAAGTACATTTATGAGTCTTCACATTCAGCATGAGCCCCGATACCATTATCACAGAATCATCCCGCTCAGCTCCATGATTATATCTTTTATAGCGCCTCAGCTGCGCCTTCACACGCGCCACCATCTCCAGAGGCAAAAATGGTTTTGCAATATAGTCATCTGCCCCCAGTGTAAGTCCGGTAATCTTATCAATCTCCTCGCTCTTCGCCGTCAGCATAATCACCGGGAAATGATACCGCTCCCTGATCTGCCTGCAAAGAGTAAAACCGTCAATCTCCGGCATCATCACATCCATAACAGCCAGATCCGGCGGCTCTTTTACAATGCATTCCCAGGCCTCTCTGGAATCATAATACTTATAAATAATAAAATCCTCATTCTGCAGATAGCACTCTACTAAATCCGCAATCTCCTTCTCATCATCTACAATTAAAATCTTCTCTCTCATTCATATCATCCTCCATCGCAAGCTAACTTCATTATAAAATCTCCTTATAAATATTCCCTTATAAAAATCTTATGAAAGTATGAAGACGTCTGGAGACGCCTGAAGGCGGCAAAGATGCAGGGGCGGCCCGGAAATGCCGTGGGTGGTTCAGGAGGCAGCCGCTTTGTGAAGGAACACTAAGGGCAAATCAGGAAAATCCTGGGGCACAGGCCGGATTCACTGAGAAAGCCTGATGCTTTCTCAGCTCAGCCGGCCTCGCAGATTGATTTTGTAAATCAATCTGCGTCCCCAGGATTTCCCTTATTTGTCCTAAGTGTTTCTAATCACACGCTAAAAGCCTCCTGAACCATCCACGGCATTTCCGGGCCGCCCCTGCATCTTTGCCGCCTTCAGGCTATGCGCTTCCTCGCGGAAGGAACCGGTGCAGTAGATCGGGTTGGATAGGCGGGAGTAGTGCAATGTAATATAATAATAATTTACTTATCCAGGCTGCCTCCAACCTCCTCCCGTACTATCTCCACCCATCTGCTTGCATTTTTAGGGTTTTTCCCTAGTGTATGGTTATCTTTCATAATGATCTCCGGCACACAGTCTCGTGTACATCTGAGTGCTTTTCTAATTTCTTTTCTTACGTACTCCTCGTCCATATGTGGTAAGGCAAGTGGCGTGGGTGTTGGTTTTACGGATGCTATGTATTTTTGCCCCAGATTTTCCGGTATGGTGGTCCAGTCAGACCACGGAGAACAGGATACACGCCGGAGATTGGGCAGCTTTTTTATGTATTTCCATCTTGGCTCGTAAGGCTCGCAGCACCCGGAACAATTTAATCCGAATCTCCTTGCTATTTTCTTGTGATAAGGGAATATGAATTCTCCGTACAGATCGGGATTGATTGCGGTGGTCTCCTGGCTTTCCACAAATCCCCACATGTTCTTTGCCGTCACTGCACCTGCTGTTTTATCCGGCACCTGCAGATCATCGGTATAGCCCAGTCCTCCGGAACCTACGTATGTTCCATCTTGGTTGTGAGCCAGGAGCTTATGCTCTTCCAGGAAATCCAGACGTCTCAGGACCCCTTCACACAACAGGTGCATGGTGCGGTGAACCGACTCCGGCTCTGAGAGGAAGTCACACATAAAGTCCTCCAGACCGCGCAGGTTAATATAATCCATTGTCAGTCCCAGGCTCCACCACCAGTCTGTTTTTCTGCGGACCCGGAGAATACCGTCAAATAATTCGTGTGCCAGCTCCATTACCCGCTCTGATTCTTCGTAATCAATGAGCAGCTCCGGATAATGGATTCCTGGCAGATCTTTCTCATAATCGTTCAGAACCGGAACCACTTTGTAAGCTCCGCCTGCCTCACCGCCTGCTTTTTTCAGTGCGGGGCCCCAGCCGGTATCGCTGTAGGAATAAGGAACATCGAAATAGTTTTCAATTACCTTATCATCTTTCAGCTGTTCAAACCAATAGATCTGCTTGCGCAGATGCATTTCCCAGACTCTTGCAAGCGGATCTTCACAGAGCAGGATATTGCCGGGTATGCATTCATTCCAGCCATTCTCCGGGTCAATAAATACAACAGGCTCGGAGGTTTTCAGATCATTGTGTGCCCTCCACAGCTCTGCCTTTTCCTTTTGAACCGGCAGGGCGGCAATCTGCGCCGTCCTGTCTCCCAGTTTCTTCAAATGCTGCTTTTCTTTTTCACTGAACAAAAATGAAGTACCTATTTCTTTGATTTTAGGAATGCCGGAAGCAGTCTGCATCGCAGCAGGATCTTTTTTCCCCATAGCTTCCTCCTTCTATTTCCAGGTCTCGGGAACCCTCATATCTGTATTATACGTTTCAATATTTTCCTTGGTAACAAGCATTGTTCCGGAATCATTGAGCATATTTTCCGGTTTTGCGCCATTATCAATGTAGTCCAGGAGCCATTGGGATGCCTGGTAGCCTTTCCGATAGAAATTCTGTGTCATGGTTCCGTATATGATTCCTTCGCGGATCCCATCCAGTGTTTCGTCGATATCGTCAATCGCCATTACCACAACCTGATCTTCCAGCCCCATTTCTTTTACTACTTTCGCAGCAGCTGCTCCGCCTTCTCCTGTCACAGCAACAGCAACATTGGTCTCTGGATACGTATTAAATACGTCCTGCCATTTCTGTACTGCGGTCAGTGTGTCTGCGTTGGTCTCAACAACCGTCATTTCCTCGTAATCCCCAGCCTCTTTAAAAGTCTTGCGGTAGCCTTCGATCATGTCCATAGCAACGGTATTCGTAAATGCTGTCGTTGCGTAAGCCGCCTTCGGTGTCTCCCCCGCCAGTTTTTCAAGGATTCCATTCGCCCCCGCGGTTCCAAGATTCACCGGGTCGGTCCCTAGATAGGCAAGTCTTGGCGCATCCGGGATATCAGAGTTCACAACAACTACAGGAATTCCCGCTTCATCGGCTTTTTTCAGAACCGGAACCATCGCCTCCGGATTCAATCCCTGGGTGATAATTCCATCTGCTTTCTCAGCAATTGCAACCTCGATCTGCTTGATCATTTCATCCACATCGATTACGGATGGTCCAACCCAGTCCCCCCGGAAACCGAATTCTTCGGCCGCATCGTCAAATCCTTCTTTCGCCGCCAGCCATACCGGGTGTGCGATCAGAGGTGTGACAAACACGAGATGTTTTGCTTCTCCACTGGTTTTGGTGCTGTCCTCCTCATTTTTTCCTGCACCCTCTTCCGTTTTGCCGTCTTCTGTTTTCTGGACAGGCTCTTTCGATGTACTGCTGCATCCTGCTGCCAGTCCGATCACCATAAATAATGATAGTAAAATCGCCATCGTCTTCTTCATATTTTTTCCTCCTTATTTGCAAAGGGGCAGACCCCTTTCGTTATTCCACATTATTTTTCATCGGATAAGCCCCGTACATTTCCCAGCTTTGAAATATCTCCAGAATATTCTGAGGCGGGCAGTTTGCCTGTATATTATGTCCTGAACCAAACAAATATCCACCGCCCGGCCCAAAATCGCATATTTTCTGACGAACGTCTGCGCGTATCTCATCCGGCTCAGATGGAACACGCCCTGGTTATTCAACCCGCCATGCAGAGACATCCTTCCGTATGTCATCTTCTTCAGTTTCTTAGAATCCATATCATATGCATTGGCCTGGAGCGGCTGGACAATATCCACGCCCCAGTCATAAAAATCATCCAGGCACCATGTCACAGAGCCGCAGGAATGGTAGGACAGTTTTGCGTCTGATTTTGTCTTCATAAACTGAATCAATTCTTTAAACCGGGGGCCCACATTTTTGCGGAACTCTACCGGATTGATCAGCGGGCCGCTCTGATCGCCCCAGTCATCTCCGGCCCACATGATATCGATATATTCCCCGATCTCCTCCAGGTATTTTCCCATAAATGCCTTCCAATAATCCAGGATCATGTCCAGCAGATAGTTTGCAAACTTAGGATCTGCAGCCGTATCCAGCATAAAATTCTCCATCCCGCGAAGCACCCATGCACTGTAATATAGGGCGGGGTATGTCCCTGCTACAATGGCATAATCGGTGTTCTCACGAAGCCATTCTGCCTTTTTCCTCAGACCTTTAAACCTGGCCGGGTCTTCCGGGTCCGGCATCTTATATGCACGCAGATCCGAAATAGTCTCGGCATCTGCGAGGGGATTTTTCCGGCTGTCGCAGTAGAATTCGGTTCTTATGTAACCGGCTCCGAATTCGTCCCTCCAGGATCCGTCTTCCTCCTCATGGTATTCCCAAAAGGAGGGCGGATTGCAGAAAATATAGCGGGTATCCACATGGAATTTCTGCAGGATGGCCTCGGAAGGCCTTGCAAGGCGCTGTACCGCATCGCTTATAACAATCTCCTCATTCATTCCCAGATAATCCAGCAAATTTCTGTAGGCTCTTTCATGGATCCCGGATACCGTGCTCATTCCCCAGTCTATCGGAATCCTGTCCGGCTCCTTGAAGTTCAGGGCCATATTTACTCTTTCTCTCGGTGTCATACACATTCTTTTTCCTCCTTTCCGAATGCGGCCGCATGCAGGATATCCTGCTGCGTCACATATTCCGCCGCCATCTCGGCACTGATATATCCCCTGCGCAGTACCAGAAGCCGGTCGCATATGCTGATCAGTTCGGGCAGTTCTGAGGAGATCACGATGATACCCATGCCTTTTTCCGTCAAGTCCTTCATGATCTTATATATCTCTGCTTTAGCACCAATATCGATTCCACGAGTAGGTTCATCTAAAAACAGGATATTTGCTTTTGAAAGCAGTGCCTTTGCAAGTATGACTTTCTGCTGATTTCCTCCGCTCAGTGTTGTAATGCCAGTATCAATAGAAGCAGCTTTGACTTTCAGGTAGTTAAAATATTCTTCTGCCGCCGTATTCTCCCGGGTTTTGTCGATAAATCCCCTCCGGGAGAGGCGTTTCAAAGCACACAGTGTCATATTTTCTTTGATGCTCATAGTCCCCACAAATCCATCTCGTTTCCGATCCTCGCTCAACATGATTATGCCGGCATGTATGGCTTCTGAAACGCTCCGTACCGGAGTCTCTTTTCCATTGATAAAAATCTTACCTCCTTTCCTTGGCATTGCACCGGCAACTGCTTTCAGAAGCTCGCTTCTCCCGGCTCCCACCAGCCCGGCAATTCCCAGAATCTCCCCGGCATGCAGTGTAAATGATACATCTTCTATGATATTTTTGTGGTAAGCATAAGGATGCAGTACTTTCATATGCTCTGCCCGCAATATCTCTGCACCTTTTTTCTCTGTCTTTTCTCTTTTGAAGATGTCCAGTTTATTTCCAACCATATCCAGGATAACCTGATTCGGAACTATCTTTTCTTTTGGGTACTGTCGAATGTACCTCCCGTCTCTCATGGTAATGACCCTGTCAGAAATCTGAAACACCTCATCCAGTTTATGCGATATGTAGATGCATGCGATTCTCTCTTTTTGGAGTGCACGCAGCACCTCCATCAGATGTTCCGTCTCCTCCTGAGTCAGTGCGGCTGTCGGCTCATCAAGGATCAGGATTTCAGGCTTTCTGACCAGTGCCCTGGCGATGCAGACGAGCTGCTGCATGCTGGCGTTCAGGCTCCTTGCATTCAGTTTTGTATCCAGAGTTACATCCAGCTGCTGCAGCGCTTCCCTTGCTTCTACATGGAGCCTCTTCCAGTCTATAAACCCGTTTTTCTTTATCGGCCAGCGTCCGAGCAGTACATTTTCCCCGACGGATAAGTCCAGCTCCACATTCAGCTCCTGGTAGATCATGGCAATACCTGCCTTTTCTGCATCCAGTGAATTTTTTGCGTCCATCCTCTTCCCCTTAATCAGTACCTCTCCCTCGTAAGTGCCGGATGGATAATTGCCCGCCAAAATCTTCATAAGGGTAGATTTGCCGGCTCCATTTTCACCAACGATCGAAAGAATTTCTCCTTCCTTTAGATCTACAGATACATCGCAAAGAGCCGTAACGCCCGGAAATCTTTTGTAAATATGGCGCATCTGCATGACTGTATTTTCCATGGTATCTCCCTCCCTGCCTAGTCTGTCCTTTTCGTTCCGGCACGCTGCATAGCATCTCTCTTATACTGGTCCAGCATAACAGCCAGAACAAGTATGAACCCAACCACAAAGTTCTGCCAGTAAACAGACACCTTTAAAATTGTCATGGCATTCGACAATACGTTCATAAACAGCGCTCCGATTGCAGTGCCGAGTATAGTTCCGATACCGCCGTTCGTACTGGTGCCCCCGATGATGACCGCGGCTATAACCGTCATTTCATAACCGGTTCCTCCGTTTGGCTGTGCGGATCCCAGCCTTGAACTCATCATGATTCCTGATAATGCCGCAAGGGTACTTGTGATACAGTAACAGATAATATAAGTCCGGTCTAGATTGATTCCGGACAGCCGTGCCGCCTCTTTGTTCCCGCCCACTGCATAAATGGAACGCCCCACGGTTGTCTTCTTCAGGAAAATATGTGCCGCTGCCCCCAGCACGATACAAATAAGGATAACCTTGGGGATACCCAGAACATCCTGCTGTTCTATGGTCTGAAATGCAGCCGGCAGAGGATAAATAGGAACCCCTTCTGTTACTATATAAACGATACCGCGTGCCATATACATCATTCCCAGCGTCATAATCAATGCCGGAATCCTGCATTTTACTATGATGATTCCGTTGAGGAATCCGATCAGGAATCCCACCCCGCATCCCAAAATCATTGCCAGCCAGATCGGGGCCCCCAGATTCACCATTCCCATTCCGCTGACACATCCGCCCAAAGCAAGCACTGATCCTACCGATAGGTCCAGTCCCCCCGCGATCAGTACGAAGGTCATGCCAAGCGCCGTAATCAAAGTGAATCCAGTAGACCGCAGCACGTTGAATACGTTGGCCATACTTATGAACGCTGGATTAACCAGCGCTATTATCACCATAAACAATATGGTAGGGATGATGACTCCACTCTCCTTCATTTGAAATACTTTAATTGCTGCCTTTTTTATCCGTTGGCTCATCTCGCATTCCTCCTTTACGCTGTAGTACTAGTACTAATTCAATCATAGCATTGGGAGTACGCACTTACACTTGAACAAAATTGACAGCACTGTTTTATTTTTTATATCATTCTGATCATTTGCACTTTTTTTTGCCGGATTTTGCTTCTGTCAAAAAAGTGCAAGTCTTCCTTTCTATACAAGTGAATTTTCTATCTGTTATAATAAAAGTACTTATTTTTAAGCGTTAGCTGAAAATCTACTCCTCAGGGGCTTGTGTTACGGTTTCCCCTTGGGTATACTTATTATACTCTTATATAAACAAATAATCTCGAAAGGATTTGAAATATTATGAAAGAAAATAGACGATATCTAGGTATACGTACCAAACTTTACGTTTTAATTATTCTTTCTCTTCTGATTCCTGCCTGTGTGCATGGATTCTCCTATATCCTTCAGCAAAAAACTCTTTCCAGCTATCAGGCGGCATTGGAAAGCCAGATAACACTGAATGACTTTTTTGTGAGCAATCGTGATATACACGAGCTGTTTGAAAATTTTATGCTGCACCCTTCCTCAGAGAATAGAATTTCCTATGAGGGAGAACTGGGCTATGCCAAGGAGCGTCTGAGCCACGTACTTTATAATTTTCCGGATGGTGTTTACTATGATAAAATGCGGGATCTGGAGAATATGCTGGAAACCTTTGAATCACAGGCCTCAGATGTAATCGCAAAGATCGGCAGTGTCCCGCAGTCCGAACTGCTCTCCCAGACACAGGATGTACTTTATACCAATAATCTGATTGACTATACTTACAAAAAATATACTACATATCAGGCCGAGTCTATTTCCATGGAGACCAGCAGGCTCCTCCGGACTATGAAAGTCAATAACCGGCTCTGTAATCTTGTTTTTGCTGCAGGCCTTCTGTTTCTCTGCATCGCAGGGTATCTGACTACCAGGAAGATCACCCGGCCGCTTTTGAATGTGGTCAGCAGCGCAAAGGAACTGGCCAGCCGCCGTTTTGATATTCCGGATATCTATGTGGATACGAACGATGAGATGGAGATACTGGCCAATGCCTTTAATAATATGAAAAACAGCATCAACGGTTACATTTCCCAGATCAACAGACAAGCCCTGATGCAGGAAACCAGTCTCAAGGCGCTGCGCAATCAGATAAATTCTCATTTTCTATTCAATACTCTGAACCTGATTTCCCGAAGTGCATACTTTGAGGGAGCTCCTCAGACAATTCAGTTAATCGACGCCACCACCGATATGCTGCGCTACAGCCTTTACAAGACAGAAGATGCGGTTAACATCCGGGATGAACTGTCTTTCGCAGAGACCTATATCTTTATCCAGCGGATGCGTTTTGTAGATCATCTTTCGTTTGAACTGCAGGTAGACGATGAGCTTCCCAATATCTTAGTTCCTTCTTTTATCATACAGCCATTAATAGAAAATGCAATTATGCATGGAACCTACAGCAAACCTGAACCCTGCCGCATTCTGACGGCCATCTGGAAAATGAAACATTCTCTCCTTATCCTGGTGGAGGACAATGGCACCGGTATAGAGAAAGACATGATCCCATCACTTTTGTCAAAGGAGTATTCCCCGCCGCAGGGCAGCCACGGTATCGGCCTGAAAAATGTCCGGGAAAGGATCGGGCTTTTTTATAAACGGGACGACATTATTTCTATATATAGTGAAAAAGGGAGTTTCTTTCGGGTAGAGATCGAAATACAAGAGGAGGATTTTATATGGGATACCGATTAGTAATTGCAGAAGATGAAGAGTTGGAGCGTTCCGCGCTGCGGCTGATTATCCGGACTCAGCTTCCACAGTACGAGATTGCCGCGCAGGCAGCCAATGGTGTGGAGCTGATGGAGATGTGTCGGGAATACAAGCCGGATGTTGTACTGATGGATATCAGTATGCCGGTTCTAAACGGACTCGATGCCATGAGGCAGCTCCAGGCTTCTTATCCTAATCTGGAATTTATCGTCCTCTCGGCACATGCTGATTTTGAATATGCTAAGACAGCCCTTCAACTGGGTGCATTCGATTATCTGACAAAACCTATAAAGACAGATGTCCTATTATCAGCACTAACCAGGCTGGCTGAAAGAATACGCAGCAATACCATAGACAGCTGCCGGGACGACCACTTGAATGAGCAGATCCGGCTGGCTCTGCCCCAGTTGGAATATAATATTGTCCAGTCGATTATCACCGATACTGTCACAGACCTGGATCTTAGACGATTTCAGGCCCGCTTTCGAACTGAGAATGCCTGTTTTCTGTGCGCCACAGCTTCCCTTCTGCAGATACAGCAGCCGGCATTTTTTCATCAGGATGAATTACTATCGGAGATCGGCCGGCAACTGGATCTGTGTACCAGGGAGTCCATTGTACAGGATATCGGCATCTGTCATATCTTTATACTATCCGTGGACCAGGACCAATTTTCCAGGAATATCCCTCAGTTCACGTATGAACTCCGCTGCCTTTTATCCGCTGTATATCAGAAACACCGCCTGGATCAGGTCTGCCTGTATATCAGCCCAGCTGTTTCTTCTCTTTCGGAACTCTCGACAGAATTTAAAGCACTAAACAAAAAAATGCTGAAAGGCCACCGCCAGGTTGTCCTCTCAGCACCCAATGGCTCTGCCAAAATATATGCCTTGGAGACAGAGCTGAGCCAGTCTGTTTCTAAAGGAGACAGTGAAAAGAGCCTGGAGAAAGCCAAACTCCTCTTCCAGGCCCTGTTGGAGCAAAGTAACCGTACCCCTGCACTATTATGTGATAACCTCCGGGATTCCCTCGGTGCCCTCAAAAGGCATCTCACCACGATGGATAGTGGTTCCATCCTGATCTCCGGCCTCTGCAATGACCTGTTGTCAACCATTTCTCCCAGGCAGAATACCGACTATATAAAAATAGCATTTTTAAACTTTATCAAAGCATGTTGTGACTGTTGCGAAGGGAACGAACCAAAGGACACCGATGACATAGATATCAAAAAAATTATTACATATATAAATAGTAATTACACAAGTGACTTTTCACTTGAACAACTGGCCATGGAACATAAAGTTAGTCCCTCTTATTTGAGTAAAGCGCTGAAACACCAACTTGGAATGAACTTTATCGACTATATCACAAAGCTGCGCATAGACAAAGCAATAAAACTGTTGGAACAATCTGATAAAAACATAAAAGAAATCACATTCGCAGTGGGGTATAATAGCCAGACCTACTTTTGCAAGGACTTTAAGAAAATAGTAGGTATCAGCGCAAGTGAATACAAAGCAGGGGTCAGACCCTTTTGAGCACCATTTTCAGAATATTCTTAAATTATATTTTAATCTGCGGCTTTGCCGCAGACCTGCCTGCAGGGCATGTTTTACGTGGTGCCCTTTGGGTATACATTCATCTGCAGCTTTAACGCAGACCAGACCGCAGGACATAAGTCACAGTGTGCCCTTTGGGTATACATGAATCATACATTATGGCGCTGTCGTGAAATAGATAAGTATTAATCATCCATTATATACCGCTTTACCGCTTCAAAAACACCTAACGTTTCCTCTTCCTGTATGCCAGCATTAATACGGCCATCCCAGATATCAGAAAGGCGCCAAGAATTATTACGAACTGTGTATTATCCCCGGTCTTCGGTGTGCTTTTGTCTTTCTCAAATGTAACAGATATCTTATGATTATCCTGGACGTCTGTCAACGTATACCGGTTATTCTTCATTGTTACCTCTCTGCCGTCTACCAGAACCTTTGTCACACGGTATCCTCTATTTGGAGAAAATGTAAATTCGCAGCTCTTCCCCTTCTCTACATCCACGCGGCCGTTCGGATCTATTTTCCCATTTGCCCCGGCCTCCGCAGTTATAGTATATACGGTTACCTTTTTCTCAATTATATTAAATGATGTACTGACCGACTTTTTGTATTCTGTTTCTTTCCATCCCTTACCGGTGTACTCTTCCATCTGAAATCCTGCCGTCAGTTCGTAACTTCCAAGTCTTGTGCATTTGAATTTCACTGTATATGGAGGGTTTTCCCAGCTTTTTATTGCTCCCCCCCAGGTCCATGTCTTTGGCGCCCATCTTGTATCTCCCACTGCGGGAGAAGTATTTTCCATACCAACACCGACTGCTGTGGCAGTCCATACAGTTTCTGCCTCATAAGTTCCACCATGTTCGATTCCGGTTATCTTCACACCGTCAGAACTTATAGCTGTCCTATATTTTACCGTTTCGCTGGGAAGGCTCTCCATTGCTTTATCCGGATCATATTTAGCACGTGTCATAAATTGATATTCAGTATCTGGCTCCAGCCCGGCAAATTCCGCATTCTCCTGCCAGCTGATTGTACCGTCTGCCATTCGCATTCCATACTCCAGCTTATCATCTGTGATAAGCACAATAGAAGTATCGGAGCGTTTCAGAATCTTTGGTGCCAAAGCCGCTGCTGCTGCATTCTCCAATGTTGCCACATGAAGTATGTCACTATTCTCTCCCTGCATCTGTAGCTTTTCGTCTATCTTACGCCGAACAACAAATTGATATTCTGTACCTGGAGTCAGGTTGTCAAATACACCCGTGGTATTCCATTCAATGTCTGTCCCGGAACCCAGCATCCCAAATTCCATATTGTCCGGATTCTTCTCCATTTCCGGTACTTTTAACGATATACTCGTATTCGTTCTGTCGGCCGCTTCCGGAGTATATTCTGGTTTATCCGGCGCAGTTCTCTTTGTCCTCGTATCGATTGGTTCGTTACTGCCGCTTGCGAGATAAGTTACACCTTCATATTTTCCCGCTGCAATCCTTAGATAACACTGATAGGAAGTATCCGGTGTCAGCTTATCAAATCTGGGATCTGCCTGAAAATCTGTTCCATTGATACTGAATTCGTAGTTATACTTTGGATCTGCATTTTGGGGCAGTTCCAATGTAACCTCAGTATCTTTTACTTCTTTAACGATTGGAGCCTCCGGAGCTGTAAGCGGTGACGCCGGGGCTTTTGTAACACCTTTATCTTTTTTTTCATCTGCTGGCTTTTTAGCCGAATCCGGAAAATTTTGGCTGTCATCTGCTTCTTTTATAGTATCGTCAGACAACTGCTTATTAGCATCAAAAGTATCTTTAATACCTTCCGGCGGTTTTTCTGTTTCACCCGCCGAATTCTGTACCTCATCCGTTGGACTCAGCTTCGCCTCTTCTCCTTCGGAATTCTGATTACCGTCCGTCAGTTTCTTAGTTTCATCTGACAAAGCATCCGTAACTTCAGATGGATCAAGCGGCTGGTTCTGTGGGGTATCCGTTACCACATCCGCCGCAATTGCATTTGTTGCAGCCGTATTTTGATATAATATAACATCTTCTCCGGCATGACGGCATGCAAAACTGTATTGTGTCCCGGACTGCAGCCCGGCAAAAACCACCGTTCTACTTGCCTTATCATACTGTCCGGTCTCCGCCCACTTCCATATCCTGGCATTGTCTTTCTCTGTCTCAATGGCATATTCAAAATCTTGTTCTGTTCGCAGCTTGATGCTATCTGTTGTCTTTTCTATTACTTCTGGTTTCTGTACACCGGTATTCTGCTTCACATTTTCCGTCTCTGCAGATACCGGAAATGCAGGAAGCACCCCCGCCGCACCTATTAAAACAAAAGTTAACAGGAAAGCCAATCCTCTTCTACTGTTCCTTTTCATGAAATCCACCTCCTTTAAGATTATGTTTGAATCAAATATTGACAGATAAAGATACTCTTTTTTATATTATATCAGAATTTACTGATAAATAAATTAATTTTTATTTAAATTCAACATTGGGGTCAGACCCCTTTGCACTCCATGATACATTTGCTTGACAGTAGGTGGCAGACAAGTTAAGATAATCATAAAAATCTATGCTCCAGACCAGCTGCAGCATTAACATTCATTGAATTTACATCCATTGAGTAGATAACGAATCCGCATGCATTGACCGCCATATTTAGAGCGATTATGCTCATAAGCTTAGTAAAGGAGATCCCAGCAAATGTACACATTTACACAATTAGAAATTCATAATAACCGACATTTTTACCCGCTGTTCTGTGGTTGTCAGTCCTGCAGCCCCTCTTACTCCTTTGGTCCTGCAATGCGGGAATATTATTTGTTTCATTTCTGCCTGGACGGAAAGGGAAAGTTTTTTGCGGGTAATATCTGCCACCGTATCCAAAAAGGACAGGGGTTTCTTATCTGTCCCGGAGATCTGACCTTCTACCAGGCGGATGATAAAGAGCCCTGGACTTATCTCTGGATTGCAGTAGAGGGAGACATGGTGAAACACCATCTCTCCCTCTGCGGCCTTTCGCAGGAAACCCCTGTCATCGCCTGTCCTTACGTTCAGGAGCTGCATAATATTATCCTGGATATGTTGGAACATTATGATGCAGATTACAGTAACGAACTCTATAATCAGGGACTTCTATATCAATTTTTTTCTTATCTGGCTAAATCACCAGGCGTATATAAGCCAAGTGAGCAGCACACGGAAAGCCAGTACATTGCAAAAGCAATCGAATTTATTAAGGTGAATTATCAGTCTCCAATTACGGTACAGCAAATTGCAGACTATGTTTCATTAAACCGCTGCTACCTGTCCACCCTGTTTCAAAAAAATGTCCATTTCTCTCCGCAGCAATTTTTGAAAAAATATAGGATTACCAAGGCTTCTGAACTACTTGCAAATACCGATCATCTAATCCGGAATATTGCATTTTCCTGTGGATATACCAGCGAACTGGCTTTTACAAAAGCCTTCCGACAGGTAACCTCATTAACCCCCAGTGAGTACCGTAGGAGAAATAAACTTACGTCACGCACTATATGTACAAAGAACCCTCATGAAGATGATACTTATTAGCAATTCTAGAAATCTTTAGGTATAGTATTTATGAAAATAATAAATACGTGACTGATAGTCCCCATTTACTCCATTATAAAAGCTGCTGTCTTCGCCGCAGGATTCATCTGAGAGGTTCCATCCTGCGCGGAGGAGTTCATCCCCATAATATATACCGTTCTTTTCACTGCATTCCGTCTGGTACAGCATATTCTCGTCAAGTCCCTGAAGTCTGAGACGGCGGTATCCTACGTTCACTTCCTGGAGTACTCTGTAATATCCCAGCAACGCCTCTGTTTGATCTGGTGAAACTACCATCCATGCTGTTTCATTCCCGTCCCCTTCAAATGGGCTGATTAAACGGTAAAAGTTTCCCTGCTGGATAAGCTTGCGGTGCTTTTTCATAAATTGAACTTGATTTTTTATGGTATCTCTTTCTTCCTCCGTTAGTTCATTTAAATCCAGTTCATATCCAAAGGTGCCGAAATAGGCCACATTTGCCCTGCTGTTCATTGGAACGTTACGATGCAGCTGATGATTCGGAATCGCCGAAACATGAGATCCCATGCTGCTCAAAGGATAAACCATGGATGTCCCATATTGGATTTTAAGACGTTCCATTGCATCTGTATCATCTGAAGTCCAGCATTGAGGGGCGTAATAGAGCATCCCTGGATCGAATCTGGCTCCACCGCTTGCACAGGATTCAAATAGAACTTCAGGGAATTTTTCAACAAGCCGCTCATACAGCCTGTACACTCCGAGTATATACTGATGATAAACTTTTCCTTGCTCGTCTGCATTCTTCCCCGATGAAAAGACCTCCGTCATACAACGGTTCATATCCCACTTGATATAGGAAATGTCCGCCTCGGTCAGGATTTTTTCCATCATTGAATAAATGTAGTCAACGACTTCCTCTTTTGAAAAATCAAGAACCATCTGATTCCTGCCATAGGATATGTACCTGCCTGGCGTCTTCAGAACCCAGTCGGGATGCATTTTAAACAATTGGCTGTCTTCATTTACCATTTCCGGCTCAAACCACAGCCCAAAATCCATTCCCAGAGCCTTTACTTTTTCTGCAATCCCGGTTACACCAGCCGGAAGTTTTCTTTTATCAGGATACCAGTCTCCCAACGAAGACGTATCATCATCCCGCCTGCCAAACCATCCGTCATCCAGCACAAACAGCTCTATCCCCAGTTGTTTAGCCGTATTCGCCAGTGCCAGTATCTTTTCTTCATTAAAGTTAAAGTAAGTAGCTTCCCAATTATTAATCAGGATAGGCCGCACCCTGTCACGCCATACTCCCCGTGCCAGCCTTGTCCGATAAAGTTCATGATACGTCTGGCTCATACCATTAAGGCCCGCATCGGAATAGACCATAACTGCTTCCGGAGTCTGGAAGCTCTCTCCGTCCTGTAGGCTCCATTGGAAACCACTTGGATGTATTCCCATCAGTACTCTTGTCACATGATATGTATCTACTTCGGCCTGTGCGAGAAAATTGCCGCTGTATACAAGGCTGAACCCATATACTTCACCACTATTTTCGTCTGTGCCTGGCCTTTTTAAAGCAAGAAATGGATTATAATTATTACTGCTGCACCCTCTCATACTGTATATGCTCTGGATACCATGCTCCAGTTTCCTGTTCCTGACTGCCCGTTCTCTTGACCATGCACCAGTCAGCTCAACCATTTCATAATCCATATCCGGAAGATCCAGGCTTGAACTCATCGCAGTGTTCAGCCTGATTCCCTCCGGCAGACCACATTCAAATCTGGCATTCCTCGTAATCACGGGATAATCCCGATAGATCGTATAAGTAAGTACTAGCCGCGTACGTATCAGGCTGTCCTCAAGTTCAACCTCAAGCGTCTGGGCCTCTTCATCTAACTCTGTATATGTAGCAGGCAGTTGCTCTAGCTTCGGCTTCCCAACGTAAATCTTATGACTCCGATACACAAACTCTGTAATCCGGCTCCCGTTAGCCTGTTCTATTTCATATGCCGGATATCTCATATCTCCATGTCCAAATAATGGATACTCCTGCCTAATATGTTCCATACTAAAACTCTGGTCCCCCGGGAAAGCACACGCTGACATGGGACGCTTTTGCAATTCAAGTAAGTGGCCAAAACTTTCCCGGTCTCTCAAAGACTTTCCAAAATAAAGTTGTCCTAATTCACCATTTTTTAGAATAGTCATAATGTAACTTATCTTATCATTGCATAAATGAAACTCTCTTGAATCCTCATGAAAAATAATACTTGCTGTCATAAACCACAACCTCCTTTTGTTTTGAGATTATAGCATATGAGGCAGATCCATACCTATCCATTTGTTAGATTTATATATTGTGAGTGTTTGTTCTTAGGGGTCAGACCCCTTTGCGCACCGTTTTCTGAATATTCTAAACATAACAACACTTTACACAACAAAAAACGATACCTTCCGGTACCGTCTCCTCATTCCATATATATATCTT
>BAIF02000084.1 GCA_000509105.1 Clostridiales bacterium VE202-21 | reverse complement strand
GCTAGCTCCCGGACTCACCTCGTCATTCGCGTCCGCCATCCGTCAACGAGTCTAAAGCTCGTTAACTAACTCCCGATTGACTGCGCCCCCTGCTTTATGTTACATTTTCTAATAGAAAAGCTATTGAAAGCGGGGCATATTCATGACTTCTCCTTATACCTTAAAAACAATTGCACATATCCAAAGCGATTTCCCGGAAAAATTCGGCATCCCCCGACAGAGCGGTCTCGTGGAATCCCTGAAGGCAAAGCTCATCTTTGAACCGGACTACCGCAATCCGGATGCCCTGCGCGGCCTGGAAGATTACTCCCATATCTGGCTTATCTGGGGGTTTTCCGAGGCCATCCGTGATGAATGGAGTCCTACTGTGCGTCCGCCAAGGCTTGGCGGCAATCAGAGAATGGGGGTGTTTGCCACACGTTCCCCATTCCGGCCCAATCCGGTTGGACTGTCCTGCGTCCGTCTGGAGGGCATCAGCACCACCCCTGATTTTGGCCCGGTTCTCCATATTTCCGGAGCCGACCTGATGGATGGAACCCCGGTCTTTGATATTAAGCCCTATCTGCCCTATGCGGACAGCCACCCTGACGCACAAGGCGGCTTCGGCAGCCGGCACGCGGGCTACAGCCTGAAGGTAGAATGCCCGCCTGCATGCCTGAAGCTTATCCCAGAGCAATGCCAGCCTGCGCTGATGGAAATCCTGGCGCAGGATCCCAGGCCTTCTTATCAGGAAGATCCGGCGCGCATCTACGGAATGAAGTACGCTGGTATGAATATACGGTTTTATGTTGAAAATGATGTGCTTCATATATGTGGGATTGAACAATTGTAAATTTCTATTCACGCGGTCATGCACAGGAACGATTGTAAGGCTGACCGGAAGCTTCATTTTCGTTCAGTTTATATTTCTTTTCTTCTCTGCCATATACTGTACCAGATTGGCAAGGACCCCCAGGCCCAGCACCACGGCAGAGATCATTGGCGCCATGTATTTTCCTCTGGTTATCTCTGCAAAATCCAATATAAAAAAGGTTCCGTAACATCCCGCCAGGATGACCAGCGGCAGAGACAGGGCAATGGCTGATATATAGTTTCTGCAGTATCTGGTAACGGCGAATAAGATCATTCCTGCTCCTGCTGCCATCATGGCTGTAAACAAAATACTCATGATACTCATAGTTCCTATAGACCATGGGAACCATCCAATGTAGCCGCTCGAAAAGGAAGACGCCGATGCATTCCAAAAATCTGTTACACGGTTAATTTTTGCGGTTATCAAATAAAATACGCTGGATATTCCGATCACCGCTAAAGAAGAAATCAGGCCAGCCGCCAGCTTACGGAGGTAATAGCCCCGCCCTTTCCTGCAGCAGTATTGAAGTGACGGCATTTCATTTTGATTCTCCTGTACCATATAGGGAAGAATCATAAATATCACTCCGATAATTACAAAAACTGACCAAAACTGAAGAACCTCAAAATTATCTTCCAATATTACAGATGGAAGGATCGTAAATACCTCCTGATTCCGTTCTAATACCCTCTGTCTCTGAAGACCGTCCAGTTCTTTATAAAAGGATGTTCCGTTTTCACTACCGTCCTCCTGCAGTGCCTCTGTCTTGTAAGCATCCAAAAACATATCATATACATTGATTTCTATTGTCTTGGTGAATTCCTCCGACACTTCGGCGTCACTGAAGGAATCATAGATTTCCATCCATAATGCCGTGTCCTCATCGGGAGTCAGACTTTCGCTCCCCAGGTTGAATTCCTGAAACGTATGGAAGCCATACTCCTGAAACAACGCATTCTCCGCTATCATCCGGTCAATGGCACTGGTTCCCTTTTCAGGAGCCTCACTTTTCATCTTTTCATATTCTTCCGGTGATATGGAAACCCCATATCTATCTGTAATAGCTTCTGCAATATCGGCAGTCTGATGGTAGCTACCCGGATGTATATTTACATACGGCCTTATAAACAGAAGAAAATACAGTATCCCAAAGCCCAGCAGACACAGCAGCTTCTTCCATGTCAGTATTTTTCTTATCTCCGTCCTTATCATATACACCCTCCTTATAAATCTTTCTTGAAAAACTGTCTCCGCACTCTGAAAGCTGCACATGCTATCAGAATGCCCCATAGAATAATCACAGTGGTTTCATAATATCTCGGCGAAAGAAAGGAGGCGCCATTTACCATCCAGTGCCCTGCTTTCCTGGCAAGATCAACGGGATTGTACTGCAGTATAAAATAAACGACGCTCCATTTTGGAAACAGAGATGTCACCGTATAGATACATGCACATCCAAACCCCAGCAGTATAAATGCCTTGAAACTATTTCTTCCCTTTGCCGAAAGCGTATACCCAATATAAGAAAAAAGCACCGCTGCGCAGACTGATATTAAAAATTCCAGGCCCAGGTATCCCGCAATATGAAGCGGGAACCAACTGATGACCGGAAAATAAGAATCCAACACCATCATGCTTCCAATGGGTGTCTTCCACAGTGGACCTAAAGGAAACATAAGAGCTGCCGCCAAGATCGTTACTCCCCATATGACAGCCGTAAAAGTGAGTCCGGCAAGTACCGCTGCCCTCCTCCTTTGATCCTGGCATTTTCTTCCCATTTTAGATGTATACTCAACGTATGCCGTCCCTGCCTGTAATGGTTCACTGACACGATGCAGCATAAAGAGAACGCCTGCCAGAATGCTTTCCAGCGTACAAGCCAGAGGAATCCATCTTGAAAATAATTCAAAAAAACCTCTGCTTCCCGGGACAAAGAAGTGTGCGGCAGCCTGATTCCGCCGATTTTCTGCCAGGATACCATCCAGCTTTTTATATTCTTCCTCCGCATATTTCTTTGCCCCGTCTTCCAGCATAAGGACAGAGGAAAAATTTTCTGCCAGATCGCTGCTGTTCAGTTCATTCGTCATATGCACTGTGCCATCCATTATCTGGCGCAGAGTGGGAATTCCCACTTCTTTCTTTTCCCCGGGTTCCAAAACTTTCAGGTATTGTTCTGCTGTATTTTCAACAACCGGCAGCCCCAGATCCTCCCATGCCTTCACACTCTTCTCCACAAGCTCCCTCTGGCCGCTGAAGTTTATCAGTATCCATGCATTTACTGCCATACTGCCAATGAGCAGCCCCCAGAAAATCGGGCTGAGCACTACGCGCATCCATTCTCTCCTCATATCTTCGCCTCATTCCTTGTAAGTGTATAAAAACACATCTTCCAAGCCAGCCTCACACTTTTTCCACTGCGGATTTCCCTGCTCCGCAATGAACCGCACCACAAAATGTCTTCCTTCCTGACGCTGGGAAAGAATTTGGTACTGTTTTTCCCAAAGATGCATCTGTTCCTCCCTGATTTCTGCCTCAAAGACTTTCCCATCCAGCATGGTGCAGAGATTTTCCGTAGTATCATTGGCGTATACCTGTTTCTCCTTCAGCATAATAATATGGTTGGCAATAAACTCCACATCCGAAACGATGTGTGTGGAGATCATAACAATCTTATCCCTGGAAAGGGAACTTAATATTTTTCGGAATCTCACACGTTCCTTGGGATCCAGGCCTGCCGTGGGCTCATCTAATATCAGGATCTCCGGATTTCCGAGTAGTGCCTGTGCGATCCCTACCCGCTGTATCATTCCACCGGAAAATTTCTTCATTTTCCTTTTTGATACCTCTGCAAGCCCCACCGTATCCAGCAGATGAGGAATCTCCCGCTGCAGTATTTTCCGGTCAATCCCTTTCAAAATACCGATATACTCCAGATAGCGCTCAGGTGTATAGTCCCTGTAATAGCCAAATTTCTGCGGCAGGAAACCGATCTTTTCCCGGTATGCTTCATCCAGCTTCTGTATCTCCCTGCCCTCCCACAGGATCGCCCCCTCTGTAGGAAAAAGAAGGGTAACCAGCAGTTTCATCAGCGTGGTCTTGCCGGCCCCGTTCGGCGCCAGAAGGCCATATATTCCAGGATGCAGCTCCAGATTAATATCTTTTAGCGCAGTAAAGTTTTGATATTTTTTTGTAACATGATTAACTTGCAGCATCTGCATACTCCTTTCTGAACGGCTGTCCTGTCATTACCAACAGCTGCCTGACGTGAACCACTGCCGCAACAGCACCAACAACAGCAAACAAAAGCACCGGAATCCCTTCCATCAGCCTTTCGTACCACGCAGCCGACATCTGAAAGAATACAAGATTGGCCAGAATCCAGCCGGCTCCCGCTGCTGCCCCCCATCCGGTTTTCTTCCCCCGTTCTATCCCCATGGCCAGGAGAAGGGAAAAAATCATCAGGGATGCAAAAGCCGTTGCCGCCAGCCGGAGAAAATCAGCCGAATACCGCACTGAGAGGACTGCCGCATAAATAAGGTTAAGGCCAATACCGATCAGGCTGTTTGAAAACATACGCGCTGTCATCAGGTGTAAAAAGGTATACTTGTAACTCATAAGCTGTTCATACGTCTGATTCTGCCGCTCTTTCACCAATGACAGATAGAACACCGAGGCATATAAGACAGGCGCCGCTGTAAATACGATGCTGCAGGCGCTGCTAGGCCGGCGCCCACAATCCGTAATCCAATGTACATGAACGCTGCCGCAATGCAAAATGAGACAGACAGGATATCTCCCATGCCCGCGTACAGCTGCCCAAGTCCAATCCCCTGGAACAGATCCCACAGAAATGAATTTACTCCCTTATTTAGCGGCGTTTTAGTGAGCTCCTCCGCAAGCCTCATATTCTGTTCTTTTTCCTCTGCTTTTTTCCACATGGCATCTAAAAATTCTTTTTCCCTCTGTGTCATCCATTTTCCCTCCTTTTCCTCTGCAGCTTTTTCCTTGCTCTGTGCAATACTATTTTTATCTGCGCAATATTCTTTTCCATAACCGCTCCAATCTCCTGGTAGGACAGGCCCTCCACACAGAAAAGATAAAGTACACGCCTGTATTCTTCCGGCAGTTCCTCTATCCAATGTACCAGTTCGCAATACGCTTCTTTCTTCAAGTAAATATCCTCTGGCGTTGGCGGGGATTCCCCTGCACTCTCTGCCGTCCCCAGCTCCTCTGTTACATGGCGCCCTCTTCTCCTCAGTTCATCCAGCGATTTATGTTTGACTACTGCAAACAGATAGGTCCGAAACGTGCAGGCTTGGGGCAGGCGCTCCCTGTGCACATAAATATCGGCAAAACTGTCCTGTACAATATCCAAGGCAGTCTGCTCCTCTTTGGCATATTGTATGCAGAACCGTACAGCATCCCGATAATGCCTCAGCACCAGTACATCATAGGCCTGTTTCATATTTTCGTTTTTCACCAGCCCGATCAGCTGCCCATCCGTTTTTTTCTCCAGGTCTTTCAGATTCATTACGTTTTTCCTTCCGGTTGTAAAAATATCAAACAAGATTCGCTTTCTATCTATTAGTCGAATTAGATTTAGAAAAGTTACACTTTAGATCATAAAAATAAAAGTCCTGGTTCTATAAATTCAGGACTTTTATTTTTATTCTTTTTACAAGATTGATCATCACTTTTATTTCCACTCCTTTAGGAGGGCCTACTATCCTTTTCACTTATACTTATTTTTACAGATCCAATCCATGTTTCTATGGCCTGGGCCAGAATCATCTGCTGCCGAAGGACGGCTTTTCCGGTTTCAGGAATTTGGGGATTATCTTCTTTTTCTGTTATGTTTTCTTCAAGATAAGATTTCAATGTTTTTATGTTACTTTCTATACTGGTAAGACAGGCTTCCTGGTCTTGCAGGGAGAGGCTGTCCAGATTAACTATAACTGCATTGAAATCCAGAAATATGTTGACCGGCTGGGCGGCTATCTTATGCATTAGATTTTCGAATTCCGCTTCTCCGGACTCTGTCAATGAATAAACGGCTTTTTCCGCCATCTTTCCTTCCTTTACCATCGTGCCTTTGATATAGCCTTTCTGCTCCAGCTGTATGACTTTCTTATAGATTGAGGGCGTGCTGATCTTTACCCATTTGGATATGTTTCGGTATTCTACCAGTTTCTGAATGTCATATGCGCTTAACGGCTCCTTTTTTACCATCCCTAATACAATTAAATCTATTGTTGCCATAAATATCCTTCCTTTTCTTATTCGTCTTGACAATTACTATAAATTATAGTATTATCATTTTTATCGCTCGTTTGCTATAATTTATAGTACTTCATTTTACACTTTATGTCAAGTGGAAGGAGAATTTATTATGAAACAATATAACAAAAAAATGGAACTGCTTGGAAGCGCCCCTGTGTCAAAAGCGCTTTTCGCACTGGGGCTGCCCACCATGATTGGTATGATGGTGAATGCGCTTTATAATCTGGTGGATGCCTACTTTGTAGGAGGGCTGGGAACTACGCAGATGGGCGCCATTACTGTTGCATATCCCCTTGGCCAGGTTGTGGTGGGACTGGGACTGCTCTTTGGAAATGGCGCCGCTTCCTACCTTTCACGGCTGTTAGGGCGCGGGGAGAAAGAAGCAGCAGACAAAACCGCAAGCACTGCTATATACAGCAGTATCTTTGTAGGAGCGGCAGTCATTATATGCATCCTCATATTTCTGGAACCCATTCTGCGCCAGATAGGCGCCTCAGACAGTGTCATGCCTTTTGCGGTTACTTATACAAGTATCTACATTGCTTCCTCTATATTTAATGTCTTTAATGTCACCATGAACAATATTGTTTCCAGTGAAGGTGCTGCCAAAGCAACCATGTGCGTACTGCTGGCAGGAGCCGTGATCAATGTTATTTTAGACCCCGTCTTTATCTATGTTCTCGATCTGGGCGTAGGCGGAGCAGCGACCGCAACAGCCGTTTCGCAGTTTGTCTCTACTCTGATATATTTACTATATATATTCAGGAAAAAAAGTGTATTCAGTTTTAGTATCCGGAAATATTGTTTATCAAAAGATGTGATGTCAGAGATTTTGAAAATCGGGATTCCCACACTGGTATTCCAACTGCTGACCAGCCTTTCTATGACCATGATCAACGACGGGGCAAGGACCTATGGTGATTCTGCTCTGGCCGCGATGGGGCCTGTGACAAAGATTATGTCTGTGGGAAGTCTGATGGTATTCGGTTTTCTCAAAGGTCTGCAGCCCATCGCAGGCTACAGTTATGGCGCGAAAAAGTACGACCGCTTAAAAGAAGCCGTAAAGACTTCCATCCTGTGGGCAACTATCTTCTGCCTGATCTTTGGTCTTGCCGCCGCCATATTTTCTACAGCGATAATTTCTCTGTTTACAAAAAATGACCCGGAAATGATCCGGATCGGACAGGCGGCCTTAAGAGCAAACGGGCTTTCTTTTGTGCTCTTCGGTTTTTATACCGTATACTCCTTTCTGTTCCTTGCTATGGGAAAAGCAAAAGAAGGCTGCTTCCTCGGCGCCTGCCGGCAGGGCATATGCTTTGTTCCTGTTATCCTGATACTTCCAAGAGTTCTGGGACTGAACGGGATCCTCTATGCGCAGCCGGCTGCCGATGTAATCGCTGCAGCCATCACCATATTTATGGCTTTGCGCCTGCAAAAAGAATTGCAATAAAATGATGTTATACGATGTACTAGAGCGTATCTGAAAATTGCTTGTTGCAAGATGTTGTCCCAGTTTGTGGGATATTTACTGCCAAATACAGGAGGCGTAGTGGGCTGCGTTAACTGGATTTGGCAGTAAATAGACCGTGAAGCGGGGCGGCATATTGCGGCAATGAATTTTCAGACACGCTCTAGGATCCATGGGCCTGTGCGTGCCGAATTCCCTGTTCCGTAATGATGTCGTCTCCCCTGTACTTTTTGAGATCATCCCCCACAGGACAGACGTTCATACATACACCACAAGGCCAGTGATTTTCATTCTTAATGTCTACATGATGCTGCGTACAGGCGATTTTATCATAACTAAAGAGATTATTTTCTTTCTCTTCAAAGCAATGAACCGGACAAGCTTTCAGACATTTTTTACAGTGAATGCATAAATCCTTCTTCAACTGCGGATCTGGGCTGACTGGCGCGTCGGTCAACACGGAAACGATACGAAGGCGGGGACCGTATTCCTTTGTGATCAGATTGTGGCTGTCACCAAAGGTACCCATTCCCGCATAGTACGCTGCTACAACATGGGAAAAAGAAGCATTTGGGTTTTTCATAAGCACATCAATGGAGTAGTAACAGTCTCTCGGAAAGAACAACGCCCTGTATCCTAATTCTGTAGTAATATAATTAGTCAGCTTATATGCAATTTCATCCAGCACCCGGTTGCTGGTGTCATATAATTCCTGATATACCATGGAGGGGGTAGTGAACGTCATCGGGGCAAACAGCGGGATTCCCAGTACAATTACATTTTTAACCCAGGGCCAGGAATTCTGCGGCCAATATTCCGGATGCTGGATCGGTTCCGTTTCCCATTTATCAACGGAACAAACGCTCACCAGATTTGCGCCAAGATCTTTTGCTTTGTCAACGATTTGTTTTTTTATTAATTCATCTTTCATCGTCAGCTTCCCCTTCCTTTCCATTTTCTAATTTGGTACGGCTCTCCCCAGTATAAAGAATAGCATACACCTTCTCAATTCTTGCTGGATCGCTTTCCTCAATGTTACCATCGTAGTATACGGCTGCTTCGTCGCCAATCTGCAGATCCGTGGTGCTGTCTTTTCTTTCTACGTCCAAAGAGACCAGGATCTCCTGATTCTCAGCTATTGTTTCCTCACTTTCGCTTACCTCTAACCTTGCGTATCCGTCTTTTATCTCCAGCACGGTTCCTTTGATGCTTGGTTCATGGTCTATTATGTAGTTTATGTCTTTTGAACACCCTGATATACAGATGCTTAGGGCTATTGTGAGCAAACCAAATCGTATTTTTCTCATAATTATCCTCCCTGAATCCCAGACTGTTTCATCCTTGCATTATCTCTGCCAGCTGAATACAAAATTATATGTCTATTACAAGTTTTTCCTTAATTTGATTTTATCACTGCGAGATATAAAAGTCATTCCTTTTCTTCTGTATTAAGAATACTTATTATAATAGTCCGTACGATTCACACCTCACCTAAACTCTAAATCGGGATTTAG
>BAIF02000085.1 GCA_000509105.1 Clostridiales bacterium VE202-21 | reverse complement strand
GTCCGCATTTCGAGGCGGCATATGTGCACTTGGGCGGCTTGCGGCTATCCCTTCCTTTCGCGGACACCATTCCCCAACTCCTACGTATCCAAAACCTTCCCCCTAAAAACCCGCACCGATACCAAATAAACCAGTGTAAATATAACCAGTATAGAAACCGCGCTGTAAATATTCACACGGAACAAATCTTCTTTCATTACATTTCCCAGTGCACGGATTGCAAACCAGGAGGATACTGCCATGAGAACAAACGGACAATAGTAAGTAAAACGTATCTCATTTTTCATGGACTTATACAGCGTGTCACCGGCGATTCCTAGTTTTCGCAGGATCCGGTACCTGTCACGGTCCTCATAGGCATCATTGTTCAGCTTGATGAAGATAATACTGCCTCCTGCCAGGATCAGCGTCACAAACATAAAGATACATAGGGAATACAAAACCCGTATCCATGTTTCTTTATCACTATCGGCTCCCGAAAAGTTAACTCCCACCTGCATCTGCCCGTTTTCATCCGTTTTGGAAAGGCTCCTCAAATAAGTCCTGGATGCGTCTGCATTGGACGGATCCTCAATTTTGAAGTTATACATGTGCAGCAGGATTCCCTTAGGCTCCAGTTCTTTATAAACCTCATCGTTGAGTACATAAATGCTCATCTGCTCCTGCATGGCGCCCAAATATGGGGTATCGTCTTCCTTAATAATACGATAAGAATTGTCTCCGATCTGGACGTCCTCTTGCTCCTGCCCAGCAAAGCTCATGAGAATGATGTGCGAAAGTTTAATTGTCTCGTCCTGATTCAATTCCGTGTAATCAAAAGGCATGCCCGCCTCTTCCGCAATAGTTTTCATTTGAGAGAAAGGGATGATTGCATAGGTAGAATTCACATATTTCGTATGGAACATACTCGGGTCAAGAAGCAGATAGGATGCCTCCGCCTTATATTCCACTTTATTCTCCTTCGATATTCCCTCTTCAATCTCCTCCATATCCATCTCATGTGAGCTTACGACCTGATATGTGAAGGTCTCTTGAAAATGCACCATCTTATCATAGCGCTGCTTTAGGGCGATCGCTGTACCCAGCACCGTTACGGAACAGATCATCAGAATCGTAACCATGGCATAAGTGCGGTAATTTCTCCGGATTCTGAAGGACAGATTATTCACCCAAAGGCTGCGCTGCTTTTGATACAGAAATTTCTTGTTTTTGGTCAGCTTTCTGATCAAGTATGGAATTGCACCGCCAAACAACAGATATATTCCTGCAATTACCAGTATTACAGCAAGCAGTGCATACGACAGAGTATCCAGATTCCCGGTTTTTATTGCACACATATAACCTGCGCCCAATACCACCACTCCCGCTGCGGATTTCAGGGCGGCCATCCATCCTTTTTCCGGCTTCATTTCTTCTTGCTTTGCACCGGAAAGCATACTCAGTACGCTGCTCCTCGATATCGATACATATCCTTTCAGTATCATCATGCTAAATATGATAAAGAATACGGCTGAAGTGATAAGAACCGGTTTTATAGTGAATGAAAAACGGACATCCACGCTGATCTCCGACAGCTTCATCAACAGCATCTGAAATAATTTTGAAAATGCAGTCCCGGCCAGCAGACCGGCCAGCAGGGAAAATATACCGATAAAAAATGCCTCAAGCGCGTACATTTTACCAATGCGCACATTATCCAGCCCCATAAACGTATAGATTCCGATCTCTTTTTTCCTCTGGTTGAGAAATACATTTGTGGCATACCAGATGAAAAAAGAACAAAAACACCCCAAATACTACGGATGCCGCATGTACGACCAAGTCAATGTAGTCTTTGTTCATACTGTTCAGTACATCCATAGAGTCCGAATAGATAACATTTTGAAAGTTAAAAAATATAAAAACAGAAAATGCAAGGGACATAATCAGTGCCGCATATTCCCTTACACTTCTCTTAAAGTTGGAAAATGCAAGTCTGCACAAACTCATCTACCGTTCACCTCCCATGGAAGCAAGCAGTTCCATAATCTCTTCATAAAAGACTTTTCTGTCCCCCATGCTGTTCAACCGGCACTGTACCTGTCCGTCAGAAAGCATATAGACCTGCTTTGCGTAGCTTGCCGTATAGGCGTCATGTGTCACCATCAGGATCGTTGCCCGCCCGGAGTCATTGGCTGCTTTCAGGCTCTGCAGCAGATCCCGGCTGGATCTGGAGTCCAACGCTCCGGTCGGCTCATCGGCAAAGATAATCTTTGGCTCCGTGATCAGGGCCCGGGCACTTGCCCCTCTCTGTTTCTGCCCTCCTGAGAGCTGGTAAGGGTATTTTGACAGATGCTCCTCCAGCTGGAAGAGCTTTGCCATATTCATCACCCTTTTCTGCACCTCTCGGCTCTTTACTCCATTCAGGGACAACGGCAGAGCGATATTATCTTCCAGCGTCATATTGTCCAGCAGATTATATTCCTGGAAAATGAAACCGATCTTATCCCTGCGTATAATGGACAGCCGTTTATTATCCGCTTTTGTAACATCCTCCCCATCCAGAAATATCTGCCCCCTGGTCGGTTTGTCCAGCGTAGAGAGCATATTCAGAAGAGTCGATTTTCCTGCGCCGCTCGGCCCCATGATGGCAACAAAGTCCTGCTCCTGAATGTCCAGATTGATTCCCTTCAGAACCTGGGATTCATAATCCTTTCTTCCGAAACTTTTTACTAGATTTCTAATTTCCATTATTTTTTTCATATCATGAATACCTCCTTTTATCACTAAAATTGTAACAAAAAGAGGGTTGAAAATCCTTTCATCCGGATAACAGTCCCCTCCTGTATCTAACATTTCTGCAAGATTGCCGGATTATTGCAATACCATCTGCCAAAGCTGCGTTCATTCTTCTGCCTCTCTCTCTGCATCTATGTTCAAATTAAAAAATGCTGTATTATTTGAAAAACGAAGCGTAAACCGGGTGCCCTCCCCCGGTCTGGAATATACCTGCAGCCGGATCCCGAGATGTCCGGCTGTCTCTTTCACGAAGTAAAGCCCCATACCTGTAGAGCGATAATCACCGTTTCTCAGATTGCTTCCAATATAACCTCTGTCGAAAATGTAAGGAATCTCACCTTCTGCAATTCCGATCCCGTTGTCCTTCACTGTAAGCACTGCTTCGTCAGCTGAAATACATCTTGCCTCAAAGTTGAGCGCCGGCTGTTTTGTTCTGTATTTTACCGCATTTCCGATGAGCTGATCCAGCATATAGACAAGCCACCTCCGGTCACTGTAAACCACAGCGCCCTCGATTTTCTTTTCAATCTGAAAATGCTCCCGGATCAGGAAATAAGACTGATTCTTCAGAGCCTCATTAACCGCTTCTTCCAGATAAACCCTCTCATAGCGTACATCATTTTCCATATTTTTCAGTTTGCTGCTCATCATCATTGTGTTTAAAAGCTGCTGCATCCGCTCCAGACATCCCTGCATCTCCTCCTGCAGTTCACTGTCGGGGTTCCTCTCATTCATCAGTCCCAACGCGGAGAGCGGCAGCTTAACTTCGTGTGCCCACCTTGTAATGTAGTCGGTCAGTCCCTCACGCTCCTCCTGCAGTGCGCTGATATCTTCCGCATTTTCTTTTTCCATCCTGCACAGCACTTCTGTAACCCTGCCGCCGAGCAGACGGCTGGCTTCTTCCCTGTTCTTATGTATTTCATCGTCCAGAATGCGGGATATCTGCTTCCATTTTCTGTAATCGAGTGCAAAGTAAAAAAGCCCTGCGGCCAGAAGGATCCCATCCAGATACAGCAAATCCCCGAAATTTACGCTGTGGGCGCACAGCACCCCAAAATACAGATTGATGGCGGCCAGGACTGCCGCCCCTGCCAGAATGCCCCGTCTCTTCTCTTTGAAATAATTTTTCATTCTATATAATACCCCATACCTTTTTTCGTTACAATAATTTCGCTTCCCCCCGTAACTTCATTCAGCTTTGCACGGAGCCGAGAAACTAGAACACTCAGCGAAGCATCCGTCACAAACTCGTCCGTATTCCACAGCTGCTGCATCAGCTTCTCCCTGCTGACCACACTCCCTTTTTTGGAGAGCAGCGCCGCCATGATCTTACTCTCCGACTTTGTCAGATCCACAGTCATTCCGTTGCATACAAACTGCCCGCTCTCATAATACATCCCGCCGTTCAGATAGGTTCTCTCATTTGTAGTGTACTCATAAGCCCGGCGCAGCATAGCCCGGATCTTCAGCAGGAGCAGCTCCGGGTCGAATGGCTTTTCCACATAATCGTCTCCGCCGGCTGCCATGGCCATCACCTTATCCGCATTCTGGTCTCTGCTTGAAAGATACAGAAGCGGTACATTAGAAATCTGGCGTATCTTTTCACACCAGTAGAACCCGTCGAAGCTTGGAAGGTTAATATCCATCAGAATCAGATCTGGCTGTCTGCTGATGTATTCATTCGTAATATCATCGAACTGTTTCGCGTAAACAGCGTCAAATCCCCACCGTTCACACAACAGCACCAGTTCCTTTGCCAGCGTCATATCATCTTCAACAATCAGAATTTTCATTTTCACCACTCCCGAATACATTATCAGACAGCATAAGTCTGCGGGTATTATTTTATCATAACCGCAGGCGGTCACGATGCCTCCGGCGGATACGCAGCAGCTTTCTGCGGTTCCGCAGAAACTGCCGAATGCGCAATGATACAATGTACGCTCTGCGTACATTGTATCATACTTTTTCTCCTCATCAGTCCTCTATAACAAAAATGTTAGAAATATACCACTTCTAATTTTATGAAAACTCCTGTTCATAAGAAGCCTGCTCAGAGATGAGATGAAAGATCTGCTTTTTCCCTTTCCACAATTGATATTCCATACTACAGGCCGGACTCTCTTTTATAATCCGGTCCATACTCCCCTCATAAGGAGCCCTGAGTCCATGAGATTTTTCCCCGAGTTTCCTAATTTTCAACAGGAGCTTTCCCTGCCTCAGAGTCACTGCCCCCTCACGGTATTCTGTAAGCCGCGCCCCATAATAAGTTCCCATTCGGTATTCCCTGCCCTGGTAATGAACCGCAGCAATACATCCTCTAAAGTGCATTCCCAGGAAAGGAATATCCGCAACAGAAGCCATAATACTGTTCATTTCTTTCTGAAAACATTCCTTTGTCTTCTTTTCGAGTGCATACTGGCGCTTCCCGTTTCTAAGGCATTTCTTCTTTTTTGTTTCCTGTATTTTCCCGAATCCGCACTGGGTCCAGAGATATGTTTCAGGAAAAGATTTTCCCCTGTCCGTTTCTATATAACCTCTTCCCCCGGTAAAGTCCATCCGTTTCCCGTTGACCCTCAGGGAACCTTTCAGATTATGCGCCATACTTAACACTCCGTGGCTGCACTGCATAAATGGGCAAAACCGGAACGGCCCCATGATATCTCCCCTGATCTTATGGAAACCCGAGTAGGCTATTTTTCCCTCCACAGTGAGCTCTTCCGTGTGTATACTGATTAAGGCCCCTTTTTCAGTAAATAAATTTTCTCCGATTCGCACCTGAAATTTATCGTCGTGAATCTGGCACATTTCGATCGGATACGTAAAGTTCCATGCGCCATGATCCATGGCCACCTGAATGGAAGCCGTCCAGTTTCCTTCTTTATCTGCGTGTACAGCCGGAATAAATGCAATGGTTTTCCCTTTATTCTGATGCTTCAGATACCATCCCTCAAAATAGGGCCCTTTTTTCCCTATCCCATGAAAATACTTTACCTTCATCTAGTTCCCCTTTCTGATATGGCATTCCAAATCATTCTGTGCCGGACCGTCCAGCCGTTTCCCCCGATAATCAAACCGTGATCCATGGCAAGGGCAGTCCCAGCTTTTTTCATCGGGATTCCATGCGAGCTGGCAGCCCAGATGGGGACACCTTGTTGAAATTGCAAAGAGTTTTCCCGTTTCTTCTCTGTACACTCCGTATTTATTTCCGTCATGCTCTACGATCCCGCCATGCCCAGGACGCAGATCCTGAAGCTTCTCCTTTGGTATTGCAGCCAGCTGTTTCATAAGGCCGGAAACAGCATAGCCGCCTTCTTTGATTAAGGTACCCACGGAAGACTGCAGGTGAAAGCGTCTGGGGGTGAATACATCCGCGTATTGGTTTTGCCGCCCGCAGATCAGGTCAGACAGGATCATGGCAGATACCATGGAGCTGGTCATCCCCCATTTGCCAAAGCCTGTGGCCACATACCAGTCCGGCTGGCTCTTACTGTACTTTCCAATATAGGGAATCCCATCCAGTGTCATGCAGTCCTGTGCAGACCAGCGCGCTGTTTCTTTACATCCCGGCCATAATGCCTCCGCCCTGCTGCTTAGATATTCATAGGATTTCCCGGCTGTATTTTTGCCGGTGCGGTGCCCCCCGCCCCCAATCAGCAGGTTTTCTCCTGCGCTTCTGAAGGATAATCCGTCCTCATCTATACCGTAATACATTCCCTCCAATGAAGCGGCCTTTTTCACCGCCAGCACATAACTTCGTTCCTGATGCATACGCATAAAATAATATCCCGGGCTGTTCAGAAAAGGATAGTGGCAGGCAAACACGACCCGCTGCGCATGTACGGTTCCATGCGCTGTCAAGACCGTATGATCCTCTACATGAGTTACTTTTGTATGCTCAAATATGGTCAGTTCCTCCGCCAGCATATACAAAAACCGCAATGGATGAAACTGGCCCTGCCCCTCTAGTTTCAGGGCCAGTTTCACCTGAAACGGAAGTTCCGTCTTCTCTGTCAGCTGCATCCCCAGCCCGATCCGTTTTGCCGCCTCATGTTCCCGCCGCAGCGCGCCCGTATCCTGCATGGTATACAAATAAGCAGGACACTGGTTCCATCCAATGTCCCCCTGATACTTTTCCGCCAGAATCCGGTACCGTTCAACCGCTTCCTGATTCGCAGCGGCATACAGCCCTGCCTTTTCAGTCCCCTCGTTCTGCAGCAGTCTGTCGTAGATCATCCCGTGCTGGGAAGTCACCTTCGCCGTGGTATTCTTTGTCTGCCCGCTCCCGATTCTGTCTGCCTCCAGAACCACGCACTTCATACCCGCCTGCTCCAAAAAATGAGCCGTCAGAACCCCGGCCATCCCTCCGCCTATAATCACCGTATCCGTCTCAATATCGCCCTGCAGCGGGGAACGCTTGGCAGACGATGCAGAAATACTCCAAATTGACTTTTCAACCATACTATTCACCTCAATACATTCTTCTGAATAGGATGCGTCTTAGATGCGGGAATTATACAAAAACTGGGAAAGAATTGGTGGGGGAGGCCGCGAAGTGAATTGCGGGCGAAATGGGCATCCTCCCCAACATCTCCCTATCATATACCCGTCAATAAGTTTAGCTTGTCTTTATTGCGGTAATGTGGTAAATTATAAAAGAAATTATTTTTTTGCTCTATCCAATCAGTAATAACTTTACTTGAAATCAGGTTAACACCAGGCTCACTTACATATGCCTGCCATTGTATGAGGAGTAAATCATGAAAATCTCAACTTTTACTAAGACACCATCGTCCGGACGCTTTTTATGCAATCCTACCTGGTATATTGATGCCTGCGGGAAAAAGCTGCTGTTTGTTTCCTCAGGCTCAGGATCTTTCCGCAGAGACATATCTCAGGCGGATACGATTCTTAATGATATTGATATTATCATTCTTCCTGCCGGCTGCATTGAGCCGGTCAGAGAAATTCAGTATTTTCTGTTTGCAAGCCCTCATGCACAGTTCTATCTTCCCAAAGCTACATCGCAAAAATATTTTCTGGATATATTCCATAAATTAAATGGGTACTGCAAAACCGAGTACCAATATGGAATGCTTTCACGCATTCATTTTGTGAACGACCTCTGCAGTATTAATCAGAACCTTATGCTGTTTGGATCTGATCCTTATCCCGCTGATTCTATTGAACACAGGCAGAGCCTTCTGATCCAGGAAGACAGTTGTGCCGTGCTGTTTGCGAATACTGGCACGGGGACGCCTGCCCTGGAGGCCACCTTTTCCCGTGCCCGAGACCTGACCTGCTTGAAAATCAAACGTGTTATCATGGCAGCCGGAGAATACGATACGCAAGATAGGGAAGATCACAGTGAAAAAAAAGCCTAAAGCGCAGACACGCTCTAAACGTACCTTGAAATTCCAGTCTGGCTCTGTAGCTACTTCAGTTGCTCAATGCGGCCTGCTTTAATTGCAGCGATATTTTCTGCGATCTTCTCTTTTGACCAGTTCCACCACTGTATTCTGAGCAAAGAGGCGATTGTGGCTTCAGAAAATCTCTTTTTAATCGCTTTTGCGGGCACTCCGCCGACAATCGTATATGGCGGGACGTCTCTTGTTACAACGGCCCTGGCGCCGATTATGGCGCCATCCCCTATTGTTACCCCGGACAGTATAACAGCCTCATATCCAATCCAGACATCATTACCGATTATGATATCGCCTTTATTGTCCCAGGCATCTGCCACATCATTTCTGTCAAGTCCCCATTCCTCAAAGAACAGTGGAAACGGATAGGTTGAGAGTGATTCCATTGAATGGTTTGCGCTATTAAAAAGAAACTTTGCTCCACAAGCAATGGAACAAAACTTTCCGATGTTCAGTCGGTCTCTATTGACCGGATAGTGATACAAAACGTTATTTTTTTCAAACTCCCGGGGATCTTTAACAAAATCATGATACATCGTATAATCGCCAACCTTAATATTCGGATTGGTAATTGCATTTTTCAGATAGATCGTCTGGTTATCTCCTGTCCGCGGGTATATTTTTTCTGGTGCTGCCATTTGAATTCCTCCTGTCCTCTAGTACATCGCTAATTCTGATCTGCAGACGCCGTTTTATCATATCCTCTGTTAACGACGACTGCTTATTATTATATTAACTTTCCGAACCAGCATTCTCAATATACCAGATACTACAGCAGTGTTTAGTATACATTGGCTTTCCTACCCGAAGACAATTTGTTAATTTAAGAATATTCTGAAAATGGTGGGCAAAAGGGTCTGACCCCTTTATAATACCGGCACCCAGTATTCGATCGGGCTTTTTCCGTCCTTATCTGCTTTTTCTCCGTATTTTGCAAAATCATACCGTGCATGGTCATTCAGCTGGCTGGTCGATTGGGGAAACCATTCTTTATAGACGTAATCAGCAACCGGCTGCAGGCTGTCTTCGCATTTAGCCCTGAAACTGAAGACAATATACTTGCATGCCGGCAGCTCTTTTACCTCCATACCTGCAGGGATATTCTCAATATGGTCAACTTCTGCTGCAGCCAGATAATCAAACGCCGGCTGTTTTTCATTTTCTAAATCCCATTTTGTATAGTCATTAAGCCCAATCAGAAAATCCATATCATTCCTGTGTGAAATCAATTGCTTTTTCGCATGTAACTTACGCCAGCATTTTCCAATATTAAAAAAACCAAAACGAACATTTTTCTTGAAACCCACTAACACTATTCTGCCGCATTCTACGGTTCTGATATCCATCATCTTGTCTCCCCTCAGCCTTGCCTGTCCGTCAGCCGTAAACTTTAACTGGTACGGATAAAATTCCCGCTTCTTACGAAACGCCTGCGGGCTGCATTTGAACAGAGCTTTGAAGCCGGCCGTAAAGGACTGCTGTGTCTCATATCCGGCACACAAAGCAATTTCCATGATCGGTTTGTCAGTAAAGATCAGTGATCTTGCCGCTTCGGTTAAACGCCTTCTCTGGATATAATGATGCAGTGTAAAGCCTACAATACTTACAAACATTCTGCTCAAATGGTATTTCGAATAATGCATCTTCCCGGAAATACTATCCAGGTTCAACGCTTCTTCCAGGTGCTCCTCAATGTAATCTACCACTTCTTGAATTGTATCAATGTTATTTGTTTTCATTCTGACCTCCTGAACATATTATACTGCTTTTTAGATCATCTATTTTCACATTTCTTGCTGTCATCCCCCATTTTAAGATGAGTTAAACGGTACAGCCCTTTCACCGCTTCCTGCCTGACATTAGCTTCTTGATATGAAGGAATTATACGCTTATAATAATTACCATAGCACGAATAGCTTCTAAACAGAAAGGCAGCGGCGTGAAGATTGCAGATCAGATAACAAAAATTAAACTATGAAAAGAACAGAAATAACAGCAAGTTAAATCAAGCAGTAATTCCTTTATTTCTTTATAATAAGTATAGGGCGATTGAGATGAGGTGAACAATAATGTACGAATGGCAGAAACAAATTCAAATCATCGTTGATGAAATTGACAACTGTATTAAAAATTATAATGATGACGCTTTGACTCTAAGCTGCCTTTCCCGCAGGCTGGGCTATTCCGAGTTTTATTCAACCAGAAAGTTTAAAGAAACAGCGGGCATGCAGTTTCGGGATTATCTGCGGCATAGAAAATTAGCCTTTGCATTAAAAGAGGTGCGTGACAGTGAAAAAAGCTTTTTGGAAATTGCTTTTGATTATGGCTTTTCATCACATGAGGCCTTTACCAGGGCTTTCAAAAAAACATATGGCGTAACTCCAAGTGAGTACAGGAAGAATCCAAGGCCTGTCGTTCTCCGTACAAAAATAAACCCTTTCGACCGTTACTTTTTTGGATATGGAGAGATAGGTATGATAAAAACTACAGATGACATTAAAATTTATTTTGTAACCATCCCGGCACACAAGTTTTTGCACATTAAGAATTATGAAAGTAACGGGTATTGGGATTTTTGGGAAAAGCAAAGCCATATCCCAGGCCAAGACTGCGAAACAATCTGCGGCTTGCTCGATAGTATCAAGGGAAAATTGGATGACGACGGAGGGAGCGAAACCAACAGCGGCAGCGGCCAGCTTATGGCATATATGAATGACCCGGACGGCAGGCTCTGCGATTGGGGAATCCCGCGTACAGAATGTTACGGCGCGCGTCTTCCCGTCGATTACAAAGGAGTAGTCCCGCCGCAAATGCTTCTGGTTGATGTTCCTGAAGCCGAGTATCTTGTTTTTGAGCACGGTCCCTTTAATTATGAGCAGGAAAACCGCAGTATAGAGGAAAAGGTCGAAAAGGCAATGGCATCTTTTGATTTCACAGGCACTGGTTACTGCTATGACACTACCCCTGGCAGAATCATTTACTTTTACTTTAATCCGGAGCGGTTCTGGAAGTATATCAGACCGGTGCGGAGTATCTCAAACAAGAAGGTATATTGAAACAACATGTATTATACCACCTGATAACAGTGCAACAACAGCACCTATAATAATTCCTATCCCGGCACCTATAATATGGTGCCGCGGATTTCTATATTCTTTATCCATATCTTCTGTTCCGGGTATTCTTGTTTTTTTGCTGTGGCAGAAAAGTCCAATATCTAAAACCAGCAAATCGTAAATATTTACAACAAAAAATAGTATGAACACATGTATATATGCAGATGTGAATGTTTTTGCACCGGAAAAATACGCAAGTACCGCAAGTACAATGGCAATCAAAAATATAAAAATTATTTTTATTGATAAATGTCTTTTTTCTATTTTATCTATAACCCCCTTATATTGCGGCAGACTTTCTACCCGCATTCTGATTTCTTTTGGATAGGACATAATTTGGTTGACAGGGTTTTTGTAAAGTGGGGGAAGTATCATAAATGAAAAGACCCCACATGCGAAAATACATTCAATTGTTAATAACATAGCAATCCTCCTTTTGTATGTTTCACATAGATAAAGCAACATGACACACTTGTGCATTGGTCTGTAATCTAGTATAATACGGTCAGATGATCCGGACAAGATATCCGGTAGAAGTGATACATATTTTTAAATATGTGCCATGGGTGGAACAGGAGAAGAAACATATGTACTTTAAAGAAAATAACCAAACGAAAAAACGGATTATAGAAGCTTTATATGAGTTGTTAGACAAAAAAGACTACCATGATATCACAATATCCAGGATTGTCGATAAAGCAGCGTTAGGAAGGAGAACCTTTTACAGATACTTTAAATCTAAGGATGAAGTGATAGAATACTCAACGAATTTGCTGATGAAGGAATTTGCTGATATTATTGTACTGAATCATGCTGAAACACAGGACAGTATCATAGAATCCTATACTGTTAAACCAACAAAAAACCGCACCTGTGGTTCACAATTTCGTTCTATTGTGAGCTGCAGGCTGCGGTTTCAATCATTTCTGATAGATTATCTTTCTTATAGCATATACCGAGAGCGAAAAACACGCGGCAAGTTCTTCTATAGACATGCCGCCGCGATATTGCTCAACAATAACCGCATTGCGTTTTGCAAGCTCTTTCCGATACCCGGACAACTCTCCCCACTTCTTATGCTGATCGTCTTTTGCAGGAATATAAATATATCCTGCCTGCACATACTTCTGCAGTTCCTCGACTAAAGCATCCGGGAGAATTGTATTTGCATTCTTATATTTCATACAGGCTCCCTCCTTGATCATGAAGTCAAGCAGCAAAGCCAGCTGTATTAACTTAGCGACGCGAAACTACTCCATGCAAATGTCGCTCCTGATTCTGGCTTTGCACAGAGTCCTGCATCATTTTTCCTATTCTTATTCTTACACACAATCATCACCACCTAAAGATAACACTATGCTGTCAGTATACCATGACTGTATTTGTTGTTCAATCCCCCTTAACTCTCTTAGCCAATCCAATCAGAACTTCAATCTATGGAGTAACCGTGTTTTCAGGGTGTATTGGCCTCTATTCTACATAGGAATGGAGGTGATATCTATGGAACATTTCGATTTTAAAGACCTTATGGCTTTTGGAATGTTTATTTTGGCGTTACTGACATTCTTTTATTTAATTTTTAATGTAATGTGACACATTGTTTTTATAATGAATAAATACCGGATAACAATTTTTCAATTCCTCATTCAGAAACACTTTCCACCGGGCCTCGCCCATGCACATGCAAAAGCCTCTCCGCATTCTCTATGCGCTCCTTCGAGGGCACTTCCACCCCCTCCAGAGGATATGTAAGCCCCAGTTCTTTCCATTTAAATACCCCCAGCGTATGGTAGGGAAGCACCTCCACCTTCTCCACATTCTCCAGTGTCCCGATAAATGCATCCAGCCTACGAAGATACTCATCATTATCACTTTTCCCCGGTACAAGCACATGCCTGATCCAGACCGGTTTCCCCATCTCCGAAAGACAGGCCGCAAGATCCAGAATATTCCGGTTCGTGCATCCGGTCAGAATCTCATGCTGCTGTTCATCCATGTGTTTGATATCCAGCAATACCAGATCCGTATACTTCATCAGTTCCTGGAATCTGCCGAAGAAAGGTTCTTCTCTGGTAAATGGATTGCCACTTGTATCCAGAGTCGTATGGATCCCGGCTGCTTTTGCCTTCTGAAACAGTTCTGTCAGAAACTCGATCTGGAGAAGCGGCTCTCCACCGCTTACGGTAATACCGCCCTTACTCGCCCAGTAGGAGCGGTATTTTAAAGCCTGCCCAAGCAGTTCGTCAGCGGTATACTGTGTCCCCGACTGCATGTTCCACGTATCCGGATTGTGGCAGAACTGGCAGCGCATGGCGCAGCCGCTCATAAAAATAATATATCTGACGCCGGGTCCGTCTACGGAACCAAAGCTTTCAAGAGAATGGATATATCCTTTCAGATTGTTCTGCTCTGTCATCGTATTCACCTCAAAATAAAACTTTCTACATGATTTATAACTGAATTAATCCGTAAACAAACCGGCCCGTAAAACGGTCTGCCGTCAAAAAGGTGCTGCCTGTTTACATATCCGCGTGGCATGTTCTGGAGATTACGTCCATCTGCTGCTCACGTGTCAGGTCGATAAACTTAACTGCATATCCGGACACGCGGATTGTGAAGTTTGCATATTCCTCTTTTTCCGGATGTTCCATCGCATCGATCAGCTTTTCTCTGCCAAACACATTGACGTTCAGGTGGTGCGCCCCCTGTTCAAAATATCCGTCCAGCACCCGGGTAAGATTCTCAATACGCTCCGCCTCGTCATTCCCCAGTGCACCAGGATTGATCGTCTGAGTATTAGAGATTCCGTCCAGCGCCTCTTCATAAGGAAGCTTTGCAACGGAGTTCAGAGATGCCAGCAGACCGTTTTTCTCCGCGCCATAGGAAGGATTTGCGCCCGGTGCAAGCGGTTCCCCCGCCTTTCTTCCGTCAGGCATGGAGCCCGTCGCTTTTCCGTAAACCACATTGGATGTGATTGTGAGGATAGAGGTTGTCGGCTCTGAGTTTCTGTATGTATGGCATTTTTTCAGCTTGCCCATGAAGGTCTTAAGCAGCCAGATTGCAATATCGTCCGCCCGGTCGTCGTCATTTCCGTATCTTGGGAAATCACCCTCTGTCTCGTAATCCACAGCCATTCCCGTCTCGTCACGGATGACTTTGACCTTGGCATATTTTATTGCACTTAAAGAATCTACTACATGTGAGAATCCTGCAATTCCTGTTGCAAATGTTCTTCTTACATCTGTATCAATCAGCGCCATCTCCGCCGCCTCATAATAATACTTATCGTGCATGTAATGGATCATATTCAGGGTGTCCACGTATAGTTTTGACAGCCAGTCCATCATCTTGTCATACTTATCCATGACATCCTCATACTCCAGATATTCTGTAGTAACCGGCTTATATGCAGGAGCTACCTGTTCTCTGGTCTTTACATCCACACCACCGTTGATTGCATACAGCAGGCATTTGGCAAGATTCGCACGGGCGCCGAAGAACTGGATTTCTTTTCCCGTCTGGGTTGCAGATACACAGCAGCATATGGAATAATCATCTCCCCATACCGGTCGCATCACATCATCGTTCTCATACTGGATGGAGCTTGTCTCGATAGAAATGTAAGATACATAGTTCTTAAACGCCTCCGGAAGGCGGGAAGAATACAACACCGTCAGATTCGGCTCCGGCGACGGTCCCATGTTCTCCAGGGTGTGCAGAAAACGATAATCATTCCTGGTCACCATAGATCTGCCGTCCTGCCCCAGCCCTGCCACTTCCAGCGTTGCCCATACCGGGTCACCGGAGAACAGTTCGTTATAGGAAGGAACCCTGGCAAACTTGACCATCCTGAACTTCATCACCATATGGTCGATCAGTTCTTGTGCCTGTGCCTCTGTCAGAATTCCCTTTTCCATATCCCTTTGGATATAGATGTCCAGGAAAGTAGAGATTCTTCCAACGCTCATCGCGGCACCGTTCTGCGTCTTGATTGCCGCAAGATAGCCGAAGTACAGCCATTGCACTGCTTCCTTCGCATCCTTTGCCGGCTTGGATATATCAAACCCATAGACAGCCGCCATCTCCTTCATGTCTTTGAGCGCCTTTAACTGATCCGCAACTTCTTCTCTCAGACGAAAATCGGTTCCCTTCATTCCGTGTCTTTCGGTTTCGTTAAAGTCCACCATTTTTTGTTCAATCAGGTGGTCAATTCCGTAAAGAGCTACACGGCGGTAATCGCCCACTATACGCCCTCTGCCATATGTATCCGGAAGTCCTGTGATGATCTTATTATGGCGCGCCTTTTTCATCTCCGGGGTATAGATATCAAAAATCCCCTGGTTATGTGTTTTGTGGTATTTGGTGAAAATCTCATGCAGCTTCTCACTCGGCTGATACCCGTAAGTCGTACATGCCTGCTCCGCCATCTTGATACCGCCAAAAGGCATAAATGCTCTCTTAAGCGGCTTATCTGTCTGGAGACCGACTACCGTCTCCAGTTCCTTCATCTCTTCATCAATGTATCCCGGCCCATAAGCCGTCAGGCCGGAAACAACCTCTGTCTCCATATCCAGGACGCCGCCCTTCGCCCGTTCTTCCCGCTGCAGCTCCTGCAGCCTGCCCCAGAGTTTATTTGTAGCTTCTGTAGGTCCTTCCAGAAAGCTCTCATCGCCCTCATAAGGAGTATAATTGTTTTGAATAAAATCCCGGACATTGATGTCATCTCTCCATAGCCTTCCCTTAAATCCTTCCCACTGATCATAATGAGTCATATTATAAAATCCTCCTTTGATATAACAGGTTATCTTTTAGTTCCCGCCCAGTATATCATTTCGTTAAATAAAAGACAAGAGGATAAGTGATAATAGTTTTCATTATTGGCCTTGTATCTAATTTTATACAATATATAGTGTTTTCTGCTACGCTTATGTGCATCAGTAGTGCATGACAACAGGAGTCCCGTTTGATATCATGCTGTATAATGTCGCTGCGCCGTCCAACGGCATATTAATACATCCGTGGGAACCAATACTCCAGTACAGGTCTCCCCCGAATGCGGGCTGCCATGTGGCATCATGGAATCCAACGCCGCCATAAGTCACCTGCATCCAGTAGTCCACCCATGTCCGGTATTCCGGCTCTCCTGTCTCCGGCACAATATTTCCCACAAGGGTAGTGCCTGGAATCATCATAAGAATATCATATACCCCTGCCGGTGTGGAGTGTTCATAAGGCTTGCCGGTTACCACGGCCGTCTCAAAGGCAACATTCCCATCAACAATATACCACATATATTGCGCACTCAGATCCACCTCAATAAATGTTTTGCCCCAGTCCTGCTGCTCATGGCTAGCCGCCCGCTGCTCGTATACCGGCTCCTTGGTTGTCTGCTCACCAGCTTTAATACTGGCGATCAGTGCATCCGCCTCAGCCGCCTCATTGATCGCCGAGCCGTAGGTACCGCCGCTTACTTCTGTCGCTTTTCCCCAGGGCGTGGTCAGCGGACGGGTCCCGTAAAGTGTTTCATATTTTGCGGCAAATTGATTCATATATTCTCTGACCTTGTCTTCATGGAAAGTAACATTCATGTTCTCATCCCAGGACAGCCATGTAGAAATCAACGCCTTGTCCACCACCTCTTTATGCGGCGCCATATCGTAAGTGATGCTTGTCCCGCAGTACTTGTTCAAGGTATCGCAGGCAGCCGCCACCTCTTTTGAATCCGCAGTATGCTTCGGCTTCAGATAACAGTCTTCTTTCTCCAGGCTGAATTTCTCTTCCAGCCCCTGCACTGCCTGTATTAGCTTTTCCTTCATTGGCTCCTGATCGATTTTTGTCCCCAGCACCTCCGGCTTTACAACAAACTTATCTCCATCAAACTCCGGCTTTGCACTCTCCGGATCACTCTTCTCTTCATTCTGGAAACATTGCAGCGCCTGAATCTTTTCCTCCAGCTGTTTGTGGTCATATTCAAAACCCAGAGACAGCTTTACCTTATGGTCTTTCCAAAGCATCGAAGGCCAAAGAAACGCCCCCTGCTCCTTCAGCGCTTTATCCAGCTCTTTACTCTTCTTATACTTCATGGATATCGATGATCCGCTGATCTCCTCACTGCCGCCTTCTTTCGGAGTAACTTTCAGCGCATATCCATCGATCTGCCCTGCAAAATACCGCTCGGCCTCATCTGCCGTCTTCATGGAAAAGTCTACGCCATTAATCATGGTATTATGAAAGAAATGACTCATGAAATAAATAGATATGCCACAGTAAATACAGATCAAAATGCCAGCTGTTATCCCCCCTGCCAGTAATACCTTCTTCTTGCCGCTCATCTTATGTACCCTCCTCTATAGTAATACAGTATTATCATTACATTAAATAGACGGATTTTCAAGGCAAAAGGCTGCAAATTTTCAGTATTTTTTCTAATTGCTTAAATATGTGAATCGTTTTAAAATAAAATATGTGTGTAATTCATTTTAAACATCGTAAAACCATTGCTCAAACCGCACATATATTACATAGTATGCAATATATTATTTTCAGAATAAACAACATTTGAAAGGTAGTAGTTAAACATGGAAATTAGAAAAGCAAGGCTGGCAGATCTGGAAATTCTGCTGAAAATGTATGAAAGTGCAAGAATGTTTATGACAAGCCACGGAAATCCCACACAATGGGGCAGCACCTATCCACCCAAAGCACTGCTGGCTCAGGATATTGAGGATGGAAACAGCTATGTCTGCGAAGAACACGGCAATATCATAGCTACATTCTATTATAAAGAGGGCCGTGACGATACTTATACCAAAATATATAACGGTCAGTGGCTGGATGAATCCCCCTATGGGGTTGTACACAGGATCACATCCGACGGCACCATCCGCGGGGCTGCATCCTTCTGCCTGAACTGGGCACTAGAGCAGTGCAGGAATCTCCGTATCGATACACACAGAGATAACGTGGTCATGCAGCATATGCTCGATAAAAATGGGTTTCAGTACTGCGGGATCATCTATCTGGAGGATGGGAGTGAGCGGATGGGGTATCAGAAACGAATGTAGGGCCACTTGGTATGGGGACGCCGCTCCGTCCCACGGCCGGTTGGTTCATCCAAACGGTAGGGAGGTCCTCGCTCTCGGATGGTAATGTAAATGGTAACAGTTCAGACTTGTCTGAATTATTACCGTAAACGGAATCTGGGTGTGAGAAAGTTTTGGTACGGGATTGACTTTATTGGGGAATCAGTGCATAATAAGATTGTTAATAAAATAACATACTGATTGATTTAGGAGGAATTACAAATGGCAAATATTTTGATTAGTCCGGGCAAGTACCTGCAGGGTGCCAATGAGATGGCAAGACTCTGTGATTATGCGAAGGTGTATGGGAAAAAGGCTTTGATTCTTATTACGGAATCTGGTTATAAGCGGATCGGCAATATTGTTGATGGGAGCTTTGCTAGTCAGGATTTTGAGATCGTATATGATTATTTTAACGGTGAATGCAGCAAGAATGAAATTCAACGTCTTACTGAGATTTTGAAGAAGGAAAACTGTGATCTTGTTATTGGGATCGGGGGCGGAAAGATACTGGATACGGCTAAAGCAGTGGCATATTATGGACATACGCCGGTTCTGGTGTGCCCGACCATCGCATCTACGGACGCACCCTGCAGCGCTCTTTCTGTGATCTACACGGATGAAGGCGTATTTGAGGAATATTTATTCCTTCCGGCTAATCCGAATATGGTCTTGATGGATACGGACATTATTTCAAAATCACCGGTACGTTTAACCGTATCCGGCATGGGGGATGCCCTTGCCACATATTTTGAGGCAAGAGCGGTACAGACAAAAGGCGCCGCTACCTGTGCAGGAGGAAAAGTGACCTCAGCAGCTATGGCCCTGGCAAAATTATGCTTTGATACATTAATGGAAGAAGGTGTAAAAGCAAAACTTGCGCTGGAAGCAGGAGCATGCACTGCAGCCGTAGAAAAAGTAATAGAAGCCAACACCCTGCTGAGCGGAATCGGCTTTGAAAGCGGCGGACTCGCAGGAGCACATGCCATCCACAACGGCCTGACAGTGCTGGAAGACTGCCACCAGATGTACCACGGCGAAAAAGTAGCATTCGGGACAATTACCCAGCTGGTACTCGAAAACATTCCCGCAGAAGAACTCCAGGAAATCATCGACTTCTGCATCGAACTGGGCCTGCCCGTAACATTAAAAGAACTGGGAATCAAAGAAGTAACCGAAGAAAAACTCATGGCCGTTGCCACCGCAGCATGCGCAGAAAATGACACCCTGCATAACATGCCGTTCGAAGTCACCCCAGAAACCGTATGCGCAGCAATCAAAGCCGCCGATGCATACGGAAGGTACTTTCTTGGAGAAGATTAAGAAAAACCCAGGATACAACTAGTTTATCTCAAAATAAGCAACTGCCTCTTAAGCTGAGATAAACTTTCGTAAGTGCAGCCCACACAATCCGCCTCTCCCGCTCGGCTCCACACCCAAGATAGCCTTTCCTTCCGCCCGGATGCGTCCAGCCTGTCCTGAGAGGTTCACCTGCCGCGGTGCAGAGAAAATGGGGATGCCCCTTTTTGAAAGCATAAAACGCGTAATTAGAACGGCTTAATGGAAACCCTGTTGGATTTTGAGACTGAAATCGGCTCACAAAGCCGATTTCAAAGAGACCTGAGCTGCACAATCATCAAGATCGTGCAGTGAATGTCTCTGGTGTCTCAAAATCCAACAGGGTTTCCATTTAGCCGTTCTTTACAAGTGATCTGCTTTCAGAAAGGGGCATCCCCATTTTCTCTGCACCGCGGCAGGTGAACCTCTCAGGACAGGCGTCTCCCTCCAGCAAGACTATCTCACAGCATCCCCTTATAGATTTTTTCCGATGTAATAGGCATTTCCCGCACTATCACTCCCACTGCATTCTGAACTGCATTTGCGATTGCCGGGGGCGGCGTATTGATAACGATCTCTCCTATGGATTTTGCACCGAACGGACCTGTCGGCTCGTAACTGCTCTCAAACTCCACCCGGATCTCTCCTACATCCATCCGGCTTGGGATCTTATACTGCATAAAAGAATTGCTGTAATTTTTCCCCTTTTCGCTGTATACGATATCCTCGTAAAGGGCCATACCGATCCCTTGGGCTATTCCGCCCTCCGCCTGGATTCTGGCCAGATTCGGATTGACTACGGTTCCACAGTCTACGACTGCAGCATAATCAACCAGCTCCAGCTCCCCTGTCTCTTTATCGATCTCTACCTCTGCCATGCCCACCATAAACGGCGGCGGTGATACCGGTGAGGTAAATGCCTCACTGGCATAAAGTGCTTCTTCATTGTTGCACATAACCCGATTGCCGATATCAGCCCTTGATATGCTCCTTCCTGTTTTCAGATCCAGAACCCGTTCCCCATCGAATTCCACCTCTTCCGCAGAACATCCAAGATATGACGCCCCTCTGATACAGATTTTCTCCCTAAGTGTCTCACAGGTCTTTACAACAGCCATGCCTGTCACATAGGTGGTGCTGGACGCATAGGAACCGCAGTCATAAGGGGATACATCGGTATCTACCCCATGCACGATGATTTCTTCTATCTCACACTCCAGGCATTCGGCTGCCATCTGGGCCAGTATGGTGTCGCATCCGGTTCCCATATCTGTAGCCCCGATCATAAGGCTGTAAAAGCCATCGTCATTCACCTTGATTCCCACTGATGCAGTGTCTACAGCTGAGATACCGGAGCCCTGCATTGCCATTGCAACTCCAACGCCGCGGACTTTTCCATTTCCCATATCGCGGCATGGATATTTGTGATCCCAGTCTATCATCTCTTTCGCCCGTTTCAGGCAGCGGTCCAGTGCACAGCTATTTGCCGTTTCACCATAATAAGCAGGCATTATCTGTCCCTCTTTTACCATATTAAGTTCACGGATTTTAACCGGATCCATGCCCAGCTCAGCCGCAAGTTCATTGACAGCAGATTCTACTGCAAAAATCCCCTGGGTAGCGCCATATCCCCGGTAAGCCCCTGCGGACATGACATTCGTATAGACCACGTCATACACAAAGCGAAAGGCTTCTGCCTTTCCATACAGAGGAATAGACTTATGTCCGGAAAGCCCCACCGTAGTCGGACCATGCTCTCCAAAGGCACCCGTATTCGAGAGAGTGTAGACATCAATCCCTTTGATAATTCCATTCTTATCCGCCCCGACACGGACATGGACTTCCATCTCATGCCTTGGTGAGGATGCGATGAAGGACTCTTCTCTCGTATAAATAAGCTTAGCCGGTTTTCCGGTTTTCCAGGTCACCAGCGCCGGATAGACCTCGGTCACCACCGTTTGTTTTGCTCCGAAACCTCCGCCGATCCTCGGCTTAATGACACGTATTTTTGACTTCGGCACGTCCAGGGCCGTGGCCAGAATTCTCCGCACATGAAATGGAATCTGGGTTGAAGAAAGAACATTGAGCCTCCCATAGGTATCCAGATACGTGCAGGTTCTGAAAGTCTCCATCATTGCCTGCTGGTTTGCCTTCGTATGATAGGTTCTGTCAATTACGTATTCACAGTCTGCCAGAACCCTCTCAATATCTCCCTGGAAGTCCTCCTCATGGGCGCACAGGTTTCTCTGATTGTCCGCCCCTACGGGGCAGAGACTCTTCCAGTTCTCCTCCGGATGTACAAGGATAGGATTGTCCTTTGCTTTTCTGAAATCCAATACAGGTTCCAGCACTTCGTATTTCACCTTGATCATTTTCATAGCCTTGCTGACTGCTTCTTTGGTTTTGCCTGCTATAATGGCAACCGCATCGCCCACGAACCGGACGCGTTGATCCAGAATCAGCCTGTCATAAGGACTTGGCTCCGGATAAGTCTGCCCCGCCATTGTAAAACGCTTATCCGGGCAGTCTTTGTAAGTTAGTATACACTCAATCCCCGGTACTGCAGCTGCTCTAGTCAGATTGATGTCCTTGATCAGTGCATGTGCATGAGGGCTTCTCAGCACCTTTACAATTAAGCAGTCCACAGGCGCCAGATCGTCTGTGTAGACGCCTTTTCCGGTCACGAGTGCCTGCGAATCAACTTTTGGTACGGACTGGTTTACAACTCTCATGAGCGCACCTCCTCTTTTTTCCACTGTAAATACTTCTTTATCGCACGCAGCTGTCCCATATAACCGGTGCATCGGCACAGATTTCCTGACAGGTATTCTTTGATTTCATCCGTACCCGGATCTTCCAGTTCACGTACCATAGCAAGCACGTTCATGATAAACCCAGGAGAACAGAATCCGCACTGTTCGGCGCCTTCATTTGCCAAAAATGTTCCAAACTCCTCGGCTTCTTCTTTTACCCCTTCCAGTGTTGTCACTTCCTGCCCTTCAATGCTTGCCGCCAGAATGGAGCACGACAGGCGGGATTTTCCGTCGATCCACACCGTACAGAGACCGCAGTTTGTTGTCTCGCAGCCACATTTGACACTGTGGCATCCAAGTTCTCTCAGCACATCCAGAAGAATGGTATCGCCTGCTGCTTCCACACAGGCCTGTTTTCCGTTTAATATGAATTTTACTTCCATCTATCTGCCTCCTGTGTTCGGTCTGCCAGAATGGAACGCATGGCCCTCAGGATCAGCACTTCTGCCAGATGATGCCGGTATTCGGCGCTCCCGCGCATATTGGTTCCGTAAACAAAGCCCGCAGCCGCCTCTTTCGCGCACTCGGCCAGTTTCTCTTCTGTAATATCATCCGGGATTTCCCACTCTTTCTCCAGCACTGCCGCCTTCATAGGCCTGGCCCCCACTGAAAAGTACCAGGTTTCCTTCCCATGCACCGGTCCGGTAACTACCGCACAGGAGAGCACGGGAAAATCTGTTTTCGTCCTGCGGACGGAGGAATAACGGAGCTTCCGGTCGCTCTTCCTTATGATAATAGAGACAAGGATATCCTTATCCCGCTTTTTATTTACAAATTCGGACAGGCGGATCGTTCCCCCGTCATACAGCTCTACGAATGTATCCAGAGCCAGCAGGCAGGTCAGCACATCTGAAAAGCCGAATCTCCCATAAATGCTTCCACCCACGGTTGCCTGATTCCGGAACTGTACTCCTACTATGTGGCGTACGGACTCAGCAACCGCATCTCCGTACATTTCCCTTAACCCCTCGTGAAGCTCCAGCTGCCGCAGGGTACACATGGCTCCAATACGGAATACATGGTCTGTCTCCTCAATCTGATCCAGCCCCAGGCCCGATATATCTATAATTGTCTGTACCTTTGCATTTCCCAGACGCATCCACATCATGCCGCCCATGATGCGCGCATTTCTGGCCTGGTTCAGCTCATAGGCCTCTTCCAGTGTTTTTGCTTTTACATAATGATTAATCGTAAGCAAAACCGTTCTCCTTTCAATCCCCATTCTCTGCTCTGCGCGAAAAAAAGGTGCAAATGCTTACTGTCATTTACACCTCGTACTTAAATATATTATCATATTACGCCGATTTTGTCAAAATATCTGTGTTAGATTCAACGGGCTTTAGGATCGTTGACGTATGGAGACGCTTAATAACCAGAAGGCTGGGGTTGGCATGGGGCTGTATGTGCAGGTGCGGGAATGCACCCGTACTGCAAAATTCTTCTAAGACAGCCTGTCCCGGCTCCGGTTAAGCGTCCCTCCTTTCTACAGCTCCCCCCCATTACTCTCAATAACCCTTTTATACCACTGGAATGATTTTTTCTTTTTTCTTTCCAGTGTTCCGTTCCCCTTATTATCCTTATCCACATAGATAAATCCATACCGTTTTTTCATTTCCCCGGTTGTGAAGGATACACAGTCTATACATCCCCATGGTGTGTAACCGATTAATTCCACGCCATCGAGGAGCACGGCTTTCTTCATTTCATTGATATGTTCTCTCAGATAGGATATTCTATAATCATCATCTATCGTACCATCCGGTTTTACCTCATCTACAGCACCAAAACCATTTTCTACTATGAATAATGGCTTCTGATATCTCTCGTAAAGCAGATTCAGAGCATACCGCAGGCCTACGGGATCAATCTGCCAGCCCCAGTCACTCTTTTTTACGAAGGGGTTGCTGACGCTTCCCGGAAAGCCGTCCAGCCCGTTTCCTTCTCTGACCACATCTGCTTTAACCGCATTGGTCATATAGTAGCTAAAGCCTACATAGTCAACCGTGCCTTCCTTTAGTATGGCTGCATCTTCCGGATCCATTTTAATCGTAAAACCTTTTCTCTCCCATTCTCTGTAGATATAGGAGGGATATTCCCCGCGCACATGGACGTCTCCGAACAGATAACGGTCATGCATGGCCTCCACAGAGTACATCATATCGTCCGGGTGACAGGAATATGGGTAAATCGGTACACAGGCTACCATACATCCGATCTGGAAATCGGGGTTGATTTCATGCCCTTTCTTAACTGCAAGTGCACTGGCCACCAGTTCGTGGTGCACAACCTGGTACATGCATTCTTCGGGATTCTCCTCCTTTGTGAATATCACGCCGGAGCATGTGTAACCGAAGAGAGGATACTTATAATTCTTCTGGTTATTGATCTCATTAAAAGTCATCCAGTATTTCACCTTATCTTTATATCTCTCCATAACAGTAACTGCATACTTCACAAAAAAATCAATGAGTTTTCGATTTTTCCATCCCCCGTATTTTTTTACGAGATGGTAAGGCATTTCAAAATGTGATAATGTCACGACTGGCTCTATTTTGTATTTCAGCAATTCATTAAATAGGTCGTCATAGAATTGCAGTCCTGCCTCATTCGGAGTTTCTTCATCACCCAAAGGGAAAATCCTGGTCCAGGCTATGGATGTGCGGAAGCACTTGAATCCCATTTCGGCAAACAGTTTGATGTCTTCTTTATAGCGATGATAAAAATCCACTGCCTCATGGTTGGGATAGTAGCAGTCACGCTGGATATCGTCTGTGATTCTTCGGTCCACACCGTGCGCTCCTCCGGTCAAAACATCTACAATGCTGACTCCTTTACCGCCTTCGTTCCATCCGCCCTCTACCTGGTGGGCAGCTACCGCGCCGCCCCAGAGAAAATCATCCGGTAATCTATCCATTTGCATGCTCCTTTCCTTCCACGTACATAACCGTTTCCATTGCCTCTACATTCTGATTTGTCCGAACATCCAGCTTCGCCACCTGTTCCATGTCTGTTAAGATATAGATTACAGTTGGATCGTAACCCTCTTTTTGAATCAGCTCCGGATCGAATTCGATCAGAAGATCCCCCTTTTTCACTCTGTCCCCCTGCTCCACATGGGCATAAAAACCTTTGCCCTCCAGCTGAACAGTATCGATTCCGATGTGGATCAGGATTTCTCTGCCCTCCTCTGTAACAAGCCCCACCGCATGACCGGTCGGGAACACGGCTTCGGCGGTTCCGTCAAGAGGGGCATATATTTTTCCTTCCGAAGGTATGATACCAAGACCGTCCCCCATTGCACCGGAAGCAAATGCTTCATCATTTACCTGTGAAAGCGGGATTGTTTTTCCCTTTACGGGACTTCCCATCTCAACCCCGAAGCCCTGGATTCTGCTTTCTGTTGTTTTGGGAGCGCCGTCTTTATCTTTCTGTTCCCTATTTGGGGAAACAGACGATTTTGTATCATTTGTTTCAATTGCATTATCATTTTCCGGAACATCCTCATCGAAGCCAACGATGTAAGTCAGTACAATGGCCAGAACAAATGATACAACAATGGAAATAAGAAGGCCTGTAAACTGTGACATGTGACCCGCTTTGAAATAGGCTGGAAGTGTTGCGATACCAGGCATGTTGTATCCCCATGATACGGCATTGAAAGCCCCGGCGATACCGCCGCCGACTGCACCCGCCACGCATCCGCAGATCATTGGTTTCTTAAGCCGAAGGTTAACGCCGTAAATAGCAGGCTCTGTGATACCGAAAAGACCAGTAACTGCTGCTGAAAGTGATACCCCTTTCATGTCTTTGTTTTTTGTCTTCAAGAATACACCCAGTGCGGCTCCTGCCTGGGAGAATACGGCTGAGGCCTGAAGCCCGGTAAAGGTATCATATCCCAGGTTTGCATAGTTTCCGACGGTAACCGGCGTGATGCCCCAGTGTACACCAAAGATAACCAGCACTTCCCACAGGCCGCCCACGATTACCCCCGCCACAATCGGGCTCAAACCATAGAGGTAATTGTAAGCCCCTCCAATCGCGCCGCCGATCGTATTTCCGATAGGCCCGAATGCAAGCAGTGTCAGAGGTACCATAATCACGATCGTTAACATCGGAGAAAACAGATTTCTCACTACGATCGGCAGGTATCTGTCAAAAAACTTCTGTACATAGGAGGCAATCCAAATAGAAAGAATGATCGGGATAACAGAGGATGTGTAGCTTAAAAGCTGCACCTTAATACCCAGGAAGTAAACATCCTGTCCCGCATTTACCATATTCATGTAGTCCGGGCTTACAAGTGCACAGGCTATTACAACCGCCACGAACGTGTTTACCCCGAATTTTTTGGATGCGGTAACTGCAATCAGAACCGGCAGGAAGGTAAATGCCGTCCATGAAATAAAATTCAGTATCTGGTAGGTTCCCCCCGTTGTGTCAATGGCATTTAGCGCCACAAGTATTCCCAGAATTCCCTGCAGGATACCGCAAGCTGCAAGGGTGTATAAAAACGGTGCGAAGATACTGGATATGATGTCGATAATCCTGCTGAAAACTCCGCCCTTTTTACCCGTATCTTTTGCCTGTTTCTCATCGATAGATACCAGTTTCAGTACCTCTTCGTATGCATCTTTTACGTGGTTACCGATGACCACCTGAAACTGGCCGCCCGCCCGCACCGTGGTTATGACCCCCGGAATCTTAGATACTTTTGCTGCATCCACAATTGTTTCATCTTTTAATATAAAACGGAGTCTTGTCGCACAGTGTGCTACATTTGTTATATTTCCGTCACCGCCAAGTTCCTGTACCAGTTCCCTGGCTGTTTTCCCATAATCAATAGCCATTTCAGCTACCCCTTTCTTCTCAATTTCGCACCGGCTGCTCTGTAGTTCTTATTATACATAACTGCTTTCAAATTCATAGTATTTCACGTTCTTTAGAAATTTATATGCCTGGAAGAAATTTGTTTCAGAGAAAAAACAAGGTGTTTCCTGCCAACGCCTATTAAAGATGCCAGAGCGCCTTGCTCACTCAATATAATATAAAAAGGCAGCTATGAAAGCCGCCTTCCTATTGTTTCTATCAAATACAGCACCGGAACCTGTGTAGTGATATTATATTCTTCTTTAATCTTGCGCTCGGACACATAATATGCCAGGGGACAATCCGCCATTTTAGCCAGTGTGCACCCCGAGCCATTTGTGATACTCACAAGCCTGCAGTGATGTTCCTTGAATCTGCCTGCCAGCTTCACAATCTCCTGGGTCTCCCCCGATTCGGACAATGCAATCACCACGGTGTCCTTTAAGTCCTCCCGTACAGGATAATAGGGATCTTCGATATACTGGCTGTACTTTCCCAGATTTGAAAAATACCGGGCACCGTATTTTCCCAATATACCTGATGTCCCGATCCCGATAAAAACCAGCTGCCCTGCATCCTGAATCACCTGAACCGCCTTGGAAATACGTTCCTCATATTCCGTAGATGTAACCGTATGGAAAAAATTAATCACTTCATCTATATTATCATCATAAGTCAGCTTTCTTTTGTTCTCTTTTTCTTCTTTAAGGAACATTTTAAACTGCACACGGAATTCCGAATAACCATCACATCCAGCTTTCTTACAAAACCGTATCACCGTGGATGTCGAAACATGCACAGCCTGTGACAGTTCCCGGATCGTCATATATTGTACCTCTTCCTTGTGCTCCATGATGTAGCTGTAAACAAGCATTTCCAAATCATTCAACGATTGCAGAACTTCGTAACTAAACATGCTTCACCTCACTGATGTATCATGAATTTATTATATCAATGCAGTACCTGTGCGTCAATAACTTCAGCGCGGCTCAAAGGGGTCAGACCCCTGTGCAGAGGGGTCTGACCCCTTTGAACTACTCGTCACAATTTAGTGTCTTTTGTACGTATTTTCTTTCCATATCATGTCTTGTCTTCCGTGTTTCAACACTGTCAAATATGATAGAAAAATCGTAATCTTCCGGATATAACTGGTCTGCAGGAACGTGCAGCCGTATTCTCTTATGGTTGATCCATATTTTTTTATCCGGCATCTGTACACGGAGTACCCCCTTTTCATTCGCAGTCTGGCAGACGATTCCTATTTTTTTATCCGGCATGACCATCACGCTGTCACCCAGCTGGTATTTTACTGCATTCTCCTGCATGACTACTTTTTTCTTTTTCTGTATCTTTGAATGAGAATTTCTTTTTAGTTCCTGGTTGTCCGTCTCTGTCTGAAAGTCCAGCTCTGCCTCCTCTCCGTAGGCAGCTTGTGCTGCGGTTCGGAGCATATTGCCCGGCATCCCCAGTTTACCTGCAATATAGAAGGCGCAGCTCTCTCCTGCTTTTCCGATGACTAACTGATATAACGGACGCAGGCTTTCTTTGTCAAAGGTCATTCTTGCATTCACGATTCCCTCTTCCCGTTTGGCATACTCTTTCACTTCCGGATAATGTGTGGTGACCAGAAACAGTGCCCCGCTCTTTTTCAGTTCCTCCAGAATGGCGATGGCGATTCCCATCCCCTCTGCCGGATCTGTGCCGGAACCCAGTTCGTCCATGATAACCAGGCTTTCGCGGCTGACTGTTTTTAGTATGCCCAATACATTTGTAATATGTGCGGAAAATGTGGACAGGTTTTCAGACAAATTCTGTCCATCCCCGATATCACATAATACCGCATTATTCATGCATATTTCTGCATGATCACATGCCACATGCATTCCGCACTGTGCCATCATGCAATTGAGCGCTACAGTCTTGATTGCCACTGTCTTTCCTCCGGTATTGGGGCCGGTAATGACCACACCGTTAATACCGTTCCCTATTTCAAAGTTCAAAGGCACATTGATTTTTCTGTCCATCAGCGGATGCCTTCCGTTCTTCAGCTTGATATAGCGTTCCGTATTGATTTCCGGCTGCGTCCCTCCGTATTCCAGGCTCAGCTTTGCTTTGGCGAAAATAAAATCCAGCTTTTCAACTGTCCTGTTGTTTTTCTTTATAATCTCTTCCTTATCGGACAGCAGCCCCGACAATGTGTACAGAATCCTGATCACCTCATTTTCCTCATCAATTCTGAGTTCCTGCAGTTCATCGTAGAGCGCGGCAACTGCAGCTGGTTCCACAAATAAGGTGCTTCCTGTAGCGGATTTGTCAATCACTGCGCCGGCAATCTTAAATCGGTATTCTTTCTTGACCGGTATACACAGATGTCCATTTTTTACTGTGCTGAAACTATCAGACATATAGGATTTGTTTGCCCGCAGTGCTGCATCTGCCTTCTGGTGCATTTTATCGTCTGTCCGGTCAATTGCCTCCCTGAGCGACTTTAAGGTCTTAGAGGCATAGTCGTCTACTTCTCCATTTCGTATCTTTTGATTCAATTCTTCACAGACCTCATCCAATGAGTCCAGATTTTCTTCATAATAGGCCAGGCTCAGTTCATACTGCTTTCCTCTCTCAAGATAGGACTTCAGCCTTCTTACAGATGTAAGAGTCCTGGAAATACATTCCAGCTGTTCGGCAGTAAGGCATCCTCCTTTGCCCGCAAACTCGATCCATTCCCTAATTCCCTGAAGCGCCGTCATCGGCGGCATCCCGCATTTTTCAATCATATACCTGGCTTCTGTAGTCTCCTTTTGCCTGGCTCTGACATCAATTTCGGACAGATATGGTTTCAGATCCCTTGCCTGCCCTTTTGCCCCCTCCGTGCATGCCAAATCTGCCAGCTGTTCTTTTATTTTATCAAATTCTAGTATTTTTTCTGTGTCTAACATATTGACCTCCTGAAAAATAACCGACCGGTTATTTTGTCCTAAATTTTAACCTTATTCACCCGTTTACATCGGATTCGCCCGGAGGACCGCATAATACGGTACCCTGCGGGTATACTCATTTCAACAAAAAAACGCCACGAAAAGTATCTGCCCATATACAGGCATACTACTTCCGTGGCTTGTAAAATATACTATAACAGAAAAAACAGCATGACCATACAGCCATGCTCTTCAAATCTCATCTATCACAGATATCTATCCGAAGCGTATGTTCGCATTTTGTAAGGCAGATAAAAGGATACAGCTGTCCCCTAAAAACGACAATGCTGCTTCCCCACAACTATTTAATTAGCTGTATTCTCCATTACTACCACACGTAACATACATTTACCTCTCCCGAAAAATTTTCTTTATTATATCCCGGACCTGTGCAGATTGTCAATAAGAATTTTTTACTTATACAATCTTTATTAATGGCAGCCGTAAAGTTTTGTATTTTATTTTATCTCCTGGCATTTCATTTTGTTCATCTTTCTAAAGAGAACCCACACCGAATTGGAAAAGGCATTCTGCCTTCCAAAGCGATGTGGTTTTTATAAGTATTACCCAATATATCTGCCTAAAAACAGCTTAATAATCTCTTCGTTTTTTTCCTAACCGCACATTCTCCATTTCATTGACTAATTCCTCTGACATGTGGTCGAATAAATAATTTCTTGCATTTTCCGGTTTGTTCAGGTACTCACTTCGGATCTCATTCTGCATAAGCTCTATTTCCTCTTTCAATCCGTCAGCAGACATCCGCTGCGCTCCCTGCCCGAGGATAATCACCTGCTCCAGGGCATCGGATGTAGCAACCGTAACATCATACCCCCGTCCGATGCGGCGTACCGTCTTTTCTATATACTGGTCCGCAGTCTCCGCCTCCTTGGTATAAACGACGTAAATGTTGTGGTATTTCAGAACCTCCCCCGGATTTCCCTCCACCTTGTAGGCGTCAAATACCAGAATCAGCGTACACTGCTTATATCCCTGGTAATTGCACAGAATATCCATCAGCTTGTCCCTTGCACTCTCTATATTTACCTCAGCCAGAGCGCTTAAATCTTCCCATGCAAATATAATATTGTAGCCGTCAACAAGCAGATAGGTCTCTCTGCTTTTCTTATTTTTCTGCCGCTCCTCCCATTTTCCGTCGGTTAGCTTCTTTTCCGGTGCCTTAACGGTAACCGGCGCACTCTGTGTCCTTCTTTTCACCGGATCCGGAGTCCTCCTGTAGATCGCATCCAGTTCCGCCTGTGTCAGCTCTATCCTGGAAGAAGAGCCGGAAGCCGGCGGTATATATACAAATAAATCCTGTTCGGGAGCGTCTGTCTTCAGAGTGCTTTCCATATGCATATACTCCTCCACCTGATCCCATTTCACAACAAATCCAGCACCATGGGCACAGAAAACCGATCCTGTCGGATTCTCCATATCGGCCTCAGAATCATAACCAGCTGCGGCTATAACCGCCTCCTGATCATGGCACGGCTCATATCCCCTCAGGCTGCAGAACATCCGGCCCTGCCCGCCCGTGTAGGAAATAAATTCCCGCTGATATCCCCGCATCGTCGCTACCGGAACGATTCCGGTAAGCACCGCGGTCCCCCCGTCCATCCCGGGGTGATCGAAGCGGCCGTACATCTTTTGTATATCAGACATCGCGCGTCCAATATGGTCCGAAGGCATTTCCAAGCGGAATTCATAATACGGTTCCAGCAAAATGCTTTTCGCTTTTTTGAGACCCTGGCGCACCGCACGGTACGTGGCCTGTCTGAAATCTCCGCCTTCCGTATGCTTCAGATGTGCCCGCCCTGCTGTAAGCGTAAGCTTCATATCCGTGACAGCCGCGCCGGTCAAAACTCCCTTATGCTCTTTTTCCTCCAAATGAGTTAAGATCAGCCGCTGCCAGTTTCTGTCCAGAACATCCTCACTGCAGGCAGACGTAAACTGAAGGCCTGATCCCCGTTCTCCCGGCTCCAAAAGCAGGTGTACTTCCGCATAATGCCGAAGCGGTTCAAAATGCCCGACCCCCTCCACCGGCTCTTCAATCGTTTCTTTATAAACAATATTCCCTTCGCCAAATTCTACACGGACCTTAAAGCGCTCCCATATCAAACTTTTCAGCACCTCTGTCTGCACCTCTCCCATCAGCTGGGCATGGATCTCTCCAATCTGCTCCTCCCACACGATATGAAGCTGAGGCTCCTCTTCCTCCAACTGCTTAAGATTCAGCAGCATCTGATGCACATCGCAGTCCACAGGAAGCTGAATCTGGTAGGTTAGAACCGGTTCTAGTATAAACATGTCCAGCTCCTTCTCCGCGCCGATTCCCTGCCCCGGATACGTACTGACGGGACCTGTCACAGCACATACACGGCCCGCTGCAGCCGACTGGACAGCCTCATACTTTGCACCCGAATAAATACGGATCTGATTTATCTTCTCTTTTGTGCCAGGCAGTATATTCTTCACATGCAGAGTCCCTCCTGTCACCTTCAGATAGGTCAGCCGGTTTCCTTGTTCATCCCTCGCTATCTTGTAAACCTTTGCCCCGAATTCACGGGGATAATCCGGGCTGGCCATGTACGTCCTGAGCCCCTCCAGCAATTCTTCCACGCCTTCCAGTCTGAGTGCGGATCCAAAGTAACAAGGGAATACCTTTCTTTCACGGACCGCGCGTACCACTGAATCCAGCCCAATCTTCCCGGTCTCCAGGTATTCCTCCAGCATGCCTTCCTCACACACTGCCAGATTCTCCAGACAGCTGTCCTCCGCATTTTCCAGGTTAGATAATTCATAAAAGCCCACACACCCGTCACTCAGGCGTTTCTTTAGTTCTTTTAAAATTAACTCCTGATCCGTTCCCTCCTGATCCATCTTGTTTATAAATAAAAATACCGGAATTTGATACTGTTTCAGAAGACGCCAGAGGGTAACTGTATGCCCCTGTACGCCGTCCGCCCCGCTGATCACAAGCACGGCATAATCCATCACTTGCAGAGCACGCTCCATTTCCGCCGAGAAATCCACATGGCCCGGTGTATCCAAAAGCGTGATCTCCATATCTTTCCACACAAATTCCGCCTGTTTTGAGAAGATGGTAATCCCTCTCGAACGCTCCAGGTCAAATGTGTCTAAAAAAGCGTCCTGATGATCCACCCGCCCCAGCTTTCGGATACTGCCTGCCGTATAGAGCATGCTTTCCGACAGCGTTGTTTTTCCTGCATCGACATGAGCAAGGATGCCTAGGCAGATATGTTTATGGGGGTTATTCGCTGATGTATTGCTCATCAAAAATACCTCTTTCTGTTCTATAATAATCAAACATTATCATAACACAGGAAGAGGTATAAGTCGATGCTCGTTTCTATCTGCTTCTTTATGCAGTTATACCCTTTGTATGCTGGTATCTTCTGGCATAAGTATTCTTCCCCCGTATCAACTGCATCTGATGCAACTCGCAGATCCTCTGCTTTTTTCATCCGCTTTACTGACAATTGGATCTTCCACATGTTCCCTCACGTCAAGCTCTATAACCAGCACCGGATACCGGTCTTTCCCGTGCTTTATCCTGAATGGTGAAGCGGTTCTGCAAAACCCAGATATTATCTTACGTTCGTCATTTATGATAATCCCGCGCTCCAGCAATTCCTTCCTGTTCTGCAGAACCGTTGGCATACCCAGGCCAAGCGTAGACGCAATCTCCAGCTTTGATGCGCTGCTTCGGTGGAGGTCAAAATGAAAATAGATGAATCAATATCTTTTTTGGAAGGTACTACAAAAACTTTCATTATAAAAAAGATACAGTACCTAATCAGCCGAATACCTGATTTGGAATATATTATACTGTTTGGCAGCTATGCACGTACAGAACAGACCATAAAAAGCGAGATTGATTTAATGGCAATTACATCAAGCATTCCCGACCGCTTACTCCGAGGTGATTTATGCAGTGAATTTGATGAAGAGAATATAGATTTAGTTTTTTATGATATTGAAACATTTCGAAACTCAAGATGCCTTTTAGTATCTCAGGTCAAAAAGAAGAGAATCGTATTATGGAAAAATCCCCCCCTTTTGGAGAAGAAACATATCAAAATGCAGCAAAAAAGAGACAAATCCAAGAGCTGGACTCTTTTGATCTGTAATTATAGATACAAAACATCACAGCCAAGGCATACATATCCCTGGCTGTGTTCCTGCTTTTGAGGTGCTCTTCCTGAATCTGCATAAGCGGTGATCTCCTTCTTTCTCAGCGTCTCTTCTGTGAAACAATACCCGCTTATATATCTCAGCGTCCGCCCAACTCTCTCCCATACCGCCCAGTCCTGTACACGGTCAGTCCAACCTCTATGGCGGATGCAATTACGATAATCCCCAGGATGATATCAGATACCAGTCCTGCATTCCACCTGTTAATCAATTCATTCTTCCAGTGAAATGATTCGCTTTAGTTTAACTCTAATTCAAATACAAAATTGGGATTCCAGATGGGAAGTACTTTTAATACGAGTACCGCCAATATTATCTGAATTCCATTCGCTATGATACTGCTCAGCATCACAGTCCGGCAGTAGCACCCGGCTACAAGCCGGATAATTTCATCTACAAATGCGGCCATCAGGGCAACCAGAAATATGGGCAGTATCATCCCCCATCTGTCCATATTAAAGATGGAAATGCATGTAACTTCGTTTCCATCTTTAAAGCATGCTCCAATAAACTGCGGTACAAATATGAGAATAAAGGCAAAAATCATGATAAATACCAGGGATGCAACACAATCCCCCCGGCTGATCCTGGCCTTCTTATCCGGTATCGGGTTCAGTATGTCGGAGGTCCAGACCTTATCCTTTTTTAGTTCTACCTTTATCTTCTGCCGTTCCATAAATGCAAAGACCAACGTCACCGCTCCAAATGCACCAACAGACCCCGTCATTAGCCCGCTTATAAAACGCGCTATCTCGTAGAATACATTTCTATAGTCAATCACACACTGAACCACCATGGAAATAAACATCCCTGCCCATACACAGATCAGCACGATCTTCATCACCCAGATATAATTGTCATAATACTCAGGACTGATGACATAATTCTTATCTTCCCTGTACTTACGGGCAAACACAGCCGGATCTCCAAGTTTTGCAAATACCTGATCGAGCGTCAGCTCTTCCAGCATATCCCCGATCAGTTCCCTCATCTCCAGCTCAATCTCGTCCCGCTGCTCCTTTGGAACGCGCCTTGTAACTTCGTAAACATATCGGTTAATCAGTTCTCTCTCCCTGTCTGTCATAACGCTCCCTCCCTTAAAATCCGCTCCATATTAAACGAAAGCTGCTCCCACTGTGCCTTCAGTTCCCTGTAAATATCATCTCCCATGGGAGTCCTCCTGTAATATTTTCTCGGTTTAGACTCCCCCACATCCCATTCGCTGCTCAAAAGTCCCTGCTTCTCCAGACGCCGGAGCAGAGGATACAGCGTGTTCGGGTCAATCTCTACCCCCTTCTCCTCAAGGCTCTGGACAAGAGCATATCCATACTTGGCTTCCCCCAGCTGGCTCAGCACACTAAGAATCAGCGTACCCCTGCGCAGCTCTGACGTCAGGTTTGCCATCAAATCCTTCTCTTCCGGCATAGTAAATCCTCCTTTAAACAAATTATACTGTATGTCGCACACTATTGTCAAGATTATAATAGTGGGCGGTGGAGGTATTGCAGGGGGGACGCCTGCCGAAAGAGGGGGTTCTGCCCGGGGGCGGGAAACAGGAAGGGGCCTTTCTGCAAGCTGTCCATTTGCTGAGAACGGCTAAGCGGAAACCCTGCCGGATTTTGAGACACCGACGGCATTCACTGCACAATCTTGATGATTGTGCAGCTCAGGCCGTCTTGAACTCGGCTTTGTGAGCCGAGTTCAGCCTCAAAATCCGACAGGGTTTCCGCTAAGCCGTTCTAGCGCGCATTCTATGCTTGCTGAAAGGCCCCTTCCTGTTTCCCGCCCCCGGGCAGAACCCCCTCTTTCGGCAGGCTGTGTGCATCCTTGTGGAAGATTCCCCGTCACTTGGGGGAGTGATCGGCGGGAGCAGCGGATTAAATTGGATAAAAGGGAGTATATCGACTCCAGTATTTATTTTTACGCAGATGCTTTTGTCTGTTGGTTATATTGTATACTTTATGTGCCGTCATTCATTACGACCAAATTTTTATGAGCCTCCCCACATGTTCACAACTGACCGTCCGGATTTATTTTTCCTTCCAATACCACGCATGCAGCCCAACGTGATCCACTGCTCCCGTCTAATATTCCCTCCGGGAAAGCCGCACTTCTGTCTTGATGAGTCTAGCGCTGTTGATGGACAGTCAGGGAGCCGCATTCGGATATACATGCTGTCTGATAATGCTAGAGTGGATCCTACGAATTCTAGGAAGAAATCAGGCGGGAAACAGGGGCACGGGATGACACAGCGTGGGAAAATATCAATTTTCCCATGCTGTGTCATCCCGTGCCCCTGTTTCCCGCCTGATTTCTTCCTAGAATTCGTTGACCCACGGGTGCATTATCAGACAGCATGTATATCCGAATGCGGCTCCCTGACTGTCCATCAACAGCGCGCCCCCTTTAAATAGTATGCGTTCCTCCCCATATCTTCTGTAGAGAATATATAGACTTGTTTAGGTTAAACAGATATGCAAAAGCGCAAACTATAAAAAAATGTGGAAAGTATGCAAAACCAAACACCTCCGCCCCGATCAGCACCGGCGCCAGAAATGTATTGCTGGCACTTCCGAAGACGCTGGCATATCCTAGCGCCGCCGCAAGTTCCGGGGGGATTCCCATCACAGGTCCGGCTACCGCTCCCAGACTTGCGCCGATGGCGAACAGTGGAGTGACCTCACCGCCTTGAAAACCGGCCGTCAGTGTCATAATTGTTAGCATAAATTTCAGAATCCAATCAAAGCTATAAATTTCACCGCCATAAAAACTTATATGGATCAGATTCGTCCCCAGCCCTGCATATCTCCCCTGGTAGAGTAAAAGCAGCAGCATGCTTATTATAAGTCCCATATAGAAGATACGGATAACCGGCTGGCTCCAAATCCTGGCGAGTTTCGCTTTTATATATTTCAGCGCCCAGGCAAAAGCCCCTCCCACTATTCCAAACAGAATCCCTGCCAGGATCAGCTTTCCCATATCCGGCAGATTCAGATTCATTTCCGCTGTCAGAGCAAAGGAGAACTTTTCCAGCCCAAGGAAATGGGAGGTCATGCTGGCTGTAAATGCAGCTGTAACAGCAGGGAGCAGCGCCTGATACTCCAATGCACCGGCTACCAGAACCTCCATTGCAAAAAATACTGCCGCAAGCGGTGTCTGAAACAGTCCGGCAAACCCGGCGGCCATCCCTGTTACCAAAAAAATATGGGAACTGTTTTTCAGTGGAATTTTCTTGCCTGCCCAATGGGAAAAAGTTGCCCCAATCTGTACTGCCACCCCTTCTCTCCCTGCACTGCCGCCAAACAAATGGGTAATCCAGGTGCCGGAAATGATAAACGGTATCAGCCTTATCGGAATCACTTCCTCCTCCCCGTGGCCGACTTCAAAAATCAGATTCATTCCCTTACTGCTTTTCCCCCCGAATTTGAGATAGCAGAATGCAATAAATACACCGGACAGGGCCAGAAAAGGAATCAACTGCATCGGATGTGCATCCCTAAAATCAGTGATCCCCAGCAGAATCCTCCCAAATACCGCATCGATACTTCCCACTACCAGCCCGATCGGAATTCCCAACAGGCCCAAAATCACCAATTCTTTATAAGTCATAAATGTTCTTTTTATTCTGTCGTACATATTTTCTCCATCCTTTACTCCAATTTTCTTCTCCAACACCCATCCCACAATACGGGATAATTACAGCCTGGCTGCCAGAATATCTCCGCTCCTATAACAAATAAGAAGTAAGAATTTCCAACAAAAAAAGCTGACACCCCTGTTTTTACACAGAAGTCATCAGCTAAAAAGCGTTTTTGGAATCATCCACGGGAGAACTTCATTCCCTCAAAGTTTACTTTTAGAGCATATCATTTATATACCCTCTTGTCAATATACTTGCCTGTTATTTATTTCCACTTAAGAACCGCTTTGTAACGTTCAAACAGGTCTGCGCATTTACTGCACAGACCGTACGAAAACATGGTGGTTGCAGGTATACAGCCCTTCGCTGCAGACGAATTTAAATGAGCTGAATACGTAACAGTTCAGGCCTGTTTGAACTGTTACACCGCTTTAATTCTACAATTAACAAAATATATAAGGAATATACATGAAAAATCAGTTGACATTTTCCGCTCTTTTGTTCTAAAATATACTTGCTCATCGGAGGGCGGATACTCAACATAGATTATTTGCCGGATAAGATGGCGGACTGAAATGTCTGCTCTCTTATCCTTTTTTTATTTATCAGGGTAATCCTTTGATTTTACCAGTTAAATAAAACATTACATTAGAAAAATATAAAGGGGATGAATGAGATGAATAATACTTCAAAATTGACACAGGGGAAGATATTGGTTCCCCTGATGAAATTTACTCTGCCAATTATGGCGGCTTTGATACTACAGACATTATATGGGGCCGTTGACCTGCTTGTTGTCGGGCAGTTCGCTACGCCCGCGGCAGTATCGGCTGTGGCTACGGGCAGCCAGATACTTTATACACTGACCGTGGTTATTACCGGCCTTTCTATGGGAGTTACGATTATTATCGGACAGCAATTTGGGCAGCATAAGGAAAATGAAATCGGCAATACTGTGGGAGCCGGAATCTGCCTTTTTGCGGCATTTTCACTGATTCTTACTGCTGTTATGCTTCTGGCTGCGCCAGCTCTGGTCCGCCTTCTCCAGGCTCCGCCGGAGGCCTTTAACTTTACCGTACAGTATGTCCGAGTCTGCTCCGGAGGGATTTTGTTTATCGCCGCCTATAATACTCTGGGCAGTATCTTCCGGGGAATGGGGGATTCCCGCACACCGCTCATGGCTGTCGCAATCGCCTGCGGTGCCAATATTGCTCTGGACCTGCTCTTTGTAGCCGGAATGAACATGGGTGCGGCCGGAGCCGCAGCTGCCACGGTAGCGGCACAGGCAATCAGTGTGCTGCTGTCTATGCTTATTATCCGAAAACGGGGGCTGATTTTCCCGTTTTCGAGCAAACAGATCCGGTTTCAAAAAAAAGTTATACTCAGGATCTGTAAAATGGGCGCTCCCTGTGCACTGCAGGATCTGCTTGTCAGCATCTCGTTTCTGGCAATTACGGCCATCGTCAACCAATTAGGAGTTATCTCATCGGCGGGTGTAGGCGTTGCGGAGAAACTCTGCGGTTTCATCCTGCTGGTTCCCTCGTCCTATACCCAGTCCATGTCCGCATATGTTGCGCAGAACATCGGTGCTGGTCAGCCGCAACGGGCAAGGAAGGGGATGTATTATGGGATGGCTACCTCTTTCTGCCTTGGACTGATCATGAGCTATTTTGCCTTCTTTCACGGAGCCGCCCTGTCACGCATTTTTGCAAAGGACACTGCTGTTATCCTGGCCTCAGCACAATACCTGAAAGGGTACGCGATTGACACCCTGCTGGTTTCCTTTCTGTTCTGTTTCATCGGGTATTTTAATGGGTGCGGCTGTACCACCTTTGTTATGATCCAGGGCCTAGTCGGAGCATTCGGGGTGCGGATACCCGTGTCCTGGCTGGCAAGCCAATCGGCAGAAGTGTCGCTGTTTCATATAGCACTGGCAACCCCCTTTTCCACCGTAGTCCAGATCATCCTCTGCTTCTGGTTCTTTAAATGGGGCTGCTCACGGTTTCAAAAAAAGCAGTATTTTCTTAAAAAAATACTGGAGTTTCCTGACGAAATTTGTTACAATATCAGAGGTGTGCCAGGTAAATGACACACCCCATACGCAGCAGTGGTCGAGTTGGCTGATGGCATCTGCTCGAAAGCAGAAGAGCGGCAACGCTCCGGGGGTTCAAATCCCTCCTGCTGCGTTTTCTTATTTCATATCAAGTCTTTTTTCTCCGCACTGCAGACCGATAAGAATGCAAATCCCAGCGACACAACGATCAGAACCGCAGGAAGCACTGTACTGTCCGCCATCGTATAATCACCCACATTAGCCTGTGTAAGGAATATGAGTAAAAATGAAGTTACAATAGCCGCTTTGGATGATTTCATTGCCAGGCCGATAAACAGCGCAATAAAGCTCATGCTTACAATGACTGCAGATTTGACCAGCAGCTGAACATAAAATGTCACACTTCCTATATTATAGTCCAGTAAAAACGATGTTTCCCTGAAATGCGCCCCCACGGCTGCGCACAGGTAGATCACAAGCTTGGTTAGTGTCAGCGCTGCAAAATTAAAAATCCACACGGCAAGCATCTGTGAAGCCAGTATTTTCTGCCTTTTAATCGGATAAGTGAACATCAGGTTCATCGTCTTATTCTTATATGCGCTGACAATAAAAGAGGACAGCATTACACTTGTAAATATCAGAAATGCCATGCTTGTAAACAGTTCAACGGGCGCAGACAATACATTATTTCCCGGCGCCGCATCCAGCTTTCCTGTATCCGGGTCGTTGGCAATTCCTAGGAACGCAAGAGCTAAAATAAACACTGTCAGTAAAAAAGCAAGTATCACCGCGTTTCTTACGTATTTACTGATATTATTTTTCCGATACTCCAGTTTGACTAATTTTAACAAATCCATATTATCTTCCCCCCTCAGTCACTTTCAGGAAATAATCTTCCAGAGATTCCGACTGCCTGCCGATAGCTTCTACTTCAACTCCGCCCAGAGCCAGCGCCTTTGACAGTTCCCCGGTCGAGGCTGTCGGCTCATAAACTCGGATTTTTTGCTCATCCAATACCTTAAAGTTTTGCAGTTTTATACTGTCTGCTAGAATATAAGCGGCCCTTTTTACATTCTTTACGGATATTTCGATATAGGCAAGATTCTTCTCTGCTATGTCTTTCATCGAAACTTCCCGCTGCATTCTTCCACGGCTGATCACCCCCACCGTGTCTGCTATATGTTCGATTTCAGGGAGCAAATGGCTGGAAATTAATATAGTGGTATTGTACTCCTCTTTCAGCATCCGCAGCAACTCTCTTATCTGCTTCATGCCGGCAGGATCCAACCCGTTTGTCGGCTCATCCAGTACAAGCAGTTCCGGTCCGGCTAAGATGGCACGGGCGATCCCAAGACGCTGCTTCATTCCCAGTGAATATTCTTTTACCGGTTTTTTAGCTGCATCCGTAAGATCCAGCATTTTCAGAGAGTTTTCCACACTCCCCTTTTGATAAAAGCCCATGTATTCACAATGCAGCTTCAGGTTATCCTCCCCGCTCAGGCTTTCATAGAAAACCGGAAATTCGATGATACTTCCCATACGCTTTAAAACTCCATAAGAATTATTTCGGAGCTGCTCTCCCAGGACTTCCACAGTTCCTTTGGTTGGCTTCCAAAGATTTGTTATCATTTTCATGACCGTCGTTTTTCCGGCGCCGTTGGGTCCGAGAAACCCATATATCTCCCCTTTCTTTACGTGAAGGTTGATATCAGTAACCAGCTGTCTGCCTCCAATGGATTTTGTAAGATTATTGGTCTGAATTATATATGGCATAAGTATGCCTCCTTTCATAAATCCATTGTAGCAGCTTATATTTTCAAATCCCTTTCTCAATTCTTACGAATTTCTTTCTGGCCTGGTTTTAAAATCGTTTCAGCTTTACAGTAAATGTAGTTTCAGCAAAAGGCTCGCTCTGTAATATGATATCTCCGCCCATCTGTTTAGCCAGGTTCCTTGCAATCGTCAACCCCAGCCCGTTGCCCTGGATTCTGCGGCTGCGTGAATCTTCCATTGTAAACAGACGGTCGAACACACTGTCGGCAAATACTTTATCAATGCCTTTTCCCCGATCTCTCACATCGATATATACCCACTCCTGCTCATATCGTATGGAGAGGCCGATATAATTTCCGTCTCCGCCGTACCGGACGGCATTGGAAACAAGATTACATAGGATTCTATGCAGCGCCTCTCTATCTCCCAGAACATAGACCGCTTTCTCCGGCACATTGATATCCACTTCGAATCCCTTTTGGCTGAGAATCTCATAAAAATCAAGAATACTCTCCCTGCAGACCTCATTGACCGGAATCTGGACTGCCTCCAGTTCTGTATCCCCGGCCTCCAGCTTAGCCAGCGTAAAAAACTGGTTCATCATTTCCAATACCTGGCCGGCCTTATCCTCCACTTTCTTCAGCATCTCCTCATCTGGACTGTCCATGCGCATGATCTCCAGATATCCCAAAATCACTGTCAGCGGAGTCTTGATATCATGGGAAATATTGGACAGCATCTTCCTGGAAGCATTCTCCTGACACCGGTAATCGGCCTTCAGCGTTCTCCGGTCTTCCAGAAGACGGTTAATCAGATCCGCAAGTTCTGCCAGCACCTTATCATCCGTAAATATCATAACCTTCTCGTCGCTGCCGTCTGCCATTATACGAGTCAGATCCTGGTTCAGCTCTTTCAGTTTCTTCTGTGTATAATTCATCTGTTTTCCCCCAGTTTATACCCAATCCCCCACACAGTCAGAATATACCCGGGCTCCCGGGGATTGTCCTCGATTTTATTGCGCAGACGGCTGATATGAACATTGACCGCGTTCTCATCCCCATAGTATGTATCCTGCCAGACCTGGGAATAAAGCTGTTCTTTCGTATAAGCTCTTTTCGGGTTCTTCATCAGCAGCTTGAGTATTTCAAATTCCTTGGCCGTGAGTTCCACCTTCTGCCCACTTTTTGTAACCGTGTAGGTTCCGGTATCCAGCGTCAGACCGCCGCATACCAGAACTTCACCTGCTTTTTCCTCTTCTCCGGTCCTGTCTTTCCCGGCCGATACTGCATACTGGGTGCTTCTGCGAATGTTCGCTTTAATACGCGCCAGCACCTCGGCTACGGAAAAAGGCTTTGTTATGTAGTCATCCGCTCCAAGCCCCAGCAAGTGTCTTGTCCGAATCCGTGTCTTTCGCAGATATGATGATGATGGGCACCGTACTGCTGGCCCGTATCCTTCTCATCACTTCCATACCACTGATTCTGGGGATCATCAGGTCCAGAAGTATGAGATCAAAAGCCCCCTTTTCAAATCTATTCACAGCTTCCTCTCCATCGGCTACGGCAGTCACGTCATAATTTTCTGTGCTCAGAAAATTTTCCAGCATAGCGCTGATTTCATTATCATCTTCCACCAAAAGAATCTTCATTGTTCTCCCTTCCAGCCCTGATGTTTCCTGCGGCTTTACATATTTCAAAACCTCTTATGCATCATATAGAAACACACAGCCTTAACTTATTATATTCCCTCTAAATATCCCGATCAAATCCTCCAGGGAACGCTTGCCTCGCTGCGGCCTGCAGTAGTTGCCATGATTGCCAAAGCCGGAATTACCACATCATAAAACAACAGGGATGTACAGCATGGGGGTACTTTTGCTGTACATCCCTGTATTGAATTATCCTCTCGCAAACTGCTGCAGCAACCCCGGAATCTTGCTTTTTAATATAACGATATTCATACTTTGCGGATTCATCACGATGCCTTCTACATTCTTACCGAGCACCTTCTCTATATTGGCAAATTCGATCATATTGGCCTGGAATTTTCCCTGTGTATTGAATTTCACAAACTCATTATAATCTGTGAAAATCGGCTGGAACATCTTACCCTCCTGATTCTTCACACAGGGAATCTTAATATTGGAGCCATCCGGCAGCCTCTTTTCGCCCTCTACCTCTACCGCAATCAAAAATCTGGATCTCACCAGATTTACCGCCATCTCTTCTTCCAATTCACGCAGTTTCGGCTTCTCATTATTCGGGATGCCTCTCTGGACTTCCTGCATAAAATAGAGCCCGGTCAGCTGCATCTGCGGATTCAATAGCGGCTGTTGATTCTTGGGAAGCTTGGAATAATCCTTCTGTACCACGAGCTGTTCCAGAGGGATCTTGGATATCTGCGCCTCCTCCGCGAATACGATCTCATTAACGCCCAGAAGGTACAGGCTGCTGTAGAATCCCAGGAGCTGCTTGTTCTCCAGTTTGACAACCATCATGAAGTCCTTATTCTCATCCTTGCGCTTCTGCGCAAAATCCTTTGCTCCATCCTCAGTGGTAAACACCCAGATCTGATCATTAAAAGACTCTTCATCACAGATCAGAAAAGGCATCTTCGTGCCTTGTCCAAAAATCACATATGTAGTTTCTAACTTCTGCAGCTTCTTAACTTGTATTTGAAATTCGTTTTCCATGTCAGACCTCGATTCATCCGTTTTCTAAAATTATACTACACGATAATCCACAAGGCAATCGAAAAGTATGAGTGAATGAAGTGCATAATACTTTGCTGAGAAGGGCGAAACGAATAGACGCTGTCCAAAACAGAAACAGAATTCATACAGGAAGTGTTGAGTCTTCCTGTATGAACCCTGCTTAAATTAAGTGCCTCGGCTTCCCTTACTCCGCTATCCTCAGTTGTTCCACTACACTTCCTTTATAGAAAATCCGCATTGCCCCCCGCGGTATAAGCACAGATATCACAACCAGTATCATGCTCAGAATTATTGCCGGAAGGATCGTAATGCGATATGAGAAGGACCACATGGAAGGATTGGACAGAATCATTTTTAAAAGAGTCTGATCAACCGCTACTGAGAACACGATTCCCAGAACCGCTGCTCCTGCCGCATAAAGGCAGCCTTCCAGCATGAGCAGTTTTCTCAGCTGTTTTTTCGTCATTCCGATACTCTGCATTGTAGCAAATTCTCTCCGCCTTGCCAGAATACTGGTGCTCATCATGTTAATCAGATTCAGAATTCCTGTGATCCCAAAGATGAATGCAATGATTCCGCCGACCATATAGATCATGGTTTTTGAAGATTCTGCACTTGCCCTGGCCTTATCAGCCGACAGGTAGGTGAGGGACGGATTCTCCTGTATATAGGATTCCAGGAACTGTCTCATCTCGTCTTTACTCCCCTCTTCTACATCGAAAGTATACTTCATAACAGCCGGTTCCCGATAAAGCTCTTTCACTTCTTCCTGCGGGAGATACAGACAAGGCGCATCAATTCCCACATCAATCGAACTGCTTACACTGTATCCAAACCCTTCATCATCACTTGTAAGGGCTGCCTTTGCGATCACAGTATAGCTCTTTATTTCTTCCCCGTTTATACGGGCAGTTATGGTATCCCCTACGTTCATATAATTATAGTATTCTTCCAACACCTTTGTTTTTCTGTCAGCCTGCATTCCCAGAATGACACTTCCGCCCTCCATCAGCTTTTCATAAAGCTTATCAAAATCTTTTTCCCCCTCCGCAATCTGCAGATGTGCAAGCCCGGCCTTTTCCATTCCATATACATTGCAGATCGGATAATCATCTGCGCCCACCGAGACAAAGCGGCCATCCGGATCCAGGCCGGCCCTCTGCTCTGTTCCCTGCTCATCGAATACTTCAATATCCGAGATTTTCATGCCGTAATCATAAGTTACCTGCAGGTCTTCCAAAGTATTTTTATATACAACGCTTGCCCCCGTCACGCCTGGCATTTCCTTTACTGCCTGGACAGCCTCAGCGGGAACTGCCTGATCACGACGGATAAATCCTTTTAAATTGCTGCTTGTATCTACATGGGCAATCTCAAAGTCTGTACGTATCATCTCATTCACCTGACGCTCTACGTCCACACTTCCTGCTGCCGTACCCACCGTATTCAACATCACTACACTGAGCATCAACGAGACAACGATGAATGCGGAACGTCTTTTATTTCTTCCAAGATTCGCAAATGCCATCTGTCCGAGATTGATTCCTCTGGAATGTCTTTTCACCCTGGCATTTTTCCGTTTTTTCCCTTTTGTCTCCACATACCGGAATGCTTCCATGGGAGAGATATTGGATGCCATTCTTGCAGGCTTTCTCGTGCTGATGAATACAGTCAGCACGGCCAGGAACGCCGCTGCGATAAAGATTACCGGATTCGGGGAAACCGAAATCACAATGTTCTTATACTCCGTTGAAAGGATATCCATAATTTGGGGAAGTGTTACTTTTCCCACAAAGAATCCGATCAGCAGGCCCAGCGGGATTCCCATGCAGGACACCCATGCCGCCTGCCTGTTGATCAGCTGTTTTACCTGTTTTTTTGACATACCGATGGTCCGGTACAGGCCATACCGCCTTACTTCCTGCATGACAGCAATATCAAAAACATTATAGATCAGCAGATACCCGCAAAAGATAAACAAAACCACCAGTACTGCGAAAGCAGCACTCATTTTGGTGTCCATCCCCGGATTCGTTTCCTGGTTGATCACCGCCGGGATACTGTTTGGGGCGCCGATTTCCCTGGATCCGCCTATGGATTCTACGAACTCATCCAGCTGTTCTTCCATATTCGTTCTATCCGCCATCATAAAATCGGCCCAATATGTCCCTGCCAGTTCCGCATCTTCCCGGTAAGTATAAGCAAAAATCTCCGGATGCTCCTGCTTGAATGCCTCTGACACAGTCATGATACTCAGTTCGTCATGGGAACTTTCATACCATCCCGATACAACCATAGGAAGCTGATAATCCCTTCTGTGTACGGTGAATTCAATGACCACCTCTGCTCCCACTTCCGGTTTTACCCCCAGTTCCTCCAAAGCTCTATCGGATGCCACAATTTCATTGGCTTTCACAGGTTCTTCCCCGTGAGTCGGCTGGCAGAAGGTCAATTCCCGTTGTACGGAATTTTCCAGATCCAGCTCTATCTCATGTCTCACTGTATTTGTAAGAAAGCCTATCGGCATACGAAGTCCTAATTCACTGGCAATCCCGCTTTCTTTCAGTTTTTCATACTGTTCCTCTGTCAGATTCCGGATATCCGCATCCGCCTTGCTCATTTTCATAATCTGCTGGGTCATCTGCATGGACTCCATCGTTCCCAATGCAATCGTGGTAACGGAAGTAAACAAAACGGCCGTTAGTGCAATCGCCAGCACTGCCACCAGATTGCGGAAACGGCTTGCCAAGAAACTTCTTTTTGACAGCGTCTTCATGATCTTCAAATTGTCATTTTCAAAAGGTAATACCATCTCTCATGCCCTCCTATGCTGTGATTCTGCCGTCTTCGATCCTTATAATCCGGTCTGCCATCTGGGCCAGCTGGTCATTGTGGGTGATCATGACAATTGTCTGGTTCAGCTCATAACAGGTTCGTTTTAACAGCCCGATTACATCGGCGCTTGTTCTGCTGTCCAGGTTCCCGGTCGGCTCATCGGCCAGTACAATGGCCGGTTTTGATACCAGGGCGCGCGCAATCGCCACTCTCTGCTGCTGCCCGCCCGAGAGACTGCCGGGCATGTATTCGAGTCTGTCTTTTAGGCTCAAAAGTCCTGCCACTTCCTCCACGTAGCGTGCATTCACCCGGTTCCCGTCCAATTCCACCGGCATAATAATATTTTCATAAGCGTTTAGAATCGGAATGAGATTATAGTTCTGGAAAATAAATCCGATATTTCTTCTTCGGAAGACCGTAAGCTGTTCATCGTTCATTTTAGACAGCTCTTTTCCTCTCACCACCACGCTGCCGGATGTCGGTACATCCAGGCCGCCCATCATATTCAAAAGCGTAGATTTCCCGCTTCCGCTTGTTCCGACAATTGCCGCGAATTCACCCTCTTCCACACAAAGATCCACTCCATCCAGCGCCTTTGTAATATTTGGCTCCTCCCCATAATATTTTTTTAATCCAGTCACCTGTAATATGTTCATTTTGTTTTCCTCCTCTGACTTACTAAAGCCTATTATAATTGGCAATTGTCCGGGAATCCTCCTGGCTCTATGTATAATTTTGATTAATTTTACAGAAAAAGTCCCGGTTTCGGGACTTTTCATATCAAACAAAGCCGCTTGAACTTTTGAGGCTCAAACGACTTGATGCTACAATTTTTATTAAATTGCAATACTTGCTGCTGTTATAAAATATGTTACTTCCACCTCTTGTTGAGTCAAATTGTATATTAATCGAATTACACCTTTTCAACTATCAATAATTTTTATTATTCTATGCTTTTTATTCTTCATTCATTTGGTAAAAATACAGAAAAAACTGAACCGTTCCCCTGCCGTGAGCTAACCTTCACATAGCCTCCCTGAAGGGAAATGATCTCCCGCGTCAGATACAGTCCGATCCCTACGCCCTCCTCGTCATGCACCTCTTCCTCCCTGTAAAAGCGCTGGAAAATCAGGGCATACTGTTCTTCCGGGATCCCCTTTCCGGTGTCTGCAATGTCAATCTTCACATAGGCCTCCCAGCGTTCCACCGATACACTGATCATCCCCCCCGGAGGCGTATACTTCACCGCATTGTCAAGAATATTAAAGATGGCTTCCGTCGTCCATTTCCGGTCGTGGGACACCAGAAATGTCTCCGGGCAGTCCACCCGCACATCCATCTGCTTCTGTGCCGCCTTTGTAAATATGCCTCCCACAGCCTCTGCCAGCGTATCGTACAGATTCTGTGTTTTCTTCGTAAGCATAATAACTCCGGTTTCCAGCCGCGACGTCTTTACCATGGCCTGCACAAGAAAATCCAGCTTGTCAATCTGAGAAGCTAAAGCTTCGAGAAATTCGTTTCTCTCGCTTTCCGTAAGGCTGCCGTCATGCAGGGTCTCCTGGATCATCTTCAGGTTTGTAACAGGAGTCCTCGTCTGGTGTGAAATATCCGATACTAGGGACTGAAGCTCCTCCCTGGCCCTGACATTCTGCTCCTTCTGCTTTTGCATGACCTTGTAGAGCTGCCTGAGCCTGTGTACAATCCTGGCTAAAAGTGTCTCCTCCTCCATATAAGGTTTTTCCTGCAGGTTGTCCTCCGCCATTTCTTCTAAAGTGACACAGATCTCTGCTGTAAACGCAGATAATTTCTTCTGAAAAACAGCGGTTAGAGCAATTCCCCAGCAGACAGTGGCGGCTGCCGCGGCTGCTGAGCCAAACAAGGCGGTGCGGCTCCCGGTCAGAGCATAAACCGCAGTCAGGATCACTACATCTGTCAATATCACCCCACAGCTGATATAACGGACAATTCTGCCAAGGGACAGGCTGTGATAATTCATCTTGCTTCACCGCCCTTCCACATATAACCCATTCCGTATATCGTCTGAATATAGGTATGTTCTTTATTCTCAATCTTCTTTCTCAGCGCACTCAATGTGGTTGTCAGTGTATGGTCATCCACAAAGTTGCCATCTATATCCCACAGCCTGTCCAGCAGGATCTGTCTGGTAAGAACCTGCTTCCCGCTCTTGGCAAAAATTTTCAGCAGCTTCCATTCTTTTGGTGTAAGAGCCACAGGCACCTGTCCTGCCGTGCAGGTGTTCTCTGTGAAATCAATTGCCAGATACCCGTCATCGAACACATCCGATACCTGCTTTTTCTCTATGCGGCTCAGAATCGCAGCCACTTTCTTCTGAAATACTGCCACGGAAAAGGGTTTTGTCACATAATCGTCTGCTCCGCATTCGTAGCCCTTGAGCATATCGCTCTCCATATCCTGCGCCGTTACAAATATCACGGCTGCATCCTGCTTTTCTTTTATGGCCCGGCACACCTCGTACCCGTTCCCGTCCGGCAGGTTCACATCCAGCACAACCAGTGCAAATTGGTGTTCCACGGCAATTGCCTTTGCATCCGCCGCATTCATAACCGATTCCACCTCATATCCTGCACTTTTCAGGTTATAACTCAGGGTCATATTTAAAATCCTGTCGTCTTCCACGACCAATATTCTCTCCATTTTAACGCTGCTCCTTCATATCTCTATTCTATTCACCGTCAAGCTGTTTCTTATTATACATGTTTTCGTACCATAACAAAAGCGGAAGATCCCTCTCTGTTCTAGAAAGATTCCTCCGCTTTTTTGATTTTTAATTTTATAATCATTCAAATCATATCAAACTGTTATCTCGCCCGCCAATATCTTCTTATAATCTTCGTAGTTCTTTCTCAAAAGATTCGGCGTGTCCAACTCGTAGGGGCATTTTTTCCTGCACTGCCCGCACTGCATACACCCCTCTATTTTTTTCATCTTTTCCTGCCATTCCTCACTCAGCCACCCTGCCGAAGGAGCACGCCTTACCATAAGCGACATCCTTGCACAATTATTGATGACAATACCAGCCGGACATGGCATACAATAGCCGCATCCGCGGCAGAAATCTCCGTTCAGTTCTTTTTTCTCCTTCTCAATAAACGCCGCCAGCTCTTCATCCAGCACAGGGGCCTCTTCCATATATCCCAGCCATTCCTCCAGCTCTTCCATCCGCTGGACGCCCCAGATCGGAAGCACATGATCAAACTGTGACATAAACGCAGAAGCAGCGCGGGAGTTCGTAAGCAGACCACCTGCCAGCCCTTTCATCGCAATAAAACCCATATTGTTTTCCCTGCACAGCTCCACCAGTTCCAGCTCTTTTTCTGCGGACAGATAGCTAAGCGGATACTGCAGCGTCTCATAAAGCCCGGATTCAATACACTCCTTTGCAACATCCATTTTGTGCGCAGTCACTCCGATATGACGGATCTTTCCCTGCTCCTTAGCCTTTTGCATACACTCATACATTCCTGTGCCATCGCCGGGACGGTAACAAACATCCACGCAGTGGAACTGGTAAATATCTATGTAATCGGTCTGCAGCTGCTTTAAAGAAAGATCCAGCTGCTTCTCTACCTCTTCCGGCGTGCGCGCCATTGTCTTGCTTGCTATGTAAATTTCCCCGCGAATACCGGCAAAAGCGTTCCCCAGCTTTTCCTCACTGTCGCTGTATGCGCGTGCCGTGTCAAAAAATGTCATACCGCCTTCAAAAGCCCTCCTGAGAATCTTTACCGCATTCTCCATGTCCACCCGCTGAACCGGCAGAGCGCCAAATGCATTTTGCAAAACAGTGATCCCAGTCGTACCTAATGTAATCTGTTTCATCTTCATAGCCCGTTCCCTCCTCACATCTTCTTCATACGTCTATCATACATTTTTTCGCATAACCAAATACACACAGCATAGAAATTAAGACCTGCTGTCAAACAAATTTGTTAGAAATTAATTTCCCGTCCTTCCTTTCTCCACTGTCTGAGTTCTGCTGATGCAGAAAGCAGCAGATCCGAAGAAGAATTAAGTGCAGTCTCTACCGAGTCCTGTACAACCCCTATGATAAATCCCACACCCACTACCTGCATGGAGATATCGTCTGATATCCCGAAAAGGGAGCATGCCATAGGTATCAGTAACAGAGATCCCCCCGCTACCCCGGATGCTCCGCAGGCCGACAGGGCAGCCAGTACACTTAGAATTATGGCTGTAGGGATATCCACCGGAACCCCCATCGTGTGGGCAGCCGCCATCGTCATAACAGTAATCGTAATAGCGGCCCCGTCCATATTAATGGTAGCCCCCAGGGGGATAGAGACCGAGTAAGTATCCTTGTCCAGCCCCATCTCTTCGCACGCCGCCATATTCACAGGGATATTGGCGGCAGAACTCCTTGTAAAGAATGCCGTAATGGCGCTGCGCTTTAAGCATCTGAAAATCAGTGGGTATGGGTTCTTCCTGATGCACCAGTATACAAGAATCGGATTCGTAATAAAGGTAATGGCCAGCATGGACCCTACCAAAAGAACAAGAAGCTTTCCATATTCCGTAAAAATATTTAACCCACTGGTAGAAATCGTACGGAACACAAGGCCCAGAATCCCAAACGGAGCAAGATTGATAATCCATGTCACCAACGTAGAAACAGCGCCTGAAATATCCCTGAGCATGTTTTTCGTCGTCTCCGCCGCTCCCCGGAATGCAAGCCCCAGCAGTACTGCCCAGAATAATATCCCCAGGTAATTTGCATCTGCCAGCGAACTCACCGGATTGGAAACAACATTTAACAGCAGCGTTTGAAGTACTTCCGCCACTCCGCTTGGAGGCGCGGTATCCGTCACCGCCTTTGTCAGTGTCAGCGTGCACGGAAAAGCCATGCTCGCAAATACTGCAATGACTGCCGCAAGCAAGGTGCTGAACATATAAAGAATAATAACCGTCTTAATCACGCCTCCATGTGATTTTCCTGCATTGCAAAGCGAGCTCATGACAAGGAAAAATACCAGGATTGGCGCAACCGCTTTTAATCCCCCTACAAAAAGATCCCCCAGTATTCCGATTGCTGTTACGGACGGAATCAAAAGCCCCAGGGCCGCTCCTATGATCAGACCTCCCAGAATTCGCTTAACAAGGCTGATCTCCATCCATTTCTCAAACACTTTTTTCATCTTACTGCCACCTTCTTTAGAATACATTAAGTATAGCGCAGGAAAAGGTATATGGCAAACCTAAAATCAGGATTTAGTGACGAGCTTTAGTCTCGGCACGGATGGGCTTGCCGCTTACAGTCCGCTTGGCTGGTTCATCCGACT
>BAIF02000086.1 GCA_000509105.1 Clostridiales bacterium VE202-21 | reverse complement strand
ATCAGGCACATCTGTACACGTTCCAGACAATTCATATGCTGCCTTCCCGTGCTAATCGTATAGATACGCGTTGTGTTTATGCTGCTGTGCCCAAGCAGATCTGCAAGCCGCACGACATCCTTCTCCATCGAATAAAATGTCCTGGCAAATAAGTGGCGGAGATTATGCGGAAATACCTTATGTTCAGATATCCCGGCCCTTGTGCACAAGGCTTTCATGTCTCTCCAAATGTTTTTACGATTGAGGGGTTTTCCATTTCTGCTTACGAATACTGTTCCATTTTTTAGACCTGTTTCTTTTATATACTTTAATAATATTTTCTGAAGCGCTGCCGGAATGAATATGGCCCGTGTCTTGTTTTTACAGTGGACAATAGCTTTACCGGCCCTGACAGCCTCTACTGTGATATACTCCAGTTCACTTACCCTGATGCCTGTACCGCAGATCGTACGGATGATAAATGCCATCCTTGTATTGCCGGCAGCTTTCACCAAACGCTGGTATTCCTGCCTGCTCAGTTCTTTATCTTCTGAGGCAAAGATCTGTTTCTGGATTTTCAATAATTTTACACAATAGTCCTGCCCGCCTGTATAGCGCAGAAAACAATTAAGTGATACCAGCATAGAATTCACACTGGCGGGAGCGTATTTTTCAGACAGATATTCTTTGTAGGCAATTGTCCGTTCTTTGCTGACGCACCCGTTCTTTAAAAACCCTATAAAACAACGGATATCTCTCATGTATTTTTCAATAGTGGCTTTGCTTTTTTCCTCTTCCGTTAAATATTTTTCATACGAAATAAGATGATCCTGATTCACTTTGTACATGCTTTTCCTCCTGAGAACAATTTTTTTGATAATATCATTCCCATTATACGGAGAAGTATTATGATAAAGAATGTCAGTACACTTTCATCCGAAAAGTCACATACACCGCTATGCTCTTATACTTCATGTATTATTTTCCTACAATTATGATTAAAGCGGCAGATCCCGCTTACTAAACCGAACAATCCCAATCCCGATAAGCACCAGCCCGGCTGCATACAAAATGATGCATGTCATCCATGCTTCACCGTCACCTGCACCCAATCCATCAACATTAAATAATGTCAGCGGAGTTGCATACTTCAGGTTTTCAAATTTATCCCCTACTCTGGAAAGCATCTGTACCAATAGGGAATATACTAATACTGCTGTACTGATTGACGAGGAATATTTGGATTCGTTACAGAAACAGGATGCGCAGAACCCTACACCGCCTAAAAATATCAGCAGCCCCAGCAATCCTATATTTACTCTCAGAAATGCTTTGATTTCCATTTCTCCAGGAAACATTCCCTCACTGAAAGCAAGTATCAGCACCGTCGCAAATCCTACCATAATGACCAGGCACAGAATCATGAAGACCGCCTGTGTCAGCATAATCCTCCAGCGTTTTACCGGAGCAGCCAGCAGATATGCCATTGATCCATTGTCTACATATTTTGCAGACAGCCTATTAGTCAGAATAATAATAAACACTCCGGGAAAACCGATAAAAAGCCAGCCATACAAATAGCTTGAAACAAACTGCAACAGGGTCGTTCCGGGACTATCCATGCCGAAGGCCGAGAAGATGCCCGGCATACTTTCTGCCATCAGCTTTAAACTGTCACCCATTTTCGGGTCAAACATGATTGTAATCATGCTTCCATACACACTGAGTACTGCCAGAAAAATAACAAGCAATAGCCAGTTTGATTTTATTTCCTTTTTAAACAACGCGGCATTCATTATCTGTCCGCCCCCTCTCCGTAAAAGTGCATAAAGAACTCTTCCAGGCTCTGCGTCCGCACATCTAAATCCACTATTGTATATTCGCCTGCCTTTTTTACAAAAGAATCCAGATTTCTGCCGACTCTGGCCGTCACAGTCCTGCCTCCTGCCTGATAGGCTGCCCTCGGAAAGTCTGTGGCGAATGCCTCTGCCATGGCTGAATCCTTGAAGGTAACCTCAATATTCTTCTGTCGTCCCTCTTTAAGCTTTTCGATTTCCTCAACGGCAACTAATTTTCCGGCACGGATAATAGCAGTACGGTCGCATGTACGTTCCACTTCTTCAAACATATGGGAAGACATCAGTATCGTCTTTCCCTGCTTTTTCTCAGAAAGAACCAGCTCCACAAAACGGTTCTGCATCAATGGGTCCAGACCTGAAGTAGGTTCATCCAGAATCAGAATGTCCGAATTCGTATCCATAAAGGCGCACACGATTCCTATCTTCTGCTTCATGCCTTTTGACATCTTCTTGAGCTTTCCGGACGCATTCAGCTCGAACATCTGTATCAACTCCTGCGCGCGTCCGAGGCCATTCATATTCTTCATCTTTGCTACGAATTTTATAAACTCCATTCCATTCATGGAGTCAATAAAGGCAATCTCGCCGGGCAGATACCCAAGTGACTGCTGTATCTTATCCGCCTCTTTGAAACAGTCCATCCCCCGGATCGAAAGGCTGCCGCTGTCCGGTTTAATGAATCCCATTAACTGACGGATAGTTGTTGTCTTACCAGCCCCATTAGGCCCCAAAAACCCAAGAACTTCTCCTTGTTTCACGCCGAAGCTTACGTCAAATACGCCCCGTCCCCTGCCATAATCTTTTGTGATATGGCTGATCTCAATTACGCTCATTCTGATATTCCTCCTTATATATAAGCCTTCTCATCATGTCTATCCAGCCCCTGAATTCCCATTCATGACGCGCTCCTCTCCTGGTTCGCTGCAATAAATTGTCCGGACCGGTTTGACTTTCTCAGTCAAACCTTAATATCAGAATACCGGATTGACTATTTTTTACAACCCCTCTGCAGCATTTTTATTTGATTTTAATCTCTTTTAATTCTTCCTGGCCACCCTTCCTAAAACTGATACTCCTCCTTATATACCAGCTTCTTCATCATATCCATCCAATCATTAAATTCATTTAACAGTTCGTTAATATCTATGGCTTTCCCAGCCATTTGTTTATCGTGGATATAACCGTCCCCCATCCACCTGAGCATTTTATAAACCTTAAAAGGCTCCACGCTGTCCTTAAATTTATAAGTGTCTATATGACCAAAATACATCTGGTACATTACTTCTTCCTGCATGGTATTGAAAGATTTTAATGCATCCGACACAATCTCATTCTCCGAGTAAAAAGCCCGCATCGCAAACTCCAGAATATACGGATGCTTCTCAAGTATAACTGCTTTTCCAGTGCCCGCATAGCGCAGCAGTTCAAAAAAATCGGTCAGTTCCAGAAAAGTCGTGTCCGCAATCTGCTCCTTCATAATATCAATCAGACAATGATAGACATACAGATACAGTTCCTTCTTGTTATGAAAATAATAAAAAAGCAGCCCCTTCGAAATCCCGGCCTTAACTGCAATCAAATCCGTAGATGCCCTTTTATACTCATTCTTCCCAAACACTTCCATGGCTGCGTTAATAACTCGCTGCTGCTTCTCCTCGGAAAGTGCCAAAAACTTCTCATTCATACTGTCCCTCCTCCGCTCTTCAGTCATTTTAACTAATCAAAATTACTTTGACTAAACCGGTCAGTCCTTTCTTACAGAATACATGATTGACTATTTTTTTCAACCCCCAAAACCATACAAATGTATACTGTCCCCCTTCCGGCGTCAAAGAGTATGCTTATTCTCAAAAAAAACCACACCGGTGTCTTTCGATCCGATGTGGTTTTATCCAGTGAAACTTTACTCCTACTCATATGAATACATATTTTGCCAGTCTCTCCATAGCCTCTTCCACCAGAACCTTTGGAAGTGCCAGATTGACGCGGATAGAATATTTCCCATAGAACGGCCTTCCATCCTGCCATAAGACGCCGACTTCAACTCCCGCCCTTAAAAGATCATCCAGTGATTGTTCATGCTTTTTGCACCACGCTTCACAATCCAAAAACAGCATGTAAGTTCCCTCTGGTTTTGCCAAGGATACCCCTTCAAAATGATTGGTAATAAACTCGTATGCATAGTCGGCGTTTTCCCCCAGCACTGTCCTGAGTTCATCCACCCACTCTCTGCCCTCCTCTTTGTAAGCGCCGATCAGAGCATGCATGGACAGAACGTTGCAGGAATTATAGTGGGAAGCTGATGCATATTTTGCAATGCGGTCGCGCAGGTACGGCGCATAAATCACATGATATGAACCAATCAGTCCGGCCAGGTTAAATGTCTTGGATGGCGCATAGACGGCAATAGTCCGCTCCCTGGCATCCTCAGATACAGACTGCAGCGGGATATGAGTGTGCCCCGGCAGTGTCAGGTCTGCCCATATTTCATCCGATATCACAACACAGTCATATTTTTGAAATAAAACCATGGCCTGTTCAAGCTCTTCCCTATCCCAGACTCTGCCCGTAGGATTATGCGGGGAACAGAAGATTACGCAGTGAATGTGGTTATCACGAAGCTTTCTTTCCATGTCTTCCAGATCCATGCGCCATGCGCCGCCGTTGCTGCGCACTAATTCACTCAGAACGAGTTTTCGTCCTATACTTTCCACGGTTTTTGTAAATCCAATGTAGGCAGGGGCATGCATAAGCACTGTTTCTCCCGGAGCGGTAAACGCCTGGAGCGCGGATGATACACAGCCCAGAACCCCATTTTCATAGCCTATGTCCTCCCGCGTCATGCCCGTTACCCCGAAACGGTCTTTCTGCCAGTTAATAATACTGTCATAATATACATCCGGCATATCAAAATATCCGAAATGATGATGCTTCAGCCTGGCCTCCATTGCTTCAAGGATCGTCGGAAGCGTAGGGAAATTCATATCTGCAACCCACATCGGAATCCGTGTAAATCCTTTCTTGACCTCCACGCCCTCCATTGGGATAGTGTCCACTGCCAGCGCATCGTGTCCTGCCCGTTCCATGATTGTTGTAAAATCATATTTCATAACTTTGGTTTATCCTTTCCTCAATCGTTTTCCTGATTTTATTAAACTGTTTCTATTCTATACCGCATATTTCCGCCCGTCAAGACACCCTGCCCGTTTCCAAAAGCTGTATCCCTGCCGGTCTGCAGCAGTTCAGGCAGGTCTGAACTGTTACACCGATCTGTCCGGTCAGGCATGATAACCTCTACTGCCTATTGCTTTTCCTTATTTATTCAGATATAATATGAACTAGTATAATATGAACTAGCCTTATGGACTTATTGAAATGTTCTGTATTGCCAGCTGTCCTTAAGAAGTAATGATCACGAAACGATTTTCATATATTAAAGGAGATAAAATCATGGAACTGGAAAGAGATCCGGCTGTTAAAGAGCCCTCCGCTGTATTATCGGAAGATATTGCCGGCAAATATAATGCTTTTCTGGAAAACATCGGCTCCAGCGCATGCAGATTTATATTTGACAACGATCTGACTCTGCTGTATGCAAACAATAGTTTTTTCAAAAGCACAGGATATACAAAAAAAGAATTTCTGTCACACTTTACCAGTCTACGACTGTATCTTAAAAACCATATCACGGAATTCAAGAGCATTCAGAACGCTGCTGCTGATGCAGTCACCAAAAAGGAAACTGTTTTTACAGTGGATTTCACACTTCCGTTAAAACAAAACGGCGGCATCAAATGCCGCATGACAGGGAACCTAACAGGGGTGAGTGCCTCAGGCAGCCCTGTTTTTTCTGCCGTCCTGACAGATATCAGCGACCTGGCAGCTCAGAGTGAGGAAAAAGGAAAGTATTTTGAATGGATGATGGACAGCTATATGGGTAATATTTACATCAGTGATATAGAGACATATGAGCTTCTTTATCTGAATGCGGTCGCAGTTGAAACCCTAAAGACCCCAAAAGAAAAAGTAATCGGACATAAATGTTACGAAGTAATCCAGGGAAGGACTTCTCCATGTCCCTTCTGTACAAATAATAAGCTGCGAACAGATGAATTTTATGAATGGGAATTTCATAATCCAATTCTGGAACGTACTTTTATGATTAAAAACAGGCTTATTAACTGGAAAGGACATAAAGCACGCATTGAGCTTTCCCATGATATGTACAGTGCAGAGTATAAGCTGGCCAAAAAAGACCAGGAACGGGAAACGCTTCTCAGAACGATACCGGGAGGTTTCACCCGCCTGGACGCAAGGGATTTTAACACGGTTCTCTGGTACGGGGCAGAATTTTTAAAAATCATCGGATATACAAAAGAACAGTTTGAAACAGAACTTCATTCCCAGTGTTCTTACATACATCCCGGTGACAGGGACCGGCTGCACACCCTCTTGAAAAAGATGCAGCATACCGGCGGAAACATGATTACAGAGGCCCGTTTTATTACCCGCAGCGGTCAGACGAAGACGCAGACTCTGACACTGTACTACGCAGACGCTGAAAGCAGCTGGGACGGGATTCCTTCCTTTTACAGCGTATGTATCGATGTAACGGAAGAAAGAAGGGAACAGGAACGCCAGCGTAAAGCTCTGGAGGATGCATATCAGTCTGCCAAAGTAGCCAATTCTGCGAAGACCAACTTCTTATCCACTATGTCACACGACATACGGACTCCGATGAATGCTGTCATGGGGATGGCTGCCATTGCCCAGGCCAACCTCGACGAGCGGGATAAGGTCCGTGACTGTCTGAATAAGATCAATGTATCCAGCCGTCATCTGCTAAACCTTATCAATGAAGTGCTGGACATGTCTAAAATCGAGAGCGGAAATATCGATCTGCAGCCGGAAGAGGTGACTCTCCCGGATCTGATTCAGAATGTTTCCGATATTTGCAGGCCTCTCATTACAGAAAAAAAACTGAACTTTAAGATCAGTGTCAGCGATGTCCGGCACGAAAAGATTACTACAGATGGAGACCGGCTGCAGCAGGTTCTCATGAACCTCCTCTCTAACGCCATAAAGTACACGCCGGACGAGGGCACTGTCAGTCTGCAGATTAAAGAAATCCCGTCTGTGTCAGATAAAAAAGGACAATTTGAATTCATCGTAACAGACAATGGCATCGGAATGTCAGAAGATTTCATTCTGTTCATTTTTGAGCCGTTTTCCCGGGCCGAAGATTCCCGTATCAGCAAGATCCAGGGAACCGGCCTTGGACTTGCTATTACGGAAAATATTGTGCGCATGATGAATGGATCTATCGAAGCAGCAAGCCAGATAGGAAAAGGAAGCCAGTTCACCGTTACGCTGCAGTTTGATCTGATTGATGAAGATATCCCCCGTGACAGTGAACTGGAAGGGCTGCCAGTCCTTGTCGTAGATGACGATGAAATCGTATGCGAAAGTGCCGCTGCGCTTTTAAATGAGCTGGGCATGCGGGGCTCCTGGGTGCTCTCCGGAGCAGAGGCCGTCCGCCGCACCTCAGATGCACACCGCAGCGGGGATGACTTTTTTGCAGTTATCCTAGACTGGAAAATGCCGGAGATGGATGGATTAGAAACCTTAAAAGCGATCCGAAGCAATCTGGGGGAAGACGTACCTGTTATCATTATCTCCGCCTATGATTATTCTGATATCGAAGCAGAATTTTTGAGCGCAGGCGCGGATGCCTTTATTACAAAACCGCTGTTCAAATCCAAAATGCTGCATGTCCTGCAGACATTTTTAAACAGCGGCAGGCTGGAAACGGCTGCTTCCCAGGCAGAGATCGTTCATCCGGAGCTTGCCGGAAAACGTGTGCTGCTCGTGGAGGACAATGCCTTGAACCGTGAAATTGCCACTGAACTGCTCCAGATGCAGGAACTATTAATAGACACTGCTGAAAACGGGCGGAGAGCTCTTGATATGTTCGAGGCCTCGGAGCCCGGATACTATTCTGCAATCCTGATGGATATCCAGATGCCTGTCATGAACGGTTATGATTCCACAAAAGCAATTCGAGGCCTTGCGCGGGAAGATGCCAAGAATATTCCTATTCTTGCACTGACCGCCAACGCTTTTACCTCTGATATCGGAAAGGCATACAGCGCCGGGATGGATGACCATATTGCAAAACCCATTGACGTAACCCTGTTAATAGAAACTTTGCAGAGATACCTCTGCCTGTGATTTTATGTGCAAATCCTACCGCGGTATGATATGATAAAAAAAAGATCGTATTATATTCAGGAAAGGGATGACACAATGTCTAATTATAACAGCCAGGAACAAACAATCTACCGTAACCTTGCCGGTAAAATACAACTGGGTTTTTACGATGATGGTGCGCGCTTCCCATCTGCAAAAGAAATAGCCGAAATGTTTCAGGTGTCCTACTGCCCGGCCCAGAGAGCTCTCAAGATGCTGGAGGCTGAAGGACTTATTAAGTTGTGCCGGGGGAAGGCTACAATTGTACTGGCAAAGCCATTCCAGAATTATCTGGAGAGCGATATTTTTAAGCGGCGCAGCAAATCTCTACTGGATCTTGTCAAAGCCATAAAACTGCTCTCTCCCGCCATATGTTCCCACGGCGCAAGTCATATGGAAACGGGGGGTATTTTTGAACAGACTCACAGCCAAAGTCTGCCGTATCGAAACACGAATATGTGGATACAGTTTGAACAGTCGCTTTTTGCTCTGGGCAGCCATACAGCCCTCAGCCTGTACTACGATATCAGCGCGTTTGCCGGAAGTTCTTTTCTGGATATCCTCCGGCTGGTTTGCGGAGATCAAAAAGCTGGTATTCTTATACATAGCACGGCCGATGAATACCTGCGGTATATTCAAAATGATAAAAAATACGGATCTGCCATCACAACACGGCATCTTGATAAGCTTGCAGAAACTTTCTTTTGGATTATAGAAAACTATCTGGAGGATATGCCGCCCATTCCTGAAGACCTGAACCAGGAACTCTTTTACTGGGAACCGCAAAAGGGCCGAACCCGCTACTGTGATGTGGTGGCAATTGATTTGATCTGTAAAATCAACCAGGGCATTTACCCGGTGGGCACTTTGCTGCCGCATATTTCTGTTATTGCGGACACCTATCATATTTCAGAGATCACGGCCAGGCGTACGATTATGCTGATGAATAAGCTTGGGGTAGTGAAAACACTCAACGGAATCGGGACGCGGGTAATTTTTGCCGGTGATGCTTCGATTCCCCAAAAGCTCCAGGATCTGACTTTGGATGACAATATGATCATCTTCCTGGAAGCGCTGCAGTTTCTGGCCATTACGGGAGAGGCGGTTATGGCATACACTTTTCCGTATATTTCAGAACCACTTCTGGAAGACATTGTATATGCGGCATCAATCCCGGGGCATGAACGCTCCAGAGTCGCTACGGTGAGCGCCGTACTGCAGGCCATTGTCCGCAGCTGTCCACTGGCAGCAATACGCGAAATTTACAGCAAGCTCACACACCTGCTGTTAAAGGGCAGTATCCTACGCCTCGAGACTACCGGAAACGAATCCATTCCCGGATGGCCCGGGACCGTTGACTCTATTTTGAAAGGCTGCCAAACGCCTGATGGCACAGAACTGGCCGCCGCCTGCCGGCAGCTGTTCGTAAATAATTTTGTCTCAACCAAACAGACACTGCTGGATTTGGGAATTCATAAGGCTGAAAAAGTAACAGGATTTTAGAACAATAAACCTAAGGAATATAAGCGAGGCTGAAAGATGATTTTGAAATCACTTTTCAGCCCTTTTTATCCTCTTTTATTCACTTATTAATAAAAGCTCCTATTCATTCCAGGGCGGTTCTTCCTCCCCGGATTCAGAGTTTCCGGCAACGGTAATACTTCCGGGGGCCTTCATCGTGCGTACATTGATTCCATTTACCTCAATGTGGTCATCTACCGCGATAACCAGGCACTGCCTGCCATCGATCACTCTTGTTTCCACAAGATCCATCCGTTCCGGATTGACTTTGATGATAACATCCGGTGTTTCAATATTGAACTTTCTTGTCTCTGCAATATTTGCAGCAAGCAGGGAAGCCTTTTCTCCTGCCGTCTCCTCAAAGTTCTTATCGAATTCCTCCATCTTCTCGTTTGGCACTCCGCTCTTCTCAAATAACTTTTTTACATCGGTCTTGTCCAGCGCCAGCGGCTCCGGCTCTTCCTTATGTTCTTCAATCATATCGTTTAAAGTTTCATGGATGCTGCGGACAGTTTCGTAGTCGCCGTCTTCACCCAGCGTATCTTCGATCAGAAGCTGGAATGTCTCTTTCTGGGTGTCTGCGGACATAGGCATCTGTGCCCCCAGTACGCGGTCAATCATCTCTTCCTGCAGATCTTCTGACTTTTTCGTATAATACAGAACGCCATGGATATCCATATTACGATCTGTAAATGCTGGAAACAAAAAGCCCTTATCCGGCATGTCCACAATCCAGTCACGAATTCTGTCCTGAATCCGGTTGTCCTCCGCATTGTAGCAAAGGCCTGGCTTTGACAGGCTTACAGGACAAATGCTGCACAGGAGATATTCGTATACATTATCGGATGCGTCAAACATCTCCATATCATCGGATGATTTGCCTGGAATATCATACATTGCATGGATCAGGACAATATAATAATTCTCTTCATATATGTAACTGTCAATAATCTTATCATAGAATTCTTCTAGCAGCATATCATCTTCCAGCTTGCTGGCCCTGAGCTTCATCAAAAACTCCTGGGTCCCTCCGGGCATCTCTGCATCCAGCGGAAATTCCATGTTCAGCATATTGCGTCCCATTGCCCCTGATAATGTCTTTTTGAAAATATCAAAATATTTAAATGCTTCCTCCTCCGGCAGCGAGAGAAATGCATCTCTGGACTCCATTTTTTTATTCTTTTCATGGTCTACATAACATCCACAAATGCGGGTAATTGCACAGTTTGCAGGTGTAAACTGTTTTCTGATTTCAAGTACTTCTTTTTTATTCATTTATCTTCCCTCTTTCTTCTATTAACTTTGCATAGCCAATGTGTTTTGGTTCTGAACAGTAACTCTATTTTGTTACTATTCACGGCCTATGGACCGCGCATAGCAACGGCATCTGGCTCATTAAAAGTCGCCAGACGCGAGGAGCCAGATGCCCGGCCCCATCACTTTATTGGCTCGGATGCCGTGCAGCGTGGTGCACGGCCCCGTGAACAGTAACTCTATTTTACATCAAAACCTCTTTTCAGAAAAGCATTGATTTCTTTTTTTATCTGTGCTAGAGTATGTTTGTTATTACTATTCAGACCGTGCCATGCAACTCACTGAAAGCGACTCTAAGCGGACAGATGCCGGTTCTGCCATAGAACTTAACAATCGCCTGTTTCCTGCCGCCGGGTAGGAACCCTGAAGCATTCGTATGTCATACCATTAGGCCCTGGAAGGTATGAAACACGGATGTTTTTTTAATCTTTCTTATAAAATCAAGGACATACAGAAAATGCACGACATGATTGGATTAATTCTACGGAGGTTTATATGAAAACAGATTCTATTTTTCCGACTTTTATGAAATATGTCTCTGCCAATATTCTGGGAATGATAGGACTTTCCTGTTATATTCTGGCGGACACCTTTTTTATTGCCCGCGGAGTCGGGGCTGATGGGCTGACTGCTTTGAATCTTGCGATACCAGCCTACAGCTTCCTCAACGGACTGGGGCTGATGATCGGAATGGGAGGAGCCACCCGGTATTCGATAGCCGGAGGCAGCGGTGATACGCATTCACATAAAACCGTGTTCACTCAGGCCCTTTTATTTGTAACGGTACTGGCATCCCTGTTCTTTTTGGCAGGCCTGCTGTTTCCCTATCAGATCGCAGCCCTTCTGGGTGCAGATGAGTCCATTCTGCCGCTCACAGGGATATATCTGCGCATTCTTCTCATGTTTGCGCCCATGTTCATGCTGAACAATCTGCTGATCTGTTTTGTACGCAATGACAAAAAGCCACAGCTGTCCATGGCAGCCATGCTGGTAGGCAGCCTGTCCAATATTGTACTGGATTATGTCTTTATCTTTCCGCTCGGGCTGGGGATGGCAGGCGCTGCATTTGCCACAGGAGTTGCCCCTGTCGTCAGCATGCTGATCCTGTCCCGCCATTTCCGGCGGAAAGAAAACCAGTTCCATCTCTGCCGCATCAGACCTAGCTTGAAACGGATCAGGGATATATCTGCCCTGGGAGTCTCTGCCTTAATCGTGGAGGTCTCCTCGGGAATTGTGATGATTGTCTTTAACTTTCTGATTTTAAAAGACAGCGGAAATCTTGGGGTGGCGGCTTACGGAATCCTGGCCAACATAGCCCTGGTGTTGATCTCGATCTTCACCGGGATCTCCCAGGGTGTTCAACCCATTTTGAGCAGCTGTTTTGGGAAAAAAGAAACCAAAAATGTCAGGAACTTACTGCGCTATGCCCTGACTGCGTCCATCCTTTTTGCATGTATTTCCTATGGGGTCACCTATTTCTTCTCCGATGGGATCGTAGAGCTGTTCAATAAAGAGCGCAGCCCTGCTCTGCACGAAATCGCTGTGAACGGAATGCACATATACTTTACAGCCTTCCTATTCGCCGGTGCCAACATCATTTCGGCAGCATACTTCAGCGCTGTGGATAAACCAGGCCGTGCCTTCCTTATCTCCTGTCTGCGGGGTTTTCTCTTTGTCCTCCCACTGGCATTTATCCTGTCTGCACTGCTGGGGCTTAACGGAATCTGGCTTACCGTACCGGCGGCTGAATTCATGACTACCGCGGTGGTGCTTTTGCTATTTTGGACAAAGAAGTGAGGTCTGCGCCTGTATGAAGCGGGTGTCTGCGGGGCTGGGGAAATGATAGTTGGAGGTTCTGTGATACGCCGATTAATAGAACATCGACTATGCTAAATAACGGGTAAGTAATCTTCTATATTCCATTTGGATTCCATAATAGTTTTCCAGAGCAGGACTGCAGTTTTCTGCTACTTCGTCGACGATTTTGTCAAAGCTTTCTTGTATGACGGATATAATCACCGGATTTAGCTTTCCGCCCTTTGCCATTTCCCGAATAATTGAGAGAGTTCTTTCCTTAGAAAAGGCTTCTTTATAGCTGCGTGTCCCTAGAAGTGCACTGGCTATATCAGAGACAGCGACGATCTCCTCATCTAGCGTCATATCTTTTCCAGTGATTCCTTTTGGATAACCGCTGCCGTCTACTTTTTCATGATGCCGCAGAGCAATCCGGGTCACGTCGGAGTCAACACTTCCGCCCAGTATACGCTCTGTGATATCTACGTGTGTCCTCATGATATTCATCGCCTGCGTGCTGAGCTTTCCGGGGAATTCGAGTATCTCTACCGGAATCCCGATCTTCCCAAGATCATGGAGCATGGCGCCATATCGGATCCTCTCCGTTCGTTCCGGGGTTATACCCATATGCCTTGCAACCGAACAACTGATACTGGTAGTTGTAATGGTATGTGTTACCGTGTGCTGGCTGCGGAAATCAATTGCATAAATCAGCATTCCCAGGTACTGCCTGCACTCCGTATCGGTAAGTTTCATATTCGATAAGATCCCTTTTGTTTCAATATCGCCCTTTTGAAGTTTTGCAAAAAGAGCATATTCCTGGTCTGCCTTTAAAAACAAATCTATTACATGGTCTGTAAATTGTTTGCCGCGCTTTTCTTCCAGAAAAGCTGCCGCCCTGGTTCTGACCTCTTCCAGGGTGCTCCCTTGTCTGAAACTTCTGCTGAAAATCTCCATCCTGTCGGCCAGATTGATCATCTGTGCGGCCCCCCGGATTCCCGGTGTCAGGCGCGGAAGAGCCCCAGCCGCTGTATGATGAAACAACACCGCCTCAGCCCAATCTTTTAAAGGAGAAAGGTAACGTAAAAAGACATATCCATATATGGAATGCTCCCAGACATCTCCTGTCTCAAATTCAACCATCCTGTCAATCTCTTCCGTCTTATATGCGCCTATATCGTGCAATACCGAAAGGAGACAGATGTCCTGCTTTTCCTGTCTGCTGTAACTGCCTTCGGCGTCCATCATATGTGATACGAGGAAAGCCACCCGGACTCCGTGATCCACAAGTCTGGTGTCCACCTCATTCAAAGTACGCTGAATTAACCCAACAATATTGTCGCTGTTTATTACAGTATTTACCCCCATCCCAACTCCCTGTCATCCAGTCAGCATATCTGTAAAAGGCCGGTATTGTGATTTTCCCCGGATCCTCAATACATTCCGCTGCCTGCCGATCCCTTTCTATGTAATAATACTTTTATTTTGCATGCATCCTCAAAATAAGTCAAGCCGAATCCATACATTATCTATACGTTCCCACACGGCGGCAGTTCATGCCTGTATGAACTGTTACTGCGCATGAAAATCGCTTTGCAGGATAAAATACAAAGTATGTTTAAGGCGCATGAAGCATTATGCCCTTTGGACGGGTTTGCAGCATGGCAGCAAAATAAGATATATTTATTACTATCACATTTTATGGAGGTATCTAGATGGACAATATAAGTGAAAAATTTACGTTTAACCCCGAAGAAGCTCTGGAGGATTTTCAGGCATATCTGTATGAACGCGAGAATGCAAAGGCGACGATATCAAAGTATATAACAGATATCCGGACCTTTTATAAATATCTGGAAGGAAATTATGAGATTGATAAAAAATGTATTGTTTCATATAAGGAATGGCTTTATCCCAAATACAAAGCTGCGAGTATCAACTCGATGCTGGTAGCATTGAACCAGTTTTTGGAATTCTGGGGATTGGGAAGATGGAAAGTAAAAAGACTGAAAGTACAAAAGCAGTTATTTATACCTGAGGCAAAAGAAATGACAAAACAAGATTATAAGAATCTAATTGAAGCAGCAAAAAGCAGACATAATTCCCAGCTGGCCATGAGCATAGAGGCGCTCGCGGCAACAGGTGCAAGGGTTAGTGAATTGGTGTTTTTTACTGTGGAAAGCATAAAAAAGGGGGCTATCACCATTTCGAATAAAGGAAAGCACAGAACCATACTGATTTCAGATGCCTTGAAAAAAAAGTTACTTTACTATGCCGTTAAAAATGGGATAACTCAGGGATGTATATTTGTCACAAGAAATGGAAAGCCCAAAGACAGAAGTAATCTATGGCGGGAAATGAAGGCACTCGGCGTAATTTCAAAAGTCCCGGAACAAAAAATATTCCCACACAATCTAAGGCATCTCTTTGCCCGCGCCTATTATAAACTTACAAATGATATAGCCGGTCTCGCGGATCTCCTGGGCCACAGCAATCTGGATGTAACAAGGATATATACTGCAAACACAGCGGAAAATTACAGAAAACTGATTCAACGGCTTGGACTTGTAACAGAGCAATAAAAAAGACACCCTGGTGTTTTTAACAACATAATATTAGTTATGTTGTTAAATCAAGGAAGTCTGTAAATCAGCCATACATAGCAACAATTATTTATATCTAATAATTTAACAGTTTTAAAAAGTCATGTCAAGTTTTAGTTTCTAATATGGGCCCCCTTTATTCAATATAAACGATAACAAGGCATAGAGCTACAACATAACTAATATTAAGTTGTTAGTAGTTCATTGAGAAGTCAAAGAAAAGAGAGGATGAGATAAAATTTACAATTTTTGAAGACAAATGCTGCTTCCCTGAATGATCTATTTCGTTCAATTCCGAAAGCAGTGTTAGTTTCATGTGCCTTAAAACACTCATTTCCTATCCAAATCGGCCCAGCCAGCCGATTTCAGGGAATAGCCAAACAAACTCAGGTATATAAAAATGATGCCGCCGATAATTCATATAGATATCTCCGCAGCCTTTAATCCCTCCTAAGAATTAATGGCTGCGGGGAAAAACAGATCAAAGGGAGAATACATAAGATGAGCAAAATTAAATACCCATTGCATAAGCTAAAATACTGCAGGAAATGTATGAATGAAACATTTGGTATGAATTTACAAAGAAAAGACCTATACGTCTATTCCTACCCCATGAAATGCAGCCGCTGTGGAGAATCCAAAAATATAATCTACAAAGCCCGATTTCCCTATAACCTTATCCTCCGTTCCAAAATAAACCACATGCCCGACCTGGAAGCAAAATTCAACGATTAAAAACCTTCTAACCTAAATACCTTACAATCCGCTAAACACATACGCCGCACACCGCAGCTTCCTTCCCAAGTGAACCGCCATACCGGCCTGATGCGCCAGCCGGGGCGGAGCCGGATATGTGGCGTACCCGGCTCCGCCCATTCATGAACAGCCCGGGTACGCCACATATCCGGCTCCGCCCCGGCATCCCTCCATCCACATCGCCTCATTTACTAAGCGCATCTATAGCTCTCAATTCCTCGTCTGAAAATGTTCTGTTATGTATGATCTCTATATTCTCCGTAATCTGCTCCGGCCTGGAAGCTCCAATCAATACGCTTGTAATATCATTATCCTTTAGTATCCAAGACAATGCCATCTGAGCCAGAGTCTGTCCCCTTTCAACAGCAAGCGCATTTAATCCCTTTATCTGCTCAAGTCTTGTCTCTGTCAGGCTGTCTTTCTTTAAAAAACGTGGATCCCTGGCGATCCGGCTATCCCTGGGAATACCATGCAGATACTTATCGGTCAAAAGCCCCTGTGCCAACGGGCTAAAACAGATGATTCCCAAACCCGCTGCGGAGGCAGCTTCTTTTACGCCATCTTCCTCGATTGTCCGGTCAAAGATGGAATATCTGCGCTGGTTAATAATCAGCGGACACTTCAGATCCTTCATAATTTCCATTGCCTGAATCGTATGTTTCCTGTCGTAATTAGAGATTCCTGCGTACAATGCTTTTCCACTGTGTACCGCCTGCGCAAGCGCCATCATGCTTTCTTCCACAGGGGTATCCGGATCCATGCGGTGATGGTAGAAGATATCCACATATTCCAGATCCATACGCTTCAGGCTCTGGTCCAGGCTCGCCAGCAGGTGTTTTTTGCTTCCAAAATTCCCGTAAGGTCCTTCCCACATATCATAACCGGCCTTTGTACTAATCACCAATTCATCTCTGTATACCCCAAGGTCTTTTGCCAGTATCCGGCCAAAATTTTCTTCCGCACTGCCCGGTACCGGACCATAATTGTTAGCAAGGTCAAAATGTGTTATGCCATGGTCAAACGCTGTCCGGCATAAAGCCCTCATATTCTCAAAATCACAATTGCTTCCAAAATTATGCCATAATCCAAGCGACACGGCCGGAAGCTGAAGCCCGCTTTTCCCACTGTGCAGATAATGCATTTCCCCGTATCGATTTTCAGATGCTTTGTAGTCTGCTCCCATCATATACCTCCTGATTCTTATTTACATACGGCTGTCCACAACTTTAGATGCATCTGCCGAAAGGCATTCCTTTTCTCATACCCGCAGGCGGGTCTGCATCCAGCCGGTCATATATCTGTTTTTTATTGTATCATAATTCATGCTGCCTGTTTAAATCACTTTCTATCTCCGGATATTGTTCATCCAATGTATAAAACGAAATCAAAATGATGACTGCTGCCGACAGCAGAAAGGGAAGTCCGGCAAAATTCACGCGAATTGCAAACAGCGTCTCTGCGCCCCCGGCATTTCCTGCCTGATAGCCGCCCAGTTTTAAAACAAAAGCACATATGTAGCCGGAACAGGCGATCCCCAGCTTCTGTACCAGAGCTATCATAGAGGTAAGAAAGCCCTGAGGCCTCACTCCCGTCTTCCACTGAGAGTAGTCTATTACCTGCGAAAGCATAACAAAAACCATCCCTGTGGCCATGGCCCAGCCAATGCTGGCTGTTATATGAAATAAGATTACTGCCACTACATTTTTACCTGCTGCCCAGGTTCCCGCCATGGACACACACCATAATATATTTCCGCTTCTCACGCAAAACCGCATTCCCCGCCTTCTTGCGATGGACGGCAGTACAAAGGCAACGGCAACCGAGGCCAAGGGCATAATCGATAGAAAAAGGGAGCTTAACGTTTCCTGCCCTAGATAATATTTAGTATAATACAGGGTTCCCTGATTCCTTATCATCATATAGGTAAGGCTCAAGAACTGTACGCCGCAGAGTACCAGCCAGTGCCTGTTATCCTTTGCAGCCTTCAGGGATCGGAGGATTCCGCCCTTTTCCTGTCCCTTTCCGGGCTTCACCCGCTCCACTACATTCGCAGCGCACACGAGGGAACTGCACAGGAAAATAATACCAAACAGGACTGCCGCCAGCATAAAGCCCTGTCTTTTGCTGCTCCCCAGTTCGTTTACAAGCCACAGTGTACAGGCGGTTACAAAGATACCGCCGCAGTTCGCCCCAACATTTTTAAAAAGATTAAATACGATCCGATCTTCCTGTCTGCCGCTCAGCACGGTCAGCATCGTTGAATAAGGAACATTGATAAATGCATACAACAGGCTGAACAGGACATAAATCATTGCCGCATAGAAAACTTTACCCTGTTCTGAAAAAGAAGCCGGTGAATAAAATAATGCACACATCAGCAGACATACCGGAAGTATCCCTGCTGCAATAAAGGGCCTGCACTTTCCATAACAGGTATCCGTACGGTCTACGATAAATCCCATAACAGCTGAATACTGCATCTACCGTCCTTCCAGCCAGCAGGATCACACCGATGGCTCCCAGATCCAGCTTTGCTGCGTCTGTATAAAAAAACATTAGATATGTTGATACAAATGTAAAAATACCATTTCCCGAAAAATCGCCCAGCCCAAAACTAATCTTTTCCAACTTCGACGGGCTGCTCATTTTCTGCTCGCTCAAGTCTGTCTTCATCGGTTTTTTGGTATCTGCGGTACGGTATTGTCACCGTTACCCTGGTACCCACTCCTTCCTCACTGACAATCTGAAGACCGTATCCGTCCCCATATATTTCTGCAATTCGTCTGCTGACATTAGCCACGCCGATCGTCCGCATCTTTCCTTTGATTTCTTCATCCGAAGCCAGAAGCTCCTCCACCTTATCACGGCTCATCCCAATCCCGTCATCAACTACGCGGATGACCAGGCATTCCTCTTCTCTGCGCGCCTCGATGCAGAGCCTTCCCGGCTCAATTTTACCCGCCAGCCCGTGAAAAATCGCATTTTCTACAATTGGCTGTATCAGGACATTTGGCACCTCACAGTCCAGCACATCCTCATCAACCTGATAATCTGTCTGAAAACGGTCCGGATACCGGTATTCCTGAATCGTCAGGTAGTTCCTGATGTTCTTCACTTCCTGCCTCATGCTGATGTATATGCTGTCCTTTTCCACCCGCAGCGTATCCTGAAGCAGAGATATGAACGCATTCGCAAATTTTACGATATCGGTGTCTCCTTTCATCTGTGCCATATACACGATGGAGTTCAGTGTATTGTAGATAAAATGGGGATTAATCTGCAGCATAAGCCTGTTAATCTCCATTTCCCGTATATTTTTCTCATGCTCTACAGATTCTTCCAGCAGATTCTGCAGATCCTGCACCATACTGTTAAAAGAGTCCCCCAGGATCTCAAGCTCATCATTAGTATGTATATCCACTTCTACGGCAAAATCACCGGTACGCACTTTCTCGGCAGCCGCATGCAGCTGTCCCACAGGCCTGGTAATCCGGTTGATAAAGTAGTAGATCAGAACAACCAGCAGGGTAATGGCAGCCGCAAATGTCATCAAAAAAAGCTTCTGCATTGTGGATAGCTTATTTCCGATCTGATCGCTGTACACCTCGGAAACCATGATCCAGCCGTCCGAGAAACTTCGGTTGCAGAGTATCACATTGCCGTTTTCCAGCCGGTACTTACTGTTTTCATTTTCAGCGATTGCATCATAGGGCAGTGTCAGCTTCCCACTGCCTAAGATTTTATTTCCCCATCTGTCATAAAGGGCATACCCCTTCAGCAGATTGTCATCCAGTTCCGCCTTCGCAATCAACTCTTTAAAATCCACATGGATGATCAGATCCCCCATGACATCCCGTCCGTTCTGGATGTCCTTAAATGTCATTACATAACTAATCACATCGCTCTGCCACCCGGCTTGCGAAGAAAGATAGGAGTGCAGCGTCGTAAAACCCGACTGCACATCATGCGCTTTAAATTCCTGATACCAGGCTTCCTCTTCCTGCTGAAACACACTCTCATACTGGTTAGTGGAAAATGTTTTGCCGTCCGGAGTGATGACAATAACACTGCTCAAATATGGCTGCATATTTGTATAGGACGAAATAAGCCGCCTTACTTTGTCATGGCTGACCAAAGCCGCAAAGCTGTCCTTTGTACGGCTCTCCTTGATAAGGTTCTGGAGTTCGGATAAAATGACGATCTGTTTTGCCACACCTTCCACAGACTCCTGCACATACTCCAGCTGATGGCTGGTCTGCTCCAATTTCTGCTGCTCGTCCATAATAATCTGTTCTTCCATTGTCCCAAACACATTGTGGTATATTACAAAGCTGCTGATCCCGTAGGTAACTGACATAATCAGCAGCACGGACACGATCAGTTTAAATTTTAATGTATACCGCAGTCTCATATGGCTGTCCCCCCTCCCTGATCATCGCAGCCGGCGCGCATATTCACTGGGGCTGATTCCCTCATATTTCTTGAATACATAGCTGAAGTACTGGCTGGACGTGAATCCGGCCTTCTCATAAACACTGGTAATCCGCTCGCCGTTTTTAATCAGCTCTTTGGCACGGTTGATGCGGTATTCGGTCAGATAATCCACAACCGTTGTTCCGATCTCCTGCTTAAAACATTTTCTTGTATGACCCTCTGAGAGCTGAACCGCCTCAGCAATATCCTGCAGGGAAATGTTTTCTGCATAATGCTGCTGTATGTATTCCAGAATTAACAATACTTTTCTGGAGTACTGTTTTTCATCCTGCTCACGCAGGTGGTGAAATATATCGGATACTATTTTCTGCATATATTCCCTGGCCTCTCCGGCGGAATAAAATTCATTTTGCACCGGAATGGCATTGAAATCCACCTTTTTTCGCATGGCATATCTCTTTATCACACCGTGCAGTTCCTGCAGCATTCTGGTGAATTCCTGTATAGTGTAAGCCGCAGCCTCCTCAAATAAGCGGTCAATCAAGGCCTTTGCCTCTGTTTCCTTCTCACCATCCAAAATTCCAACGAGGTCAGACATATAAACTTCCGTCTGCCGGTCCGCACGAAGTACGTTTTCCACATCGCTCTGATGATAGGTCCTGTCTCTTCCCATACAGAGCATATGCTGGGAGAGCCTGGAAATACGCCTGTAAGCCTGCGGAAGATCTGTAAAATTCCGAAAGACATCTGAAATAATGGCAGATGCCGGGATGCCTGCCTCCTTATATAACTGCAGCATTTTCTCTGCCGACTGTTCCAGCAGCACCGTACTGTCGGACACGACTTCATGAATGAAGAAAACAGCGGCCCACATTTCCTCCGACAGCCTGACCGCTCCCCGGCAGGTGATGCCCTCCGGGTATTCCAGTTCTTCCAGCTGCATGCTTTCAAAGTTTACATGCTCCTCATACACCGTCTGCATACAAACAGGATGGATCCGCTTCACCGCAGTCAGGGCAAATCTGTTCAGCGTGCTGCCTTTATAAATATTTTCCATGCCTTCTGTCCGGCTGCTTTCGCTTTCCAGAAACTGCTTCAGATTATATTCCTGATAGGTATGGAGCTGCTTTCTTTCCAGCCTGACCTGTTCCATAATACTGCGGATCTCTTTGCCTAGACTTTCGGGGGTGAGTTCATTTTTCAGCAGATAATTACTCACCCCAAGCTCCATTCCTCTCTTCACATAATCAAATTCCCGATAGGAAGTAAGCAGCACGATGATTTGGTTTTTATTCTGCTGCAGAATCCGCTCTGCCAGAACCAGCCCATTCATAACCGGCATGCTGATATCTACAAATACAATATCCGGCTGTACCTTTGGGATTTCCTCCAGCGCAGTCGGACCATGGAGAGCCTCTCCCACCACTTTGCAGGCAGGAGAAAGCCCTTCTATTAATCTCTTAAAATACTCAATCGCCATCTTTTCGTCATCGACGATGTAAAGCTTCACATAATTATCCATAAGAATTACCTCATTCCCTGTAATTCCTCTATTGTACCTTATTCTACAGCCTGCTGCAAACCGAGAAAAACTCTCTTTGTCTTCTCTAGCCTTTAACGGCACCCGCGGTGAGGCCTTTAATAAAGCTCTTGGAACCGCAGATGAACATGATAAGCAGCGGAATTGTTGCAAGGAGCAGGCCGGAAAGCTGCGCGCCATAATCTGTACGGTAGGCATTGGCCAGGCTCTTGATAAAGATCGGTATCGTGTTAAGGCTTTCGTTGTTAACAAATACAAGCGGTACCAGGTAGCTGTTCCAGGACCAGAGGAAAATTAAAAGGCACAGTGTTAGTACGCCCGGTCTGATACAGGGGAACACCATTCCAAAAAAGATCTTCAGTTCTCCTGCCCCGTCAATTCTGGCGCTTTCAACGATTTCCATCGGCATGGAACCATTGATAAACTGTATCATCCAGAACGCACCAAATCCATTGGCAAACCACAGCAGAATCATGGGCCATAATGTCCCCGTCAGGTGCAGGGTCCGCATCTCGATCATATATCCGATGATACCGATCTGTGTCGGCACCATCATGGTCAGCATAATAAAATTCATCAGCGCTTTTTTAAACTTAAAATCATAGACAAGCATGGCATACCCAACCATAGCGCTTACCAGAACACAGACTGCCATGGAAACTACGGAGATAAACAGGCTGTTTCCATAGGACTGCAGGAAGTTGGACTGAAACACGGTTGCAATATTCTTCCCGAAATAATCAGATGGCAGAAACGGCATGCTCTGGAATATCTGTTCCGTTTTGTACGTCGACATTGTGATCATCATGTAAAAAGGAAACAGGGAAATAAATGATATGATGGCCAAAATGACATAAGATAATGAACTTGTTAACTTTTTCATTTATTTTCCCTCCTTTTTATTCATCAGCTTCATGCCGACCAGTGATGTGATTACAATAATAATAAAGAGTGTTGTCGCAACAGCAGAGCCGTATCCCAGTCTTGCTGTGGATCCAAATGCCACGTCATAGAAGTTCCACACCATTGTCAGGCATGATCTGTCCGGTCCTCCGATGACACTCGTTGTGGAGACGTTGAACATCAGGTTTGGTTCGTCAAACAGTTGAAGTGCATAAATTAGGCTCGTGATCACAATAAATATTGTGATTGGTTTTAAAAGCGGCAGCGTAATCTTAAAAAATGTTTTTACCGGACCTGCGCCGTCTACCTTTGCTGCTTCGTATATATCCTCCGAGATAGAAGTAATTCCCGCCAGATAGAGTGCCATATAATATCCGGTCGTTTTCCAGATAATCATAAATCCGATAACCAGCGGTGCGAATTTGGCATTGCCCAGCCAGTTGATCCCCTCCCCACCGAAAAATGAGAGAATTTTGTTTATAATTCCTGTATTCCAGTCAAAAAGGAACGTGAAGATCAGGCCGATTGCAACCGGTGTGGTGATGTAAGGCAGAAAATTAATTGTCTGAAATACATTACGGAATTTTTTCAGGTTACTCAAGAATGCTGCCAGCACCAGTCCCAGGAAGATGGACAGCGGAAATCCCAGCACCATGATATACAGCGTATTCCCCAGTGATTTCCAGACCGTCTTGTCCTGGGTAAAGATGCGCACATAGTTGTCCAATCCGATAAACACTTTATCTCCGATTCCACTCCAGTCATGGAAACTTAAAAATACAGAGTACAGAATAGGGAACAAGTTAAATGCCAGAAAGAAGATGATGAATGGCGCCACAAAAAATAACGGCCATAAGATTGTATATTTTTTATTGCCTTTACTGTTCATAGATATTTCTCCTTACATTTTGCCGGCATGTTTCCTGCCGGCGGGCTTAAAAAACGGAAGGGTGTCCGTTTCGGGAAAGCACTCTTCCGTTTCACTTCCATTTTGCTTATTTTACCTTAACGTCACTGTCTGTAATACGGTTTGCACATTCCTCAAGGCCCTTATCAATCAGTGCCTTGGTATCAAGACTTGAATCCGACATTACCGCATTTGCCAGCAGGTCACGGATATCGATGACTGTCTGGTCGTAGATTGAAGGAGTCGGGATGACGATGCTCTGTGCGATTTCTCCATATAAGAATCCGCCTACATCCTGTCCTGCAAAGAACGGATCTGCTCCGGACGCATAGGAAGCATCTTCATAGAATTCTTTTGTTGGTACATAGTAATCTGTTGCTTCTTTTGCAGTATCAACACCGCCCTGCTCCAGGAATGCCCATTTTAAGAATCTCCATGCCGCATCTTTCTGTGCATCTGTACTTGTGTTTGTAATACCTACGGAACATCCGCCGCAGCTGTAACCGCCTGTAGCTGGCATCATCAGGCCCCAGTTGCCTTCGCCGTCAGGGTCATTAGCCTTGATATAGTAAGAGATTGCCCAGTTCGGACAAGGATAGAACAGGTGCTTGTCATCTGCATATGTAGCATTTGCCTGTGGAGTACCATTTTCAAATGTATCCACAACCTTGTTGTCTCTCATCTTAACAAGTGTGTCCATAACCGGAGTCATCTTCTCTGTAAAGTTTACGGTATCCCCTGTCTGAAGTTCTGTGCTGTCTGCAAAGTACAGCCACTCAGCAACAGCGCCGCTGGAATGGAACAGGTAAGCATCTCCGCCTGATTTTTCATTGACTTCTTTGCCTTTTGTAATGTAGTCGTCTGTTGACTGGAACAGTGCTGCCAGTTCTTCCGGATCATCTGTTCCAAAATATTCTTTCGCAAGATCTCTCTTGTATGCAATTGCTGATGGAGATACAGACTGCTCAATACCGATCAGCTGTCCGTCTTCTGTCATTGCTCTGTCTTTGATAAAGTCAAAGAAGATATTCGGATCCACATTGTATGGGTCTGAGGTCAGATCCTCGAACACACCCAGTTCTTTGTAGTTTGCAATCAATGTACAGCTCTGCTGAACCATGGTCGGAAGCTCTGATCCTGAAGCAATTGCCTGCTGGATCTTTGTAAAATAATCGCTGTATGCAACATTGGTAGCCTCAATCTTAATATCCGGGTTCTCTTCCATAAACTTTTCGAACATCGGCTCATACCAGTTCGTGTCCCATCCCCAATATGTAATCGTAGTTACATCACCTTCTGCTTCCTGCTTTGTGTCTTTGCTGCCGGAGTCACTCTTTGCAGTATCTTCGGAATCACTCTTTCCGCACCCTGCCAGCATTCCAAGTGCCAGAACAGCTGTCATAGCCATCGCAGTTACTCTTTTCAATTTCATAAATTCTCCTCCTTGCCCTCATTTAATATGGGATTTCTTTTGTTAAATAAAGATTAACATGTCCGAAATTATTTGTTCATTGCAAAATTCTTTCATTTTGTTAGAAATCCGAACATGTGATATTTTTTACTGCAAAGGGGTCTGACCCCTTTGCAGTAAGGACGCTCCCTTTGTATCCGTCGGATTTTCTCAGCTGCATAGAATCTCCCGGATCGCTCTGTTTAAAGGCCAGTTGGAATATGCGCTGACCTGCACCATAAACAAGAATACTGTCTGCTTCTTTGCATCCACGGCCATATACGCTCCTGCCCAGCCGTCCCAGCCGAATTCCCCCTGTTTCCCGCCAATGGGAGAAGCATTTTCATCCATCAGCACCCGCATTAGGTTTCCGTATCCGTATCCCTTCATATGTTCAAAATAAATGGATTCTGTCTGCGTTTCCCCCAGTTGATTCTGCATAAACTGTTCCACAGTTTCCGCTTTCAGGATCCGCACCCCGTCCAAAATCCCCTGATTCGCCAGCATCATACAAAACCGCGCACTGTCATCCACCGTGGATAACAGCCCCGCCCCTGCAGATTCAAAAGCCGGCGGCTCCAGGCATTTTGTAAGTCCCAGCGTCCGATCCTCTTCCACCGCCAGCTTCACGCCATTCTCCGTCTCTTCCTGCCGGTACAGCTGGGCAAGCCTGCCCCACTTTTCCCGTGGCACATAGAATCCCGTATCCACCATACCCAGAGGCTCAAAAAGCTCTTTTTTATAGAACTCTCCCAATGTCATCCCCGACACAACTTCCATGACAGCCCCCAGTACATCCGCACAAAGCCCGTACCGCCATACACTTCCCGGCACATTAGCCAAAGGCTTTTCTGCGATCTTTTGCACAACCTCTCTCGTACTATACCCCACACCATCTCTGATATGCGCATGAATATCCTCAAATAGCCCCGCCATCTCCTGTCCGGCCGCATCCTCGTCCGGATATACAATCCCCGCAGTCATATTCAGAAGCTGTCTCACCGTAATGGTATACGGAGTCTCATCCCCCAGAACATACATCCGTTCATATTCCGGCAAATACCTGCAGACCGGAGCATCCAGGTCCAGCAGCCCTCTCTCTGCCAGAATCATGCAGCCACAGCAGCCACCGGCTTGCTCATGGAATACAGCCGGAAAATCGTATCCCGCTTTATGAGCCGGGCCGTATCCCTGTCAGCCATACCATAAGTATCAAAGAAGACTTCCTTCCCCTTCTCATAATAGCCAATCAGAGCCCCCGCAAAATGCTCTTTCTCTATCTCCTCCTCCATCAGGCGGCGAAGCCTGCGCCTGATTTCTTTTTCTTCCTTCCAATCCATAAAAACGCCTCCTTTTCCCCTAAACCTGTTGCGGCAATGAATTTTCAAACACGCTTTAGCATAACGCCTTACCGCCTTGCCGTAAAGTAAAAAATCCGCGCATAAAGTACAAAATACGGAAATAGTGAACGGACTTTGGGAGTGAATGGATGGGGGCGCGAAGTAAAAGGTGAGGCGGGGAAGCTCCGGAGAGGGGGGCATCAAGTCGGTTGTCAAGATCCGCTTCCCGGAGGGATACCTAATACGGGAGCAGCGGATTTAAACTGGCTGTACGTAGCTGTATCCTATACTCCATATCCCATCCGCCGCCCCCACAGACTTCCTAAAAGCGCCCCTCCCCTTTGGATGCGCCCAGCCTGTCCGGGCCGTGTCTCCTGCCACAGCGGGAAACTTCCATGCCCCTTTTTCGCTGCATAGAGTGCGCCGTACTGCCGCTTGATAAAAACCACACCGGATTGGAAGGCTAAATGCTGCTTCCGAAGCAGCATTTAAGGCGGCCTGAGCCGCGCAATTCATCAGAATTGCACGGTGAATGCCGCCGGTGCCTCCCAATCCGGTGTGGTTTTTATCTAGTGGCAGTAGGCAAACGGACCGCAGCGAAAAAGGGGCATGGAAGTTTCCCGCTGTGGCAGGAGACACGGCCCGGACAGGCGTCCTCCCCCCTTAAATCCCCGCCTCCGCTTTAATAATATCCACATAACGTTTTGCTTTTTTGGGGTCGTTATTTATTGTATATACGTCTCTCTGTGTGATTTCCAGTTTACATCCTTCGGATGCCTTCATCGTTTTCCGTATACTTTCTCTTACTGCTTCCTCGTCCAGCACAGTTCCCACTCCAAGGTAGTTCGGGGACGGCTTCCTGTGGAAAATAGTTTTGCTGCCTTTAAGCCGCTCTCCCATATATTCTTCGTTACACCATGGAGAAATAGACACTTTTCTAAGATTCTCTAGTTTTGAGATGCAGTTTTCCCAGATCGGATCCACCGGTTCACAGCATCCATAGGACAGAAGGCCGTATTGTTCGGATATTTTCTTATAACATGGGAAGATAAACTCTTCAAACATCTCCGGTGACAGCCCTACAGTCTCCTGGGAATCCATGAATCCCCAGACGTCCCGCGTTGTAAGTGGACGTATTTTTGCTTCTTCTTCACCCGGCAGTTCACGGTTGTAGCACCAGCTGCCCTGTCCCAGACTCTCTCCTCCGGTTGTTGGCAAAATCAGATGCTTTTCTTCCAGCATCCGGTAATAAGCAAGCGTATCGTCTGCAATACGGTTCATCATTTCTTTGAAAAGTTCCGGATAGTCATAGATATTGAACATCATATTTTCCATCTTCATAAAATGAACGATCATCTGTGTTGGCACGCTGTAAAGGCAGTCCATCTGCACCCTGACAGGGAGGATATCTCCAAAGGCTTCCTCCAGCGCCTGCTTTTTCAGCATGGTGGACTCCATATCCACCCCGTAATCTGTTGCCTGCAGTTTCACGTAGTCATCTTCCAGATCTTCCACAACCGATATGAACTCGTGCCCGACAGAACCCACACTGTTGTGTTTTTTTATTGGAATATTGAATAAGGTAAAATGGGTATCGTATGGCAGCGGATAATAATCCGGGGTTACACGATCGTCGTCAAACAATTCCTGGTTCAAAAAATTGCAGTACAGCTTTGTCTCTACATCCCTGGCAAATTCGCCCTTGCACTGCAGGCGCTGGGGGATGATTTCCTGCGCAAACGTCCACAACTCCAGATGAATCATGGGGCGTTTCCCCTGCAGTGAGTTGTGATCCGTCCACTCCCGGATTCTATTTTTATTTTTTTCAGTCTGAGAGTATTCATACTGCTTTTTAGCCAATTCTCTCAAAATCATGCGATCTTTCCCATCAATCATATATCTTTGCATACGACCTCTCCTTTTTTCTCCCGCCTGCCGGTATCCCGTACTGCGGAATGTTTTCACGGTTTTCTTTACCGTTTTATCTTACCCTGTTCCTGCGCGTCTGGCATTAGATTTCTTTGCCCATTTATATCAAAAAATTGCTCTGCATAATCTTGACAAGTTTTTAATCAGATCCTATAATTAGCAAAACAAATCCTCTAATGCCACATTGAGATTTAGCCTAATCGTGCACTAGCATAATACAGAAAGGCAGAGCATATGAGCCATTCATTTAATGAAGGGGTTTCCCCTAATTCCACAATCTATTTTCACACGCCCATGAACTGTATTCCTGATTTTTTATATTATCCCTTATGTATCGGGCATTTTTACTGCAGCGCCGGGTATAAAGTTGACAGAACCAGTTATGACAGTTTTCTGCTTCTGTACACAAAGAGGGGGAAGGGTACCATAAATGCCGGCGGAATTACCAGAGAGCTGCATCCCGGCAAGATATGCCTTCTGGACTGTTACTGCCCCCATCTATACCAGACATCCGAAGTGTGGGAACTGGAGTGGATTCATTTTGACGGCGGAAACAGCCGCGCCTTTTTTGACTATCTAAGAGACGATATGCCATTCTTCTATACACTTCTGGATAGTCCGGCCCAATTAGAAGCCATTTGGAACCGTTTATATGAAACGCTTTTAAAAAAGAACAACATCAATGAGCTGCTGATTTCCCAGGATATCTCCCAGATACTCACCCTTCTTGGACTTTCAAAGGAGCGCCGGGAAAAGCAGAAAACTGCATCTGATTTTATGGATATTTCATTGAAATACATTCACCGCCACCTGGACGAAGACATCTCGCTGAATGCACTTGCTGCCCGTGTTTCTCTGAGCCCATTCTATTTCACAAGGAAGTTTAAAGAAGAAACAGGATATACCCCTTACAGATATATCCTGATATCACGCATTAACCTTGCAAAATTTTACTTAAAAAGCAGCCGGGATACGGTAAAAAATATAGGATTCAGCTGCGGCTTTCACAGCGAACACAGCTTCTGTACTACATTTAAAAAAGAAGTTGGCGTAACACCGACTGAATACCGATACCGTTCAGAATAACTTAATCTTAGCCGTCTTCCCTGCGCCTTACTGCAGAGAGCTTTCCGCCATAATGCGGGACCAGTTCTCTGCAATTTCCATACATCCTTCCACTGAAGGATGTACCAGGTCCTCTGATATAAATTCCTCTCTGTTTAATAATTCCAATCCGTCCGTAAAGATCAGCCTCTTAGAAGCGTATTCTCTCACTATTTCTCTGTAAACTTCTATAAGCTCCTTGTCAACATAATTGTTTCCAAAGATATTTGTGCAGTATATTTTTCTTGAATCTGAAGCCAATATTTCGATAAATTTTTTCACTCTATCCTCAAAAAAACGTGTGGAAAACCTGCCGTCTGTCATGTTAATTCCCAGTTCCACAGAGGCAAAGTCCCAGTCTTTTCTGCTGACAATGTACTCTGCCATCTCCTGTTCCAAAAATGCAGTTCCCGCAAATCCCAGATTCAGATAATCTGCACCCAGCCTGCGGGCGATCTGAAAGGGATAGGAGCAGGGCGCAGACAATGCCAGGCTTCCATGGTGATAGAAGAACCATAGGCAAGATATGTCCTTTGCGGCAGTTCCGCTTTCTGCGGCGGCTGTATATCTCCGATTATTTCTTTAAAATAGCAGGTGCCGTATGGCAGTATGATCCTTACGATTTCGGGATGGAAGGGCAGCCTTTTTTTCTCTGTAAGCATTTTCAGCAGCTCTATATTTTCAGCCTTTTTAATTTCAATTGTAGTACCATCCTCTGTAAGTGCAGCGGATGACTTCTGCCATCCCCCCTGAAAGGAACCATAATAAATAAAAGCAGTCTGGGCCTCAATATCTTTCTCCGCGGACAGCATTATTTTTACAGTATCACTTTGCATCCTGAATCTGATTTCCACCCCTGTGGTAAAGCGGCAGGAGCCGTTTCGCGCTCCTTCATTTAATTTTTCCGATACAAAAGAAGGAATACGCTGCATGGCATACCCCTTCCTACACTCTATAATTTCCTCCACATTATGAAATTCCATATTTTTGAATATCATTGCTATTACCTCCTCTCCCATTGTGTCTTCACTTTAACACTGCCGTATAAGGAAAGGAATTACGAGATCCGAACAAATTTTATAAATAATGAGCATAAGTTTAGTACCCCTGTTCTAATGTATCTGCCGGGATATCGTACTTTTTACTTACTTATGTCATTGTCACCGTCCTCTGTCTTTTTACCAATATGCTTCTCGTCCATGCTGCCGGAACGGAATCCTTCCAGATCCAGCGCAGCATACCGATATCCAAGTTTCCTCATGTACTCCATAATCTCTTTATGGTGCTGCAGCGCTTGTCCCAGGGACGCCTCATCCACCTCAATGCGGGCAACATCTTCGTGAACCCGCAGACGTACATTGTAAAATCCCAGAGACCGGATGTACGCTTCCCCCAGTTCCGCTGCTTTCATTTTCTCCCTGTCCAGTCTGGTTCCATAGGGAAAACGTGTCGCCATGCATGGAGATGCCGGACGCTCTGCCACAGAGATTCCGTAGCAGCTGCCAGTCTGCGTACCTCTTCTTTTGTCAGCCTGCCTCTGCCAGCGGACTTTTTATACCTAATTCACGGATTGCCCGGATACCCGGCCGGTACATGCCAAGATCATCTGCATTCGTCCCCTCCAGTATGCTGCCCACCCCCAGCCGGGAAACTTCTTCACGTATTTTGGTGAAGAGGAGCTTTTTACAGAGATAGCATCTGTTTTCGGGGTTATTCTCTATTCCCGCTTCCTCGAGTTCATTAACATAAAGGACTATATGAAATGCTCCAGTTTCTTTTGCTACTTTTTCAGCTATTATTAAATCATTTTGTGTGTGAAGTTCTGTTTGTACCGTTACTGCATAAACCTCATTTCCCTGCTTTGTGGCACACTCGCATGCAAGCTTCAGAAGCAGGCTGCTGTCCGCTCCGCCGGAAAATGCAACGGCAGTATCCTCCCTGCAATATTTTTCCATTGCCGTAAACAGAGCTTTTTTTCTTTTATCTAACAACACGTTCTGTGCATCCTCATACATCTCCATCGCACTCCCTCACAATCAACCGGTAAACTTCCTGCCATGAAAGTCCGCTTTTCCTGCTCAGCTCGGCCACACTGTCATGTTCCGGGTATATCCTTTTTCCTGATGGAAGCGCACAAATTTTTACGGCTGCCCGCCCCAGAGAAGTCACCACCTCTTTTTGCTCACGTTTTAGGATTGAGCGCTCCATTTTCATCCTCCGGATTCCAATGGTCGTTGTTTCCATGAACATAACCTCTTCCAACTTTGTGATATCTTCCTCTGCGCAGATTACATTAATCTGATATGCAGGACGGTTCTTTTTCATATAAATTGGAGTAAAATATACATCTTTTGCGCCTGCCTCCAGGAGTCTCTGCATTACGTAAGATAAAGCCTCTCCTGTACAGTCATCTATATTACTTTCAAGTTTACATATACAATCCGTTTGATCCTGCTCCGCCTGAATCAGCATCGCCCGGAGCAGGCTTGGCCTTTCATATGTCCTTTTCCCAGCTCCCAGGCCGGTTTTCAGAATCGTAAACTTCTCCGGAAGCCGGTCTTTCGTTCTGACCGCTGCTGCTATAGCCGCACCGGTCGGTGTCACAAATTCACCCTCCATATTATGTATACGAAGCGTCAGGGCATATTTCTCAGCAATGGCCGCAACAGCCGGAACCGGAACAGGTATCATACCATGCTGACAGCGGACAAATCCGGTTCCTTCATTCAGGATCGGAACAATCACCTCTTTTATATCCAGATTATCCAGGCATACTGCCGCTGCAACAATATCCACAATCGAATCCACGGCGCCAACTTCATGGAAATGCACCTGGTCAATAGAAACTCCATGAGCTTTTGCCTCAGCCTCTGCCAGAATCTCAAAAATACGGACGGCCGTGTTTCTGGCGTAATCACTGAGATCAGCCTGTTTTATAACCGCCATGATATCTGCCAGCCCCCTATGTTCGTGCGTATGCTGATGAGAGTGATGATGTACATAACTATGCTCGGCTCCATGCACATGATTCCCTGCATCCGCCCCATGCAGATACTCCATATCATGATCATGGTTCTCATGTTCCGCATCCAGATGAACCGAAAAGTCGCATGCAGCCAGACCACTTTTCGTAACCCGGCTGATTTCCACCCTGTATCCGGGCAGCCGCAGACTGTCAAGCGCCTTTCTCAGTACGTCCTGATCAGCGCCCAGATCAAGCAGCGCTGCCGTAAACATGTCCCCGCTTATTCCTGAGGCACATTCTAAATACAATTCCCTGCTCATATTCTCTCCCCCAATCTGTTAATCTGTGTAGCGATATATCCCGCCCCATATCCATTATCAATGTTGACAACCGCAATTCCATTTGCACAGGAATTAATCATAGTAAGCAGAGCCGACAATCCATGAAAATTAGCTCCATAACCTACGGACGTGGGAACCGCTATCACCGGTTTGTCCACAAGTCCTCCCATGACACTGGCCAGGGCCCCCTCCATTCCCGCCACGGCAACCACACAATTTGCACGCTGAATCACATCCAGACGGGACATCAGCCGGTGAATGCCGCTGACCCCCACATCATAGATACGTTCCACCCTGCTTCCAAAATACTCTGCGGTCTGTGCTGCCTCCTCAGCCACAGGAATATCTGCCGTTCCTGCTGTACAGACTGCAATCCTGCCAACATGATCTTTTTCCTTCTTCTCTATCTTCATAATCCGGGAGATCGGGTCATACTCAAGTTCAGGCAGTGTTTTTCGCAGCAACTCAAACTGTTCTTCTGTAGCTCTGGTGCCAAACACCTCCCCCTCTTCCTCATATAATTTCTGATAAATATGAAGCAGATGTTCCGTATCCTTACCGCTGCAGAATATTACCTCTGGAAATCCTGACCGCAGCTTCCTGTGCGTATCCAGTTTAGCATACCCCAGTTCCTCAAATGGCTCACGGCGAAAATACTGCTCGGCTTCCTCCACAGACACTTCCCCACTCTTCACTTTTTCCAACATTTCATGAGCATCCATCAACATCTCCTCCATCTGTAATTGCTATCTTTTTCTATTATAACTGCTTTTTCGTTTTTTTGAAATATACTCACATAATTAATTAAACAATATTCCACAGCCCATGTATTACGGGGTGCCCTTTGGGTATACTTTTTTCCACAGATTGACGCAAATCTACCTGCAAAGCAAAAGTCCCAGGATACCCCTAAGGCAAGCTTCCCTCGTCGACTCCTCCAAAGTTTTGTCCCTCCCGCCCGGATGCGCCCATCGGGTGCAGTCCCAAACTTCCTGGACAATATCCCGGTAAAATTCGGGTTCATGACAGATCAGCAGTATCGTTCCCCTATATTCTTTCAGCGCCTCTTTCAGGGCCTCTTTTGCTTCCACATCCAGATGGTTGGTAGGCTCATCCAGCAACAGCACATTTGTCTCCCGGTTGATTAGTTTGCACAAACGCACCTTCGCCTGCTCTCCACCACTCAACACCCGGACCTGACTCTCTATATGCTTCGTAGTCAATCCGCATTTTGCCAGCGCAGATCGAACCTCATACTGGGTAAATGAAGGAAATTCACTCCAGATTTCTTCGATACATGTTGTCTTGTTGTTTCCGTCTCCCTCCTGTTCAAAATATCCGATGGAAAGATTCTCGCCCAGTTCGCAGCCGCCCCTCAGAGGCTTTACAAGTCCCATGATGCTGCGGATGAGAGTGGTCTTTCCAATCCCATTGGCACCGGTCAGAGCAATCTTCTGTCCTCTTTCCATGAAAATATCGAGTGGTTTTGACAGTGGCTCATCGTACCCGATTACAAAATCTCTTGTCTCAAATATATATTTTCCCGGCGTGCGCCCTTGTTTGAAATGAAATTCCGGTTTCGGACGTTCTGCCGCCAGCTCAATGACCTCCATTTTATCCAGCTTTTTCTGGCGGGACATAGCCATATTTCTTGTGGAAACCCGGGCTTTATTGCGGGCAACAAAATCTTTCAGCTGGCTGATCTCCTGCTGCTGCCTCTTGTATGCCGCCTCAAGCTGGGACTTTTTCACCTCATAAACCCTCTGGAAATCTTCGTAATTACCCACATAGCGGTCCAGACTCTGATTCTCCATATGATAAATAATATTGACAACCTCATCTAGAAAAGGAATATCATGTGAGATCAATATAAATGCATTCTCATATTCCGTCAAATACCGTTTCAGCCAGTTAATATGTTCCTCATCCAGATAATTCGTCGGCTCGTCGAGCAGCAGGATATCTGGTTTCTCAAGCAGTAATTTACCCAGCAGGATCCTTGTCCTCTGTCCTCCGCTGAGATCCGCCACATCCCGGTCAAGTCCCAAGTCAAGCAGCCCCAGTGCGCGTGCCACTTCCTCAACTTTGGCATCAATGACATAAAAATCGTGCAGCGTCAGCGTATCCTGAATCGTCCCCAGTTCTTCCATCAGACTCTCCATCTCATCCGCATCGGCCTCTCCGAGACTTTCGCAGATGCGGTTCATCTTATCCTCCAGCTCAAAAAGATAAGAAAACGCAGACTTCAGGACATCTCGCATCGTCATCCCCTTTTCCAGAACCGTATGCTGATCCAGATAACCAACACGGATATCCTTAGCCCACTCAACTTTTCCTTCATCCGGTCGGAGTTTTCCAATTACAATATTTAAAAATGTAGACTTTCCTTCCCCGTTAGCACCTATCAGGCCAATATGCTCCCCCCGAAGCAGCCGGAAAGAAACATCCTGAAAAATAGCACGGTCTCCAAATCCATGGGAGAGGTGTTCAACATTTAAGATACTCATACAAAATCTCCTTTACTTTCTCTATTTCATGTACTCCTCAGACACCCCGCTACCTTGCGGGCTTAGCAAAACGCTCATAATACCTGCTGGACTCTTCCCGGTTTAATGAGAAGCCCCTGATTAACTTATCCAGGATTATTTCTTTGCTGTATCCTTCTTCTATATAATCCTGTACCAATACTTTGATTCCTTTCTCGATCCCCTTCTCGAGTCCCTCTTCTACGCCATCCTGGTATAAATCTTCCAACGCTTTACACATATTAACGTTCCCTCCTTCTTCCGTCTTTACCGTTTTCAAATGTTGTGTCGATCCCAGCATTGCACAAACGGCATTATATGAATCCTGATCAACCTGCACAAAATATGCCCTGTTATTCTGCACATAGCGTTTCAATTCTTCTTTGTTTTTTCTACATTTTAACATGCCAAATATCATCTGTAAATCTGTTTGAAAACACTCCAGGTTTTCCAGCTTTTTCGGGTCTATCAGGTTGATCCTGTAATTCGGTATGTACTTCGTCAGCAGCTTATACTCTTTTCGGTCTAATCCCAATAATCCATGCAGATCCGTACTCCCATCCCATTCTTCTTCACCATAGTAAAAAACAATATTCAGAACCGGCGACAAAAAATCTGTCCTCTTCAGACCGGAAAGAAATTCTGCCGATACTTTCATATCTTTCTTTTCCTTATGATTTTTCCGCAATTCATTGATCTGATCTGCATAACTTAAGGCATCATACAACATCTCTCGTACAGGCATGGCATAGCTGTAAAATAAGGTAACCAAAAAAGCATATCGAGACCCATTCCATACTGAAGGATCCGCAGCCAAGCCATAACCCCGGTACAACTCTCTCTTCCCACGTACCGAGTCTAAGCCGTACTCCCACCGAATCAATACGCTGCCCCCTAAAAGTATCCTCCCAAGCTGCCACCCTATCCAACCGATTGGATGCACCCAGCGAAAGAAAGGGATAGCCGCAAGCCGCCCAAGTGCACATATGCCGCCTCGAAACGCTAAA
>BAIF02000087.1 GCA_000509105.1 Clostridiales bacterium VE202-21 | reverse complement strand
CAGCTGGTTCATCCAATCGGCAGTAAAAGCCCCTCCCCTGAAAGTGGCACCAAACGGTTGCCACGTATTAATTCGCTCGGTGCAATGTAAAACCCCCAGTAATTGACTTATAGTAATACTGTTATGTTTTGATATAAAGAAAAAATCTACTTATCACTGCATAGGGTTATCCATAAGTTCTTCAAAATATTAGACTAACCATCTTCTTTACAAACCAGGACATACTGCCCCCTCAACGACTCAATACGCCTTTACCGTCTATAAGCCTCTGGCAGACAGGTCTTCCCTACCGTCCGGATGCACCAGCGAAATAAAGGGATAGCCGCAAGCCGTCCAAGTGCATACATGCCGTTTTGAAGTGCTAAAGCGGACCTAAGAAATTCTTGGAAGCCGGCAGCTAAAAAAGTGGGGAAATTTTGTGATCACCAAATCACAAAATTAGGCGACCCAGCGCGAGAAATCATCGGATTTCTCGTGATGTGTCGCCTGTGCCTCACTTTTTTAGCTGTCGGCTTCCTAGAATTTCTTAGGTCCGTGTCCGCACATCAAAACGGCATGCATGCACTTGGACGGCTTGCGGCTATCCCTTTATTTCGTGTCCCCATCCTCCCTCCGCCTAAGAAGATCAAACAGCTCCGCATTTCTGCTCAATTTGATCCTCAGTTTTTGTTTGGAATGCGGCGCGCTCTCCTGTTCTTCTCCATCTTCATTTATGATCTGAAGCACAGTAGTTTCTATATTATCTCCGTTTGGTTTCATGATCTCTATTGTTTCACCTACGGAAAATTTGTTTCTCTGCTCTATTTCGTACAGCCCGTCCCGCTCCTGACCGATAATTCCGAGATAAGTGTATTCTTTGACATAGGTATTACTGTCATAGATCTGAGTTGTCTCATCCGGCTTTCCAAAGAAGAAACCCGTTGTAAACTGGCGGTATGTGCAGTTTGAGATTTGTTCCAGGTACCAGGGCATGTTTTTTCTGTACAGCTCCGGATCTTTTTGGCAGTCATCAATGGCTTTGCGGTAAGTCCTCGCAACGGTTGCCACATAAAGGGCAGTCTTCATGCGTCCTTCAATCTTCAGGCTGTCTATGCCCGCTTCCAGAAGTTCGGGAATATGTCCGATCATACACAGATCCTTTGAATTGAAGATATAGGTGCCTCTCTCGTTCTCGTAGACCGGCATATACTCGCCGGGCCTTGTCTCCTCTACAACCGCATACTTCCAACGGCAGGGGTGGGTACAGGAGCCCTGGTTTGCATCTCTGCCCGTAAAATAGTTACTCAGCAGGCATCTTCCGGAATAGGAGATACACATTGCTCCGTGGACAAATGTCTCTATTTCAAGATCATCTGGTATATTATCACGCAGTTCTCTCAGTTCATCCAGGGAAAGCTCCCTTGCCGAGACAACACGGCTTGCTCCCTGTTTGTACCAGAAATTATATGTGCCGTAGTTCGTGTTATTGGCCTGTGTACTGATATGACGTTCAATCTCAGGACATACTTCTTTTGCAATTTCAAAAACCCCCGGATCCGCTATGATCAGGCCGTCCGGTTTTATTTCCTTCAATTCTTTAAAATACGCTCTCACACCGGCCAGATCGCGGTTATGCGCCAGTATATTGGCTGTAACATAGACTTTTACAAAATGCTCATGGGCAAAGGCAATCCCTTCCTTCATGTCTTCCATAGAGAAATTCTTGGCCTTTGCACGAAGCCCGAAAGCCTCTCCGCCAATATATACTGCATCTGCTCCGAATATGACTGCTGTTTTTAATACTTCCAGACTGCTTGCCGGAATCAAAAGTTCTGGACGTCTTCCCATTTCCTAATCCTTTCTATCACATTTCCTCTTTTAACTGTCCTCTTTTTGTGCTGACTGCTACGCCGTCCCCCAGTGGCAGTATGGACGTTACCAACTCTTCATTATGTTTCAGTTCATACAGATATTCCCGCATCCTGGCATGAATGGTACGGTTCCTGCGCTCTACTGCAAAGCGGGACTCGATGATGTCCCCATCCTGCATGACATTGTCTGAAACGAGCGTGCCGCCATCCGCCAGAAGCCGCAGGACCTCGGGCATAAAGTGGATGTACTGGCCCTTGGCCGCGTCCATAAAGATAAAGTCAAAGGATTGGTACAAGTCTTTCAGCACCTCAGAAGCATCCCCCTCCAGCAGGGTTATCTGCTGCTCTTTCCCCGCTCTCCTGAAGTTTTCACGGGCAATGGGAATTCTTTTTTCATATTTTTCTATTGTTATGATCTCACACCCCTCCGGGGCGTATTCACTCATCAATAACGCAGAGAAACCTACGGCAGTCCCTACTTCGAGAATGCGCATAGGTTTTTGTATGGTGATAATCACCTTGAGGAAGCTCTGCATTTCTTTTCTTATGATCGGAACGCAAGTATCCAGGGCTTCCCTCTCGATGGCCTCCAGTATTTCACTGTTCTCTGTCTCCATAGAATTGATGAATGTAACGATACGTTCATCTACTATCATGTCTTACACATCCACATCCATTATGATTGGTATAATCATCGGGCGTCTCTTCGTCTTTTTCCAGATATAATCATTCATTGTATCCCGGATGACCAGCTTAATCTTATTCCAGTCCGCATGCTTATTGGCAAGGCAGCGCTCCAGGCCGTCTGTCACAACCTGGCGTGCTTCTTCCATCAGTCCTTCTGATTCACGCACATAGACGAAACCGCGGGATACAATATCCGGTCCTGCAAGCAGACGGTTAGTCCCCTTTTCCAGCGTCAGTACGACGATAAGAATACCATCCTCGGCCAGATGCTGCCTGTCTCTGAGTACGATGTTCCCAACATCTCCGACTCCCAGACCGTCCACCAGAATTGCTCCTGTGTGTACCTTATCCACGAGTTTAGCCTCATCCTCGCTCAGCTCCATAACATCTCCGGATTGCATGATAAAAATATTCTCTTTTGGTATCCCCAGGGAACTGGCAATCGCCGCATTCGCCTTGAGGTGGCGGTATTCACCGTGCACCGGAAGCGCGTACTTAGGTTTCACAAGCGAATAGATCAGCTTGAGTTCCTCCTGGCAGGCATGCCCGGAAACATGGGCATCCTGGAAAATTACATTGGCTCCCTTTGCAGATAATTCATTGATAACACGTGACACTGACTTCTCGTTGCCCGGTATCGGGTTGGAGCTGAAGATGATCGTATCATTCGGCTGGATTGTAACTTTGCGGTGTACATCCGCAGCCATTCTGGACAGCGCCGCCATGGATTCTCCCTGGCTTCCTGTTGTGATCAGCACCATCTTCTCCGGAGGATAATGTCTCATCTGGTCAATCTCAATAAGTGTATTCTCCGGTATATTCAAGTATCCCAATTCTGATGCCGTTGAAATAATATTTACCATACTGCGGCCTTCTACAACCACCTTGCGGCCGTACTTATATGCAGAATTGATCACCTGCTGTACACGGTCTACGTTGGATGCAAATGTGGCGATAATAATTCTTGTGTTCTGATGCTCCGCAAAGATATGGTCGAACGTGATTCCCACTGTCCTCTCGGACTGGGTAAATCCTTTCCTCTCTGCGTTCGTACTGTCCGACATCAGCGCCAGCACGCCCTTCTTTCCGATCTCTGCAAAACGCTGCAGATCAATCGCATCGCCGAATACTGGTGTATAATCCACTTTGAAGTCTCCGGTATGCACCACGATGCCCGCCGGTGAATAGATTGCCAGCGCGGATGCATCCTGAATACTGTGGTTGGTCTTGATAAACTCTATCCTGAACTTACCAAGGTTGATTGACTGCCCGTGGCGTACTACTTTCCGCTTTGTACCGCGAACCAGATTGTGTTCTTTTAATTTATTTTCAATAATACCCATGGTCAGCTTTGTTGTATAAATCGGGAGATTAATCTCCTTCAGTACATAGGGCAGAGCGCCGATATGGTCCTCATGTCCATGGGTAATAACAAATCCCTTAACCTTGTCGATATTATCCTTAAGATATGTTACATCCGGTATTACAAGATCAATACCGAGCATATCGTCTTCCGGGAATGCGAGTCCGCAGTCCACTACAATAATACTGTCCTCGTATTCAAAGGCAGTAATATTCATCCCTATCTGCTCAAGACCGCCGAGAGGGATAATCCTTAATTTACCATTGTTTGTTTTTTTCAATAATTTTACACCTCCATGTGTTTTATGTACTTACTTCGTTACTGCTCAGACCGTGCCGTGCATCTCGCTGCACGGCATCGGAGCCGATGAAGTGATGGTCTCGGGGCATCTGCTCCTCGCCGTAGGCGACTTTAAATGGACAGATGCCGTTACTGTGCACGCCCGTAGGGTGTGAACAGTAACCTTACTTCATTAATGTCCAGAACATGCCGTGCGCACCTGAAGTGTGTGAACAGCACCTACTTCTGCGCATGAAAAAAACAGCAACCTTCCGTTGCATTTAGACAACGGATTATTTGCTTTTACTGAGGCATTCTTTACAAAGTCCGTAAAATTTCAGTTCGTGATCCAGCACATGAAATCCTGTATCCTCCTCAATATGACGCTCCAATTCCTCCAGGAGGTCATCTTCAAAAGGAAGTACCTTTCCACATGTCCTGCATATTAGATGATGATGGCTGTGCTTTGTATCACCTTCAAAAATATGTCCGATCTCATATCTGACACACCCGTCATCTAAATTAATGCGGTCCACCAACTGCATTTCAAGGAGCAGCTGCAAAGTACGATAAACGGTGGCAAGTCCAATCTCAGGATAGCCCTCCTTTATCACTTCGTATATGTCTTCAGCCGCCATATGGCTGCCGCTGTTCTTAGCCAGCGTTTGTAAAACTAGCAATCTCTGCTGTGTTACTTTTAAACCTTTTTCTCTCAGTTTTACTTTAAGCAGTTCCTGCACTTTTTCCTGTTCCATTGCCATACTCCGATTCATTAGCAGTAAGTAAATCTATTGTAAAAATCTTTTGCCTTTTATGGCCTTCCGCAGCCCGGCCCGGTTTAACTGTGCCGCACGGCGGATACAGATCTTACATTTCAATATCTACGTCCTCCAGCAGTTCCTCAAAAACCTTGGAAACCGCCAGAAGCTCAGTATCATCTTCAACAACCTCATAGACACTGTCTGCATCCTCTGCAGAACTCATGTCCTTTAATATGAGACATTCCGCGTCATCTTCTTCTGAGTCTGTGACCAGTATGTATACAGCGCCATTAATTTTTGTCTGTTCCAGAACAAAAAATTCTACTGTTTCACTTGTATCCTCAAATGTAAATTTAATCTTTTCCATACAAATGTCCCCTTATTTCCGCAGCATCTGCATCTGCCCGCAGGCCATACTTTACTCGCCCTGCCCGGTCTGCCTTTGCAAATATACAGAATCCAGATACCCCTGCAGGATGAATATTGCTGCAATCTTGTCAATATACTTTTTCCGGTTCTCACGTCTCACATTGCTCTCAATCAAAGTCCGCTCTGCCTCCACGGTTGTCAGGCGCTCATCCCACATGATGACTTCCAGCCCGGTGCGCCGCGCAAGCATATCCCTGAACTCTAAAGATTTCTCCGCACGTTCTCCTATGTCGTTGTTCATATGTTTTGGAAAACCAAGCACAATCTTCTCCACCTCGTATTCAGAAACCAGTTCTTCGATACGCGCCAGAGTCCGCCTCAGCTTGTTCTCCTCTTTTCTCTGAATTGTTTCAATTCCCTGGGCAGTAAGTCCCAGAGCATCGCTGATCGCGACGCCGACTGTCTTCGTGCCATAATCAAGTCCCATAATCCTCATAATGATTATTCCCAGGAATTGTGCGTAATATACGCTTTTAACAATTCTTCTACCAGTTCATCCCTCTCCACTTTCATCACCAGGCTTCTTGCGCCGTTATAACTTGTGATGTAAGTCGGATCGCCGGACATAATATAACCGACAATCTGATTCACCGGGTTATACCCCTTCTCTTTCAGAGCTTTGTATACGATCTCCAGAATATCCCTTGCGGAAATCTGGGGACCCGGCTCTACCTGAAAGAATTGGGTGTTGCTTAAATCGCTCATTTCTTCTCCTCCATTTTTGTGTACCCTGTTATTTTAGTGCTATCTGTATTTTCCAACATTCTTTTGATAAATCCGGCATTCTTGCCTAATACCCTATTTACAATTCTAATATAAACACTGCCAAAATTCAATGTATAATTTGTAAATCATTTTCAATTTCAACTTTTACGATACAATTCTGCTGATTTTTATCCGCGTCTAGTGCAATTTTCATATACTCTTTTGTATGGCCGGCCAGCTTTTTCCTGCCATTTTGTTCTATTTCTTCCTCGAGCAGAACTTCCACTTCTTTTCCGATAAAACTTTTCTCATAGGCCAGTCTCTTTTTCTCATTTAGGGCAAGCAGAATATCGCTTCTATGTGCCTTTACCTGTTCCGGCACCTGATTTTCCATAACCGCTGCCTTCGTGCCCTGCCGTTTTGAGTATTTAAAAATATGGGTCTCATAAAAATCCACCTTATCCACAAAGGCCCTGGACTGCTCGAATTCTTCTTCTGTTTCCCCCGGGAATCCGACAATTATGTCGGTTGTCAGAGCAGGATGATCAAAGTACTTTCTCAGCAGCTGGCATTTTTCATAGTATTCCCTGCTGTCGTACCTTCTGTTCATTCTTTTCAAAGTTGCATCGCACCCACTCTGCAGAGACAGATGAAAATGCGGACAAAGCTTTTCGAGTGACGAAAGCCTCTTAGCAAACTCTTCCGTTATAATGCGCGGCTCCAGGGAACCCAGGCGTATCCTTTTGATCCCCCCAGTCTCATGCACCGCCTGAATCAGGGACAGCAGGCTTTCCGGCTCCTCCAGATCAATCCCATAGGAACTCAGATGGATTCCTGTGAGGACGACTTCCTGGTACCCGTTTTCGGCAAGGCGTTTTACCTCCTCCATCACGTCCTCTTTTGCCCGGCTTCTCACGCGTCCCCTCGCAAAGGGAATAATACAGTAAGAACAGAACTGATTGCAGCCGTCCTGTACCTTAATATAAGCTCGTGTGCTCCCCCGTCTTTGACAGGCGCAGGGGTTCGTATTCCTTCGTATGGTTGATATCTATCAATTCTCTGGCGAGTGCGGCGTTGTGCCCAGCCGCTTCTTTTGCATCATACTTGTTTTCATATTCTCCCAGGATAGTCAGCAGATCCTGTTTCTTATTATTGCCAATCACAATATCAATACATGGATCTATCTCCTGCTTGTCCTCCTGCGCCTGCACATAGCATCCCGCAGCCACCACAACCGCATCCGGATTCATCTTCCTGGCCCGGTGGAGCATCTGCCTGGACTTGCGGTCCGCAATGTTTGTAACGGTGCAGGTGTTGATAATGTAGATATCCGCGCCTTCTTTAAACGGAACGATTTGATACCCTGCATTCTCCAGCATTTCCTGCATCGCCTCAGTCTCGTAAGCATTCACTTTACACCCCAGATTGTGCAGTGCAACCTTCTTCATAGATTAATTCTCCTATTTCCTTGTCTAAATTGTTGTAACAGTTCAGGCAAGCCTGAACTGTTACGCATCCAGCCTATTGAAATTCGCCTGCGGCGAAAAGCTGGATGCCAGCAGCCACTATGTTTTCGTACGGTTTGCGCAGTAAATGCGCAGACCTGTCTGGACTATTATAAATTGTTACTTTTTTCCTTCTTTGTTTCTTGACTTTTAAACTGTCTTCTCGTAGAATAGACGTAGGGTAAAGCCCTGTAAATGTATATTAAGGAGGGATTTCACGATGAAAACAGTACAGATTTCTTTAAACTCGATCGACAAAGTAAAATCATTTGTAAATGAAATTACAAAATTTGATAATGACTTTGATTTAGTATCCGGAAGATATGTCATAGATGCCAAATCAATCATGGGTATTTTCAGTTTAGATCTTTCAAAACCGATCGAACTGAACGTACATGCTGAGGGAAATGTAACTGACGATATTCTCAGCGCACTGGAACCATACATTATTAAATAGTAAGTGATTGCAACACCACACAAAGCGTGTCCGCCCCGGACACCGTATACAGAATGCCGGATCGGCATACATCTGCATGATATGAGCTGCCTCTTGTGAGACAGCTCTTTTTATGTAATAGGAAAGTGCCCGGCACTTACCTATTACATAAAACTCTCCGGGGGATGCACATGCCGCAGCCGGAAGACTCATGCCCCAAGCACACTACTTCACTGTCAGTATCTCTGTCGTATCAATTGCCGTCTTCACAAGCTCATCTATCTTCTCTGCCAGATTCAGCTCCGACTTTTCAATCCGCTCCAGATTCGGTTTTGTAACCGGATGTTTTGCCACAAAGATGGTGCAGCAGTCTTCAAATGGCTGGATCGAAGTCTCATACGTATCGATCTTCTCTGCGATTTCCACGATTTCCCGTTTATCAAATCCGATCAGCGGTCGGTAAACAGGCAGCGTGCACACTGCGTTTGTGGCTGCAAGGCTCTGCATGGTCTGACTCGCAACCTGTCCGATGCTTTCCCCGGTAATCAGGCCCAGGCAGCCGTTCTCCTTTGCAAAATGCTCCGCAATCTTCATCATATATCTGCGCATAATAATGGTAAGCTCCTCATGCGGGCATTTTTCATAGATATAGAGCTGGATATCCGTGAAATTAACAACGTGCAGCTGAACCGGCCCTGCGTACCTGGAAACCAGTCTGGCCAGATCAACCACCTTTTCTTTTGCCCTCTCGCTGGTATACGGCGGTGCATGGAAATAGGTGGCATGCAGCCCGACGCCCCGCTTAGAGATCATATAGCCTGCAACCGGGCTGTCGATCCCGCCGGACAGCAGAAGCATGGCGCTGCCGTTCGTACCCACGGGCATACCGCCAGGTCCCGGTATGATCTCGGAATAAAGATAGATTTCCTCCCGCACCTCCACATTCAGCCGGATATCCGGATTGTGCACGTCAACCTTCATCCCCGGAAATGCATCCAGTATCACCCCGCCCAGCTCGCAGTTGATCTCCATCGAGGTCATGGGATACTGTTTTCGGCTTCTCCTGGCCTCTACCTTGAATGTCTGGTTCCCATCGGGATACATTTCCTCCATGTAGGATATAACATCCTTGGAAAGCTGCTCGAATCCCCGGTCTTCCACACGCACAACCGGGCAGATTCCCACGATGCCGAATACTCGCTTCAGGCTCTCTACCGTCTCTTCATAGTCATACTCGCCTTCACATTCCACATAGACCCTGCCCTGGGCTTTGTGAACATAAAAATCTCCGTCTACCTCTTTTAACGCAAAGCGCATCTGGCGGACCAGAGCGTCCTCAAACAGATATCTGTTTTTTCCCTTAATACCGATTTCTCCGTATTTAATCAAGAATGAATGAAATCTCATCTCTCTCTCCTTATGTGCTGCGCTTCCCGCATCCTGGCAGGAAACGCAAGATTTTAGTGTCTTGTATATTTCCGAAGCATTGGAACACAATTATATAACGTCTCCAGCGTATAGTCAATTTCTTCTTTTGTGGTGAACTCCGACATACTGAATCTCAGTGTTGCATCCAGATACTCTTTCGGGGCTCCGATTCCTTTGAGTACACCGCTGACAGACGGATGGTTGGAGGAGCATGCCGAACCGGATGAAACATAGATCCCTTTATCTTCCAGGGCATGCAGAAGCACTTCGCTGCGGATTCCGGCTATTCCAACACTAATAATGTGAGGCGCGCTGTTCTCATCGGTCAGGCCGTGTACGGCGATATTCTCGATTCCGGAGATTCCTTCCAGAAAATATGCCTTCAATTCCCGCATCAGGGCCACCTTCATATCCAGATCACTGTAGATCATCTGCGCCGCCAGACCTAGCCCGGCAATCCCCGGAACATTTTCCGTCCCGGAACGGATATTCTTCTGCTGTTCCCCTCCGAACACGATCGGTTTTATCTTCACCTTTTCATTGATATAAATAAATCCGGTTCCCTTCGGCCCGTGAATCTTATGGCCGCTGGCAGTCAGCATGTCGATTCCCTGCCTTTTCGGGTATATGTGATATTTGCCAAATCCCTGCACAGCGTCTGAGTGGAATAAAATGTTCGGGTTATATTTCTTTACGATCTGAACCGCCTCGTCTACGGGCTGTACAGAACCGACTTCATTATTCACATACATCATTGATACGAGGATCGTGTCTTCACACAGAGCTTCCTTCAAAGCTTCCATTTTTGCCCTTCCATGTGCATCTACCGGCAGGTACGTGACACGGAAGCCTTCCTCTTCTTCAAGATACCGCATTGTATTCAGAATGGCAGGATGCTCAATTGCTGTTGTAATCAGATGGTTCCCGGCCCGCTTATTGGCACGAGCGGCGCCGATCAGTGCAAGATTATCGCTTTCGGTTCCTCCTGAAGTAAAAAAGATTTCTTTCGTGTTCACCTTCAGAATCCTGGCCAGTCTCTCTTTTGCCTCTTTCACGTACCGTTCTGCTTCCACGCCTTTTCTATGCATAGAAGAGGGATTGCCGTAATCCTGGCACATCACTTTATAAACCAAATCCCCAACTTCCGGATAGCATCTGGTCGTTGCTGAATTATCCAAATATACTTCCATGATATTCTTCCTTTACTGTTTCTTATTATTACACTATGCTTTCCGAACACTTAATGTTCAGAAAGATCCTTTCCCGCAGCAATGAAATCACCCATAATGCTCCGCCTTAAACGCATAAATCACACGGAAAGCTCCAAGTGGTACATCAGAATGGACAAAATCGTTAATCCGGCCGTCTCCGTGCGCAGTATTCTCCTGCCCAGCGTGATGGGAAGCGCCCCCATATTCACGGCTTTTTCGATCTCTTCCTCCTCAAATCCGCCCTCCGGCCCGATAAATATTCCGATGCTCTGCCCCGGCTCAACAGACGAAATCAGCTGCCTTGTCTCTTCCATTCCTTTTGCCAGTTCATACGGGATCAGCACAATATCCAGCCCCGCCGCATATTCCAGCGCTGCGCCAAAGCCTTTCACCTGCGTCACCTGCGGGATGATGCTGCGGCCGCATTGCTTTGCGGCGCTCAGGGCGATCGCGTTCCAGCGCTCCGTTTTTTTGGCCGCCTTCTTCTCATCCAGCTTTACCACTGCACGGTTCGTAGCCACCGGGATCACCTCATAGACTCCAAGCTCCACGGCTTTCTGGATAATCAGTTCCATTTTATCACTTTTGGGCAGCCCCTGAAACAGGTAAATCTTAGATGGCAGCTCTGCAGGCTCTCCTGCTGATGACAAAATCCGGAGAATCACAGCTTCCTCTTCATACCGGTCTATCTCACACAGATACTCTGTCCCTGCTCCGTCACTGATTTCCACCTTTTCTCCAGGCTTCATGCGGAGCACATTTTTTATATGGTTTACGTCCGGTCCACCAAGCTCTATCACGGTTTCATGAACCCTGAACGGTTCTGTAAAGAAACGATGCATCTCACATCCCCCACTTTCTTTTGAATCTGCCTCTTTCTGACGCCGTATCTTTCTAATTCTTTCTTGCAGTTACAGATACCCATTCGCCCTGGTAAGTCACTTCCAGCACTTCCAGCCCGGCTTCCTCCACTGCGCGGATCACGGTCTGTTCCTTATCATCGATAATACCGCTGGTAATATAAATACCGCCTGCTTTCATATGGTCCGCGATCACCGGCGTCAGCTCCACCAACACGTCTGCCAGGATATTTGCCGCAACAATATCGTACCGTGCGTATCCTGCTTTTTCCTGTACCGCCTTATCATCAATGATATTCCCGATCATTACTTCATACTGATCACGGTTGATTCCATTGACCTCCATATTCTCATTGGTGGCATTTATCGCACAGGGATCCAGATCCGTTCCCACGGAATAGGCTGCACCGAACTTCAGCGCCAGCATTCCCAGGATACCGCTCCCGCAGCCCACATCCAGAATCTGTGTCTCAGAAGTCACGTATTTGCGCAGCTGACGGATGCATAGCTGCGTCGTCTCATGCATGCCCGTGCCAAATGCAGTGCCCGGATCAATGTGGATCACAAGTTTATCGCTGTCTTCCGGTTTTACATCCTCCCAGGATGGAATGATCAGGATATCATCCACATAGAACTGATGGAAATACTGCTTCCAGTTGTTCACCCAGTCGACGTCCTCTGTCTGGGACTCCTCTATGATACATTCTCCCACATCCACATAGGAAGACATCTCCTCCAGTTCTCTTCTGACATCGCCGAGAATCTTTTCTTTATCCGCTTCCACTTCCAGGTAAAAGTTCAGGTATGCCACTCCGTCATCAGCTTCCCCCTCGGGAAGAATATCTACAAACATCTGCTCTTTGTCCGCCTGCGTCAGCGGAACCTTGTCCACGATCTCCACTCCCTGGATTCCCAGGTCCATCAGCATACTGCTGACAATATCTTCCGCCTCTGTTGTCGTCTTTAACCGGAAACTATTCCATTTCATCTTATCTTTTCCTCCTGAAACAATCTTCTTAATCTCTTCATCACCTGAAAAAACGCCGGAATCAGAAACAAATCTGCAGCCAGCCACGCAAGCCCGTTGCCAAGGCACACTGCTCCATATCCGAAGGCCGGCACCAGAATAAATCCTGTAAATCCTCTCGCCGCCATTTCACACACTCCTGCGAGTATGGCAAACATACTGTATCCCATACCCTGTATCAGAAAACGTACAATATTCACCGCGGCAAGCAGCATGTAACAGACCGCGGAGCCCAGCAGGTATTGGTACACCTGCCCCAGAATCTGGCTTTCCCCTTTATCGATAAACAGCCATGCAATCTGCTTTCCCCACAGAACAGTAATTCCCAGTGCCACTGCAGAATAAACCGCGCCGATGATAAGGCAGCCTTTCAACCCTTTGCTGATCCGGTCCAGACGCTTGGCCCCTACATTCTGTCCGCCGTAGGTCGCCATGGTAGAACCCATCGCATCAAAGGGACAGCACAAAAGCATCTGAATCTTAGAGGCCGCGGTCACCGAAGCCACTGCCATAGACCCCAGAGAATTCACCGCAACCTGCAGAACCACGCTACCGATGGCAGTGATGGAATACTGCAGTCCCATAGGAATTCCCATCCTGCACAGCGGGCCGACATATCTTCGGTTCAGTTTCCAGTCCTCCTTCTGAAGCCGCAGAATCGGGAAATGCTTCATCATATAGAAGAGACACAATATCCCCGAAACCGCCTGGGATGCTACCGTTGCATAGGCAGCTCCCGCCACACCCATCTTAAACACTACTATAAACAGCACATCCAGCAGAATATTCAGCAGGGAGGACACGGTAAGGAAAAGGACCGGCGTCCTCGCATCTCCAAGTGAGCGGATGTAGCCGGAGAGCAGATTATATAGAAAGATAGCCGGAATGCCCGCAAATATCACAACAATATACTGGTAGGCGCCGTCTATAATATCGGACGGGGTGTTCATAAGTTCCAGTATCTGGCGGCACAGTACCACTGTGATGCCTGTCATCACTGCCGCAAAGATCACGCTCAGAGTTGCCCCGTTTCCAGCCGATTTGCGAAGCCCCCGCTCATCTTTTGCGCCGAACTTCTGTGCAACCGGTATCGCAAATCCATTGCATATCCCCATGCAGAATCCAATGACACAAAAATTCACGGAGCCCGTGGCGCCTACGGCCGCAAGCGCTTTAACCCCCAGGAACCGGCCGACAATCACGGTATCCGCCATATTATAAAACTGCTGGAACAAAAATCCAAATATCATGGGCAGGGTAAATTCCAGAATCAGTTTAACCGGGCTGCCCTGTGTCATATCTTTCATCAATGTTTTCTTTTTTACTGTACTTTTCATCTTCTAAGCCTCTGTATTTCTTCCTCATGTTATGACCGCTTTTCAGCAATCCATTGTCCACTATATAACTTTTCAGATACACATGCAAGAAATTTTTCAGAAGCCAGAGGAATCAGCCTCCGGTCAGAAGCTGTTCAGGCCGTGCTGTACGCAGCCGCCGTGTGTGAACAGCTCTCTTTTTTCTGCTCTTTACAGGCCGGTCCGTGGGCAGCGGCTCTTTTCTAATGTAACCGTAAGATTACAGGCAGGCCTGGACTGTTACATTTTAACGCACTTTCTCAGGAATTGCCAGGATAAACAGAGTGGACAGGACAAGCGCAAACCCCAGAATATCCATTTTCATAAATCTGGTACCCAGGAACACCGCCGCTACAACTGAGGCCGCGACCGGCTCCACGCAGGAAAAAAGCCCGGCATAAACAGAACCGGTGTACTTTACTGCGGATAGATAAAAGCAGAACGGCAGGATTGTCCCTACGGTGATGATGGTAACAAAAGCCGCCGCAACCTGAACATCGATCACAACAGGTATCCGCCACGGCCTCGTCACAGCCATCAGTACCAGGCCCCCCACAATCATCCCCCAGGCGCTGACTGCTTCCGCGCTGTACCGTTTAACCAAAGGCGCCGGGAGCACACCGTAAAAGCAGGTCGTCACTGCCAAAAGCATGCCAAGTAAAAACCCTTTCGGTGAAATCGCCAGTGACGAAAAATTACCGTGCGTCGCAACGATGGCAATCCCGGAGATTGCCGCCAGAACAGCTGCGATCTCCTTCTTTCCCGGCATGATTTTATAAACAACCGCGAAAAACAAGATCAGCATGGCCGGATTCAGGTACTGAAAGATTGTCGCCGTCCCGGCATCCATCTCCTGCACAGCAGAGAAAAAGGTAAACTGCATGCCCAGCATGCCGAATACTCCGAATAGAACCAGCCTGCACGCATCTGTCTTCTCCTTCCAGACACTTGTAATATCCTGCCGCCTTACTCCCGCATAGATCAGCAGAAGCAGCCCGGCAAAGACCAGTCGGAAGGGCACAAGCCATTCGGAAATGATATTCTTTCTTTCAAATAAGTATTGTGCCGCGGGACTTGTAATCCCCCACAGCATACCTGCCGTAAAGGCATACAGACACCCTTTTAACTTTACATTTCGATTCTGTGCCATTCTTATCAGACCTCATATTCCAGCTGGTGTATACATCGTAAATTCTTCATTTTCATTGCAAATCACTTCCAGGATATCTCCCGTCCGGATTGCCCCCCCTCTTATCACGATTGCAAAGACGCCTTCCCTTGGCATAATGCAGTCTCCCATTTTCTGAAAGATCTCGCAGCCATGATGGCATTCTTTTCCGATCTGTGTCATCTCCAGGATCACATCATTGCACTGAAAACGGGTTCCTACAGGGAATGTCTTAAAATCGATCCCTTCAACAACCAGATTCTCCCCAAAAGCGCCGTCGGCCACCTCCGCACCGCGCTTGCGGAAATCCTCTATTTTATCATAAGAAAGAAGGCTTACCTGTCTGTGCCATTTTCCGGCGTGGGCATCCCCCTCAATCCCAAAATTTTCTATAAATACTGCCTCCCCGACATTGGTCTTCTGTGTCCCCTTTGCAGGACTTGTACAAATCGCAATTACTTTTCCCATGTTTATCCCCCAATTCTTGACATTTGTTTTCCTTCCAGCGGTCCCTCATTCTCTGTCCCCTGTCCCTCATCTCTTTTCAGCGTAAACTGATGGCACCGGGGCTTCTCAAATATGACCTTCCCGATGACCTCATCCAGCTTTGAATCATCGGCCCCGCTTCTCAGCAGCCGCTTTAAATCCGCCCCTTTCGAATACTGCAGACACGGTTTTAAAAGACCTTCCGCAGTCAGGCGAACCCTGTTGCAGCTTCCGCAGAACTGATGTGAAATGGCGCTGATGAAACCTATTTTCCCGGAAAAGCCCGGAAAAGCAGCATATACTGCGGGACCATTTCCAAAACTTCCGGCTAAAAACCTCGGATCACCATACGCTTGTTTCAGCACCCGGCACACCTCCTCCTGGCTGCTGCCGGCACAGGATTTTCCATGCCCGATGGGCATCATCTCTATAAACCGCACATCCACCGGCTCATTCTTTGCCAGTGCCGCCAGGGGGACCCACTGGGTTTCATTGACTCCCTGCAGAGCGACACAGTTTACTTTTACCCGGATGCCCGGATACTTAAGCGCCGCCTCCAGACCTTCCAGCGCTTTCCCAAGCTCGTCCCGTCTGGTAATCTGTGCATACTGTTCCCGCTCCAGCGTATCGAGGCTGATATTAACAGCATCCAGGCCCGCTTTCGCCAGTTCTTCGATCTGTCCTGCAAGCAGCACTCCGTTTGTTGTCAAAGTAATTTGCTCAATTCCATCTATTTGCCTGAGTTCATACAAAAGGCCACTGATGCCCTTTCTCACCAGCGGCTCTCCGCCTGTCAGCTTGATCTTTGATATCCCCTTGTCCGCACAGATCCGGCAGATCCTGGCAATCTCGCTGTAAGTCAGGATCTCACTGTGGGCGACCTGCTCGACTCCCTCCTCGGGCATACAGTAGCTGCACCGAAGATTGCACCGGTCTGTCACAGACACTCTCAGATATTCTATTTCCCGTCCATATTGATCTGTCATGCCTTTACCCCCGGGTTTTTGGCTTCGCTTCCACATTCCCCCGTGATTCCCTTCATGATCTCCAGCCCATGGGACAGAGACGGCAGAATGTATTCCAGATTTTCTTTTACCGCTTTCGGGCTGCCCGGAAGGTTAATAATCAGGGTCTTCCCCCGCATTACGGAGGCGCCCCTGCTCAGCATGGCACGAGGGGTAACCTGCAGGGAAGCATACCGCATCGCCTCGGCAATTCCCGGCGCATTTCTTTCCGCCACGGCAAGAGTCGCCTCCGGCGTACAGTCCCTCGGCGAAAATCCTGTCCCGCCGGAGGTAAGAATCAAGTCTGTCTCCCTCTCATCGCAGAGTTCTTTCAGCTTCTCCTCAATCATCATACGCTCATCCGGAAGCAGAACCATCTCCGTCACCTCATATCCGGCCCGCTCAATCATCTCCCTGACCAGCGGCCCGCTTTTATCCTCCCGCTCCCCGGCGTATCCCTTGTCACTCAGTGTAATAATCGCTGTCTTCCATTTTATCGGCATCTTATTTCTGCTCCTTATATATAATCCAACTCTTTAACAATTGACTATATTATAGCATGAACATGCGGCCCTTAAAAGACCCGAATCATCCATGGCTTTGTCCATTGACAGTCAGCTTATATATATGGTAATGTTAATAAATCCAATAGAATGAATTGGATTCATTTCAAACATTCTTTGTATTCATTATTTTGAAATTTCTAATTTCAATCCTGAGGGCAGTTTCGCCCGATAATTCAATGTTTGGAGAAATCAAAAATCGCAGGGAGGGATGCCTATGCTTGTTTTTTCGCGTGCCAAATACTATTAACAGATGAAAATATATGTTAAAATAGAGGAGAAATATATGTATACTTTCAAATCCAGATGCGAGGAGGTACCAGAGTGCTGCCTGGAGGACGGAGCAGGGAATCAAAGCATTGGTACAGGATTATATTGAGGAAGGATTTGACAAGGATAAAATTATAAAAAAATTACAGAAAAGGTTCACTATGTCTGAGGACAAAGCAAAGGAGTATTATGAAAGATTCAGGCAATCAGAATGAAGGCGTATCTATGCCATTTTAAAAGTCTTAGAGTCCCTTAAGGAAAAAACATAGAGAATATGGCTGGACCGCTATTCTCTAGTATAACTCAAAGTAAATAGCATGATGGTTCGCTGCGTATAATTTTTCGAGAGTGCAGATGCAAAAACGCAGGCGTAGTGGGGCTACGCTGATGCTTTTGCATCTGCGCTTTCGGGAAATTAGACCGGCGAAACATTGTGCTATTTACTTTGAGTTGTACTCCGGCATGAGGCAGGTTTCCCGGTTATTCAGCGTCCCCCGCCCCTTGCACTCCCAAAGCTCGCCCCAGTCTCCTGAATCACCACTTTCCGGAGCATCCAGATGCAAAGTATATTAGGAATCGCCATAAACGAGTTAAATAGATCTGATACCGTCCACACAAGATCCAGGGACATCACTGCCCCCAGATATACCGCCGCTATATAGGCGATTCTAAAGGGAAGGATTTTTTTATTTCCCCACAAATACTGCACCGCACACTCGCCATAATAGCTCCACCCAATGATAGAGGCATAGGCAAAAAGTACCAGTGATACGGACAGCATCGTGCTCCCGCCCACCGGCAGTTTTTCAAATGCCAGGAAGCACAGCTGGTCATCCGCAGCCCCGGCATAAATCCCCGGTTCGCTTAACATACTGCTCACGATGGCGATTCCGGTGATTGCACACATCACGACCGTATCCCAGAATGGCCCTGTCATGGAAATGATGCCCTGCTTAACCGGGGAATTGGTTCTGGATGCAGCCGCAGTCATGGGGATGGAGCCCAGGCCCGCCTCATTTGTGAACAGTCCCTTTGAGATCCCCGTCCGCATTCCCACCATCACAGCTGTGCCGGCAAGCCCTCCAAATACTGATTTGGAGGTAAATGCAGACTTCACAATCACAGCAAGTGCCGCCCCCAGATATGCCCGGTTTATCCAGATCAGGAACAGGCATCCGCCGAAATAAAAAACACTCATAAAAGGAACCAGATATGTACACACTTTTGAGATCTGTTTTGCACCGCCAAGCATCACGGCCCCCACCAGGACTGCCGCGACAATTCCGATTACGGACGGAGAAATCGGAAATTCTACCTGCACCGCGGCACAAATTGAATGTGACTGGACGCTGCTTCCCATTCCCAGAGAAGCCAGAATTGTGCTGACGGCAAACACCACCGCCGCACTTTTCTGATGCAGCACCTTTTCCATCACGTACATCGGTCCGCCGGTATAAGAACCGTCCGGCCTTCTTATTTTGTATTTTGCGGATAGGAAGCACTCGGCATAGCAGGTTGCTATCCCAAACACTCCGGTCAGCCAGCACCAAAACACCGCACCAGGCCCTCCTATGGCAATCGCGGCAGAGATGCCCACGATATTCCCTGTACCAATTGTAGCCGCCAGCGCCGTCGCCAGCGCAGAAAAGGGTGAGATACCATCGTCTCCGGCTTCTTTTTTCGAGAAGCTAAGCCGTATTCCCAGAGGAATCTTACGCTGGATAAAGCCAAGCCTGACGGTAAAATACAAGTGGGTACCCAGAAGAACCACCAGCATCGGCATTCCCCACAGGTACCCGTAGATCGATTTCATGATCTGTGATAATGTCTCCATGTCATAACCCCGCAAACGGATATCACTCTATTTATATGACAGGAGTCCTCACTTTATCATCTTCTCTCATTTACATTATTCTTTTCTCCATTCCAAAAATTCTCCGGTCATGGCATGGATTTCAAAATCGTATTTATGTCCGCTGTATATAATGTCTCCTTCGTACTTATACCCGCCGTCATCGTACTCCAGAGCAATCACAATATCATCCTTTCCCGCGCCCTCCACACGCTCTAGGGCCAGCTCTTGTGCTTCCTTCAGGCTGACACCGATCAGCTGATCCTTATTATTCTCCATATAAGTCTGCAGATCCTGTAGGTGGTACGTGACAGACTGCAGTTCCTCGTTTACTTCATCCAGATTTTCCTGAAGTTCTTCGCTGTCTAAGTCTTTCTCCTCCCGCGCAAGCAGATCCTCTAACCGCTGCTTCTGCTCTTCAAGGCCTTCTTTTAACGCCTCCGCTTCCTCGAGCTGGTTCTGGATATCCAGCTTGTACTGTGCGTCCTGCTGGCGTGCATATGTGCTTTCACTTTCTGCCTTTAATATCGTTCCGTCATCGGCCAGAATTTCATACTCATATTCCACCTTGCTTTCCGTATTCATAAAATAAATTTCATAGACGGACTTCCCATCCTCTTTTTCTCTGGAAACCTGAAGTCTGGACGCTTCTTTCTCATCGGTCTGCGCATCTGCGAAAGCTATTTCCTTCGCTTTCTCTTCCCCGATCCCTTTTTTGGCGCATCCGGGCATCAGAACCACAGACACCATACACAGTACGGCAGCATATACTTTCAAAACATTCTTTTTCTTCATCTTTTTCCTCCTTTCAGCAGCTACATATTAGTGCATCATATAATAATTAACTGCCACATAAACCGGCCTGCATTTCCGATCGCACTGCTCCACAAGCCTCAGTGCAGCCCACTACGCCTACGTTTGCGGAGCAGCACTCTCGATAATTTATCTCAGCTTATGCGTCAGTTACTTATTTTACGATGTACTAGTTTCCCCGCATCTGTCATTCATATTCTCAGTATACCTGCCTTAGATTAAAGAAAGATTAAAAAATCCCGTCAGGAAAGAAAAATTGAAACGTACTGCCCTCCCCGGTTCTGCTCTCTGCCTCAACGCCGCCTCCATGTGCCTCCAGGATCCATTTCACCATCGGAAGCCCCAGCCCCACATGTCCGTCTGAGGTTCTTGACTGATCGGCACGGTAGAATCTCGTCCAGATATGTGGAAGTTCCGCTTGTGATATACCGATTCCGTCATCCACTACCGTGCCAATAATACTCCCCTCCTTTTTGAAAAGGGACACCTGTATATAGCCGCCTTGTCTGCCATATGCAGCTGCATTTGAAAGCAAATTGTCCAGCATATGTATATATAAGGTTTCATCCACACAGGCATATACCTCCGGCTCTATCTCAGTCTCTATTGTTATCTTCTTTTCCCTTGCAGCGCTCTCTAGTTCCTGCACGCACATCAGGGTTAGCTCGCTCAGGTTCAGATATTCCCGGTTCAATTCCAGCATCCCCCGCTCTCCGCGGGATAAAAGCAGCAGCTTTGAGATCATTCCGGCCATATCCTCTGCCTTTTTCTGTACGACCCGTACCCTGTCGCACTGTTCCTTTGGCATCTCCCGGCTCTGCAGTAGTTCTTCACACTGGGCGAGAATAACGCTGACCGGAGTTCTGAGTTCATGGGATATATCGGAAGTAAACTGCTTTTCGCGCTCAAAGGAATCTTCCAGCCGTTCCAGTGTCCGATCAAAAGTAACAGCCAGTGTATAGATCTCGTCCCGGTTTTTATCTTTGCGTTCTAAAGGGAACACAATCCGCCTGGACAGGTCTCCGTCCTTTTGGATCTGCTGTACGGTGTCTGTCATCTGCTTCACGGGAAGCAGCGTCCGCCGTGTAAAGTAATAACATGCCGCCGCTGTGACCACAGCAAGCAGAGGCAGCAGTACAGCGGCAAACCTCTGCGTGATGCGGAAGCTGTATATCACCCTATCCACAGAAGTAATGCCTCTTACATAGATATTTCCGTGGATTCCATCATTGTGCAGCATATCATAGATATACCAGGCCTGTCCGTTCTGCGACACGGTCTGAAGACTTTCTACCTCAAACGCAGGATGCTCCTCAAATTCATAAGGAATCCTGCCATAAAGAAATTCGCCCGCGCCGTCATAGAGTGACAGATAGACATTTTGTTCCAGATCGTAGAAATCTGCATCCACCTCCAGCTCCCAGTCCTTATAGCTGATATATCTAACCCCTTTCTGCACCTGTCTTTTCAGCGTTTCCTGGGCAGAGAGGAGGACTTCCCTGCTACTGAGCGAGAACAGGATCGCCAGAACCGTACCGATTATTATGATCAGAAATGAAGAGTATAAGAGCGTCAACTTCATCTTCAGGGAAAATCTTCTCATAGCCACCTCCAGTTTCAAGCAGAATTTCCGAGAGTATACAGGCATACCCCGGTATGCTTGCAGCGATGCATGCGCCATGTGCTGCATTACAAGACAGACGGTTATCCACAGTTCTTGACTTTCAGGACATATCCTGTTCCGCGCACGGTATGGATAAGTTTTGTCTCAAATTCCTCATCGATTTTCTTTCTCAAATAGCGGATATACACATCAATCACATTGGAGCCACCCGGATAATCATAGTTCCAGAGATGCTGCTCCAGTTTTTCCCGCGACAGCACGATCCCTTCATTCTGGATCATATATCTGAGCAGCGCAAATTCTTTCCCTGAAAGCGCAATCTGTTTTCCACCGCGCATAACCTCGTGGGTATCCAGATGTACTTCCAGATCAGCTATTCTGCAGCACACCCCGCCTGTGTCACGGGGGGATCTCAGCAGCACCCTGATCCGGGCCAGCAGTTCCTCAAATGCAAAAGGCTTGACCAGATAATCATTAGCTCCGGCATCCAGTCCCGCCACCCGGTCTTCGATACTATCCCGTGCCGTCAGCAGCAGAACCGGTATATTCCGGCCCTGCGCCCTGAGCCGTTTTAAAACAGTCAGCCCATCCACGCCCGGCATCATAATATCCAGAATCACTGCATCATAGTCCGCGGCCGCGAGGTAATCCAATGCCGTCTGCCCGTCCATGCAGGAGTCCACGCTGTAATGCTCTGCCTGCAGCTTATCTATAATCAGCCGGTTCAGATCCGGCTCATCTTCCGCCAGTAAAATCCTCAATACCACACCTCCTGGTACTCTACTCTAATCTGTCGTTTTACACGCCAGTTCTTTTAACGTATTACCCGCAAGACGGTAAACCGTCCACTTTTCCATCGGCTCGGCTCCCAGAGATAAATAAAAATCAATACTGGGCTTATTCCAGTCAAGACAAGACCACTCAAGCCTGCCACACCCTCTTTCGATAGCTGTCTGCGCCAGCTTTTTCAATATGCCTTTCCCATAACCGCGCCCCCGATATTCCGGAAGAACAAATAAATCCTCAAGATATAGCCCTGCCCGTCCCAGAAAAGTAGAAAAATTATGAAAAAATAAGGCAAAACCCACTTCCCGGTTATCTGCCATAGCAAATATAACTTCCGCCTTTTGCTTTTCAAACAGCGATTCTTCCAACAAATCTACCGTTGCAATTAATTCATTTTCCATTTTTTCGTATTTTGCAAGATCCCTAATAAACTTTAAAATAAGTTCCGTATCCTTTCGTTCTGCATAACGAAACGTTAATGCTTCTGCCATTTCCAGTCCTCCAAAATTCAAGTTTCATTTAAATTTCTTATCTTGCTAAAATTCATTCAGATATTTTTGCAGCCTATCCGCAAATTTCCCAATATGTATACCATCTACGAATGAATGATGTGCCTGAACAGATAAGGGCATAACAATCCGTTCGTCTTTTTCATAATATCTGCCCCAGTCGAATAAAGGTGTGGCGTTATCTTTTTTGCCTGAATTTGTATGGGAGATGTGAGTATATGTGATCCACGGCATTGGAGAACATTGAAACACATCATTCCCCAAAGGTCCGGTAAAATACTCTTTCTGCTCTCTGGCTGTTTTGGCGGCCAGTTCCACATAATCCTGCATATTTTCCTGCATCTGCACATTAACTACCTTGAATAATTCACTCTCCGTATTTAAATATGTAAATGCGGTATCAATCTTGTCAAACAACACAACCTGCCCATCCAAAAAACGGTATCTGAACGCTTCTATCTCATTCGCACACTTACACACAGCATACACCATAGCAAGGGTAAAAGAGTATTTCTGCTGTTTTACCTTTTTCAAAAAATTCGTAACATCTGCCTCAAAGGTCACACAAAAAGCAGGCTCAACACTACTCCTAAAAACCATACAGTGCATGGCCCTCTCCCAACTTTTTTCATCAATTACCTGATAATGATTCAATACAATTACACGCTCCTTTCTGATTTCATTTGTAAGAAATGATATTACAAAAATAATAGTTTATTCAATATCGAATGTTTGAGAACTAAAATTGCTATAAAACCGCCCCTGTCTTGCTGTAAAACGCAAAACACAATAATCCGGGTCGGTCACCCCTTCCGGATAATACATCGTATCCCCTTCCTGCCAGATCATCTCCTTATAAGAACTATCTTCCAGTACCTCCATAGTACCAGTCAACATAACGCCCCGGAAAAATCTTCTGTCACAAAAATAAATACAAGCCTGTGGATTTTTTCTATACTGCGTTACCCTCATAGAAGAAGTATTGGTAGTAAAATAAAACACCTGAATCCCCTCCCTTTTCCTCGGCGGCAGCATAGCCTTCGTATTAGGAAACCCTTCCTCATCCACAGAACTAATAAAAGACACGCCCTGCTTATCAATCAAATTCCCAATCGTTTTTACCGGATCTCTCATTTTCTTACTTTCCTCCTTATCATAATCCCTATCACAAATCAACCAAATCAGCCGCCCCTTTAAAATCCCCTTCTCCCCAAAAGTTCCCCCTTCCATATACTCATTATAATTATTAACCCCATCAATAGCAAGCAAAGAACCTCTCCCTTATCTTGTCAATCCACCACCATACGCCCCCTCTCATCCCTCCCGCCCGGATGCACCAAAGCGACGTGAAATGCGCTGCGGTAAGCCCTTCACATACACACATGGCGGTTTGAAGGGCTTACCGCAGCGCATTTCACGGAGCGTCCCCCTTCATCGAACCTCAATCGTGAAAGCCTCTCCAACTTGCTCAAAATCATTACTAAGTCTCCCGCTTGTTTCCGGATACTTAACCGCATAGGGCGTCAATGTGAGCGTCTCCGCCTCATCGCTTAAATTCCCGGCCGAGTTATCAATGACGAACCTTCCACCCTCTTCATTGGATGAGCTTACATAGAAACTTACCGGATTTCCCAGATTATCCGTACCCTCAAGCTTCATATCATAGTCATTTTTATTTCCGTCATTGGTATAAAATATTTTCTGTCCCATGGCATTGCTCGTATACTTCGTAAATGTGATATTACATCCATCCGGCAGCTGGTACTGGTATGTGAGGTCTATGGTCTGCGTATCAGCAGAAAGCTGTTCCCCGCTGGCAGTAAATTTAAATTCCCAGCTGCCCCTGTTTTCCTCATAATCGCTGAACCGTATGGCCACGTTGACCTCCTGGCTCAATTCAGCCAGATCCACCTGATTCAGATAATATTTCATCACCACCTCCCGCGTATGCTCATCGGTAGTGTAAGAACCGCCTCCTGCTGCGCCCGATGCCCTCACGCCATTGATGTAAACATTTCCCATTAGCCCCGGCCCTCCTTCTGTGATAGCATCTTCATAGACCTCTGTCGTCGAAACAACAAGCTCATCCACGTCCAGCACCACAGAATTCAGTGTAATCGTTATCCCGTCTTCCGTCACAGACTGATTGACAATCTGTTCATACGGCGCCAGATTCTTATCAATCCCGAGAAAAGTGCCGATCCGGTAGGACAATTGTTCCACCGCATCTGCCACAGCTCCCCGAAGAGGCATGACTGTCAAAAGGGCAAAAGCTGCTGCCGCACATACACCTGCCATAACATATTTCTTCTTGCCCTTTCTGCGAACCCTGCCAAGAACCTTTTTCTTAACCCTTTTTGTTTCCAGCTCCGACCACTCTTCCTCCTGGAACGCATCGGCCTCAGAATCTATGTCATTTAACAACATATATATATTACTCTTCATATTCATCTCTCCTTCTGCTCTCTTGGAAACAAGTTTCTGATTTTACGTTTTCCACGGGATACATGATTATAAACTGCCGACTCCTGCATGCCCATCTCCCTGCTCACCTGGCTGATATCCTGTTCCTCAATATAAAGCCTCCGAAAAAGCTCCTGATCCCGTGGGTTCAGGCATGAAAGCATCTGTTCCAGCTCCCTGGATATCTCCTGGTCAACCAGCCTCTGATAAGCCTCTTCCTCCTTTGCTGCGGCCACATCCTCAATATTTTCCACTTCCAGCTCCCTGCGGTGCTTCCGCAGGCAGTCAATGGCACGGTATCGTGAAACTCCCGCGATCCAGTTCTTAAAAGAATTCTTCATACAGTCAAAATATTGAATGTTATTCCACACCTGGAAGAAAATATCATTCATACATTCCTCCTGATACTGCGGCAAAGCATAAAGATTCTTTCTGACAATCGACTTTACAAGCCCTCCATAGCGCTCAATAATATAGGCGAGAGCCGACTCATTATGCTGCTTTAGCTCCCTGATATAATTTTCCTCATTGATTTTCATAATCTGCGTCCTTCTCTAAAATTGTAAGCTTACAAAATATCGTTACACCTATTATTACGTACAAATATGAGGGAAGTCTATCAGAAAATGAAAAATACTTGGAGGAAGGACGCTGTGCGGAATTGGAATATGCCTCTCCTGGATGCGGAATCTGGATATAAGTGCCGCTAATCAAAATCGGAGCCGCCATGGTGAACACCGCGGACACTTGCGGGAATTCTGATGAATTCCCACTTCGGGTCTGCTTGTTTTCAGGCCTTGTAGGCCTGAAAACAGTTCACATGGCGGCTCCGATTTTGATGAAGCGGCACTAATATCCTGAAAGACACATCCAGGAGAGGCATATTCCAATTCCGCACAGCTGGTTCATCCTCCGTAAGGAAAAAACCTTTCTGATGCCCGGGACTTCGAGGGGGGCGGCGAATTGAGCTGGCAACCAAACTCTACCCCGCCGCCTTCTCGAATTGGGAGTTGTAGAGTTCTGCATAGAACCCGCCTTTGCGGATAAGTTCTTCGTGGTTCCCCTGTTCTACGATGTCTCCATCCTTCATAACAAGGATGATATCGGCATCCCTGATTGTAGACAGCCTGTGGGCTATGATAAAACTGGTTCTGCCTTTCATCAGGGTGTCCATGGCCTTCTGAATCTGGATCTCTGTTCTTGTGTCTACGGAGCTGGTTGCTTCGTCCAGGATCAGGATCTTTGGGTCCGCCAGGATGGCTCTTGCGATGGTTAGGAGCTGTTTCTGTCCCTGGGATACATTGCTGGCTTCCTCATTCAGTTCCATATCGTAACCGCCCGGAAGTGTCTGGACAAAACGGTGCACTCTTGCTGCCTTTGCCGCTTCGATCACTTCTTCGTCTGTTGCATCCAGTTTTCCGTAACGGATATTATCCCGGATGCTTCCATGGAACAGCCACGTGTCCTGGAGAACCATGCCGAACATCTGGCGCAGCTCGCTCCGGTTGAAATCTTTGATGTTATGGCCATCTATCAAAATGGCTCCGCTGCTAACATCATAAAAGCGCATTAAAAGCTTGATCATCGTGGTCTTACCCGCTCCGGTAGGCCCTACGATCGCTATCTTCTGGCCTTCTTTTACCTTGGCTGAGAAATCATTGATAATGATTCTGTTCTCATTGTAGCCAAACCGTACATGTTCGAACTCTACGTTGCCCTGCAGACCTTCCACGGATACCGGATTCTGCACGGTCTGGTCTTCCTCCTCTTCCTCCAGGAATTCAAACACACGCTCGGATGCCGCTGCTGTGGACTGCAGCAGATTGGCTACCTGCGCTACCTGCTGGATCGGCTGTGTAAAGTTTCTTACATACTGCGTAAAGGACTGAATATCTCCGACCTCGATTGTACGCTTTGCTGCCAGATACCCTCCCAGTATAACAACTACCACATAACCCAGGTTCCCCACAAACTGCATGATCGGCATCATCATACCGGATATGAACTGGGACTTCCATGCAGAGTCGTATAGTTTATTGTTAGTTTCTTCGAATTCTTCTATTACATCTTTTTCTTTATTAAATACCTTTACGATGTTATGGCCGCCATATACTTCCTCCACCTGTCCGTTGACTTCACCGAGGTATTTCTGCTGTCCGCGGAAGTACTTCTGGGAACGTTTCATGATCACGGAAATAAAACCGATGGAAAGCGGAAGTATTAAAAGCGCCACTACTGTCATCAGAGGACTGATCGACAGCATCATGACCAGCACACCGATGATTGTCGTAACAGAAGTAATCATCTGCGTCATACTCTGATTCAGGCTCTGTCCCAGCGTATCAATATCATTGGTCACTCTGGACAGCACTTCACCATATGTCTTTGTATCAAAATAATTCATCGGCATTCTGTTGATTTTTTCTGATATTTCTCTCCTCAGACGGTATGTCATTTTCTGGGAAATGCCGGTCATCAGAAAGCCCTGAACAAAAGAACACAAGGCGCTCACTAGATACAGGCTCAGCGTAAAGATCAGGATCTGACCGATTTTCCCAAAATCCATGCCACTGCCGCCGGACACTTTGCTGACCAGGCCGTTGAATATCTCCGTAGTTGCCTTACCAAGGACCTTCGGGCCAATGATGTTAAAGATCGTACCGCCAATCGCAAATACGATTACGAAAAACAGCTGTATTTTATATTTGCTCATATATTTGAGCAGTTTTTTTACGGTTGCTTTGAGATTCTTTGGCTTCTCACCTGGAACCATACCCTTCATAGGGCCCCGCCTGCCCATAGGCCTTCTGCCGCCTTCTCTACTCATGGCTGTTTTCCTCCCTTCCTTTCGTGTCTGACTCTGCTGTCTCCATCCCCGCCTTCAGTTCTTCCTCCGACAGCTGGGATGCCGCAATCTGCTGATATACTTCACAATTCTTCAGCAGCTCCCGGTGTGTACCCTTCCCTGCTACCATACCATCGTCCAAAACAATAATCTGTTCTGCATGCAGGATCGTGCTGATACGCTGCGCAACAATCAGTACCGTGCTTTCTTCTGTCTTTTCCTTCAGAGCTCTTCTCAGTGTGACATCTGTCTTATAATCCAGCGCAGAGAAACTGTCGTCGAAAATATACAGATCCGGATGTTTTGCGATTGCCCTGGCTATGGCGAGGCGCTGTTTCTGTCCACCTGATACGTTCGTTCCTCCCTGTGAAATCGGACTCTCATATTTCTGGGCTTTTTCTTCAATGAATCCTGCAGCCTGTGCGATTGCTGCTGCCTCTTCCATCTCCTCATCGCTGCCCTCCGGGTTCCCATACATAATATTAGAAGCAATGTCGCCGGAGAACAGTACCCCTTTCTGCGGCACATATCCCAGCTTATCCCGCAGGTCATGCTGGGTTATATCACGGATATCTATGCCATCCAGGGTAATACAGCCTTCTGTAACATCATAAAACCTAGGAATCAGATTTACCAGCGTGGACTTGCCGCTTCCCGTGCTTCCGATGATCGCAGTTGTCTCACCCGGCTTCGCTGTGAAATCAATATCGTGGAGCACATCTTCGCTTGCCCCCGGATAACGGAACGATACGTGGTCGAACTTCAGAACGCCTTGCGTTTTTTCCGGCAGTTCCACTGCTTCCTCCGGATCATGTATCATGGTTGTGCTTGTGAGCACTTCATCTACACGGTCCGCAGAAACGGCCGCCCTTGGCAGCATGATGGAAATCATGCACAGCATCAGGAAGCTGGCAATGATCTGCATTGTATATTGAATAAACGCCATCATATCCCCGACCTGCATCTGTCCGTTATCAACACCGTGAGCGCCGCTCCAGATAATCAGAACGGAGATGCCGTTCATAATCAGCATCATAGCCGGCATCATAAATGTCATGGCACGGTTTACAAAAAGGGTCGTTCTCGTCAGATCCCTGTTTGCCTTGTCAAAACGCTCTTCCTCGTGCTTTTCCGTCGAAAATGCACGGATAACGGATAACCCTGTCAGGATCTCCCTTGTAACCAGGTTAAGCTTATCTACCAGGGTCTGCAGAATCTTAAACTTCGGCATAGCCACGGTAAATAGAGCCAGAACTACCAGTCCGATCAGGATCACCGCCAGTGCAATGATCCAGGACATGGATACATTGGTATGGAATACTTTATAAATGCCTCCCACGGCCATAATCGGTGCATATAATACCATCCGCAGCAGCATAACCATCAGCATCTGGATTTGCTGGATATCATTTGTGCTCCGTGTGATCAAAGACGCAGTTGAGAAATGGTCGAATTCGTTGTTCGAAAATCCGACAACCTTTCTGAATACCTTTCCCCTGAGATCACGTCCTGCAGTTGCACCCACGCGGGACGCCATGAACCCGACCAGAATGCTGGCTGCCATCCCCAAAAATGCAAGGCCTACCATCTTCGCCCCCGTGGACAGCAGGTAACTGTTCTGCAGTTTATTTGTATCCACGTTCAGCCGTGCGTATGCATCCTTAATGTACACTTTGGCAGCCTGGTCTATCATAGTCGCCGGCATGTCGGAAAATTTATCCTCTATCTGCTTCGTCACCTCAGAACGCTGCTCCTCAGGAATCATTCCAAACATTTCAAACACATCGGCTTCATCTATCTTTTTCAGCTGGGCGTCAATCTGTTCTTTTGCCTGCTTCTGCATCTCTTCCTGCTGCTTCTGCAGTTCAGGATTCATTGCGATAGCCGCCTTCTGCTCATCCGTCATCTTGGACGCGGCCTTATCCATCTGCTTCTGTGCCTGCTCCTCAATCATAGACTTCATCTTATCTTTCATGGAGACTTCCATCTGGTCAGTCACATCGTTTCCGGATTCAAAGCCGGACACAAGCATCATTGGGCTGCCAAGGATAGAAGACAGTTTCTCCACCTGCGCTTCCTCCTCTTCTACTCCACTCTTCAGGACATACACAGAACCGTCATAGTCATACCCTGTGTCCTTTTCCTTCAACTGATAAGCTGCTTTCACTGTATCCGCATCTTCGCTGCCCACAAAAAGCAGAAGCTTATCCATATCATCCGCCGTAACTGCTTTCGGTATCGATTCGTCAATACCGCCCTGCTGAATCCCGACATTTACAATGTCCGAAGTATATCCAGGCAGCGACAAGTCGCAGTACGCCTGTATGATGAGGACTGCCAGAATCGCTATAACGGCTTTCCAGTACATCCCCATATACTTAAATAGTTTCTTCATAATATCTCCCTTTCTGCATATACTTTTATGTCTGTCATTTTAATCCGGAGAGTTCTTTTTCCTCTTTTAAATTCTTCTGCATCTGAAGAAGAAGTCTTCTAAGCAGCAGCTTCTCCTCCTGGCTCATGCCCTTAAACATAAGTTCATCCATCTGCTTCGCCACTTTTTTAATATGTTCCAGGCATGCCTTCCCCTTATCAGTGGGACTCAGACGCATAATTCTCTGGTCTTTATCATCCGGCTTACGCCTGATGTATCCCAGACGTTCCATCTTCCCGATTGCCGCGGTAATAGACGGCGGAGTCACATTCATCTTCGAGGCAAGTTCCCGCTGGGACATCTCTCCAAAATGTTCCAGCATAAAGAGAATCCCCGCCTGCCCAATCTTTAAATCATACTCATCAAATAACAGCCTGGCCCGATTCATGCTCATATGCATAATCTGGCTCATAATTCCTACTGTGGGAACATGGTTGACATCACAATTCATACAAATCTCCTTTCCCGGAATCCTTATCCCAAACCCCAAAATTAGTTAGACGTTTAACGATTATATTAGTAGTATTATATAGAAATGTCAATATATGGTTCAATATTTCACATTTTTTTAATAATTATGCATCACAATTAATTAGTTATATAAATTAATACTATAACAGTACCCAAGGGAAACAGTAAGCTGACATACTCTTTGGCAGGCATAAAAAGCCCACATAAAGGGCGGGGGTGAAAATTCATTGCTGCAAGCAATTTTCACCCCGCCCAAATATTTTTTCACAAAGCGTCAGTCTCCGGAAAAGGCAGAATGCCTCCCGGAAGGTTCCTGTCACCGTTTTCCATACGGCGGTCTCCGAACCTTCCCGGCCCGCCTCCCCAAAAGTATGCCTGCCATCCCAACAGGAAATACAATAGCAAAGAGCAGGCCCGCCTTCAGCCCCCATCTCGGGAATTGTTCCGCCACTACACCCGTTAGTCCCGGCCCCGCCATGCATCCGGCATCCCCAGCCAGTGCAAAAAACGCAAACATCGCCGTTCCTCCCCGGGTACATTCTCTTGCCGCAATACTAAACGTACCCGGCCACATAATTCCCACTGAGAGTCCGCACATCGCACAGCCCAGCAGGCTCAGAACCGGAACCGGCATAAAGACCGCAAACAGGTAGCTTATGATACACAAAATACTACTGCCCAGTATAAACTTCTCCAAAGGGATTTTGTCCCCGCATTTTCCGTAGAATACCCGGGATGCCCCCATCAATGCTGCAAAAGCACAGGGCCCCAGCAGGTCGCCCATCGTTTTCGATACCTGCAGACTGCTCTCTGCAAAGTAGGAAGCCCACTGGGACATGGCCTGCTCGGATGCACCGGCGCAGAGCATCATCAGTACAAAAACCCAGAACATTTTCATGGAAAACAGCTTTCTTACCGGCAGCCTTTCATCTTCCTCAACCAGGGTACGGATCGGAACTTTTGTAAAAACAAATATGTTGACAAATGGAACCACGGCCCAGATAACTGGCAGGTAATTCCAGTGTTCCATCCCGAATATTTTAAAGCCCAGCGTGGTCAGTATCACCACGCCCACCTGCCCGAAGCAGTAAAAAGAATGAAGAAGGCTCATGGCCTTTTCCTTCTCCCTCGAAGGTGCGGCCTCCACAATCGGACTGATCAGGACTTCTATCAGACCGCCGCCGATCCCGTTCAGCACAATAGCTGCCAGCAGGCCCAGATAGGGATCCGGCATCACAAACGGGAACAGGCCCATTCCCACAAGCCCTGCGGATGCCATGATGTGGGCGGCCACAATACTGATTCTGTAGCCAATACGGTCCACATATTTTGCGGCCAGCAGGTCAACCACTAGCTGTACGCCAAAGTTCAGTGTAATCAGGAAACCGATTCTTTCCACAGATATATCGAACTGGTTTTGAAAGGTCAAAAACAGCAGCGGCCCCAAATTATTAACGATTGCCTGGGTAATGTACCCTGTATAGCAGGCATAAATTGTTTTTTTATAACTTTTCATGATCTCCATATGCTCAGAACAGGGGGGATGCAGGTTACTATGCACGCCTCCTGTTATCGGTCCTTTCTATTCTGCTATTGCTTTTTTCTTCCACCGTCCGGCGCGGTAGCAGAGAACTGTAATACACGCTCCCAGTATCCATGAGATCAGCAGGGAAATAAAAATACATGCACTGTTTCCGTTCGGCATGGAATCGGATCTGGTCAGCCACGCGATACCATAGGCCAGCGGAACGCGGATTACAACTGTGGTAACCATAGAAATCCACATCGGCGTCACGGTATCCCCTGCCCCTCTCATTACACCCGACAGACACTGGGTCACCTCCATGGCGATATACCCCACAGCCAGTATCTTCATCATGGAAAAGCTTAATTCCACCAGTTCCGGTGTGGAGGTAAATATAGACATCAGGTATCTGCCGAACAGCAGAATCAGGATGGTGATCGCCGTAGATGTTCCGACTGCTATGGCAGTCCCCTGCTTAGCCCCCTGCACAACCCGGTCCATCCGGCGCGCGCCCACATTCTGGCCGGAATAAGTGGTCAGCGCGGTTCCAAAGGAAAACGCCGGCATGACTGCAAACCCATCCACACGCATCACAATCACATTGGCAGCGATAAACATTTCACCAAAGCTGTTTGTCAGAGATTGTACAATGATCATGGACAGCGAAAAAATCGCCTGGGTTAACCCGGAAGGCAGCCCCAAACGTATCAGGCCCCACATATACTTCTTCTCCGGCACAAGGTATTCTTTCTTCATATCAAATACCTCTTTCATCCTGAGCAGCTTCCGCAGAGATAACAGCGCCGATACCATCTGTGCAATCACAGTAGCCAGGGCAACTCCAGCAACTCCCATGTTAAAATACGCAACAAATATGTAATCCAATACAATATTCAATACGGTAGCTACAAGCAGATAAACAAGGGCCGAGATGGAATCCCCCAAACCTCTGAGAATCCCGCCCAGAATATTATAAAATGCACACCCGATAATCCCCATAAATAGAATCATAAGGTACGAATTGCACCATCCGATAATCGTATCCGGCGTATTCAAAAGCCTCAAAAGCGGCATTGTGACAATCGGCGTGACCACCATGACCAGGATCGTTGTAATCACGGTCAGGGTAATACAGCAGCCTATCGTTTTAGATAACTCCAGTCTCTGTCTGGCCCCAAAATACTGGGACACCATGATCCCCACTCCGACCGAAATCCCTACAAACAGAACCAGCAGCAGATTGAGAATCGGCCCCGCGCTCCCGACTGCTGCAAGGGCATTATCCCCCACAAATCTTCCCACGATAATACTGTCCACCGTGTTGTACAGCTGCTGTGCAATATTTCCCATCAGCATAGGAATTGTGAATGCAACAATCCGTTTCCACGGACTTCCCTCCGTCATATCTACCGGGGCAAATAATTTTTTCATACCTGTTAACATAAGGTAACCTTCTCTCTTCATCCTCTATAATTCTATATAAATCAAACAATTACAGTATATAAGATTTCTGCTTGTATTACCAGCAGATTATATCAAAAATGGAGCCATTGCTCCAGTAGATTATTCATCTGCTGAAGCAACAGCCCCTTAAAAGTTACTGTTCAGACCGTGCTGTGCATTCACTGCACAGCATCGGATTCACAGCGTAATACAGCCAATGAGCCTGCCCCTCGCCGAAAGCGGCTTTAAATGGGAAGGCGGTGTTACTGTTTACTGACTTGCCTGTGAACAGTAACCCTTAAAACAGATATCTCAGATGCAGGTAAATGCCCCATCTATCACCATATTCAAACCAGATGTGTAGCTGGACATATCTGACGCAAGATAGATTACCGCTCCCGCAAGTTCTTCGGGTGTTCCCATTCTGCCAAATGGTATCATTCCTTCCCAGAGCTTTTTCCAGTCTTCACGCACACTCTCCGTCATCTCCGTACGAATATATCCGGGACTAATTGCATTTACTCTTATCCCCTTATCAGCCCATTCTACCGCCAGGGATTTCGTCAAATGCATAACCGCTGCCTTTGATGCATTATAGGAAGATTGCAGCTGTGGAACATTGACAATGACTCCAGACATAGAAGCCGTATTAATAATAGACCCCTTCTTCCCTTTAAGTATTAACTGTTTTGCAAATTCTCTCGCCATATAAAAAATTCCATTTAAATTTACATTTATTACTTTTTCCCACTCCGCTGGTGTAACTTCTAAAGCACTCTTATGTAAACAAATACCTGCATTATTAAACAAAATGTCCAAACTTCCCATCTCTTTTGCGGCTTCATTCATAACCTCTTTTACCTGCTTTGAATCTGAAACATCACATTTAAGAGCAATTGCTTTCACCGGATACTCAGAAGCTATCTTTCTTGCCTCTTGTTTTGCATCCTGGATATCCACTATTACAATATCTGCTCCCTGATGGGCAAGATATCCCGCTACTATCTTTCCTATTCCCTGACTACCGCCCGTTACAACCGCAGTTTTTCCTTCAAGGCAAAATGAAATTTTTGTTTCCACTTGTTTTCCCCTCCTCACTATTTATTCCAATTTTCGTCCTTTGCCGCCTTTGCCTGAGTTTCCCGTCTTGCATCAATCCGCTCCAGTACCTGCTGGGGTGTCATATCATCAATAAACATAGAAACCATATCCTGTCCCAATTCCGTCCACTGTGGATTTAAATACTTAATCGAATCTTGAAATACTGTTCCAGCTTTTTCGAAAGAATCTAAGAAATCCTGCGTATACTGACTATAAGATGGTGTCTGTCCCACTTCGTAAGGAAGGTTTTCAATTTTCCCTTCATTATCTATCATATACTGTATACTTTCTTTTTGTGTGATATACTCCAAGTACTGTTTCGCCTCTTCTATATGTTTGGATCCTGAATAAATAAATCTGGATGGTCCGCACGGATGCATATTCAGTACATCGTTATCCAAAGTAGGTATCAAGAAAAAGCCAAAATCCTCTTCCGTATATGTCCCATTAGACGCTGCTACGATTTCAGCCACCGTTCCCGGCTTGCACATTGTCATTGCAAATTCACCGCTTCCCAATGCCGACGGCAAATCTGTATACTCATCTGAAAGATAATTATCTCCAAAATATCCTTTATCCGCGAGGCCCTTTACCTGTTCCAAAACAAGCTTAAATTCAGGAATTTCAGCAAACGTAGTTTGGTTTTCATTCAACTGGTTAACAATATCTGGATAGATATCTTCATATTTTCCGCCTATCTCGCAGAACCACATAACATGATGCCAGCCATCTCCACAGGGCTCAAAAAATGGCAGCACTCCATTATCCATAAGAACCTGACAGTTGGTCTCAAATTCAGCAAAAGTGTTTGGTTCTGTAAGATTATATTTTTCATATATCTTTTTATTATATACAACATAAAAATCCACACTGACATCTGTATACGTTGCGCCATATAGCTTGTCTCCAACAGAAGTCTGTTCTTTTGCAAATTTATCGTATGCTGCAACCCATGGTTCATCTGTCAGTTCCACTGCATTTTTCTCTATATTGTACTGTGATACGAGATCAAACGTTCCAGATTGTCCGCCAAAAATATCAGGTCCTTCCCCACTGTTAAGTTTTGTCATTAAAAGACTGAAATATTGATCATAAGGAACAATCTGATAGTCCACCTTAATCCCTGTCTCTTCTTCAAATTTACGCCCCAGCTCTTTTTCCGCATCATAAACCCAGTCCTGACTGGCCATAATCGTAAGGGTAACATCGGAAGATGCTTTTTCCTGTTCTGTCACACTGTTTTCATTCTCTTTTTTGTTGCTTTCAGCTTCCCCGCTGTTCCCACATCCAACCAGACAGCCTGCTAATATGGCCAGTACTAATAATACACTCATCATTCGTTTTCCCATAACTTAATTCCTCCTGTTTTTTCTAAAATACCTTTATTTAACTTCTATATCAAATGTTCCTGCTATGTTACTCCAGTTGCTTTCTGCATAAGACAAAAGTGTCTTACCCTGCTCCATGGACATTTCCGGGAAATCGAAAAACAGCCCGGCCGATCCATACTTTTTTACGATCCTTTCCGCATTTTTTATCCAGTCTTCAAATTCACCTGTGTAGACCTTTATCCACAAACTCTTTCCGGCTTTTCTCACTTTGTCATAAATCTCGTCCCACTCCTCCATTGTACCATCTGGAGCGGTATCCCCGCTGCTCCACTGTAAAGCATCAATTTCTTCAATTTCCATCAACGAATCCAGATGTCTGATTGCATCTGATCCATCTAAATGATACAACACACAATCCGCCTTTTGAGCCTGTACGCGCAGGGATTCCTGAATAAATTCACGAAAATTATCCGGTGACAACATAGCCTAAAATCACACTGCAGTTTTACAGTCCTGCCCGGTCCCCAAATTTGAAATACTGCGTAAGCATTGCCTCCTTCCTCTTCTTTTATTTCCTCATAAAACTGATTAAAATAATCATAATAGATATTAGTAATTTGGGTGATTCGATTTTTAATAAGCTCAGGTTCATCAACTAAATCAAAAAGTGTATTTTGTGCGCCCCGCAGAGATGCAATTACATCAATATTTTCCATTATATCCGGCATTGGAATTAAAAAATCTCCATTTGCAAGTTCCTTACATTGTTTTACCAAATTTAAATGCTGACGGAACCATTTACTATTTGGCCGAAACAGAAAATCGTCTGCATCTTCCCATTCTTCAATGCAAGATTTATACCATACTGTATCTTCCTGAAAACAAATCTCCGCCCCTAAATAAGAGGCCATTGCTCCTGGCCCAAAATCCACATCAAGATTAGGAAAACTTTCACCTAAAAATGCATGAGTGTCACAAAATTGCCGATATCTCTCTACCATTCTTTCTGCTGTCAAGTATTTATCATTCATGTCTGTATATTTTAAATGCTCCGGAAGATTATAATACTTTCCCTGACAGTGAACATCCTTAATAGTTCCCTGTACCGGCCTTTTTCCTGAAAATTCTTCTATCTCCGGACGTCTTACAATGACGTTCATTAATGGACGTCCCTGATTCTTTTGTTTCCAATACCCTGCCCATTTTTCTTTTGTTTCTTCCCAATTCTTTTTATACTTCATTTTATACCTCCGAAAGTGTAACGGTGACCTTCTCCCCCCTATAGGTAATTTGTTTTCTCTGTTCCCCCAGGATAATTTCTATACTGCGTCCTATAATTCCCTGAGCAAATGTATACTCTGCTGTCCCTATAGTCAAACTATGTTCAAAATCCTTCCATTCCATGGTTATTATATTATAAATTCCTTTTTCATAACCATATCCATCCCCTTCATCCTCATAATATTCATAAACTGCATCTTTTCCAGGATAAATATAAAGTTGTAGTGGGGTAAAAATTTTCTGACCTGTATACATCATTTTCTTTTCCATGGGCAGAACGGACCCGGCCCGTACAAACAATGGAATTTTATCTATTCCTGATTCCACATTCACCATCGTTCCTCCCGGATATCTCTCATTTCCATCAAATTCATACCATTCACTCCCGCCAGGCAAATAGCAGCTCCAACTTTTACATCTGTTAATTCTTTTCCCTTCTTTTTCATAATACATAGGTTTTGTAATGGGGCACACCAGAATGCTTTCCCCAAACATGAATTCCGTTTCTATATCCCTTGCTTTTTCATCTTCATAGAAATCAAAAAGCAGGCTGCGCATCATGGTCTGATTCCTGCTGTATACTTTTCCTGCCATAGAATAAATATACGGAAGCAGCCGATATCTCAGTTCAATGCTTTTTGCAATTGCATCATAGAAAATTTCCCCTTTCTCTCCAAAATTCCAGATTTCCCGAGGTGTATCTGTTCCATGAGACCGAAATACAGGAAGAAATGTTCCATATTGCAGCCAGCGAACATATAACTCCCGATACCCTGCGTCAGACACCCCTTCTTCATATCCCCCCTGCCAGAACCACTTTGGCAGCGGATCACTCTGACGATTGCATCCCCTTTTTTCCCAGTTCTCTTTCACCACAAAAAAACCACCAATGTCTAATGTCCAATAAGGGATACCGCTCATACACATATTGAGCCCTTCTTTTATCTGCTTTTCCAACGTATCCCAGGTGGCACAAATATCCCCGGACCAAAGAACTGTACCATATTTCTGAGAACCCGCATATCCGGAGCGGGTCAGATTCACTACTCTCCTTTCTTCCGTTTCTAATCTCTGATTTTCAAAAACTCCTTTTGCATGTGCCACTGCAAAAAGATTTGCCCTTTCCGCTCCCAAGTACTTTTTATGCTCCTCCCCGACAAGCTGATATCTTTCCCACGGTTCCCTGAGACAGCCTCCATCCCAATCCGGAGCAGAATAAGGTTCTGTGGAATCGCACCACCAGCCATCTATGCCTGCAGAGTACAATTCTCTTTTCACTTGACTCCAATAAGTCCGTCTGGCTTCCTCAGAAAACGCATTGTATGTAGAAAAATCATATAAGAGCTGTTTTTTCTCCAAAAATTCCTGGTTATTCTTCGTTCCCAAATTCATATTTGGCCAAATAGAAATCATAACCTTCGCATGCATCTCATGTATCTGCTTTACAGCCTCTGCAAAATCCGGATATCTCTTTTTGTCCAGAATCTTTTCACCCCACGCATCCTTCTCCCAGGTATTCCAATCTTGAATAATTCCATCCAGTGGAATATTCCTTTTCCGGTACTCGGCAACTGTCTGAACCAACTCTTCCTGGTTATGATAGGATTCCTTGGACTGTAAATAGCCAAATGCCCACTTTGGAAGCATTGCTGCCTTTCCTGTCAAAAACCGGTATCCATCAATAATTTCATCCAGATTCTTTCCTGAGATCAAGTAGTAATCCAGCTGCTCTATTGCATCCAACATTAGGTAACTGCCGCGCGCATCATCATTCCAAATCATCAGGGAACCACAATCCACTAATACACCATAGCCTTGGTCAGAAATGAAGAATGGCACAGGTATCCGCATATTATGCTGATAAAGATACTGGGTGTTTCCTCTGTAGTTAAAAATCCCCTCCTCCCCCTGTCCTAAACCATGAATACGTTCTGTTTTCTTAAATTGAAAATGTAATTTTCCAGAATACCCTTCCTGTTTTTTTAAGGGCCGCAGGTTCTTCACCATATTACGTTCTCCATCCACCGTATATATACGCTCTATATCAGGTTGGTCCCCTAAAATCCCATATTCCTCAAACACTTTTTCCTGTAGTTCTTTTTCCTTTTCCGCCAGCAGCAGACAACCTGTTTTTCTATCTATCCATCTGAATTTTCCCGTGTCCTTTTCTATACTAACTTTCAACCTTTCTGTGCATATCTCTATTTCCTTCAGATGGTTTCTGACGTCTATATCAGCCTCTGCATGCGCTTCTATATCCAAAGGTGATTCTTGATTCATCTCTGCCTTTTTGTGAAATACACAGCGTATAATATTTTCTTTTATACCCTGCAAAAATAAATTTCCCTGATTTGTTTGAATTAATATTTCTTTTCCTTTCTTTTGGAATTTCCTGATTTCCATACCCTTTCCTCTCTTTCACAACAATTCTGTTTCCCGACATTCTTAGCCCTTTACCGCTCCGGCAGTTTGTCCCCCCACAATATACCGTTGGCATAACAAATACATAATAATAACAGGCAGGCATGTGAGTAATATATCGGCACATATTAAATTCCAGCTTTTCTCAAACTGCCCGAAGAAATTATAGACGGCCAGTGTCATTGGCCATTTCTCCGAGGAATTTAAGAAATACAATGGCATAATAAACTCATTCCAATCATTTAAGAAACATAAGACACCTGCAGTCACCATACCTGGCTTTAGCATTGGCATAATGATACTTATGAAAAGCCTTATGGGGCCGCACCCGTCAATCACTGCCGCCTCATCTAAATCGACAGGTATCTTGCAGACAAATCCATATAAAAGAAACACAGTAAAGGGAAGCTGTGTAGCTGTATATAAAAGAATTATACCCAGGGCAGTGTTATTCATCTGCACCATCTGCATAACCTTCATCAATGCCACATAATTTATAGGTATTACAATCCCAAGTACTAAATAAAAGTATACAATCCTATTTTTCCTTCCTTTTCTCCTTGCGAAGAAATAGGCTGCCATACTTCCCAGAAATATTGTAATCAACATGGCTGCACCTGCATAAAGCAAGCTATTAAAAAAGCTTTCCAGAAGTTTTCCCTGCTTAATTACAACTGCAAAATGCTCGACTGTCCAATTCTTTGGCAGCTGCAGAGAAAGAGTATATGTTTCCTCGACCGGTTTAAATGCATTGACTAAAATCAACAGCAACGGTATTATCATCGTAAGAGAAACCAGCCAGGCAATCAGATTTTGCATTACGCTCTTTAATCTCTTTTTGCTTTTTGCCCCCACTATTCATGCACCTCCTCTCGTGTAAGAAACTGAATTAAAAACACTCCGATGCAAACCATGAATATAAACATAAGAGAACTTATAGTAGTACCTACCGCATACATTCCCTGGGAAAATTGTTTAAACACTGCTGTATACATCACCTCTGTTCTATGTCCGGGCCCCCCGTTGGTAAGTGCGTATACCATATCAAATACTTTTAATCCGTACAACACATTCAGGACAATCGTAACCGCCAGAGTAGGTCTTAATAAGGGTAATGTAACATTTTTAAACTTACTGAAGCTTCCTGCTCCATCCACACCAGCCGCTTCATAATAAGACTCTGGTATAGCCAGGATCCCTGCAATTAAAATCGTCATAATATATCCGGTCCCGCGCCATATATCCACCCCCATAACTGACCAAAATGCAATTTTAGGATCTGTCAGCCATTTCTGAGTCATACTCTCTAACCCAATCATCCTGAGCATTTCATTCAATACACCCGTTTTAGGATTTAATATGGAGGTAAACACCAGACCGATAATCAATATAGACAATACTGCCGGCATATACATAATACTTCTATGAAAATTAATAGCTTTGACCCCTTTACTGAGTATTACTGCCAGCAGCAGGGCTAATACTGTTTTTATCACTGTAGTAACAGCCGTAAACAGCAGGGTATTGCCAATATACCCCATATAATTTTCGTTCACATTAAAGATGTTTTTGAAATTATCCAGCCCTACAAAGTTAACTTTTTCTGAATACGCAGACCAATCAGTAAAGGAATAGCCAATTCCAAGCAAACTGGGGAAGACATACAGAATACTATATATCAGCAATGCCCCCGCTGCAAAATACCATGGGTAAATCTTGTTGCTTTTCACAACGCACCCCTCCTTTTTCTTATTTATTTGGATTATATTACATACTCCCCCCTTTTTTACATGTATATTTCCCGTTACTTTATGCCATTTTTTAACCATTCATAGATTTTGTTTATGCATTATGCTATAATTATCAAAAACTTAGAGAAAGAAGGATGGATATTGAAATATTATAATAAAAAGGGTATTCAAAAAATTTTATTTTCCAATATCCTTTCTACCATGCTTATTATCCTAATCTGCACTACTGCCATTTTTTCCGTTGCGCTTTACAATAATATGAAAAACAATGTGATTGACAGTCTGCAGCAAACCTGCTCCGCCGTCTCTAAGGATATTGATTTACAGCTACACCAATTAGATACCGTGTGTATCAATATCCTTTATTCCAACTTGATAAAAAATACATTTGGAGAGTATTCCGATACCACCAGTCACTCCTCCTATCAAAACAAACAATATGAGTCCACACTTTCAGGCTATCTCACCTCTATCCGAGGAGTCTACAGCGATATTCGCCAGATTAACTTGTACAGCTTAAACGGTGGGTGCTATGGTACCGGAAATTTTATCGGCTATCAAGATATTAATGCCAGCCTGCAAGAATGGTATCTGCCTACCATAGAAGCAGGCGGTTCCCGCTATATTCCTACTGCAGCAAAAAATGCCTTGCTTTCCAAAAGTGCAGGCACAAATTTAGATCGCTACTATCTTTCCCTTTACCGCCTTTATTTCGATAATTATCACCAGCCACAGGGGATTATTGAAGTAGCACAATATTATGACACTCTATTTGAGCGTGCATATCATTTAGAAAGCAGCTACAATATTAAAATTATGATATACGACTCTGATGGAAATCTTTTATTTCCTATTGTACAGGAATCGACTCAACCTTTTCCTTACTTCAAATTTCAGACAACAGACTCCAATGTAATAGAAGAAAGCATCAATGGCAAGAATGAATTAATGTGCTTTTCCAATATGGAAGAAATGGATTTCACTGTAGTTGCCGCCATCCAGAAAAATGAACTGTTTGCCCCTATATACACTTCTTTAGCCACGGTAATGCTGTTGCTTTTGGCTGCTACGCTTTTCTGCTATAAGATAGCACTTGCCCTATCCAGACGTCTCAGCGCGCCATTGACGGAAATGTATCATTACCTTACAAATTCCGAGGGAATCAATCAACAAATTGAACTTCCACTGGAAAACTCCGGAGTTCTGGAAATAGATGCCTTGAAAGATTCATTGAAGCACTTCCAAAAAAGACAAAAAGAAACGATTGATTCCATGCTGCTTTTAAAGGAACAAGAAGTGCAGTCACAAATGCTTGCCTTACAGTCACAAATGAATCCTCATTTTCTCTATAATTCTTTATCTACAATCAATGCTATGGCGGAAGAAGGTATGAACGAAGAAATCAGTGTCATGTGTAATAATATCACTGAAATATTGCGATATATATCCTCTAATAAAAAGCAAGTCACATCTTTGGAAGAGGAACTGGAACATTGTACTCACTATCTTCAATGCCTGCAATTAAGATATGAAAATGCATTATCTTATACAATTGACGTGGATGATGAAATGTTAGAATTGCCTATTCCGAAACTCTGTACACAGCTTCTTGTAGAAAATGCCGTTAAATTTACTACCAAAACTACTCCTCCCTGGCACATTTCAATTGAAGGACGCAGAGACAAGAACCAGTGGTATGTATGTGTCCGGGACAATGGGCCAGGATTCCAGGAAGATGTTATAAAGACCTTGCATAAGCAAATAGATGAAATAAATAAAAATGGACTTTTACCATGTCTGGAACTAAACGGAATGGGGCTATTAAACATTTATATACGTTTTTATCTAATTTACCATGCAGTCTTTATCTTTGAACTTGGCAACCAAAAAAGCGGCGGTGCTTTTGTAACGATAGGAGGAAAAACCAATGAAGAAGCTCTCAAGCTTTAATATTATGCTGGTAGAAGATGAAGCCTTGTTGATGCGGAGCCTCTCAAGGCATATAGAACAACTGAACCTGGGATACCATGTAGTATCCCAGAAAGAAAATGGATTAGATGCGTTAAGAGCTATAGAAACCTGTGATCCCCACGTTATCATCACAGACCTGCTCATGCCTGCTATGAACGGACTGGAACTTATTAAACATGTACATGCTAAATATCCTCATATCCAGACTGTAATTCTCTCTGGCTATGCTGAGTTTGGATATGCGCAGGAAGCCTTAAAATATAATGTATCTGATTATTTGCTAAAACCTGTCGAGCAGGATAAATTAGATGACTGTCTGTCAAAAATCAAAATAAAGCTCTGCCATACCTATGAACTTAAGGAAGATTTGACTTCCAATTATCAGCATGGAGAGCAGCTCGCTGAACATATATGCTTATATTTCCGTGAACACTATATGGATGATATAGATTTAGGCATTTTGGCTCAGAAGTACGGAATCAGTTCTGCTTATCTTACCAAAATCTTTCGAAAATACCACGGAGACACTCCCTTAAAGTATTTAACAGATATTCGGATTTTTCATGCAAAGCACCTATTGCGTAATACAGAACTTACCATCAAAGAAATAAGTGAGCGCGTAGGATACACAGACCAATTTCATTTTAGCCGCGTCTTTCACAAAGTCACTGGAACCAGCCCCAGTATTTTCCGAAAATAATTTTCAGGCGGGAAAGCAGCTTAGGATGAATTTCGTTTGATAGGAGATAAACTTTTATTCGTATAGCCCCAAACTAGGAAAAAGAATATTAAAAAGGAAAAGAACATCCTGGCAGGAAATTTCCATGATGAGGAAATGTAGAGTCCCGTGGGGATGTTCTTTTTTGTGGGTAAGGGGTTAAAAATCGGCATTACCCGGCAGCCTCTGTGAACTTAGATACGAATTATTCTTTACTAATTGTCAATTTTTATTAATGATAGATAAACCAGCGTCTTCTCTATTCTTTGTCCATCTTCTTATAATATATGTCTTTATTCAGCACGCCTTCCTTGAAGTTTATGATCAGATTCGTCGCCGCATCTCCGATTACGTTCAATGTAATAACAGCCATGCCCGGCAGATAATTCATCGCGAGTACAAGAGAATATCCGATCATGCACAGGTCACTGTTGAACCCCAGTCCGGTCATGACCACATATACCATTGTGGTACCGGCCACCGGGATTGCCGGTGTTCCCATTGCCGTGCAGATAGATAGGAATGCAGCAACAATCAGAGTCGAAGGCTTGATATCGATTCCGGCAGCCGTTGCGATAAATGTCACTGCAATCATGTGCATCGCAGTTGTCCCGTTCATATTGACCGTCATTCCTGTAGGTAGGACAAAACTGCTGATTTCTTCCGTACATCCCAGTTCATCCACACAGGTTCTTGTATTCAGCGGTAATGTTGCTGCGGATGAATTGGTTGCTGCTGCAAACAATCCAACTTTAAATGTTTTCTTCATGAACGGAATCGGATTCATCCGTGTTGTCAGCATGATTCCGATCGGATAAATCGTAACTACCAGTGCCAGGCTGACAACGATCGTTGTCATGATCCACACCAGCGTGGGACCGATATATTCAATCCCATATACTGCAAGGGTTCTTGTAATCATACAGAAAATTGCTATGGGACCGGCTTCATCAATCAGAAAATCCAGAAATCGCTGTACAATCTCGTTTAAATTCTCAAGAACCTTTTTCAATGGCTCTGCCTTTTTCCCCATTGCCGTCATGCACAGGCCCATGATAATGGCAACTACTACTACAGACAGGATGGAACTGTTAGATGAGAATACGGAAAAGATATTAGACGGCACGGCATTTACAATTGTGACCAGGGGGTTATATCCTTCCATGGTGACCGCCTCTGTCACCATCTCTCCCGGAAGCTTTACATCAAACCAGCCCATACTTTTCACGAAATAGGCCGCCGCTCCTGCGAGGGCTGCAGCCACCGCATAGAAACAGATATATGTAATAAATGTCTTTCCTGCAATCTTGCCTAGGCGCTCCGGATCTGCCAAACTGCAGAGCGCCAGGCTCAGAGAGGTGATGACCAGCGGAACAATCGACATCTGAAGTCCCCGCATAAATACCTGCCCGATAATATAGAACAGCCCGATTCCTTCGATTCCGTCTGTCGCCGTGATATCCTGAAAGAAAATGGCATGAATCGTATTCCAGACATCACTGTTTCCATTTCCAAGCAGAAATTCTCTCAGCAGCAGACACAAAAAACCGGCGCAGAATCCGAACAGTACTGCAAACATCATCCGCCTGATGATCGACATTTTTTTCCTTCTCTTACCCATAAATTCCACCAACCTCTTCCTTCTTTGTTTTTGCTTTACATCGCTTCTCTATTTTTGGTTTTCCAAGAACGTCTCCGGCTTTCCCTCCCAACCTGTATTCCCCGTTATCAAGAAGAAAGAAATGCCGGTTTTTAGGGATTTACTCATACTTTTAAGGTTACGCGCCCCTGTCTTTGATCTACTTTTATTTTACATTTTATGGTGATTAATGTCAACATCATTTCTGTGTTTCAAATATTTTTAGTTGTTATTCACAACTTATCTATCCTATTTTTATGCATATTTTTGTTTTCGAAGCAATTTATTCTTTGTTTCAAATATTTTTACAGTCCATCGAGTCCATAACAAAGAAAGCTGCCCAAAATGGCAGCTTTTCTAATGGAGTTTGTTTCACAGTATAGCCGAAAACTCATGTATTCAGTTTTAGTTTATGGGTGTAGTCATTAATATATAAGCTCTATCCCGTTCTCCCTGCAGTAATGTATCCAGATATCGCTGGGCTGTCTGTCTGTGATAATATAGTTTACACTCTTCAGATCAATCAGGCATACGAATGCCGTCTGGTCAAACTTGGTATGATCCGCAAGGAGGGCCACCTCATCCGCCTGCTCAAGCATAATCTTTTTAATCTCCGCCTCGCTTTCATTGGAGTCCTGGACACCCTTTTCAATATCCACGCTTTTGCAGCTGATTAGGGCCACGCTGACATGGTATTTGGACATGTTGCTCTTCGCAAGCTGTCCCTGGAGAGACAGCGATTTCTTATTAAATTCGCCTCCCACGGATATGACATTTACCGCGGACTGCTGAAATTCACGGAATACTTCCGTGGAGTTGGTGACAATTGTGACATCCGGATTATCCTGCATCAGCTTCAGCGCCTCCATAACGGTGGTGCTGGAGTCTGCGATAATCGTGTGCTTTCCCTCAAGCAGCTCTGCCGTCTTGCGGGCGATATTCTGTTTTTCTTTCAGATTCTTAGACATTCTCTTATAAAAATGAATGCCTTCCTTCTGTACATCCGCATTCCAAATTGCTCCGCCGTGGATCCTGGTTACAACGCCCTCGGCTTCCAGCTTATCCAGATCCCGGCGGATTGTCTCTTCCGTCACGGAGCACTGACTGCTCAGCTCCGCAACAGATACTTTCTTCATATTCTGAATACATTGCCTGATGACCATCAGTCTCTCTCTGCTCGACATGCTTTCCTTCCTCTTCTCATTACTATTTTCAGTGCCTGTTTTCTTTAATAATATACCCGCCACTTGAGTTTTAGCAAGAGTTTTTTCCTTTGAAAGCATTTTTTTCTCCTTCGAACCACAAATTATTTCTTCGAAATGCGCAGTATCGGCTTTCGGGGTTCTCCTATTGATCAATGGCTTCCGCCATTGCACGCATTCTGAGCAGGTCGGAAGCGGAGATCTGGATGTCTGCCGCTTTTGCATTAACCGCGATCTGCTCTGCTGTTGTAGCGCCGCTCAGCAGGTTGATGTGCGGTCCCTGGTTCATGATCCATGCAAGTGCAAGCGTCGGAATATTGCAATTGTATTTTTCGCAGAATGGTTTCCAGTCATCCATCATATCCATCGCCTTCTGCATGTTCCCCGGCTGGAACCATTTCTTGTTTGCACGGGCGCCTGTGGGCACATAGTCTCTTGGAAGGGTTCCTGTCAGAAGTCCCTGCTCCAGCGGGGAATATGCCTGGAGTGTTACCTGATGCTCTTTGCAGATCGGCACCAGCTCCTCCTCAACTGCACGGTCAAGAACACTGTATTTTCCCTGGACAATATCCAGTTCTCCGTATTTTACGTATTCTGCAATGTGCTCTTTTGTCACATTAGCAGCACCGATTGCTTTAATTTTACCTTCCGCCTTCAACTCATTGAGCACTTCCATCGTCTCTGAGATCGGGGTAAAGAATGGCTCTACTGCCTGCCAGTGTGTCATATATACATCGATGTAGTCTGTCTGCAGCCTTCTCAGGCTCTCTTCGATCTCCTCACGGATGGATTCCGGTGACAGATTTTTATACAGCTGGGTGTCTCCGACCTTGTTGAACAGGGCGCCCTCTCTTGTCCATACGATGCCACATTTTGTTACAAGGCATACTTTTTCTCGGTCTACTTCTTTTAAGGCTTTACCGACGATAACTTCACTGTTTCCAAAATTATATCCCGGCGCTGTGTCGATCAGGTTGATTCCGAGATCTACTGCCTTTACGATTGTGTCGATACAGTCGCGCTCATCCAGGTCGCCGTTCCACGCCGGACCTCCGCCGATTGCCCATGTCCCAAGACCCATTTTGGAAATCTGTGTGCCTGATTTTCCTAACTCCATATATTTCATTTTTCTCACCAATCTTTCTGAATTTCTATATGTTATACCTTATTCTGCAGCTTTGCTGCAGACCCGCCCGAAGGGCATGTGTTACGGGGTGCCCCTTGGGTATTCTCTATTCTGCTGTCTGTGATACTCTTCCAGCCGCGCATCCACCTGCGCCCTGTTCTTCACACCTGTTGTCGCTCCAATACTCTGGACACTGATGGAGGCAGTCACATTTGCAAATTCCGCACACTCTTTCAGGCCTTTGCCTTCCAGGATGGCTGTAATAAAGCCGGATGCAAAGTTATCGCCTGCGCCGATCGTGTCAATCGCCGTTATGCCCTGCATTGCAGGAACCTCCAGGATACTGCCGTCCCGGCTCTTGATGAAACATCCTTTTTTACCGGTCTTAATCACGACATGCCCGATTCCACAGCCCAGAAATGTATCCGCTACCTTATTCAGATCCGTCTCTCCCGTCATCATGCAGGCTTCCTCGTAGTTCGGGAAGAAATAATCCACATAGCCCAGTGCTTCCCTGATATCGTCCAGCGTCTCGCCAAGCCTTGCCTTGATCATATCTGCACAGATAATCATGCCCTGTTTCTTTGCTTCCTGAAAAATCCGCACCAGCGCTTTACAGTCCAGAAGAGGATTATTGAAAATGCTGGCGAGTGAGAGCAGCCTTGCTTCGGACAGTTTGGAAAGGTCCACATCATCGATGGTCATTTTCCATAGGCTTCCATTTCGGTTTGTAACAAATGTCCGTTCCCCATCCTCTGTCACGAGCCCTACATTGATGGAGGTATCAACGCCTTCCCTGACCCGGATCCCTGAATCGTCAATCCCGTTCTTTTGGCAGTGTTCCCGGATGAAAGCGCCGACCGCATCTTTGCCGACCATGCTCATCAGCCCGATCCTGTGTCCAAGCCGGGACATGATTGTGGCCTCGTTAATTGCATCTCCGCCGATCGTCATAGATATCTGTTCCAGCGGATATGACTCTATCTCAAACATATCTCTGCATACCGGCCGCAGCGGGATATCAACAACCGCTGCACCCACACAGATTGCATCCAGTCTTTTTTCCACGTTTTATTCCGCCTTTCCGTCGTCTCCAAACAGATAGATTTTCTCCAGTGCACGCTGTTTTACTGCCGCTCTTACCGCTCTTTCCACCTCCAGGAATGGTTTTTCCACATTTGCCGCAATGGCAGTCATAGCTGCCTGGCACAATTCTGTGTGGATGTTGATTTTTGCGATTCCAAGGGAGATGGCCTTCTTAATATCCTCGTCGCCGATTCCGGAAGCTCCGTGAAGTACAAGCGGAACGGATACGGCGTCTCTTACTTTTTCTACCACCTCAAAGTTCAGCTGCGGCTCAGAAGTATAAACCCCATGCTGGTTTCCGATTGCTACTGCAAGGGAATCGCATCCTGTGCGCTCTACGAATTCTGCTGCCTGGGAGGGATCTGTGTACTGATAGCTTGCCAGCGCCTCCTCATATACCGTCTCATTTCCCACGTGTCCCAGTTCCGCCTCAACCGGGATTCCCAGTGGATGGAAATAGTCTACCACTTCTTTTGTCAGTCGGATGTTCTCCTCAAAATCATATGCGGAAGCATCTCTCATGACAGAGTTCATGCCATGGTTGTAGGCGTTCTGTACGATCTCCATGCTGCGGCCATGATCCCAGTGCGTAATGACCGGGACCGCCGCTTTCTTTGCCATAGAAACCATCATGTGGGAGAAGTCCTCAAATGAGGTATTCCCTACAAACCCGGTTCCGAAAGAAATGATGACCGGAGCCTTGGATTCTTCTGCTGCATCAATAACACCCATCAGCATTTCCGCATTCCATACATTAAAGTGCGGAATTGCAAACTTTCCTGCTTTTGCTTTATTTTCCCAATATCTGATATCTGCTAACATTTTTTATTCCTCTCTTCTCTTCCTTAATCACACACTTTGACTACGCCTTTTACCATCTCTGTTTTCTTAACCGGGTCAATCGCTTCTTCGAATGCCTTCTGAACATCCTTGTAATCATAGATGTTGGTAACCATATCTTTTACATTAAACTTACCGGAAGCAATCGCATCGATCGTCTGCGGGAAATTATTGCAGTAGCGGAATGCGGTCTGAATAGTAACTTCGCGGTTGATCTTCAGAAAATCGATCGGCACCGGTTGGGACTGTGTGCCCACCATCATGATCTTTCCGCCGCGGCTGACGATCTGAACGGCCTGCTGTGCAGTGAATACCGCGCCTGCCGCCTCAAATACAAGGTCTACGCCATGGTCCCCGTATAGTTCCGGTGATCTGAGCACAGCAACCGTATCCTGCTCCTTTCCGTTGATTACCCTCTTCGCTCCGAGTTTCATTGCAAGATCCAGACGTTTTTCAATCACATCCACCACCGTGATATCTGTTGCGCCAAGGCTCTTGCAGGCCTGCATTGTCATCAGGCCGATTGTGCCGCCGCCCAGAATCACGATGCTCATGCCTGGCTTTGCACCTCCGAGAATTGCTGCGTGCATTCCAACTGCCGCCGGTTCAACCAAAGCGCCCTCCAGTGTGGTCATCCCCTCCGGAAGATGGTATGTCCATTCTTCCGGATGGGTCATGTACTGTGTCAGTGCGCCTTTATAATTCGGCTGTGTAGCCATGAAATCAACGCCCGGGCAGATGTTATAACGTCCGGTCCGGCAGTATTCGCATGTATCATCCGGCACACCCGGCTCGATCAACACTTTATCGCCCACTTTAAACCTGGTTACCTTTGCCCCGATTCCCACTACTTCACCTGCAACTTCATGTCCCAGGCCGATCTTCTGGTTCGGGTCTTTCGGCGGGATAAACGGCCCGCATTCGAATCCGTGGATATCGGATCCGCACATGCCGACATACTCAACCTTCATGAGAATCTCATGGTCTTTCGGCTCCGGAACCGGACATTCCTGAATCTCAAAGTGTTTCGGGGTTACTAAGATTGCTTCCGAATTTTTCATATGATATCCTTCCTTTCTGTGCAAAGGGGTCTGACCCCTTCTGTTATTCTACGTTTCCAATGTCCTCAACAGATTCGCCTCTTGTCTCTACGCCAAAGATGAAAATGCATACAGCAATGATTGCAGCAACGATAGAAATCAGTACAAACACTCCCGTGCTTCCAATGGAGCCTGCAATGTATGTCACAAGGAACGGGAAGAAAATATTGCTGACGCGGCCCATTGCGTTACAGAATCCGGAACCGGACATTTTTGCTGAGGTCGGCCACATTTCCGGGACGTATACCGCGGATGCGTAGCATACGTACATGTAAATAAATGTATTGAGGAAAAATGTAGTTACAATTAATGCGGTCATTGTGGTCTGCTGTCCTGTAATAATTCCCATGACAGCCATAGCAATCAGCAGGATCACCCCCATAACGCGTCTCGGAATTTTATCCATGATCAGAGATGCGATAAAGATTCCAAAAGGTGCGCCGAACAGTCCGAACATGGTCATAAACTGTGACTGTGATGTGTCATAACCTAAGGACCTTAATAGGGACGGCATCCAGGTCATCAATGTGTACTGGATCGTATTCATGCCGATCAGAACAAGGGAACCGACAATCGTTCTTTTTAAAAGCTTGCCCTTGAACAGTGCTGAATATGGCAGCTGCTTTACCTGCTTTGCTTCTTCTGTTACAGGCGGCAGTTTTTCACCTGTGGATGCTTCGATCTCTTTTTCAATCTTTGTCATGATCTCATCGGCTTCTTCTAATCTGCCCTGAGATTCCAGCCATCTCGGTGATTCCGGGTATTTCTTTGCAATCAGGATGGATGCGATGATGGAAAGAACAGACGGGATCATGAACTGAATTCTCCAGTTCATCATATAGCTGACGCCTGTTGAAACTATTAAAAATGCGATACCATTACAGATTGGATGCGCCCAGTTGCCGATGAAGGAATTCCGGCTCGACCATACCCCGCGGTTTCTGCCCGGTACATATTCTGTAAAACCGGCGAACAGTACGACCAGAAGTGCACCGAGACCGAATCCCTGAATCAGCCTGAAAACATAAAGTACGTAAATATTTGGTGATATTGCGCCGCCCACCATTGCGATGATATGTATAATTTCATATAAAAGGATGCTCTTTTTCCGGCCGATCTTATCGCCGATCGGCCCGCCCACCAGAGCGCCGAAGAGCTGACCGGCTGTATATGTAGTCCCCCACATTGCCAGAAGCTTTGTTCCCGGCTCCAGCCAGTGGATCTCATTCAGGAGGATATTCTGGACTGCTCCTCCGATTCCATTTGACCAGCAGACCAAAAGTGCAAAGGCGGATACCAGCCACATTTTGATATGCCACCCTGAATTCGGAAGACGATCCAGCCTTGCACCGATATTCACATTTTTTATATTTGAATTCATAACCTTTTCCTTTCTCTATCTCATTCTTTTGATACTTTTTTATATTCCGTATATTCATGCCGTAAAGGTGCTCCCGCCGGCAGGCGCCTGGAACTGCCTGCCGGATCTCTGAATTATTGATCCAAAAGAGCGCTTTCCACTTCTTTTTCCATGATTCCCCACGCTTTTTCTATATCTTTATCTTTGTTCCAAAGCGCCGGCGGTCCTAAAACCACAACATCTGCCCCGGCTTCATACAGAGGCCCGTATACGTCTGCATTCATGGAGCCGTCTGCCTCGATTAAAAAGTCCAGCCCCATCTCCTCTCTCCATTGTACAAGAGTTCTGATTTTGTCGTACATCTGGACAATCACTTTCTGGCCTGCATATCCCGCGTCTACAATCATAATCGTAACTTTGGAAAGCAGCGGCAGGTAATACCGGATTGCCTCCAGCGGCGCGGCAGGATTCATTGCGATTCCCGCCTTGCAGCCCAGGGAAAGGATCTTGTTAATCGTGACAAACGCATCGCTCTCAATACAGTCCGTATGGGGGGTGATATAGGCTGCTCCCGCTTCAGCGCAAGCCTCGATGTAATCCTGGGGATGTTTTACCATTAAATGTGCGTCCATGGGTGTATGGACTACCTTCCCCAGCACGGTCATAAAATCCGGTCCCACGCCAAATGTCTTTACATAATTTCCGTCCTTGATATCAATATGCAGAAAATCGGCCTTTTCGTCGATGCAGCGTACCTGGTGTTCAAAATCATATAAGTCACAGCATCCCATGGATGGTGCAAGCAGTAATTTTTTTTCCATATTCACTCGCTCTCTTATTCTCCAACTAAGTTCCATATGTTCTTTATTTTAACCCTTATTTAATCTTCAAAGTCATAGTGGAAAATTACTTTGATCGCTTCTTTATCTGCCATAGCCTTAAATCCTTCTTCCCACTGTGAAAGCCCCAATCTGTGGGTGATCATCGGCTGTACTTTGATCATTCCTGATTCCAGAAGGCGGAGTGCATTCCTCCAGGATGTGGAGTCATATGCCATGTGTCCGATAATGCTCTTATTCCAGGATGTAATATCGTTGATGGAGAACTCAAGCGGCTTGAATCCCATGCCTACACGGACAACCTCGCCGTTCGGACGAAGCATCTCGATAGCCTGCTTCAGTGCGATGTTGGCGCCGGAGCACTCTACAACCAGCCCCAGATTGTCTCTTCCGCAGATCTCGGTACATCTCTTCACGACATCTTCTTTGGATCCGTTAACTACATGTGTGGCACCCAGTTCTTTTGCAACGGCAAAACGGACTTTTTTGTCTTCTTCCAGGCCGACCATTACGATATTGACTGCCCCCATGATCCTTGCAACCTGTACAGCGAATAACCCGAGCGGTCCGGTTCCGAATACAACAACGTCCTGTCCCGGAAGGAGATGGGCCTGCTGTGCGATTGCTTTGTAAGAGTTACAGATCGGATCGAGTACTGCTGCCTCTTCATATTTAACATTCTCCGGAATCTCCCAGATTGCATGTTTATGTATTCTCAGGATCTCTCCCGGAACCTTGCAGTATTTTGAAAAGCCGCCGCCCCAGGTATTGTTGTCCAGTCCAAGGTTCACCTTGTTCTCGCAGCAGAGGAAGTCGCCCTGTTCACATGCCGGGCAGACACCGCATACATGGGCGCTGTTGTCAGATACTACCCGCTGTCCGACCTTCCAGTCCTTCACCAGCTCCCCGACCTTCACGATCTCGCCTGCGAACTCATGTCCGCGGATGGAATTGAATTCATCGGAACCGTTGTCCACTTTGTAATGCTTCATGTCTGCACCATAGATTGCCGCTGCCTTGATCTCAATAATAATGTCCTCCGGTCCGCATTCAGGCTCCGGCACATCTATCATCCGATATCCACCAAACTCTTTACCATACCTTGCTAACGCTTTCATAATTATTCTCCTTTTTATAAACATATATTTTATTGCTGCTTTGCAAAATCTGTTTCCGGCCGGAAACGTTGTTTCTTTTGATTTAACTAAATTTTACACCCGTCCTTTGTTTTAGTCAATCATTTTCTGTGTTTTAAAGATAAATTCGTCATTTTATACAGATATCACTACCGTTTCAAATGTATAACTCCTGTTTTATCGTCTTTAATCTTGTGTATTTTTACAAATATCTTTGTTTCAAAGATTTTTTCCTAGTTTTTATTGAAATACCTATACTTTAAGAATCACATTTTAAATTTTTTTCGTTAAAAGTTAAAAAGATCATTTTCCCTCTGCTTCATACTGACTCAGGAAAATGATCTTTTATTAAAAGGGGTCTGACCCCTTTGCAGGATGGTCTGTCCTTTTTATTCAATTATTTCATAATCTAGATGCTGGTACTGCTCATACCAATATTTTCTCACTATTGCATCACAAACAGTACAAGATACTGTATGATGAAAAACAGCGCAAGCCCCCATGCATACTTGTCCATACAGCCCGGAAGATCTCCGGCCATTTCCGGGTTTTCTTTCATTTGAAGCCGAATTTCAAGCCGGCATCCCTTCAGCGTATAGGTATCGGCTGTCTGATCCGGCTGTCTTTTATGAAGTATACTGGCCAGATATCCGATTCCCATAGTAAGTGCCAATCCTGTCACGTTATACCAGAGATAGTTGACCGGAAACAGCCGTGCCAGTATCACAGTTCCTGCCACACCTGCGAAGAACCCTATAGAAACCCCAAAATCATTTGCCTTTTCCGTAAGCATACCCAGTAAAAACATCCCAAGAATCGCTCCGCACAGATATGAAATATAGCTTCCCACTGTAGCCAGTATGGAGGCGGTAGTATCCATATATGCAAAGGAAGCAAAGATAACGATAATAACGGCCATTGTCAGTGTAAAGTATCGCGAAACCTTAAGTGACGCCTCACGTTTCCCTTTTAATACCCTTTTTTCATAGATATCTTTAATAAATACAGTTGCCATAGAATTCAACAGGGAATCCACACTTGACATAGCTGCAGCGAAAATTCCGGCAATAATGCATCCCATCACTCCCACAGGTACCTGGTCTGCGATAAATTGAATCATTACCTGATTTGTATTCTTAAATACTTGGCCATTATATACTGAAAACATAATAAATCCGATTATCATAAATAAAAAGTACATGGTATTCATCAGGATTCCGCTCGTCAAAAGAGAGCGTTTCACTGCTTTCACTGATTTAGCAGCAAACATACGCTGCACTTGTGACTGGTCAGCCATATAATACTGCATCCAGAGAATACCGCCTCCCAGCAGGGTCACGAAAAAACCGTTTTCTGCCTCCAGGCTGAGTGAAAAGTCCAGTGCCGTCAGTTTTCCAGCCTCCCGTGCCACCTGAATGGTGTCCCAAAAGCCGATATCTAAATTCTGCAGTGCCAGGAAAACAATTGCGAACAGCCCGCCCCATACCACTGCCATCTGAATAGCATCCGTCCATATCACAGCCTTGATACCCCCTAAAAGTGTATACCCCGTGGATATAATCACAATGAGTACTAAAATGAAACGGATATCCCAACCGGTCAGCTGACTGATGATGAGTGATGGAATATAAACCATAGAACTCACCTGAATCAGGGCCGTCACTAAAAAACCGGCGGCCCCAAGAATTCTGCTCTTTTCCCCAAACCGTTTCTGCAGATATTCATAACATGAAGTAACCCGGATGTGATATAAAAACGGCAGAAACCAGCAACAGACAATAGCCAGCACAAGGGGAATGCTGGCATTTAGCATAAAGGCCTTCATTCCGGACTGGTAAGACCAGCCCGGACCTCCTATCAGACCATTTCCACTGATTGTAGTTGCGGCAATAGACAGCGCCACCGGCATCCAGCCCATTGACCGGCCTGCCACAAAGTAATCTTCCTGTGTTTCATTCCCTCTGCCCAGCCTGACTCCCATATAAAGCAGGCCGCCCAGATAAATCACAATAATTCCCAGATCGATAATTGACATGTTTCTCCTCCACACCTCATACTGTCTCTGCTATAGCAGGCCTGCCATACATGGCATCCCGGCCGGCGACATGCTTCTTGGGCGCTGGCTATTGTGCGGCCTGCCCTGTAAGCTGTTTTGCTGCTTTTTCCTTTTTATCCATTGTTACAACAATGGCTCCGAAGGCAACCGCTAATACAGCAATCACGCCTCCCGCAAGCCGATATACATTCGCGACGCCAATCGCATCAACAAGCGTACCGCCAACAACACCTGCAACCGTATTTCCGACTCCTGCATACATGGCAACCGCAAAGGTCTGCGCAGTACTGGAAAGCTCCTTCTTCGTAATACGTGCGATAAAGTATACGGATGCCGGCAGGAACAGTCCGTAAGATAATCCTTGCAGCGCAGTCATCCAGATTAACTGCGTCGGTGTTGTGGCAAAGGATGGAAGCAGGACTCTCAGTATGAAAAAGCACATTGAGATAAACAGCAGATGGGAGTCCTTCATTTTCCTCAGAATAATCCCTGCGAGAAATAATGCCGGCACCTCACTCAGTCCCAGTACGGACCATGCATACCCCAGCTGTTCAGTAGTACCTCCCACCTGCGTCATCAGAGTCGTCAGGAAACCGTGCGCCGAACGGAACGCTACATATAGTAAAGTCGCCACAATGACAAATGCCACGTATCCATAATTTGTTGCTAACAGCTTTAAGTCTGTAAACTTTACTTTTTCCTTTTCAATAGAATTGTTTGTATCCTTAGGTCCAAGGCAGCCCAGGACTGCAATTACCATCATCGCAATGAATAGTATAAACATCCACTGGAACCCGTTTTTATCGAAAAAACCGCCCACAATCGCCGATGTGGCCGCATATCCTAAGGAGGCAATGCCACGTGTAATACCGTAATTTGTGGTTGGGTTAATCTGCGCATCCAGTACAGTCCAGTTGTCAATCAGAGGATACACCGCCTGAATGACAAATGAGATTGCGGTGGAGAAAAACAAAATCGCCATATAACTGCTTCCCGTAAAATAAAACAGTGCCGCCAGCACCGATCCGCCAAGCAGGGTACATATCATTACTTTTTTAATGGACCCGATTCTATCACAGATATAACCGAATACAGGCTGCCCGATAATACTCGCCAGTGAGTTGGCCGATATAATAACCCCCAGCTGTGTGTTAGAGCATCCCAGACTTAATATATAAGGACTTAAGTAGGCAAACAGGATACAGAATCCCGCCCAGTATGCCGTCTGGATTATTGTAAAGCTAATATTCTCTTTTGTAAAAAATTTCTTTAAACTCATCCTTCTCTTCTCCTTTATCCGCGCTCATTCTTTATGGTTCAAAACTAAACTGCAGCGTATACTTCATTGTTTCTTCATTTAATTTATATATATCTTTCAGTTCTGGCCCGCAGCTCTGCGATCCAATCCCACTCATTTTATAATCAAGGCACAAAACCGAAGCGGACGATTCCTGCAATTCATGATTATGCTTTTTCATCGTCAGCTCTTCCTGAGTAAAGGGAAGAATCTGGAATGAGAAAGTGTCCTCTGATGATACCGATATTGTCTGGCCGGCTGCATTTTTTACAGCTGCCTCGTAAGTATGTAGATGACTTCCGTTTTCCTGCGGCCTTATGTGCTCCTCCATCATCCCTCTGACCGTCGCCTGATAGCGTCCGAATCTGGATGCCTGGTGCTTGTCCACGTAGGCATCTTCCGGTCCGTATCCCATGTATGAAACATTGTCAAATTTCTCCGGAAGAAACATACGTATCCCAAACCTTGGAAGATACGGCATCTCCGGATTTTTCGTTCCCTCGATATCCGTCACTATTGTTCCATCCGCGAAGATACGCCAGTAAGATTCCACCCCCACGCATGTTTGGATATGCGAAGCTGCCAGTTCAAGAGAAGAATGGATTAGAATGCTTTCCACTTCTTGTGATACCTCCGTCTGTCTGACACAAGCTTGTATCCTGTCGTATCCTGCTTTGATCCATTCCAGCTTTGCCAGGCGGTCATTGTCTGTCGGGGCTCTCCAGATATTATACTGTATCGGCACATTTGTGTACATACAGCCATGACAGATGATCCTGTCAGGAGCACCTTTATACTTATCAAAACGGTATTCAAATGCTTCGCCGGATACCAGGATATATCTCTCCTCTTCTCTCACCTGTATTTTCCCTTTTACAGGATTTGCAGGCGCCGTTTTATAGTCTTCCTTCAGGAAAAATTGATCAAATCCCAAAACTGCATCTTTTCCTGCAGCCTCTTTCCCACTGACCGCCCGGTATTCCAAAGTCAGTGTCCAGACGCCTTGTCCCAGCGGCGGTATGGTGAGCTGATACTGTTTCTTTTTATGCGCCGGATGGCAGGAGGGGTACAGATTATTCTGATCGATTATCCTGCCGTTGCATGCCACCTCGTAATGAATGTAAAGCCTTTCTTCCAGACTTGTGAAGTCCATTTTATTCTCCAGCTCTACCACACCATTTACCTGATCCGTCAGTACAGCACGTACCGGACGGTGCACATTTTTAAATTCCTTAAGCCCATTATGGGGAGTTCTGTCCGGAAACACCAGTCCATCCACACAAAAGTTATCGTCGTGCAGTTCTTCGCCAAAGTCCCCGCCATAGCTGTAGTTATCCCTGCCGTTTGCCGTTTTCCCCATATATACGGCATGGTCGCACCATTCCCAGACGAAGCCTCCCAGTATTCTGGGATTTGCCTCAAATACCTTTTGATAATCTTCCAGGTCACCCGGGCCGTTTCCCATCGCATGTGCATATTCAATCAGCATATATGGTTTGTTCCATTCCGGTTTTTTCAGGTATTCTTCTATCCCCTCAACGGAATCATACATTCTTGTATATAAGTCCAGCATGGATACATCATTGCTGTGTCCACCGGTTTCCCATATGCTGCCTTCATACTGCAGCAGGCGTGATGGATCAAATGTCTTGACCCAGCGCGCTGCCACCTCCATGCTTGGTCCATAACCGGCTTCATTGCCCAAAGACCAGATGATGACACAAGTTCTGTTTTTGTCACGGATGACGCACCTTTGTACTCTGTCCATGACGGCCGCTGAAAACACCGGATTCTGTACAATATCGCCATACGTCCCGTCACAGGATCCTCCGTATTTTTCAGCTGCCCCGTGTGACTCCAGGTCTGCTTCATCCAGAACATAAAACCCGTATTCATCACAAAGTTCCATAAACCACGGCGCATTAGGGTAATGGCTGGTTCGGATAGCATTCACATTGTGCTGCTTCATGAGGTGCAGGTCCCTTACTGCCTGTTCCCGGTCTATGGCCGCCCCCGTCACCGGATCAGAATCATGCCGGTTCACCCCTCGGATTTTTATAGGTACCTGGTTTAGGAGGACTACAGATTTTTCAATTTCAATCTGCCGGAAACCGATTCTCTGTATAATGGTCTCCTCATCGGAAACCAATTTCAGCGTATAAAGTTTTGGCTGCTCCGCATTCCAGAGCACCGGATTTTTAACTGTAAACTGCAGCCGGTCGCCCTTGCCCTCAATTTCAGCAAGCGTTTCCCCCTCAGGTGTTTCCAATATCCCCCTGAGATGAGCCGGCATCATCTCATTTAGGTATTCCAGTTCTACATGGAGTTCCCCGCTCTTTAAATCTTCTGTTAAGAATGTACGGATTGTTAAGTCCCGTATATGCTGAGCCGGGCGCTCTAAAAGATAGACATCCCTGAATATTCCTGACATCCTAAATTTGTCCTGGTCTTCCAGATAGCTTCCGTCGCACCATTTAAGAACCAATACCGCCAGCCTATTTTCCCCTGCACAGACCAAATCGGTAATATCAAATTCGCTGGTTGAGTGTGCCACCTGGCTATATCCTGCGAAATTCCCATTGACCCATACATAAAAACAGGAATCAACCCCCTCAAAATTCAGATACTGCCTGTTTTTAAGCGCCTCTTCCGACAGGCTGAAAACATGGACATATGCTCCCGACGGATTTTCCTTCGGGACAAAAGGCGGACGGTAGGGAAACGGATAATAGTTGCAAACATATTGGTGGGTATCGTATCCGTAATTCTGCCAGCAGCCAGGTACCGGTATTTCGTCCCAGCTTTGTGACTGGTAATCCGGCGCATAGAACCCCTCCGGTATTTCTGCCGGATTTGATGCATAATAGAACTTCCAGCACCCATTTAAACTTAGCCTGGATGTTGTGCCATCAGCCTTGTTCGGAATATAGTATGCCCGGTTTTCCATGGTGCCCATATGTAGTATCTCCGGATTCTCATGGTAATTTTCTAATCGCATGCTCTTTTCTCCTTTATTTTTCTATGTTTATTATGCAGTATATTTTCACAGGGTTCTATAGAGAATATCTGCTTATATATGGACAAAATCACACTATTCCTTTAAAGGATATCATGTGGTACAATAAATAAAAATCTTTTTACAGAAAGGATGTGTCTGCTATAATCAGCATAACTGGTTATTACCGCAGTAAGCTTGACGAGGTCGAAGATCATACCGTTCCGCTGCTTGTAAACAGCGCGGGCCACTACCGGCTTGTAAAGTTAAACTACCTGGAAACCACACGTCTGAATGGACGCCGGGATTATCAGATTCTATATATGAAAAAAGGTACCGGGCACTTTCTGCTTCACGGGAAATATCAGACGGTAACCGCAGGCAGCATTATCATCTATTATCCAAATGAACCTCAATTTTACTATTACCGCCTGGAAGAACAGCCCGAAGTTTACTGGATTCACTTCACCGGATATGAATGTGAAGAGCTCTTAAAGCGGTACCACATGTGGGGAAGTTCTATACTTTACATTGGAGTGGATACAACACTGGTGTCGTTTTTTAATAATGCCATACAGGAACTGCAGCTGCGGCAGCAGGACTTCCTGGAGATGAGCATTCTGATCTTAAAGCAGCTATGCCTTCTTCTGAACCGTACAAGAGAAGAGCAGAAAAACCATTATTATAACCGACAGAAGGATATTTCTGCTTCTGTTTTATATATCCATGAAAATTATAAAGCCCCCATCGTTATCCGGGAGCTTGCTGAAAAATATCATATGACTTATAATTGGTTCATCCGATGTTTCAAAGACTTTACCGGTTCTTCTCCTCAGTCCTACCTCACGGATATCCGGATAGAAAAGGCAAAGGACTTATTAAGCCACAGATCTTTCCAGATCGGGGAAATAGCGGAACTGGTGGGATACTCTGACCCACTGTATTTCAGCAGGATTTTTAAAAAGAAAACGGGCTGTTCGCCGAAAGAATATAAAAAGAGTGTCTGTTCCCATTAATTTATACGACATGAAGCCAGGAATACCATTATTTAATGATGTATCCAAAAGTAAAGTTTTAAGTTATTGATGAATCTGTCAAGCTGAAATTCTCCCGCAGATACACCGCAGAACTTTTTGATTTTTTTACGAAACAGCTCATAAGAAATGTGTAAGGAAAGAGGGTAATGGTTAAAATCAGATATTAACCCTTACCCCCCTGTTTCAGGCTGCCTATTCCTAGAATACCTATCCTGTCAGTTATCTTATCCAGTTCATTTATTAATCTACCGTGTCATCCCGCAGAGCATCAGACAGATTATAATTAAGAGCCCTTTTCCCGCCAACATAATAAGCCAGAGCGACAAACCCCAAAATTACCAGACAAAAAATTACAATTGGAATTATGGGCGCTACAACGATAAATTCCATTGGATTTAAATGACTGGCCTTAATCATGAATGCCATGGAAGCCACAGTAAGAGGTAATGTAATCAGAAGCGGTCTGCCTGCAATGACCAGGGCTTCGATACAAAACATCTTTCGAATGCCTCCCGTTGTCATGCCCACAGACATATACTGTGCTAATTCCCGTTTTCTCTGGCGCAGAAACCCCAGTGTGTTGGAGAATACATTTGCGATTCCGATCACTGCAAGGATGGCACAGAACCCGCCCAGAATCAGTTGATATCCGAAAATGATTTCATCATTTGTGATTTTCTCCTGTATGCGGTTTTCTATTTCTGTTTTATAGTTTGGAGCAAGAAGATGCAGAACCTCTTTTTCTATCTTATCCAGAGCTTTCAGCGAAGCGTTTTCTCCGGCCAAAATTCTGACGTAAGTATCTGATTCTGCGCCTCCGATCTGTCCAGACACTTTTACCCAAAGTGAAAGAGGCATAAACTGCACCAGCGCGTAGTCTTCATATTCTTCCCTTAAGGCTGGCATTTCCTGCGTATATGCTGTCACTGGAACTTCTGTCTTCTCTTCTTCCGATTCAGCATCCTGCAAAAACACGGACTCACGTTTTTCCCCTACAAAGGGTACATATTTGGGATATCTGAAATTGCTGTGCAGACTGTCCCAGATTCTGTTCAATATGATCGTACCGTCAAGCCTGGGTGCGACTCCTATTTGTCTGCAATATTCCGTAAATGCGGCATCATCCAGTATCACAACTGGCGCCTTCACCAGCCACGTGTCCCCCTCTTTTGTAACGGATGTCCCTGCAACAGCCTCCGGCCCTCCAAGCGAGGCCAGTTCTTCACTAAGCCAGTCTTGCGGAACATGGCTGACTGCTGCTGCCTTTTGGTATACCGCAAGATCCCGGACTCCTTCCAGTTCCCTAAGCTCTCCTGTCTGCCCGAATTTCTCTATACCTGTATCTTTTACAGTCGCCATAACATCCCACACATCCTGGTATCTTTCAAAATAAGTATACCTGGTGCTTATACCTGAAAGCGTAAAGAAACACAAGATCAGCGTGAATCCCAAAAAAGAAAGCGTCAGTGAGAGTGTAGAGGTACGCAGAGCTTTTTTTCTGGCTTTTAATGCATTTCCCGCAAGCTCCCCCTCTAACCCAAAAAGTAATGTCAGTATTCTTGACTGTCTTTTCTTCTTTAAGCACAGTTCCCCGGTATTGCGAATCGCTTCCAGCGGCGTCATTCTGCTAAGTTTCCTGGCCGGAAGCCATGCAGAAAACAGGACAGTAACTATAGAGGACGCCAAGGTCAATGCAAGTACCAGCGGATGATACCGAAAACTTAATTCGTACCTCCCCGGAATGTTTTCCGCCAGGACGTTCATTGCCTGGTTCACTCCAAAACTTAAGGCTATACCGAGCAGGATGCCAAGTATTACAGGAATTGTACAAAGTACGGCCGCTTCTTGCATCAGACACGTCCGGATCTGTCCGGGCGTCGCCCCCACACTGGAAAAAATGCCAAACTGATGAATTCTCGCATTCATGGTCAATGCAAAAGAATTACGTATAATCAGTATGAGAGACAGTGAAACCAGTACCAATACTGCCAGATAAAACGTCAGCAAAAGCGGCGGCTCATCATCATTTGGATCATGTATCAGATACCTGGATAATAACAAAAGATGGTAAGAAGCTGCATCTTCTTTCAGCCCCAGTTTTTCTACAAGCAGAGGCATATCCTCAAAAACTTTTCTGGGATTCTGAAACCATACGTCCACTATTGTTCCATTTTCTCCCGACAACTCCTCATTAATTTCCGCCTTTTTAATATTACCAAAATTCTGTATAGCAGACAAATCTTCCCCACTTATCTGACCAGTAATACGGCCCTGCCAGTCCCCCTCATCCAACGTAATCTTTTCGACTTCATATACCCAGAAGTTATAAAACAGACTGCACAGAAATGACAGGAACAGTGCTGCAATAAATGCCGCCACCTTGATTGATATACCGGAGGCTCTGTTGTTCTTTATATAACCTGATGAATAATCCCTCCACATCCTGATCACCTCTGTCTTTCGTCGCCGATGATCCGGCCGTCTTCGATCGTTATAATGCGGTCTGCTTCCAGCGCAATCTTCTCATCGTGGGTAATCAGCAGAACGGTCTGCTTTAGGTTCCGGTTCGATAACTTCAGCATGTCAAGGATCTCCGCCCCGTTCTTCTGGTCCAGATTGCCGGTAGGTTCATCGGCCAGCAGCAGCGCCGGACGGTAAATCAGGGATCTGGCTATCGCCGCGCGCTGCTGCTGCCCTCCTGACAGCTGGCTGGGCAGAGCCTCCAGTTTATCGGATATGCCCAGCGAGTTTACGATAGACTCAAAATATTCACGATTTGGTTCCTTTTTGTCCAGCATAAGCGGCATCAATATGTTTTTCCTGATGGTGAGCGTTGGAATCAAATTGTAAAACTGATACACCAGCCCTACCTTCCTGCGGCGGAATATGGCGGACTGGGTCGGATTCATAGCCGATATGTCAACACCATCTACCCATACCTTTCCCTCCGACGGCTTGTCCACGCTTCCCAGGATGTGCAGCAATGTAGATTTCCCGGAACCTGAGGCCCCTACAATCGCCACGAATTCCCCCTTATTTACCGAGATATGAACCCGGTCTAAAGCGACCACCCGGTTCTCTCCTGAGCCGTATATTTTACTGACGCTTTCACATCTCAAAATCTCCATGCGATCCTCTCCTCTCCTGTAAAAATGAATGTAGTCCGTACCTGTTCAACAGGTGTGTATCATCATTATAACAGGTTAAAGTGACTGCTCAGTGACTGTAAAACCTGATTTCAAAACAGCCCCCGCCGCCAGGAATATTCTTCGCCCTGATTGTACCGTTCTGGAGTTCAATGATTTCTTTCGCAAGGGACAGACCGATGCCGATCCCGTTCTTCCCGGCATTCCGGCCACGGTAAAAGCGTTCAAAAAGGCGGGGTATATCTTCTCCGGCGAAGCTTCACCTTCGTCCCGGATTATGATCGTCTTATAGAGCGGATTCTTATCATAAGAGCAATGTACGGTACCGCCGGCCGGAGTATGCTCCACGCAATTTTTGAGCAGGTTCATGAGAGTCTCCATTGTCCAGCCGAGGTCTGCGGTAATCTCTATTTGGCCCCCCTCCGGAATGTCAATGCTGACATCCGCATCGGTTAATACTTCCTGTAAATTATCGGCAGCAAGAGTCAGTACAGTATAGACATCCACGGCCTCCTGTTTCAAAGGAAGCGTCCCTGCGTCCAGCCGGGATAATAGAAGCAGCGCCTCCTCCAGGTAGACCAGACGGTTCAGCTGCTTCTGTATCTGCTCAGGATAATCTCCGGACGGATGGGACCTCATCATCTGTGTCGTAAGTGAGATAGCAGTGACGGGCGTTTTTAACTGATGTGCAATATTGGAAAGATTCTCAGCAAATTTGTTTCTCGCATCCAGCGCCGCATCTCTCGTCTGGTAGAGCATCGTCACGGTTTTATAGATCTCATCCTGTAATTGTGAGAAATCGTCTTCTCCGGTTTCTGATATCAGGCCCGGACTGCCCGTATTCACATTTTCCAGATAAACCGTCAACGCCTTTATACGCGCCGCTTCCTTTTTTCTCCTGCAACGGAATGTAAAAAGAAACAGAATACTTCCTGCTGAAAAACCAATTGCAGCAAACAGATATGGATACCGGTGGGTGGTCTTAAAAAAATCCGACTGCCTGTAGCCATAACTGAGCAGTACATTTTCCTCTTTCTGCATTGCCGTTGTGTCACTGTACTCTTTTAAAACATTCAGCACCGTCTGTTCCATGTCCGGCTGCTCCTCTGTCAGCTCCCGGAAAAGATGGCCTATAAACTGAAAATGCATCCTGTTGTTAAACTCTGCCATGAACATGGCCGTGACGGCGGAGGCAATCAAACTGACCGCCAGTACGAGCCCGATCAGTACGCCTGCATTTTTTCGTCCTGTCATAGGGTATCCTCCATGCGGTATCCAAAGCTTCTTACAGTTTTCAAGCAGGAGGGCTGATGCAGTTTCTCCCTCAGCCGCTTAATTGTCACCGTAAGAGTGTTATTATTCACAAAGTTTCCATTGCAATCCCAAACCTGCTCCAGTAACTTTTCTCTTGGGATTGTCTTTCCCTTATTCTTCATAAAGAGCATAAGCACCTGGTACTCCGGCTGGCTCAAACTGATTTCTTCCTCCCCACAGAACACTCTCATCCCGCTTTGGTCAATGGTAATTCCGTCGCAGGTCAGATATTGACCCGATACATTCCCGGATCTGCGCAGCAATGCACAGATGCGCGAATACAAAACTTCAAGTTCAAAGGGCTTCACGACATAATCATCTGCACCATTTTGGAATCCGGATACGATGTCGCTGGAACCGCCCCGGACGGTCAAAAAAATCACCGGAAGCTCCTGCCATCTGGAGCGGATCCACCGGCAGAACCTGTCACCATCCCCATCCGGCATATTCCAGTCCACCAGGGCAATTGCGGGCAGATTATCCGTAATCGCCTTCCTTGCTTCTGCTATTGTTGTGAAAACGGATACGCTGCAATTGTGCTGTTCCAAATATGCTTTCACTGTCTGCGCGATATTTTCATCGTCTTCAATATAATAAACGTCGATCATCTTTCCTTCCTTTCTCAGAACTTCAGGTTCGTGTCCCATCCTGTAAGTAATTGTAGTTCCGCTCTGCATGGAGCACGAATGCCGCTTCCTATATCTGCAGTAAGTATAATAAATTCTGATGCTCCCGTAAAGCCAATCCTATTTTCAAAAAATGCAGGATATCTAAAAAAGGATATCCTGCATTTTATTTTTGATTATGTAAAAAACATTGTAACAGTTCAGACCTGTCTGAACTGTTACAAAAGATTCTTTATGCTCCAAAGAGCCGGTTTGCTTCTTTCATATTTTCAACCACGGACACTCCAAAAGGACACCGTTCTTCACAGCTTCTGCATCCAATACACTCGTCCCCCCTGTGCAGCAGGCTGTGATAATGTGACCTGACAGAAGGAGGCACCTGATTTGGTGTAAGGCGGGCGATATCCAGATATTTGTTCACCGCAGCAATATCAATTTCTACCGGACATGGATGACAATGGCCGCAGTACACGCAATTGCCCTTGAAGTCATTTTTCATCGTCGCAATGACCTGGGAATAATCCTTTTCTGCTTCATCCAGATCAAAATAACTGACCGCACTTTGCACCTCTTCTCTTGTCTGCGCTCCAACCATGACACTTGCGACCGATGGTCTTGATAATGCATAGTGGATGCACTGAGGTACTGTTAATGGTTTCGCAAAAGGAGAATGCTCTTCCGAGATCAGCTTTCCGCCGCCCAGGGATTTCATGACTGTTATTCCTACCTGATTTGCGCTGCAGATCCGGTAAAGTTCCGCCCGCTTCGGATCCAGGCCTCGGTAAAGCTTGACTCCCATATCGGTTTCTATATGGTCGAATATATATTCTTCTGACGGCAGCATATCAAAAGCAGGATTGATGCTGAACATCATCATATCCGGCACCCCTGTGCTGATGACCTTCGCCGCTGTGATCGGATTGTGGGAGCTGAATCCAATATGCCTGATATCTCCCTGCTCTTTCAGGCGGAGTACATAATCGACGAAATCCGTCTCAAATACATCCTTGTAATCTTTTTCCGTGTCAATAAAAAACATCATCCCAAAATCTATGTATCCGAAGATGCCGAGCATCTCCTCAAAATACTTTTTCACTGAGGGCAGATCACGGCTTACATCATACTGCTCATGAATGTCCGTGGATCCGATGTGCCCCTGGATCATAACCTGATCCCGCCGGTTTCCAAGAGCCTTTGCAATATTTTCGCGGACCTCCCGGCCCGGCATAAACACATCAAAGAGATTGATTCCATTTTCAATTGCAGCATCGATGACCTCTTTGACCTGCTCATATGTCTTTCCGTCAAGATGCTCACATCCAAGTCCTATGGCACTTACTTTCTTTCCTGTTTTCCCCAGATCGTTATAAATCATATGCATTTCCTCCATACTGTACACCATCTTTCATTGCGGCTGTATAATAAGAATAGCATAATCATCCAAATTTTACTATCATATCCTGCTAATCAGAGCCGATTAATTCTTACCTATTCATAACCGTATCCCCAAACAAATCCATACGCTGCCCCATTACGGAGTCCAGCCAGTTGACGCTCTTTCCTACCGATTGGATGCACCCAGCGAAAGGAAGGGATATGCGCGCTTGGGGGGCTTGCGCCTATCCCTTCCTTTCGCGCCCCTTTGCCCCCTTCGGCCGCTCAAAGCTTCTCTAACTCCCTTACAGGAGCCCTGCACCTTCCGTTCTGGCACAGATAATACATGGCGCCCTCATCAGGTATAGGATATTCTTTTACATATGGTATTATTTTCTCTAATTCAGCCTGGTTATTGCTGGTCTTGAGAATTACCGAGCGGTTAAATACAGGTACTTTCAATAAGTGTTCTTTTAATGTCTCCGGCACTCTGTCATCCGATGCGGTGCAGATAAGTTCCTGTGACGGATAAAGGATCCGCAAAAGAGCCTGCAGTCCAAAGCTGTGTCCGGAAGGATATACTTTTGCAGTACCGGTAAGAAAATTTGCCTGCCGTTCCAGAGCTTCCTGCCAAAATGAATTGCAAGTATACTGCGCCAACTGGCTCAATAATACTGCCGCCGACGAATTACCGGAAGGGATCGCGCCATCATAAGTTTCTTTTGGACGGGTTATCAAAGTTTCCGCATCCGATGCGGTCAGAAAATATCCGCCATTCTCTTTGTCTTCAAACAATTCTGTCATTTGGCGAGCAAAGAATTCTGCATCTTCCAGGTATATTGGTTCATAGGTTATACGGTACAGCTCCAGAAGCGCCAGTCCATAGACCGCATAGTCATCCAGCTGCCCTGCTATAACGGCCTCCCCCTCTCTCCATCGGTGATAAAGTCTTCTGCTGCTGTCTGTCATAGATTCCTGGATAAACCGGTACGTATCCTCGGCGGCATTTTGGAAACGGGCATCATCCAGTAACTGCGCGGCTTTTGCCATTGCGATCATCATCCAACTGTTCCAGGACAGAATTACTTTGTCGTCCCTGTGCAGTGTCGTGCGGTTTTTCCGGTAATCATAAAGTTTTTTCAGCCGTATGTCATCTGCAGGCCACGCACTTCCCTTCTGCCCGATCAGATTTGGGATACTGCTTCCTTCAAAATTCCCGCTGGCAGTAATGTCATAGATGCGGCAGAATTCCTCTCCGTCCTCACTGCCTAAAACTTCCAGAACCTCATCCGGAGTGAAAAAGTAATATTTTCCTTCGATCCCCTCACTGTCTGCATCCTGCCCGCAGTAAAACTGCCCTTCCGGTCCGGTCAGCTCCTTTAATACATAATCCAGAGTTCTTCCGGCAGTATCACCGTAATCCCTTTTCTTCGTTATATGGAAGGCATCCAGATATGCAATCGCAAGGAGGGCATTGTCATAGAGCATTTTTTCAAAATGAGGCACCAGCCATTTTTCATCTGTAGAATACCTTGAAAACCCTCCGCCAATCTGGTCATTCATACCGCCGCACGCCATTGCTTTCAGTGTGTGTTCTGCCATTTCCATAGTCATTCTATCGTTCTCTAAACTGCCATAATGCAAAAGGAAGAGCAGGTTATGGGGAGCCGGAAATTTAGGCGCATTACCAAAGCCGCCCCACAGTCTGTCAAACTGCTGTCTATATAGGTCTACCGCTTTTTTTAGAATCCTTTTGTCCGGAGCGCTCCCTTCCTCGTGGTCTGAAATTGCGATAAAATCTGTGATCTGCTGCCCGGTCTCCAAAAGCCGCTCCCGGTCTTCTCTCCAGAGCCGGCTGATTTTCTGCAGCAGTTCAATGAGCCCGGGATGCCCGTAGCGCGGATATTTTGGGAAATAAGTTCCCAGAAAGAACGGCTTTTGGTCAGGCGCCAGAATCGCCGTAAGAGGCCATCCCCCCGCTCCAGTTACTGCCTGGCAGGCCGCCATATATACCGAATCTATGTCGGGACGCTCTTCCCTGTCAACTTTGATGCAGACATAATGATTGTTTAACAATTCAGCAACCTGATCGTCTTCAAAAGATTCATGTGCCATAACATGGCACCAGTGGCAAGTAGAATATCCAATGCTTAAAAAAACAGGACGATCCTCTGCTTTTGCTTTTTCAAACGCTTCTTTGCCCCAGGGATACCAGTTCACCGGATTTTCGGCATGCTGTAATAGATATGGGGATTTTTCGTTTTTTAAATGATTCATATATATTTGCCCTCCCATCTGCGGTTAATATGCCCCTTTGAGGCGTACCTTATTCCGCAGTTGACTGCGAATTGAAGCTCTATTTCTTCACGAACAGTAAATACAACACAAGCTTCCGAATTACTAGAGTGTTCGAGGCAGAGCATAGAGGATCTGGTAAAGCGGGATTAGCTGCATCCAGTAAAAGTGGATGTTAAGAGCAAGTTATTTCTGAAAAGTGAGATGCAGCAGTGTCTTTGGATGTAGTGGATAGTAACTAAAAAACCTAAAGGCCGCATTTGTTTATATCCATGTGGTCTTTAGGTTTTTAAATCAGATCATTAAACTAAACTCGTTTATAATCCTATTCAATGCTTATCAAGTCATCAAATCATACTTCCATTTAAATTCTACAATTCTCCATGAAACATTTCTTTATCAAACTCCGGATTAAAGTAGTAGAAATTCTTACTGTCTAACTGCTCTTTTGTCTTTTCCAGTGCTTCTCCGAATCTCTGGAAATGAACGATCTCCCTGCTTCTCAGGAACTTAAGCGGTTCCCTGATCTCTGCATCCGGGATCATCCTTAGCAGGTTGTCATAAACCGTACGCGCCTTCTGTTCCGCAGCAAGGTCTTCCGTTAAGTCAGCAATGGCATCCCCTTTGGACTGGAATTCAAGCGCCGTAAAAGGTACTGCAGATGCAGCCTGCGGCCATAGTGCGGTAGTGTGGTCAATATAGTAAGCATCAAATCCTGCCGTTTTTGCTTCTTCAATTGTCAGGTTCTTTGTAAGCTGGTACACCATGGAGCAGATAATCTCCATATGAGCAAGCTCCTCCGTACCGATATCTGTCAAGAGGCCGCCGACTGACTTCACAGGCATGGTGTATCTCTGTGCAAGATAACGCATGGACGCGGAAAGTTCGCCGTCCGGCCCGCCATACTGGCTGATAATCATCTGTGCAGTTTTGGGGCAGGTTTTTGTAATTTTAACCGGAAATTGTAATCTCTTCTCATAATACCACATTTATACACACGCTCCTTCCCACGGCATCGGTCCCTTTTGCCAGCAGAATCTGTCATCATGGCTGCCGCAGTCTGCGATCTGGCAGCGCGTCAGCGGATTAAATGCGGATGCATATTCCTTCAGGAGCATTTCCCGTTCCTTTAGTTTTTCTTGATATAGTTCTTTTGCTTCCTCCTGCTCTTCGTGAGTGTCCAAATAAAGCGTCAGGTCATCTAATACAAAGCTGACCTGGGCAATCTTTCTCATCATGTCCTCTCTTTTGATCTGCTCATCTGACTTCTTTTCTTCCGGCTTTTCGGAATCAGAAGTATGGTGATCCATCACGATACTTGCCGCAAAAAACGGTTTGTTCAAATCTTTAAAAATGGTACCAATATCCAATGCATCTTTGTCATCATATAATTCTCCCCATTGCTGCATAGGGATGGTTGCAATTGCAAGCTGTGTTTCTGACATAATTATCTCCTTTCTTGTAAATACTAGTGTTGCATATTTAGTATCTGCAAAAATCAGAGCACTATATTGTCAAAAATTGCAATAAGGACTCGAAACGCCTTATTGTGTTATCTTCCAAATGTTACTAAGCAATTGAAAGATCATTCAGTTATCCATTTTTACAAAAGCAGTTTTTATCATGGTCATTCACCACACCCACGGCCTGTAAGTACGAATATATGGTTACAGAACCCACGTACCGCATGCCTCTATTCTTCAAATCCTTTGATATACGGTCTGATAGTTCTGTCTTTACAGGAATTGTATCTGCCTGATTTATGATGATCTTGCCATCCGTAAATCCCCACAGATATCTGGAAAAAGATCCGTATTCCTTCTGTATGTCCATAAAAATTGCTGCATTTTGAACCGCCGCTGTTATCTTTCCCCGGTTCCTTATAATCTGTGGGTTCTGCATCAGGTCCTCCACTTTTTCTGTTCCATAAGCTGCAATCTTTTTTACGTCAAAGCCATCAAAAGCCACCCTGAAAAATTCCCTTTTCTTTAAAATGGTGATCCATGAAAGCCCTGCCTGAAATGTTTCCAATAAAAACATCTCGTAGAGCTTCTCATCGTCGTACACCGGTATGCCCCATTCTTTATCATGGTATTCTATATAAACAGGTGAAGATAAATCCACCCAGAAGCAGCGCTTCTTCTCCATATTGTATTCCTCCTTCTCCGCCGCATTATTCTTGTTCAGCCCACTTTGCAATACGGCACATCTTCAAAACCAGTTTCCTGTCAAAAATATGAACCGGTATGTCCGCATCAATCGGATAAATAATCGGGCAGGCTTCGTCTTCAAAAAAGTACACCAGCACCGCTTTCTGATTCGGATCTACCAGCCAGTATTCCCGAACTCCGGCGTCTTCAATCTGTGCATACGTATAACCTTTCTCTTTCTTCTTCTGCTTCATCTCCTGAATGGTCATAACCATTCCTCCTCCGCAGCATCCGTTTATGGTTATATTTTACAACATTTACGGGGAATTGCAAACCGAATCTTATGCAATATCGGTTAAAATTCGGTGTGCGGATAATCTTTAAAAAATATGCCGCCCTTCTCCTTTTTAGCATTCGTGGAATACATTGCTCCCAGCACAAACAATACTGAGTTTATCATAACTCTGTCCCCCTGGTTATCGGCAAAAAAACCAAAATGATACTGTTAAATCTGCGCATCAGGCATTATAATAAAGCCAGTAGATCGTAAAATAAGTAACCTGCTGTTTATAGCCTGTGAATGATTCTTGAGAAGAAAGGAAAATGCGGACAATGAATTTTTTAACAAACGAAAAAACAAACCACAATTATGCAACAAATAACAGCAAAAAAATCCGGACCGCTGTGGTAGGCTGCGGTGCTATCAGCGATATTTACCTGACCAATATGATTCATCGGTTCCCGAACCTGGAGGTCACAGCCTGCACGTCAAGACATTTGGAGTCAGCTCAAAAAAAGGCGGCTCAGTATGGAATTCGGGCCTGCAGCTATGATGAGATACTACAGGATGTAACAATTGATATGGTAGTCGTGCTGACGCCTGCGCCGACCCACTATGAATTAATCCGGCAGGCTCTGCTTAACGGAAAGCATGTGTATACGGAAAAAACAATGACCGTTGGCCTGGAGGAGGCTAAGGAACTGATACAATTATCGAAAGAGAAAGGCCTGTATCTCGGTTCTGCGCCGGATACATTCCTCGGAGCCGCACTGCAGAATGCCAGGCGGGCAATTGATGAAGGTGTAATCGGCGAGGTAACTTCCTTTCAAATCCATGCCAACCGCAATATCGATATCATAGCGAGTTTCGCAACGTTTCTGTGTATGCCGGGCGGTGGAATCTGCTATGATTACGGGGTTTATTATCTGACCGCTCTGGTGAGCCTTTTAGGTCCGGTTAAGCGGGTATCTGCGATTGTACGGAACAAGAATGAAAAAAGAAAGAATACGAGTCCGGGAACACCGGGCTATGGGCGGGAGTATGAATACCGCAACGAAAGCCAGGCTGCTGCAGCTATGGAGTTAAAGAATGGTGTATTTGGTACATTTGTATTGAACGGCGACAGCATTTTGCAGGATCAGGCGGAATTTATGATATATGGAACAGAGGGTATTCTAAAGCTTTCTGATCCGAATCAATTTGGCGGGGAAGTGATTCTTATGGCCAGTGACAGCAAACAGTGGGAGGCGACAACGAAAAAAGCCGTTCATTATACGGATGCATTTTCGGAAAATAGCAGAGGAATCGGTCCGGCAGAGATGGCATCAGCAATCATTGAGGGGCGGCCAAACCGGGCTAATAAGGAGATGGCATATCATGTGCTTGATGTCATCAGCCAGATGATAGCGAGCAGCGAGAGCGGCCGGTTTGAGGAGGTTCTGTCGGAATGCGAACGGCCAGCCGTTTTGGAAGATAGGATGTTTTAGAAAACGGACACTAAAATACATAAACGCTCAAAAAGCCAGGAAGCTGATAACCTTTCTGGCTTTTTTCGTATAAACCTAGTTATAGCGGATAGATTTCCAGAGCTTCCAGCCGTTTTGCTTTCGCCGCAGGGATCTTCCCCTTTCTCAGGGCTGTTCTTTGCACGGAAATCCAATTTCCCATGCTCCGCCCGTCCGGTGCTTTGAGGTCTCTTCGCAATGGAAGCCGGTCATTTTCTCTCTTATAGTCACTAACCCACTGATACATGGCATCCCATTTTTCGGCCCGGACATTGTCCAGTTTCCATATCATAGAAAGCCGGTCCAGAGCCTGAATCTGTGCCATGTTAAGAGGCTTTCGCTCTCCATTGCCATTATAGCGTTCCCGCTGAACGAAAACCCATAATCCAAGCCGTTCCCCTCTCTTTGTCTTATAGGTCAAAGGAACCAGCAGGTTCCCGTTTTGCTGAAAATACTCTGCAGCCAGGGCATACCAGTCATTCCAGTCTCTTCTTTCATAACAGCTCCAGATCATACCGTACCGGTCTAAATCCCTGATTTGTTTTTCCGTCAGTTTTCCGGATTTCCGCTTTTTACGCTGTTCTCTGATCCAGTTTCCGAGCCTGTATCCATGGGCCATATAATCTTTATGGACCTCCAGGTTTCCATATTCATTGTAATATTCTCCTGCAATAAAAATCCATTCATCCCACGCCAATCTGTTCTCCAGCTTCCATACCATTCCGATCTTCTCCAAAGCGGCCTGCTCATCCAAATCAACCGGATTTGCAAGAACACCGTTATATCTGGCGCGCTGCCGCTCGATCCAACGCCCCAGCCTGTAACCGTCTGCTGTTATGTAATTGTAAGGGACCAGCAGATCACCATATTCTTCAAAATAATTTTTTGCACACAAATACCATTCATCCCAGGTCTGCCTGCTATATATTCTAGACATTATTTCACGCTCCCTCAGCTGCGTAAAGGAATCACAATAGCCGGAATTTATGGATCCATTCGGTTATCTTGTGATCCTTTTTTCTCCTCCCGGA
>BAIF02000088.1 GCA_000509105.1 Clostridiales bacterium VE202-21 | reverse complement strand
GTCCCCTCCGCAACTCCCTATTTATTTTGTGTGGAAAAGCACAATTTTGACGTTTTTCACATAGACTATATCAAATGTGCTTAGAGGTGCTGTTCTTGAAATCTTTTCCAAATCCCCTCACTCCATCGGAAGAAAAATATTACATGCAAAAATATACAGAGGGCGACCTTCAGGCAAAACATGTCTTAATCGAACGAAATCTGCGGCTCGTTGCACATGTCATTAAAAAATACCAGTATCTCGACGAGGACCCTGAGGATCTCATATCTATAGGAACCATTGGCCTGATCAAAGCTGTCGTTACATTTAATCCAGATAAGGGCAACCGGCTTGCAGCCTATGCTTCCAAATGTGTTGAAAATGAAATTTTGATGTATCTGCGGGCCAAAAAGAAAACAAGCAAGGAAATCTCGCTGTATGAACCCATCGGCACCGACAGAGAAGGCAACGAAATCAAGCTCTATGACATCATCGAAACCGACGAAGCAGACGTCCCCGAAAAAATCAACCTCAAAGAAAATATCCAGAAGCTTTATGACAAAGTTGAAAACGAACTCTCCCAGCGCGAAAGGCTTGTTCTAAAAATGCGGTACGGCCTCTACAACGGGGAAGAATACACACAGCGGGAAATTGCCAGGCAGCTGGGAATCTCCCGCTCCTACGTCTCCCGCATTGAAAAAAGTGCGGTGGAAAAGCTGCGGGAATTCTTTTAAGGTGGGTATTGGGGAGTTTTTTGCGGAGAGGGACGCTG
>BAIF02000089.1 GCA_000509105.1 Clostridiales bacterium VE202-21 | reverse complement strand
TTTCCTGGGCCCAGCGCGCGAACCCATCAGGGGTTCGGGTGATGTGCCCAGGCTGCCCCGGTTTTCCTTCTATTTTACTTTACTCCAGCTTACAGCCGCAGCCCCGTCTCCAGCCACACCTATCTCCGGTTCCGGCGGCGGACTATACTTCCCCCCTGCAAGAATTCACCCCAATTCCGCGATACGTGATACTCCTACGTAGATTTCTGATATTTTATACCAAGTTCTATAGTCCACGGTTCCCGTCTGCGGAAGGCCGAACACGGACTGGAATTTTTCTACAGTTGCGGCCGTTGCCGGACCGTATATTCCGTCTGCAGCGATTTTGGGGATGGCGGGATATGCCCCGGCTATGACGTTGAGCTGTTCCTGCATCTGCCTGACTTTGTCGCCGCTGGAACCGATCTCCAGGATGTAGCCCGGCCAGGAGGACGGGACTCCGGATATTTCCTGGGCAGTGTTGATATACATATCATCTCCGTAATAATAACGCAGAATCTCGATCGGGCTATAGCCCTGTTCCCCGAGTGCCATAGAGCCCCACTGTGTCATCCAGTTTGGACAGGTTACCCTGCGCCCATCACAGTACTGTGTCAGGATCGGCTGCCTTACATTCGGCCTGGACAGATAATCCGCAAACAACTCATCCACGATTACCGAGATTGTATCAAAAAAATTTCTCTCCGGGATCCATTTGTGGTCAAATGCTGTGGAGGATGTAATTGTAAAATCATATCCTTTATTGCGGTACCATTCTGTGTACACGCGGTTTAGAGTAAAAGACATAATGGCCAGGACATTTGCCCGGATTGTATCTGCCGGCCATGTGGCGTAGATTTCACTGGATGCCACATTTTTGATATAATCTTTATATTTTACATAATAATTCTGTGCGGTAGTATCCCGTGGAGAACCGTCATGCACAATTATAAATTCCGGCACTACTACCCTGCTCAGAACGATTTCGCCGGTCTCGTTTATCGGCTTTATTTCGTCCTCCGCTATCTTCGGAGGATATTCACCGTATAATGTATGTGCAGGTATTACAAAAACCTGTTCATTCACACCCGTCTGGTCATTCGGCCTAAGCGCCACATTCTGTATTGCTCTTACATCCGGCAGAATCTCTGTCCCCGCAATGCTCATAGGTTCAAAACCCGGTGCACTGATATCCAGTGTGTATTCGGAGTAAGGCTGGTACTCAATTGTAGGATTCAGGCTGTACTCCAGGGGCGGAGCATCCAGATCCAGTATATCCGTCTGTCCGGATGAATCCGTGTTCACCTGCTCCAGTGTACTCTCCGGAACTCCGGTATAAGATATCGATATTGTCGCCCCAGTAACAGGAAGTGCTGTGATCTCTGATGTAACGTTAATCTGCAGCTGGCCTTTGTCTACAGCATTATTCTGCATTGCTCTTAAAGAAGTCATATATTCCCTCGCAAAAAATTCATCTCTATTATATATATGCACCGGAATTTAAAATGTGCCTGCGGGCCAAACAGGGAAATTACCGTCAATTCAAATACGCCCCTGAAAAGACACCCGCTGTTTACCGCACGTATCTTCTCCGAGGCGTCCACACTTATCTCGTCAAAAAATATTCCGTATATCATTGAAAAGAACTACGACCATAAGAACCATCAGCAGTGCAAAGCCTGCAAAGTGCACCATCCCTTCTTTTTCCGGGGGCACACGCTTCCGGCGTACGGCCTCGACGATCAAAAAAACCAATCTGCCGCCGTCCAGCGCCGGAATCGGCAGCAGGTTCATCACTCCCAGGTTGGCCGACAGCAGAATGGCAATGTTAAGCAGATTCAAGATTACCGTTACGGCCCCCGACGGAGCCGCCTGCTTGTATGTGTCATCCACAAAATTCACAATCCCCACAGGCCCTGACATCTGTTTGATTCCGATCTGCCCGGTAACAAGCATCCTGAGGCAGTCAAACGTATAATTTACCCAGTACCGCAGCGTGTATGCCCCATATTTAACAGAGTCTACCAGCCCGGCCTTTGTGTTGGCCGTGCTGCCACGGATTCCCAACCGTTTCATGCTGTCCCCCTCAAGCTGCCTGGGTACAATCGTGGCCGTATACTCCTGCCCGTCTCTTTCGTATGTGACCTCCACGGAATCTGCATCGCTGTTCATCATATTAAAGAGGCTGACCTCTCTCCATAGATGAATATCCTTTCCATTCAGTCCCGTAATGACATCGCCCTCCTGCAGTCCCTGCTCCATGGCTGAATATCCTGCATCCACCCCCTGGACTACCGGAGCATCATACCCGATCCAGGCCACCAGAATGACTGAAAATATCAAAGCCATAATAAAGTTGAACACCGGGCCTGCCGCAATCACAGATATCCTTGCCCAGACAGACTTGCTGTTAAAGCTGCCCTCCGACAGATCATCCGCATCATCTTCCCCCATCATACATGCCCCGCCAAATGGCAGAAGCTTCAGAGAAAACTTTGTCCCCCCGAATTCTTTTCCTATGATTGTAGGACCAAGTCCCAACGAAAATTCGTCCACGCGTATGCCATTAAGCTTCGCCAAGGTAAAATGTCCCAGCTCATGGAATATAATAACCACGCTGAACAGAAGTATTGCTAAAATTATCCCCATATACTACCACCTGTTTTTTATAAATTCATATGTTGCCTGCTCCGTATTTAGTATCTCTTCCACTGTAGGATGTTCAATTATTTTATGTTTCTCCATACAAGCCTGTATCATCTCCGGAATCTGCAGGTAACGGATCTTCCTTTCCAGAAAGAGGGCTACGGCCTTTTCATTGGCTGCATTGAAGACAGTAGGCAGGGATCCCCCCCGCCTTCCGGCCTCGTATGCCAGCTTCAGGCCATAAAATGTTTCCATATCTGGTTTCTCAAATGTAATCTGTGACAGCGCCCCAAAGTCCAGCCTGCCGCCCGGAAGATATCTTCTCTCCGGATAATACAGGGCGTACTGAATCGGAAGCTTCATATCCGGTGTCCCAAGTTCAGCGATAACAGCTCCGTCCTCGTACTCAACCATAGAATGGATAATGCTCTGCGGCTGCACGACTACTTCAACCTGGTCTACCGTTACATCAAAAAGCCACTTCGCCTCGATGACCTCCAGGCCCTTGTTGACCATTGTGGAGGAATCGATCGTGATCTTGCGCCCCATCTCCCAGTTCGGATGCTTCAGGGCGTCTTCCACCTGAATGTTCTCAAGCTCCGTTTTTGAACGGCCCCTGAAGGGCCCTCCGGAGGCCGTCAGCAGTATCTTGTGGAGAGCGGCCCTCTGTCCGCCCTGCAGGGACTGAAAAATGGCGCTGTGCTCGCTGTCCACGGGCAGGATTGACACTCCATATTCCCTGGCCAGCGGCATGATGATATGCCCTGCCGTGACAAGTGTTTCCTTATTGGCAAGCGCAATATCCTTCTTCGCACGTATCGCCTCAATCGTAGGCAGTATCCCGATCATACCGACAACGGCCGTTACCAGAATCTCCGATTCTGGCTCTGCCGCTGTTTCCAGGATTCCTTCCATTCCCGCCGTTACTTTTACATCCAGATCCCGGATATGCGCTTTCAGTTCCTTTGCTTTTTCCTCTGACCACACTGCTGCCATCTTAGGATGAAACTCCCGGATCTGCTTCTCCAGCAGTGCAATGTTGCTGCCCGCAGCCAGTGCGGTTACTTCTATATCGCCATTCTCACGCACGACTTCCAATGTCTGGGTCCCGATAGAACCTGTGGAGCCCAGTATTGCAATTTTCTTCATATGCAGCTCCTTCCTTTATCATCATTTGTTCAGGACTATAAGCAGATACACTGCAGGGCAATAAAAACCACCACAAATGATGGACGTGCCAACGAATGTTTCCTGTTTCAGAACAGTCCTGTACCAAAGAGTTACTCTTTCCCCTAAAGAAGAACCGCCAGGTAATATATGATAGGTGCCGTAAATATCACACTGTCGAATCTGTCAAGTATCCCGCCATGCCCCGGAATCAGCTTTCCATAATCTTTTATATTGTGGTTGCGCTTGATTGCGGAAGCCGCCAGATCACCCACCTGTGAGATCGCGCCTCCCGCTGCGCCAATGATTGCAAACCTGACAATGCCTGCGCCCGCATTCCCCCACTTGTTGATTGCAAGGGCATAAAGCACGCCCAGAAGTGCGGCTCCTGCGATCCCGCCTATGCCGCCCTCCACTGACTTTTTGGGACTCAGCTTCGGAGCCATCTTATGTTTTCCGATCAGCATGCCCACGCAATAGGCACAGGTATCGCATCCCCAGGAGCAGATGAACACAAGCCATACAGTAAATACCCCGCCCGGCAAGATGCGGATCTGGTAAATATAGGACAGCATCACAGCCACATAAAATACACCGAAAAATGCTGCCAGTATCTGCTCTGTCTTGTATTTGGGAAAGGAGAATACAAGTACTCCCATCATACAGATTAAAAATGCCATGAACAAAAGCATAAACCAGTCTGTCCCAGCCGGCAGAACCGGCTTCAAATAGATCAGCGCATAATAGGCGGCCGCAAAGAGGTAGCCGCAGATTCCCGGAGCCTTGTTACGGATATCAAAGACTTTGTAAAGTTCGCTCAGGCCGATCATGCTGATGATTAGCAGCACTAAAAACAGAATGCTTCCGCCGGAAATCACTGTAAATAGTGCAATGAGTACTAATAGTATTCCACTGAGTAGCCGTGTCTTAAACATCCTGTTCCTCCTTTACGCCCCCGTAACGTCTGTCTCTGCTATTATACTGCTCGACAGCTTTTACCAATTCCTCTTTTGTAAAATCCGGCCATAAAACATCTGTAAAATAAAATTCCGTATAGGCCATCTGCCAGAGAAGATAATTGGAAAGCCTCTGCTCACCGCTCGTCCGGATCAAAAGATCCGGATCCGGAATCCCATGTGTATCCAGATACGACTCATAGACCGGGTCACTGATCTCATCCACACATATCTTCCCATCCACACAATCCTGCGCCAGACATTTGACTGCCCTTATCATCTCATCCCTGCTGCCATAATTAATGGCAATTGTGAAGTTCAGGCCATTGTTGTCTTTGCTGGCTTCCTCCAGTTCTATTATCCTGTTCTTAATATCTTCATCCAGCGCTTTTATATCCCCGATTACACGGATTTTCATATCATTTTTCTCAGCCGTCTTCAGACAGGTCTTCATGTAATTGCGGAGCAGCTTCATCAGCGCATCTACTTCGCTCTTCGGCCGGTTCCAGTTTTCCGTGGAAAATGCATAAACGGTCAAGTATTTTATTCCCATCCGCCATGCCTCCTCGCAAATTCTTTCCACATTTTTGCTTCCCTGCGCATGTCCGTAATTTCTCGGCATTCCTTTTGACTTTGCCCACCGGCCGTTGCCGTCCAGTATGATTGCTACATGCTGTGGTACGTTCATTCTAAATATCCTCCTAATACCGACAATTTTATCGCATGCCTTATATCAGCAAAAGAGAGGCTGCATACGAGCCCCTCTTGTTTACAAGTTAACCTACCCGCTAAACTGTAAGCACTTCTTTGGATTTTGCTTCCACACAGCTGTCCACTTTTGCAATGAATTTATCGGTCATCTTCTGAAGGGATGCTTCCAGATCTTTGATGCCGTCCTCAGAAATCTCTCCGCCTTTGAGCTTCTTGAAAGCTTCGTTTCCGTCGCGGCGGATATTGCGGACTGCAACTTTCGCCGCCTCACCCTTTTTCTTAACGTCCTTAACCAGCTCTTTTCTTCGCTCTTCCGTTAGTTCCGGAAATACCAGGCGGATGGTGCTGCCGTCGTTCGTCGGATTGATCCCGATATCTGACATATTGATTGCTTTCTCTACCTCTTTGAGCAGGCTCTTTTCCCAGGGCTGAATCTGAATCAGGCGCGCCTCGGGTACAGAGATGTTCGCCACCTGCTGAATCGGTGTAGGGGAGCCATAATAATCAACGGTCAGCTTGTCCAGTACATGCGGATTGGCACGTCCTGCCCTGATGGTTGCCAGTTCACTGTTCAGGTTGTCTACGGTCTTCGTCATCTTTTCTTCATATTTTTTTAATTTTTCATCCATGTCAATTGTCCTCCTTATACTGTTACTTTTGTGCCGGTAAATGTCCCGCTCATCGTCTCTGCGATACTGTTCTCTTCATTCAGTCCGAATACAAGCATCGGCATCTTATTCTCCATACACAGGATGGATGCTGTCAGGTCTACTGCCGCAAGCTTCTGGTCAATAACCTCCTGAATCGAAATCTCTTCATACTTCTTTGCCTCCGGGTTCACCTTCGGATCGCTGTCATAGATCCCGTCGATTGCCTTCGCAAGAAGCATAGCATCTGCTTCTATCTCGATTGCCCGAAGCACCGCCCCTGTATCCGTCGAAAAATACGGATGGCCTGTGCCGCCGGCAAAAAAGATAACCTTACCTTCTTCCAGGGCCGCGACTGCCGCATCCTTGGAAAATAATGTGGTAAATGCCCCACATACAAACGGGGTAAAGATCTCTGTCTTCATTCCCACATGTCTGAATATATCGGATACATAAATACAGTTCATAACCGTTGCCAGCATCCCAATCTGATCTGCCTTTGTCCGGTCTATTGTCTCGCTGGTGCGGCCCCTCCAGAAATTGCCTCCTCCGGTCACTACCGCGACCTGAATTCCTTCGTCCACAAGCTGTCTGACCTGTTCTGCCACACCAATGCAGGTAGCCTCGTCAAACCCGGTCTTCTTATCTCCTGCAAGTGCTTCACCACTCAGCTTTAACAATACTCTTTTCATACGTTTTTAGCTCCTTCAAATTCTGTTGATTACTCTAAAATGAAGTATAACATAACTTTTCCATTTTGTCATGCACATATCCGGCATCTCTTTCATCTGTCATCGTAGTCAGTGTATCCCCTGCCATTAACATGGTCCGCCCCTTTGGAATCCGCTCTTTTCCGCCCCTTTCCAGGGCAACGAGAAGGCAGTTGTCGGGCCAGGTAATCTCCTCCACGCTTTTGCCTTCCAGCACGGAACCGTTCATGATCACAAAGGTGCTAAGCACCTTCTGTCCCGGGCTTTTCATATTCTGAGTCTGGTTTTTTCCGGAAGTATACAAAATACGGTCCAGCATACTTTCATAGATTGGTTCCGACTTCATCAGCGTAGCGACGATATAAGCAGTAACCGAAACGATTGCCAGGGAAAGCATCTGGCTTACGGAACCTGACATTTCAAACAGAAGGATGATACCGGTTATCGGAGCCCGCACAATCGCCGTAAAATATCCAGCCATGGCCAGCAGGACAAAATTATTGATATACATTTCCTCCAGTCCGAAGAATTCAACGCCTGTCATGGCAAAAACACCGCCGATCATGGCTCCCAATATCAGAAGCGGGAAAAAGATCCCTCCCGGGGCCCCGGATCCGAAACTGACTGCAGAGAAAAAGAAATTTTACAACAAAGGTCACGATGACCAGACTGAGCGCCATTTCCCCGTTTGTTAATGTGATGATCAGTTTGTGGCCGCTGCCCAGCACGGACGGCATTACAAGTCCCAGGATTCCTGCTGCCAGAAAGGCAATCATCAGCCTGGAAGTCTCATTTAAAAACTTTGGCTTTTTATACAAATCCTGGGCTTTCAGCATGACCCAGTTATAGAAGACTCCCATCACACCGCAGACCGCTCCCAAAAGAATCAGCATCCAGTAATAATTCTGCGGAAGATAGTGTTCGAGCTGCAATTTAAAAACCGGATCCAGACCGAGGATATGGGAGGATATAAAGTCCGACGTTACGGATGCTGTCATGACGGAAATCAGTATGGACATGGAAAAACCTTTATGTATCTCCTCCAGAGCGAACATCATGCCCGCGAGAGGTGCGTGGAAAGCCGCGGCAAGGCCTGCGCTGGCCCCGCATGTCATAAGAAACCTTTCCTCCGTCTTACCCCGGTCGAGCATCCTGGACAGTCCCTGTCCTGCCATCGCCCCGAGCTGGATGGAGGGGCCTTCTCTTCCCAGCGATAATCCGCCGAACAGGCAGAGAAAACCGCCAGCAAACTTGGCAGGCAGCACCTTTTTCCAATTCTGCGTTAGTTTTCCGGTTACTTCCCCTTCCACCTGGGGGATACCGCTCCCGGATATCATTGGCGCCCATTTTACCAGTCTGCCAACCACATATGCCATCAGAAGCAGGATTATGAACCATCCTGCGATCCGAATGGGGTTGCCCCTGATATATTTGAGCACAATATCCAGCCACTTTCCCGCATACGTCAGTGCAACCCGGTACAACAACACCAGCAGACCTCCCACTGCACCTACAAGAAGGCCCTCTCCGATCAGGATAACCGGAAAGCGCTGTGCCCGTTTAATGGTATGTGTAGTATCCTTTTTCAATGTTTTTCCCTCTTTTCCTCTCATTGAGGTGCGCCCCCGCAGCACCCGCTTTATAAAACTCTAAATGAACATGGAAAACAAAACCGTCACCACTCCGCAGATTCCAATGGCGAGGCCACTCATAGCCCCTTCTACTTCACCGATCTCAATTGCCTTGGATGTCCCCACCGCATGGCTGCAGGCGCCGATGGCAAGGCCTGCCGCTACGGAATCCGATACTTTAAAAATCCGTATAAGCAGCGGCGCGGCAATGCTCCCTAATATCCCTGTGAAAATTACCGCCACGACCGTTACGGGTACGACGCCGCCGTGTGCCTGCGCAACGCTCACAGCGATCGGTGTGGTAACGGATTTGGGAAGCATGGACATGGTCAGGCTCTGATCCAGTCTGAACAGTCTGCACATTCCGTACACGCTGGCCATGGACGCCAGAGAACCTGCTATACATCCTACTATAATAGGAAGCCAGTATTTTTTCAAGATGGAAAGCTTCGTAAAGATAGATACTGCAAGGCAGGCCGTTGCCGGAGCCAGGAACATATTAATGATTTCTCCGCCTTTATTATAGGAATCATATGGTATTTTAAAAACAAGGAGCACGCCTATAATAAGAACGATTGCAATAATAAGAGGATTACAGAGAGGCGATTTTGTTTTCTGCTGAATCCTGACTCCTGCGCCGAAAGCAATTACGCTGAGAGCCACTCCAAAGTAGGGAGATGTATACAAAGCTTCCATTATTTTTTCCTCCGATCTATTAATTTCATGGTCAGCTTCACACTGTATGCCGTCACCGCAAACGTGATGACTGTAGATACGATACAGATAATCAGCAGCTGTACCGCACTGCTTTTGAGAATGTCAAAATAATTCATGATGCTCACCCCTGCCGGTACAAAGAAAAAGGCCATATTCCCAAGAAGAAAGTCCGACTTTTCCTGGATATGTTCTATCTTCAGCATGCCTGTCAGCAGACAGATAAATAAGAATATCATTCCTATGACGCTTGCCGGAAAATCAAAGGGCAGAAACTCAGCGATCACCTGGCTCAGCCAGCAGACAGTAAAAATGATTCCAATTTGCCTGATTATTTTCATAATAATATCCCTCAATTCTTTTATGTTTTATATCTAGATCCATATGGCTATCTTCCAAAATACACCCGCTGGTTTCTGTTGTCAACGGAATGGGCCAGGATTGCTGATTTCTCTTATACTATTTTCCCCAAACTTATTGACATTAAGCCCGGGATGTTTTATGATACTTATGTTTTCACACTTTAAACAGTTAAAATTTTACAGTGCGAAGTCATTGTAAATGGGAGGTAATAGAATGATTATTGTATTAAAACCACACACATCGGAAGGTAATATCGACCGGGTGGAAGGCCTTGTTAAAAAGCGCGGACTGGATACCCACATTGTCAGAGGACAGGAAATGACGATCATTGGCTGTATTGGGGATACTACAGCGATTGATCCCAAATTATTTGAAGTCGATGACTGCGTGGATAAAGTCATGCATGTCCAGGAACCTTACAAACTTGCAAACCGGGCATTCCACCCGGAGGATTCCATCATTGATGTCTCCGGCGTGAAGATCGGCGGGAACCACCTAGCCTTATAGCCGGCCCCTGCTCCGTAGAATCTTTTGCTCAGGTGATGGACATAGCCAAATCCGCAAAGGCCTCCGGTGCCAACCTGCTGCGCGGCGGTGCATTTAAGCCCCGTACAAGTCCATATTCTTTCCAGGGACTCGGCATGGAGGGCCTGGATATCCTCTGTGAGGTCAAGAAAGAAACAGGGCTTCCTATTGTAACGGAATTAATGTCCCCTGAATACCTGGAGATTTTCAACGAGAAAGTAGATTTAATCCAAATCGGCGCCAGAAATATGCAGAATTTCGATCTGCTCAAGCAGCTCGGACAGCTGGACCGCCCCATCCTTCTAAAGCGGGGCCTCAATGCAACATACGAGGAATGGATCATGTCCGCCGAATACATTATGGCATCCGGTAACGAGAACGTTATTCTCTGCGAACGTGGAATCCGAACCTTTGAGACATTCACAAGAAATACGCTCGATCTTCAGAGTATACCTGTTCTGAAGAAAAAAACACATCTGCCTGTCATCGTAGACCCGAGCCATGCAGGCGGAAAATGGTGGCTGGTAGAGCCAATGGCAAAAGCGTCTGTTGCTGCGGGTGCTGACGGACTAATGATCGAGGTTCATAACGATCCCGAATCCGCTTTATGTGACGGGGCTCAGTCACTGAAACCGAAAAAATATAACGATTTGTTAAAACAAATTAAAGAAATAGCTCTGGTAGTCGGAAAAGAAGTATAGGAGCGCAAGGGGGTCAGACCCCTCTGCAGAGGGGTCTGACCCCCTTGCGTACCATTTTGTCTAAAAAGGAGAAATCTCGTGGAATTAACAGTAAACTTAGGTGAAAACAGCTATCCAATCTATATAGAATCCGGAATTCTAGCAAATGCAGAAACTTTTGTAGCACAAGTCTTTCATGGAAAACGCATTATGATTATTTCTGATGATCATGTTTTTCCTATTTACGGCCAGAAACTGGTAAAGGCACTTCCGTCCTATGAATGCCACAGCCTCGTACTTCCACACGGGGAGCTGACGAAGAGTTTTCAGTCTCTCCCCCGGATTTATGCCGCTATGCTGGAAAGTAACATTACCCGCAGTGATCTCGTCATTGCACTGGGGGGCGGTGTCATAGGTGATCTGGCCGGTTTTGCTGCCGCAAGTTATCTGCGCGGTGTGAAGCTGGTTCAGATACCAACCTCTCTTCTGGCTCAGGTAGACTCCTCCGTGGGGGGAAAGGTAGCGGTTGATCTTCCACAGGGAAAGAATCTGGCAGGTGCATTTTTTCATCCCAAGCTGGTGCTGATAGATCCCGACGTGCTGGATACCCTTCCCAAACGGTATATCACTGACGGCATGGGGGAAGTGATCAAGTATGGCTGTATTAAGGATGCCAGCCTCTTTGAAACCTTAAGTTCCACTCCTTCGTTTGATGGATTAAAAGACAGGCTGTCCTCAATCATATACCGCTGTGTAGATATCAAAAGAATCGTTGTGGAAGGCGACCAGTTTGACACTGGTGAGCGGATGCTGCTGAATTTCGGCCATACTCTGGCACATACGATCGAGCAGTATTATCACTATGAACGCGAAAGCCATGGTGAAGCCGTTGCAATTGGCATGTACCAGATGACAAAGATTTCCGAAAAGGCCGGGCTTACTGTCCCCGGCGAAGCAGAACGAATCAAACAGGTGCTGGATACCTACGGTCTCCCCTGTGAATGCGGACTTCCGGTGTCCGCACTCCTGGATGCTGTCAGGCTGGACAAAAAGAATCTGGATAATCATCTAAATGTAATTCTTTTACACGCTATTGGTGACAGCTTTATTTACCCTACCAATCTCGATTTTTTTGGAATAGCAGGAGTGATTTAACCATGAATACAGAAAAGAAGGAACCTCTGCATTTTGGTGTACTGGGTAACCAGCTTGGACACAGCCTTTCTCCTGAGATCCACGAAGATCTGCTTCGGCAGCAGAAGATCTCCGGTACGTATAAAAAATATGAAATGAACGAAAACGAAGTCCCCCGTATACTGGAAGTAATGAGGGACGAACATATTCTGGGCATGAATGTAACAATGCCATATAAAGAAGTCGTTTATCAACTCGTGGATGTCCTTGATCCACATGCAGAAAAAATAGGCGCTGTCAATACTGTTTTAATGAAAGACGGTAAATTTTACGGTTACAATACAGATTATATCGGGGCCGTCAGCATGTTCACAAAGCCGGCATCACACTGGCTGGGAAAGAAATTGTCATTCTCGGTTCGGGCGGGGCGGCCCGGGGGCTGATCTATGGATTCCATACGGATGGCGCCGCTAAAATTACAGTCGCAGCACGTAACGAAAAAGCGCTCGATTATCTGCAAGAACGTTTTCCTTATATTAAAACCTGTAAACTGACAAATGTTCCTGCCGGTGATATTCTGGTCAACACCACTCCCCTGGGCATGCATCCCCACGTTGGCGAAAGTCCGGTAGATGCAGCCGTAATCCGGCAGTTTAAAGCAGCCTCCGACATTGTCTATAATCCTTTGATTACGGAATTTTTAAGAATTGCAAAAGAAGAAGGACTGCAGATCGTAACCGGACTCATGATGCTGGTAGACCAGGCAATCGGATCTGAAGAAATCTGGCTGGGTAAAAAGCTGGATTATAATATGGGCAATCGGATACACGATGAATTAGCCAGAAAATTCTGACAATGGTGTTCAAAAGGGTCAGACCCCTCTGCAGAGGGGTCTGACCCCTTTACGCAATTTCCCATGGATTTTCTTTCCCTGCCTCATTCAGACAACAGCTTTCTATGGAATGTCTCACCATATCACTCACTGCCTGATCCGTATAAAACGCCATGTGAGGTGTTACGATCACATTAGGGAATCCCCGCAGTATATATAACTCCCTCTTACTTATAATATCGGATTTTCGGTCATAATAATACATCCCAAATTCATCTTCAATCACATCCATTGCAGCCGCACCAATCTTCTCTGACTCCAGACCGTCCAGCAACGCTTTTGTATCGATCAGACCACCCCGGGCCGTGTTAATCAGGACTACCCCCTGTTTCATTTTAGCAATGGCATCTGCGTTGATCATATGGTAATTGTCATCCCCAAGGGGCATATGGAGTGTTATCATATCACATGTTTCAAAGATCGTATCAAGTTCCGCGTATTCTGCATATGCTTTGACCTTTTGGGATGGAAACAGGTCATAAGCATAAATCTGGCATCCAAATCCACTCAGATCGCGGATTACGGCCTGCCCAATCTTTCCGGTGCCTATCACACCCACGGTAAAATTGTGCATCTCATGTCCCTGTATGCCCGGAAGGGAAAAATCATTGATCTCCGCTCTCTGCATGATCCGTTTCATTTTACGGATCGCCATAAGCATGAGCATGACCGTGTAATCCGCCACACACTCAGGCGAGTACGTTACATTGCTAACTTTGATTCCAAATTTCTGCGCTGCCTCCAGATCCACATGGTCATACCCTATTGTCCTGGTTGATATCATCTTTACCCCCAGCTCGTGGAAACGCTTGATTAGCTGTGCATCCATCTTGGTGGTAATAATACTGATATATTCATATCCCTTGGCAAGACTGGCATTTTCCATGCAGGGGTCATCATAACAGATCCCCAGCTCCACGCCGTATTCTTTGGAAAATCTCTGAAAATATACAGCCTCATCGAACTCCCGGTAATTATAAACAAATATCTTCATCACAAAACCTCCCTGCAAGAGCGTACTTTACATCAGGCCATAGTGGCTGAATGCACGGGCTATCCCGTCCTCCTCCACCTTAGCCGTTACATATTCGGTGTACGGGTCAAGTTCTTTTGCATGATCTCCCATAGCTATCGCATGCCCCGCATATTCGAACATTGATAAATCATTCGAGCTATCCCCAAATACATATGCCTGCTCAGTCTCTATTGCAAACTTCTTCAAAATATACTCACACGCGGTTGCTTTAGAATAGCCCTTCTGAATGCACTCATAAGTATCGCCGCCCCGGTTGATCGGCTCGATATCTTTCTCCACAAACTTGAAAAAAGTGTCTTTGTCGCTGAGTTCATCCGCATAAACAAACAATTTGTCATACACAAAGCTTCCCTTTTCAATATACTCCTCCAGGCCCAGCCCGGCGTTCTGAAAATATCGTCTGGAGCTCTCCAGCCTGTCAAAACGCGACATTCTGCTTGGCAGATATATGTCCTGAGTCCCCTCCATAATCCCATCCAGCCTGCATTCTATCATTTTATCAATAATCTCTCTTCCCCGCCTTTCGGGAATTGATCTGGAAAATAAAACCTCGTCATGATAAGTGAGATATGTCCCGCATCCACACAGGAATCCATCAAATTCAAACTGGCTGATCTTCGGCGGTATACTGCAGAATGTCCGCCCTGTATTTATAAAAAGCAGGTGTCCCGCACGCTTTGCCGCACGCATGGCATCCAGCGCGCTCTGCGGGATCTCCTTCGTAATCTCACTCAGTATGGTGCCATCAATATCCAAAAACAGTGCTGCTCTTTCCATCTTTTTCTCCTAACGTTTCAGATTTTCTTCTATCACTTTATCACTCTTTCCCCGAAAAATCCATTTCTATACCTCACAAAAAAATAAGATTTCTCCCTGCAGCTTCCGCTGATTTGCCATATGATGAAAATATTTCTGCATTTTCATCATATACTATAGGAAATAAGATACAGGAGATGTAATGAGAATCAATCTAAAACCCGATACGAAAAAGAAAGCTCTTCTAAAAAACACTGCCAGACTCGCTCTGCTCCTTGCTGTTGCATTTTTGGCCGGACGCGCCGCCGGAAGGGCTCAGGATTATTTTGCCCCCCAGGCTGTTGCCACCTCCGCAGAAGGGAACTGGGGATTAAGCTTCCAGGACGAGGGCCAGCCGCCGGTCGCTAATGCAACCGCCGAAGAGCTGAAACAATTTGACGCATACTATTCCGGAAATACGGATGAAAAGGTCATATACCTGACCTTTGACGCGGGATTCGAAAATGGCAACACCCCTGCGATTCTAGATGCGCTGAAAAAACACAATGTACCTGCGACATTCTTTGTAGTAGGCACCTTCATATCGTCCAATCCGGATCTGATTAAAAGGATGGTGGAAGAGGGCCATACGGTGGGCAACCATACATATCACCATCCCGATATGTCACAGATATCAACCCAGGAAGCCTTCCAAAAAGAACTGGGAGATGTTGAAGAGGAATATAAGAAAATTACCGGTCAGGACATGACGAAATACTATCGTCCTCCGCAAGGAAAATACAGTGAAACAAACCTGAAGATGGCAAAAGAAATGGGGTATAAAACCTTTTTCTGGAGCCTGGCCTATGTAGACTGGTATGAAAATGACCAACCCACAAAAGAGACGGCTTTCGAAAAACTGCTTGGCAGGATCCACCCCGGTGCAATCGTACTGCTTCACAGTACCTCAAAAACAAACGGCGAAATACTCGATGAACTGCTGACAAAATGGGAGGAAATGGGGTATACATTTAAACCACTGTCGGAAATTTAAGGAGATGGGCCGCCTATCGAAACATGGAGCAGGAAGATACAGGGAGACAGGAGTGTTTCTATGGACGGACCCTTTGTGAAGAAACTCTTACAGCAAGACAGAAGAATCTTATGACTATAGACAGATTTACGGAAAAAGCTTGATGCTTTCTCGGCTCAGCCGTCTCAAATCTTTATTTTGTGAATCAAGATTTGGCCATAAGATTCTTCTGTTTTTCTGTAAGAATTTCTAATCACACGCTTTATGCCCACAGAAACACCCCTGTCACCCTTCTGTCCTGCGTTCCTTCGGCCCATTCGGCTATCTTGCCTTAAATTCCTCCACAATATGTATCATTTCCTCTGATGGATTGGATATTACTGCTGAGTTAAGTATCTTACACGGTGAATTTACAGCTGCGCTCTCTACTGCCGCAGTTACTGCAGAAACACTGCCACTGATAAATATGAGGGCATGTCCTCCGCATTTTGTGTCCTGTGTCTCATAGGTTACTTCTGCCGCTTTCAGCATCTGATCCGTGACCAGTACGGCGTTTGCTTCCCCAAGGACTTCTACAAGTCCGAATGCTCCATATGCCATAAAAATATACCTCTTCCCTACTTGTTGATTGTCATTGTAATTGCTGGTTCAGTCTCAGCTAACGGTGCTGCTATTATCGTATGGGATACAATCTTGGAGATTGGTTCCGCTGCTCTGAGCGCAACTTCCATGGCTGCATTGACGTTGGAGACATTGCCTCTCATCTTTACACATGCACCCGCTCCCAGACGATTTCTCTCTACTGCCTGGATCTTTACATCCGCAGCTTTTGCTGCCGCATCTAATGCTACAAAACATGCGCACTCACTGTCGAGCTCGAATACGCCTATTGCCATACCTTCATACTGTCCGGCCATAATTCCCTCCTGCCTGCAGAACTACTATTTTTTCTATTCTGTCAATATTTTTATTATATATAACCAAAGATAAAATTTCAACAAAAAAGTGGAGAATCTTTAGTTACTATGCGCGGCCTATGGTCGTGAATAATAACAATCTTTACCATTTCTCCACCTTATTTATTTTATAAAAATAATACGGAACCAAAGGGATTAGTGCCGCAAGCCAGGCCGCCGGGTCTGAAAGGCAGACCCCGAAGAAGCTCGTCTTTCCGGCAACCGCTGCTACAACCAGGGCGCGCGCAGCCAGTTCAAACACCCCGCCCAGCATAGGCACCAGGCCGTATCCCATTCCCTGCAGTGCATTGCGGTACAAAAAGATGCTTCCAAGGAACGGATAGCACCAGAATACCGCCAGGAAATAAACCACAGCAGCATCAATTACACCTTTCTCCGCAGGGGAAACAAACATAAGCACCATGTATTTTCCAAAGAAAAAATATCAATACCATCAGTACCGCGCTGCAGATTAAGATCATCGCCTGTGTATACCAAACGCCCTTTTTCACCCTGTCTAACCTGCCTCCCCCCCAGTTCTGCCCTACATAGGTTGCAATGGTTGCGCCGAATGCTATAAAGACACATGCGATCAGGTTCTGGATCTTGGCTCCGGCGGAAAAGCCTGCAATATAGACTGCCCCGTAAATGTTAACCGCACCCTGTACAATGATCGTTCCAATCCCGGTGATGGAAAACTGCAGGCCCATCGGTGTTCCCAGCGCCAGAAGTTTTTTTATACTGTTCCAGGAAATATGGAAATCCTCTTTTTTCAGATGCAGAATCAAAAATTTCTTTTTGATATACAAAAAACACAGCAGCGCTGAGATTCCCTGCGCGATCACTGTTGCATAGCCGCACCCTGTTACACCCATGTGAAACCAGGTGATAAATACAATATCCAGAAAGATATTAATCACTGCGGAAATGATCAAAAAATACAGCGGTGATTTGGAATTCCCCAGTGCCCTGAGCACGGCAGCCAGAGAATTATAAGCGGCCGTCACGATCAGGCCTGCATAGATAACTGTCATATAGCCTTTCACATCCGGCATCAGTTCTTCCGGTGTATTCATGAGCCTGAGTATCGGCTCATTTGCTGCCAAAAGCCCCACTGTCATAACTACAATAATGACAAATGTCAGATAGACCGACATGGCTGTATAATGCCGCATCCGGTCGTATTTGCGGGCACCAAACCATTGTGCCACTAAAATAGAAAAACCACTGCTGATTCCGGTGATCCAGCCGGTCACCATAAACATGAGTGAACCTGTGCTCCCAATGGCGGCAAGGGCATTCACCCCTAGGAACTGCCCTGCTATAATCGAATCCGCAATATTATAAAACTGCTGAAATATATTTCCCAGGCACATCGGGATCATAAACCAGATTACCAGCATTACCGGGTTTCCTGTGGTCATATCGTTTGTCTTATTCTTTCCCATTTATCTCTTCTGCAGCATCGCTGCCTTCCTCTTTTTTTATACCGGTCTTTTATTTCCTATGGCCGGACTTTCCTGCTAAGATAAAATACGGCTGTACTCTCGTGCTGCCTTACTGCCAGGCACGTTTGTACAGCCAGATATTTTATAAATCTATGCTGATTTCCTGTTTTTCGATATTATGCTTCTTGGCATAGCCGGTCAGGATCATGGTCAGCGCACCGTCCCCGGTCACATTGCATGCGGTTCCAAAGCTGTCCTGCAGGGCAAATATCGTAAGCATCAGCGCGGTTCCGGTCTCATCAAATCCAAGCACCCCGGTAATCAGCCCCAGTGAAGCCATTACGGTGCCGCCCGGAACCCCGGGAGCCCCGATTGCAAAGATTCCCAGCAGCACACAGAACAGTATCATTGTTCCCGGTGAAGGAATGCTGCCGTAGAGGATTTTGGATACTGTCATGACAAAAAATACTTCCGTCAGTACAGAACCGCAGAGATGGATATTTGCAAACAGCGGGATCCCAAAATCAACCATATCCTCTCTGAGAGGCGGCTCTGATTTTTTCGCACACCGCAGGGCAACCGCCAGAGTCGCTGCAGAAGACATCGTTCCGACCGCGGTAATATATGCCGGGCCATAATTCTTGATGACATCCAGCGGGTTACTCTTCGAATAAGCACCGCCTGCTGCATAGAGCACAGCCAGCCAGATATAGTGTCCTGCCATAACGATCAGTACGACTTTAATAAATACCGGCAGCTGTTTTGTGATTGTACCTTCATAGGACAATGCACAGAATGTAAAGGCGATAAAGATTGGAAGTACCGGAATCACGACTTTGGTCACGATCTCCAGTACGATTTTCTGGAATTCATCCAGTACTTGTGTAATCACTTTTGCTTTTGTCCACGCAGCCGCAAGTCCGATCATAACGGAAAATACCAGTGCGCTCATGACCGGCATGATCTGCGGAATATCCAGCTGGAATACTACACCGGGAAGTTCTTTTAGCCCATCCACCTCGGATACGATGGAGAGGTGCGGGATCAGGCCGTAACCTGCCAGCATGGAAAGAAGCGCTGCCAGCACGGAGGACACATAGGCGATAACGATTGCCACACCCAGCATCCTGGAGGCATTGTTGCCCAGCTTCGTAATGGATGGGGCAATAAAGCCGATGATAATCAGCGGAACACAGAATGTGATCAACTGTCCGAGAATGTATTTTACAGTGACTACAATATTCATAAATCCCTCATTGGCAATCTGGCCAATCAGGATACCAGCCACCACTCCGAGCAGCAGCCGGAATGGCAGATTATTAAATAATTTCTTCATAGTTTCAATCCCTTTCCTATAGAATCGCTATATTATAACATCTCTCTCTTTCTCTCCGCAAACATCCGCCTGCAGTTCCTGTATTTACCAGCCGTCTGATGGCTATGGCTCAATATCTTCCGGCTCTATGCTGAATCAACTGAGCCGTGATGCTCACCGCAATCTCCGCAGGCGTTTCTGCTCCGATGGCAAGGCCGATCGGAGTCGTGATTCTGTCCAGATCTGCATCCGTAAACCCCTGTTCTTTTAATTTTGCAAACACACCGGCTTTTTTATGTCTGCTCCCGATCACTCCGATATAAGCTGCGGAAGTCTTTAAAACCTGTGCCTGAACCGCCAGATCGTCCTTATGCCCGCGGGTCATGATACACACATAATCCAGGGCATCGATTGTAACATAATCTGCAATATGGCTGTTCTCAATTAACAGGACCTCTTCTGCCCCGGGAAATAATTCAGCCCTGCTGAACTCCTCCCTGTCCTCCAGAACTACACACCTGAAATCAACTGCTGCTAGAGCCGGCACCAGCGCCTGTGAAACGTGTCCTCCCCCGAAAATATAGACACGCTCCTGCTGCTGCATATTCTCACAGTAAAACTTACGCCCCTGTGCTTCTATCTGCACGGGTTTCTTCTGCAGACCTTCAAGAACAGCCGCTGGAAGTGATATCCCTGCGATAGCTCCAGAACGGCGGCAGACCGCCATACCTCCCTCTCCGTCCTCAGAAATCTCGCTGACAAGCCAGAATTCTTCTTTTGTTTGATATAATGCCCCAATCTGCCTAAATAGAACCAGTTTCTGCTCATCACCTGCAGAAATGTATTGAAACTGCACATTCACATCCCCCCCGCAGATCATTCCCAGGTCCTGGATCTCATTTTCCCTGAGCCGGAAGTATTCCAAGCGCGGCTTCTTGCTGCGCAGTACCTCTGCCGCCACGTCTTCACTGCGGTGCTCGACCGCCCCGCCGCCTACCGTCCCCCAGATTCTGCCGGCGGAAGTAACCAGCATACGCGCCCCCGCCCCCCGCGGGGTGGAGCCGGAGCTTGCAACAACCGTGACCAGAACCGCATCCTGCCCCTTTAACATACACTCATACAGTAAGTGAAATAATTTCTCCATGCCATCATCCTTTCATAGGGGTCAGACCCCTATAATAATTGCGCCCTCAGTTCTTCTGCTGTTTTCATGGAAAGCATACCCGGTGCGATATCGAATACTGTCTTTGCACCGGAATCTCCATTTTTAGAGAGACGGTATGCCGCACGCGCGTAGCATACCAGTACGCTGGATGTAAATTCCGGATTGGAATCCAGCTTCAGTGAGTATTCAATTACGTGCTTACTGCCTTCTCTTCCCGTCTCACCACTGCGGATGACAAATCCACCGTGCGGCATTTTGCTGTGTTCGGCTTTCAGTTGTTCTTCTGTGATAAAAGTTACGGTTGTGTTGTAATCCGAGAAGTAGTTCGGCATGTTTTTGATTGTTTCTTCGATCTCCTTCAGATCCGCGCCTTCCTCAGCCACTACATAACATTCTCTTAAGTGTTTGTCTCTTGTAGTGAGTTTGGGACCGCACCCGCTTCTTACCTGCTCTACAGCTTCTTCAACCGGCACGGTATACTGGATGGCGTTCTTCACACCCTTCACGCGGCGGATCGCGTCTGAATGTCCCTGGCTTACGCCTTTTCCCCAGAATGTATATGTATCTCCCTGTACAAGGATGGACTCCGCATAGATCCTGTTCAGTGAAAACATCCCCGGATCCCAGCCTACGGAAATGATTCCGATATGGCCGCCGGCTTTTGCGGATGCGTCTACATTTGCAAAATATTCCGGTATCTTGGCATGAGTGTCAAAACTGTCGATCGTGTTGAAGTTCTTTACAATCTCAGGTCCGATTACCGGCAGGTCCGTTGCTGAGCCGCCGCACAGGATCATAACATCAATCTCATCTTTCATGCTAAGTATATCATCCATATGAACGACCGGAACACCCTCTGTCATAATCTGAACGCTCTCGGGTTCACGCCGTGTAAAGATGGCTTTTAATTCCATATCCTCATTGCGCTCAACCGCAAGCTCTACTCCACGTCCGATGTTTCCATAACCAACAATTCCAATTTTGATTTTCTCCATCGTATATCCTTCCTCTCCAATATTTCTTTCTTAAATTTTTTGAATCGTTAATAAGTATAACATATGAATCCTGCGTGTACAATTTAAAATTAAAGCGCACCCAGGCATATTAACCGCGGATGCGCTCTGTGTTTTCCTCTTTAAACTTATTCGCTGCTTCTAAAACGGAATCTCCGGTACATCAAAAATCAAATATTCGGACTCATGCCCCACCATGTCACAGCTTCTCGATCCCTGTTGCAAAATATCCTGCCGATCGGACGGCTTCTTTCAGTTGACTGTCTTCGCACTCCTTCTTCATTCTGACCGTTACGCACCCCTCTGCAAAATCAGCCTTAGCTAATACGCCATCCATACTGTTAAAAACATTTTCCACTCTTTTAGCACAATTTGTGCAGGTCATTCCCTCGATCCGTATTTTTCTGATGTACGGATAGTGGGCAATATTTTTATCCGCAGGCCTCACGCGTTTCACCGGATCATGGCCGCTCCCGCAGCACCCGTGCGTCAAACGCTTTGTATAGCTTCTGATCCCCAACACACAAACGATAATAATCATGATACATATAATTCCAGTTGCCATAATACTTTACTCCTGTCTGATCTTGTTTTAGTAATTCATCTCTCTTCCTATAGAGGCGGGAGAATTTCCACATCTTGTGAAACATTCAATAGGAGGAGACACACGCCATGAGTTCATTATGCTCTCTTCTTCTCAGTTAGTCCTCCCTAACTATATAATACAACATAATTGCAAAAAAGAAAACCCCTTTATATTTTTTCTGCTTTAGATCATAAATCAAAATGAATTCTATCTTAGGCAGTTACATCTGTGAATGCGCCGATTCATACCTTTGTCACTTTCCTGTCACTTTTCTTTTTTAATATGGTATCATCAAACATGAAAGGAGTTATTAACTTATGGAAATTTTACGCTGCAGCCATCTTACAAAAACATATGGCAGTGGTTCCAATACGGTAACAGCATTGGACGATGTCTCGCTTTCGCTTGAACGGGGCAGCTTTACGGCTATTGTCGGTGCGTCCGGTTCCGGGAAATCCACTCTGCTGCATATGCTGGGAGGCGTAGACCGCCCTACCAGTGGCAGCATTTTTATCGAAGACACAGACATTTCAACACTCAGTATGGAGGAACTTGCGGTTTTCCGGCGCAGAAAGGTAGGGCTGGTCTATCAGTTTTATAATCTGATCCCAACACTGAACGTAAGGAAAAACATTCTCCTGCCTGTTCTTTTAGATAATCAGAAGCCGGATGAGGAGCGGTTTCGCCATCTGGTTTCCACCCTGGGGCTTACAGACCGTCTCGCACACCTTCCCAGTGAATTATCAGGAGGCCAGCAGCAGCGCACCGCTATCGCAAGAAGCCTCATCTACCATCCGGCGATCCTTCTTGCCGATGAACCAACTGGCAATCTGGACCGTAAAAATTCAGAAGAAACCATCGAGCTTCTGAAGCTCTCTAACCGGCAGTACGGACAGTCTGTCCTCCTGATTACACACGATGAAAAGACCGCTCTAAAGGCAGACCGCGTAATTACTCTGGAGGATGGGAAAATTCTGCATGACGAGGTGGTGTCCTGATGAAAATTTTACGAGAATATGTTTGGGACACGATACGAAGAAATAAGAGAACCAGCATTGCCATCATGACCGCATTATTTCTTATGACCACGATGATGTCCTGTTTCTGCGGTTTTGTCTACACAATGTGGACAGATGCCATTGTCCTCACGAAACTCGAAGACGGGGACTGGCACGGAGAATTGTTCGATACAACGTACGGAAAGGATCTTGAACACATTGAGAACTACGCCTCTGTCTCTGCCGTTCTGGTCAAAGGCCCGTGGGAAGCCGCGAAGCTGGAAGAGGAGGGACGCAGGACATACCTCATTACCCGCGGCGCCAACCAGGAATACTGGGATTCTATGCCGGAAAAGGATACTCTGACCGAAGGCAGGCTCCCGCAAGCCGCCAATGAGCTTGTACTTTCAAAACAGTATTTTGATGACCACCCCGGCACAAAAGTGGGCGATACCCTCACGCTTCCGATCGGGCAGCGCATGTATCAAGGGAAGGTATGCATGGAAACAGACGGATATCACGAGGATGAGACCTTCCGTCAAACAGGTACAAAGACATACAAAATTGTAGGAATTCTTGATGTTACCACATCCTCCTCCGTACCAGCCTATACTGGAATGAGTTATCTGGATACAAAGACTGTGAACCCGGCCGATGAGCTAACGGTCTATCTTCGTTTTGACCCCATGAGGAGTACTTATAAGGAGCTCCCGGAACTGGCGCGCTCCTTAGGCTACCAGGCCGATGAATACGGAGACTATACGCTCAGATATAATGCAGGCCTGCTCTCAAAATACGGGATACTCTCGCCGGATCAAATCGGAAGCATCAGCAGCCTCTCTGTTCTTGCCGTACCTGCCATGTTTCTGGTCATTGCGCTTCTGCTGATCGCCGTATTTGTACTGGTCATCCACAATGCTTTTGCCCTTTCTGCCAGCGAAAAACTGGTGCAGCTCGGAACCCTGGCCGGTATTGGCGCATCCCCCAAACAGATCAAGGCGGCGGTGACATCCGAGGCAATGATCCTGCTGATTGTGCCTCTCCCTGTCGGAATATTATGCGGCTGGCTGCTGGATACAGAGTTGTTCCGTCTGATTAATGCTGCAAATAATATCGGCAGAACCGCGCCGGATATTGTACTTACATTCGGGCTTCCCGCCATACTTCCTGCAATTCTCCTGTCCGCTGCCACAGCCTGGCTTTCGGCGAGAATACCGGCCCGCAGAGTTGCAAAACTGATGCCTGTAGAGGCCCTGAGGCAGGTGGAGGTGCTGAAAGGAAAAAAGATCCGGCAGGGACGCATATCCAGCCATTTTGGAATCAGCGGTGAACTGGCTTCCAACGCCCTCACTGCCCGTAAAAATCGTACCGGGCCGCAACGATTTCCCTTTGTCTATCTTTCCTTCTGCTCACCGGATTTTTATATATTATTACTACCCAAAATGCATCGAAAGAGGTTTACAGGGCGCAGAATGAATCCCAGGGCCATGTCTTTTTCAGCATCAGCGATGGCCGGCAGCCCGAACAGAAGGCGTTAGATGAGGTTTTAAAAGTGCCCGGTGTCTCCAGGGGAATAATCATGAATAAAATGCCTTGTGCTACCTGGATTACAGAAGATCAGACTTCAGATGATATCGAGACATATCTGGGCGGATTTGATGAGATAATTTCTGAGAAAAAGTACTCTCCCATTGAAAGGGATGGAAAATACAGGATTTATTCTATACTTATTGGCCTGGAGGAGGACAGTTTCAGAGAATACTGCAAAGAAATGGGGACAGATCCTGATTCCTACTATAAAGATCCTGCAAAGGCGCTGATCTATAACCGTACCGAAGACCCTGAGGTAAGTACCCGTAAGCAGGGTGTCTACCGGGATATCCTGAAACTTCAGCCGGGACAGACCCTCACTTTTACAGAAAAGGCCTATGATGAGGACACCGGTAACTTTGAATTCCGTCTGACCGCAGGGGATCTGGTAACTGAACTCCCCGCCGAAGGCATCGGCCTGCCGCGTTTTTCCTTAGCCGCTGTTATGCCTATGGAACATGTACTGGATATCTCCGCGTCTTGCAGCGAAAAACGGCAGTATTCTGCTTCGGCCGTCAACGGAATCTTTCTGACAGACGATAAAGACGGCATCTCTTATCCGCTGATCCAAAATGTTTCCGGCCAGATCTCCCAGATCCTTGGTAAATACTACGGCAGCGGTGACTACATGGTATCTGACCTGGCAGAAAAAGAAGAGGTACAAAGGCAATCCACCAGCGTTATGAGTATTGTTGTCGCGTTCTTAGCCGGGCTGCTGGCACTGATCGGCATTTCCAATGTATGGGCAAGTATTTCAGGCAACCTGCGCCAGAGGAGCCGGGAATTCGCTATGCTCAAGTCGGTCGGCCTCTCACCCGCACAGCTCTGGCGCATGCTGTTCCTGGAGGGATTGGATCTGGGATTGAAGCCGCTGCTTTACAGCCTGCCATTCCAGGCCGCGGTACTTGCGTGCTTCCTTTACCTCAATGAGGTAACCTTGATCGAATATCTGCCTTTTGCGCCATATGCAGCTGTCCTTGGCTACACCATGCTTGTTCTCGCTTCCATTATCGGAGCTTACTATATGGGCGGACGCAGAATTGTACGCCAGAACATCATATCCGCAATTAAGGATGATACCATCTGATGCAGAAACGGGCATGTCCCTGCGCAGAATTCTCTGCCCGGACCTGTCCGTTCTGCTTTTCTATAATGCCTTTTGCAAGCGCCAGCCCGATTCCGGCGCTACCTTTTGCCGCATCCGCTCCTCTGTAAAATCGTTCGAACAGATGTGGAATATCCTTTTTAGAAAAGCCCCGTCCACCGTCCTCTATCACCATCTCCGTATAAAGAGGATTTTCTTCACAGATTACACGAATCTTACTGTTTTCAGGAGTATGCTCCAGACAGTTCTTCAAAATATTCAACAGAGCCTCCGCTGTCCACTGCATGTCTGCAGAAAGCCAGACTTCCTGTTCTCCCTGCCCTTTTGATAAAATTTCCAGATCAACCTGTTTCTGCTGCAGCATGGCTCTGAGCGGTTCTGCTGCAAGTTCCGTCAGTTCCTTTGCTTCTACATCCTCCCTATGAAATTCAAGCGTATGCGAATCCAGCTTTGCCAGGGTCAAAAGCCCATCCACCAGTCCCTTCAAACGCTCTACCTGGCCCTCCAGCCGGTTCAGATACTCCTGGTCTTCCGCCTCCAGGGCAGGACTTAAAAGCTCTGTCATCAGCGACATGGAGGTCAATGGCGTCTTGAGTTGATGCGCGATATCGGCTGTTCTCTCTGCCAGGATCTCGTGGTCCCTGACCGCCTCTTCCCTGGTACAGGCAAGCTTGGCAACAGTTTTGTAAATTTCATCCTCCAGATGGGAAAACATATCTTCCCGCCGGTTCAGTGCAGCTGCCTCGCCGCGCCCTGCCGCCTTCAGATACTCTGTAAGGTCTTCAATCCTGGTCCTGAAACGCATTTCCTTTCTCTCTCTAACCAAGAACACGATTCCACCGGCTATTTCAAACAGAACAATTCCTGCTGCCAGGGCATATGGCAAATGATCCGGGAAACGCGTCAGTCTCCTATGTCCATATTTACGCAAATAGGCATCCGCATCTGCTGCATCCGCATCCGTTTTAACCGCACCGCCGCCAGATTCCGGCATGACTTGCTTCCCCTGGCTGCTGCCCTGATCCGGACCGTCCGCTCTTCCTGCTGCATATTTCAGGCCCTCTGGAATTGAACTGCCTTCAAGCGCGGCTTCGGTCAGACGAACCGTGTAATCGTACTCACGGAAGCTGAAACAGACAGCAGTCACTACGCCCGCCAGTATCCCGGGAATCAGCCAGAATACACAGGATAAAAGAAATGCCTGCACCCCACGTCCTTTCATATCTTTTCCTCCATCCGATAGCCAATCCCACGGATCGTTACAATATACCCCGTATCCATCAGTTTTCTCCTCAGGCGTTTTACAGTCACTGTTAATGTATTATCATTGACAAAATTCCCCTCTGTATCCCAGAGCTTATCCAGGATCAGGTTCCGGGGCAAAGTCCGCCCTTTATTCTCCATAAGCACCTCAAGCAGGCGGTATTCCAGTGCCGTTGCATCCACGGACTGCCCATCCACCATCACCTGCATTTTCTCCCGGTCAAGCTGTATATTCCCACAGGAGAGCACATTCCCTCCATCGTCAGACGTACGGCGGAGCACCGCCGCAATTCTGGACTCCAGTACTGCTATATGAAATGGTTTGGTAACATAATCGTCGGCCCCCATATCCAGTCCCCTGGTAATATCCTTTACATCGTCACAAACCGTCAGGAAGATAACCGGGGTATCCTCCCGTTCCTTCACCCATTTACAGAAATCATAGCCACTGCCGTCAGGCAGATTCAAATCCAGGAGAATCAGCTGGAATCCCTCCGCAAACAGATCCTTCGCCTGCCCTGCAGAAGCACAGCTTGTACACATATACCCTTTTCTCTTTAATGCCGACTTGATTCCAAATGCAATTGTCTCGTCATCTTCCACCAGCAATATCTTTGTCATATTTCCTCCATCCGGTCAAATTGATTATAATATCTGCGCGCCGCTTCAGGGCTCAGGGAAAAACGTCGGATCAATTTTTCTATGATTTGTTCCTCAGCCTTGTTCTCCTCCAGATTATCCAATATCATGGCCTTAATGCCCTGTTCTACATAGCGCAGAAAATCAATGAGCGTCTGTTCCACCTCATCGTTATTTGCTCCTTTTGTATTAAGTATCACTTTTTTACAATCACCTCCCAAGGCGAGTCCCTCCACTTCACAGCACCGGTTTTCGAAGGTATATCTGTATCTACTTATTCTGTTATTTCTTCTCCTGCATGTATCTTATTTCTCCTTAATTATAGTATTTTCCAACTTCTTTGCAATCATAAGCAAACTGATATTATACGCCTAATAGGCACCATCCCCTCTTCGTTCAGTTCTCTAACATTGTGCTGAATGTTCCGGCGGACCGCCGGCAGGGAAAGGCAGAGGCAGCAGGAGCCAGACACAACTGTGCCCGCTTTCTGCTGCCTCTGCCTTTCCCTGGTTTCGTAGTGTCCCCACGAATTAATTCTCTAAAAGTTTCCTTGCCTTCCATTTCCCACTTCTAATCCGCAGGAATGAAAAGATCGATCCGATTCCCCATCCGATAGGTATTGACCACCAGATGGCACTTGACCCGATAAAATAAGCCAGCAGGTAAGCAATCACCACTCTTGTAACCAGATTTGATATGGAACTCAGCATAAATGCCCCCATATCCCCAGCCCCCCGAAGCAGACCATTTCCCACAAACATAAAGCCCATCAGCACATAAAATACAGAAACTGTCTTCATATATTTCAGCCCGTATCCCATAGCAGTACCTGCAGAGCCGGCATTCAAAAAAAGCCCCAGAAGATGCGGTCCAAACAAAAAGATAACGCTGGTGATTATGATTGAAAAAATCAGAACCATCAGCAGACACGCCTTATACCCCTGTGTCACCCGTTTTTCCTTGCCTGCTCCAATATTCTGCGCCGTATAGCTCGACATTGCATTGGAAAAGTTCATATTGGGCATCATGGCCAGAGTATCGATCTTAGTAGCCGCTGTATATCCTGCAACAAACACTTTTCCATAAGAGTTTACAAGACCCTGCATAAACATCATGCTGACAGATACAATGGACTGCTGAATCATAGAAGGCACTCCTACTTTTGCGATCCTTTTCACCGCAGACATCTCAAACAGCCCCGGCTTCTCTCCTATAAATTCGGGTTCATTTTCCATCTTCCTCATCCTGCGCATCAAAACGTAAAATGAAAACACTGCGCACATCCCCTGGGCAATCAGTGTGGCCCACGCCACTCCCGCCACTCCCATATGAAAACGGATAACAAAAAGCAGATCCAATACGATATTGGTCAGCGCCGAAACAATCAAAAACTTAAGAGGCGTCTGGCTGTCCCCCAGTGCGTTATAAATACCATTCAGAGAATTATACAAAAACAGGAAAATAGCGCCCCCAAAATAAATCCGCAGGTATGTAAGTGAATCCGCAAAAATTTCCTTGTTCGTCCCCAAAAGCCCAAGCAGAGGAGAGGAAAAAATCTCTCCCAGCGCCATGATAAACAGCCCAACCACACCCAGCGTAATCAAAGCCGTATAGATCGTTGTCTTCATCTCTTTAATCTGCGCGGCTCCGAATAACTGTGAGATCACAACCGTGCACCCCATAGAAAGCCCTGCCGCAACTGCAATGGAAAGAAACACGACGGGAAAGGACGACCCAACTGCCGCCAGCGCATCCTCGCCAACGAACTTTCCCACCACCATAGAGTCCACCATATTATATAGCTGCTGGAACAGATTCCCCAGCACCATAGGCAGCGCAAAGAAAAACAGCAGCTTCAGCGGCTTGCCGTTTGTAAGATTCTTAACCATGATTCTTTCCCCCATTCTCCTTTTTGTATCCCACTACATTTTGGGAGATACGCTTAACAAATTCCTGATTTATCTTCCGTTCTTCCTCCGTGAATCCCCTGTAACAGATATCATCCCAGGCTTCATAAATATCACAGATAGCATCATAAACCTTCAGTCCATTTTCAGTCAGCGAAACAATCTTCTGACGTCTGTTCTTTTCATTAACCACCCGATGTACCAGCCCTTTTTCTTCCAGAAGAAACATTGTGCGGGCAATTCTGCTTTTATCAATGTCAAGATCCTCAGCCAATTGTTCCTGGCTGCAGAACTTATCCTTTAAAAGCCGTATCAGGCGCCCTTCCAGCGGGCTCAGTCCAAACTCTTCCAATTCACTGCGAATATATGCCAACTCACACCGCCTGATAATACTGACGTAATAATTCTTCATGCTTCCTCCCATAATTACCTTTGTTGCTCGTACAACTGTTGTGTTATACAACTGTTGTACAACACAACAATTATACCTTCACTTCCCCCAAAAGTCAAGGAGATTGTGAACTTGTGCGGAAGGGGGGGATGCGAAGGGGGCGCTAAGTGTGAGTGAAGGATGGAGACCGCAGGGGATGGGGAGGCGATTTCTGGATCCTGTCCGTTTGCGGAGAACCCGTAGGAGAAAAAACAGAAAATAGGGAGGGTACTTGCCGCAGTTGGCCCGAATGCCGATGCATTCGCGCCGCCGGCGGCAACAGAATTTGTTTTAGTAAAACAAATTCTGCCCTCCCTATTTTCTGTTTTTTCTCCAACGGGTTCTAACCGCGCTCTCTATGGACTCAGAAATCGCCTCCCCATCCCCTGCGGTCTCCATCCTTCCCTCACACTTAGCTAGGTGCATCCTATATGCACGTAAGTTCATTGCCCATAGGGCTGCTCCTAACGGGAACAGCGGATGTATTACGACTGTGCGTGAATGTTCAGTACTCTGTACGGTATCATTATTTTCTTCGTTCAAATACTTTTAAAAAATCTTCAGAAATGAACTATTTACTGCAATTGTGCGTCTCCTATATCCAGCTCCATCAGCCGGGCGTCCCCATACCAGCCACCGCTTCCGCTTACAACAAAGCCTCCCCTATGGTACCTGAAGGCATTTGTATATTAAAGTTTTTTGTGATTGTCGCTCCAATTACCGCAAAAGTATCTGCCTCAGGCAGTTCACCTCCGCTTTCCATGGATTTGGAATAGGCCAGGAACGGTACTTTTTCTCTTGTATGGTCTGTACCCGTATAAGTAGGGTCATTCCCATGATCGGCTGTTATGATCAAAAGATCATCTTCTCTCAGCCTATCCAGCAGGATTCCCAGTTTTTCATCGAACCGTTCCAGTTCCTGGGCATACCCCAGGGGATCCCTTCGGTGGCCCCATAAGGCGTCAAAGTCTACAAGGTTGACGAAACACAAACCCTTGAAGTCTTCGTGCTCCGCAACTTCGATAGTCTGCTCCATTCCGTGTACGGAGCTTTTGGATTTCAGTGCCTTTGTGATCCCCTGGCCTGCAAAAATGTCGTTGATTTTACCGATTGATATAACATCCAAGCCATTTTCTTTCAGCGCATCCAGCGCGGTCTTCCCGAATGGCTTTACTGCATAATCATGCCGGTTGCTTGTTCTTTTGAATTCTCCCTTCTTTTTCCCCACATAAGGTCTTGCTATCACGCGTCCGACCTTCCATTCATCCCTCATGGTCAGCTCCCTGGCTATCTCACAGCAGCGGTACAGCTCCTTTAGGTCAAAGGTTTCTTCATTGCCGCAGATCTGGAGCACAGAGTCTGCAGATGTATAGACGATCATATGGCCGGTCGCAATCTCTTCTTCTCCAAGTTCGTCCAAAATCACCGTACCGCTCTCACTTCGGTTTCCGATGACTTTGTGGCCGGTACGTTTTTCCAGTTCTTCGATCAGTTCTTTTGGAAACCCGGTTTCTGTAAACGTAATAAACGGCTTTTCTGTCCTTAGCCCCATAATTTCCCAGTGGCCGGTCATTGTGTCTTTTCCCCTGCTGCATTCATTCAGCTTTGTATAATATGCCAGCGGATGTTGTACAGGCGGAACCTGTGCAAGAGGATGCAGGTTTCCGATCCCCAGCTTCCCAAGATTCGGGATATGGAACTGTTCCACACTCCCGGATATATGTCCAAGCGTGTCGGCACCCGTATCCTGGTACTCTGCCGCATCATCGGCCGCGCCCACCCCCAATGAATCCACAACAATCACAAAAATTCTCTGATATTTGCTCATCGTATCCCTCTTTTCTGTATATAATGTCTTCTTTCCTATATTATGCTAGATTTGCCGGACCGAATCCCACAGGAAGCAATTCTTCCAGGGTATGGATTTCATAATGCTCCGTATCCAAAGCCAGGATAATCTGAAACTGGTCCGGGCGGCAGAATTCCATCATTACCTGTCTGCATACGCCGCAGGGAGCCGTCAGATCCGTTACGATTCCATCCATTCCTCCCACAATACAGATTGCCTCAAACTTTTTTTCTCCCTCGCTTACAGCCTTAAAAAATGCCGTCCTCTCCGCACAGCAGCTGGGGGAATACGCTGCATTTTCAATATTACAGCCCTGGTAGATACGTCCGTCTTCCGTCAGAAGGGCTGCCCCCACTTTAAATCCGGAATAGGGAGCATACGCGTTCCCCATTGCTTCTATCGCCTGCCCAATCAATTTTTCCACCGGCGCCATTCCCTATCACACTCCTTATGATCTAAACCGATTCGATATGTGAAAATTCTCATCTATCTCCTTAAAGCTTATAACAGTCCATTTAAACCTGATCTTCTTTTATCAATTCTCTCACAGCCTCTACCGCCACACGGATTGCCGCGTCTGTATCATGAACAACCGGATTCTCCAGTCCCTGTTTTGCCCTTTCCTGATTTGCCATCACGAGAAATACCGACCCCGCCCTCACTCTCAGATAGGAGGCTGCTATAAATATTGCCGCAGACTCCATCTCCGAAGCCTTGCAGCCCAGTTTCACCCACGCATCCCATTTTGCTGTAAGTTCATATCCCACAGGCTTTGTCTCCGGTGAATGCTGGCCGTAAAATGAATCTTTGCACTGCACCACGCCTACATGGTAAGTTTTTTCCAGTCTTTGTGCCGCTCTTACGAGTGCATTCGTTACCCCAAAGTCCGGCACTGCCGGAAATTCTATGGGTGCATATTCTTTACTTGTCCCTTCCATGCGGATTGCCCCGTTAGCAATGACAAGATCCCCGCTTTTTACATCAATATCCATCCCCCCGCTGGTTCCGATCCTGATAAATGTATCTGCACCGGCCATCACCAGTTCTTCTACGGCAATCGCCGCAGACGGCCCTCCGATCCCGGTGGACGTCACACTGACCTTCACGCCGTCCAATGTGCCTGTATAGGTGATGTATTCTCTATTGTCGGCAATCAGTACCGGTTCCTCCAGATATTTTGCAATGAAGGCACAGCGTTTCGGATCACCTGGCATAATCACATACCTTCCCACATCTCCCTTGCCAACCTGAAGGTGATATAATTTCTCTTCATTTTCAGAATAATTGATCATAATCTCAGTCCTTTCCTATTCTTTCCGTTTGCAGCAGTTCCGTTTTACTATTTGTTATGAATTCACCTGCATACTGCTTCTACGATAATAACAGATACAGTCCCTTCCTGCTTTTTTTGCGTCATACAATGCCCGATCCGCATACTTCAGAGCCTCCTCGAAACTGTCCAGTTCCTGAAGACTGCCTTTCCATACACCAATGCTGACAGTCACCCTGCCGGTTTTGACATCCGCTCTTGGCAGGCCGGCTTTTGCTATCCGTTCCTGCAGTTCTCCTGCAAAATCTCTGTCCCCATGAGCCTCAGAGAACTTAATGGCAAGAAATTCTTCCCCGCCATACCGAACTGCTATCATCCCGTTTTCCTGGGAATAGGCCCTAATTACAGCTGCCATCTGTTTCAGGCATTCGTCTCCATTTAGATGACCGTAAGTATCATTATACTGTTTAAAATAGTCGATATCCAGCATCAAAATTACTGCATGCATCCGGCTCTTGTGATAGGCCTCAAAAAGCCCGCGCACATTTTCTATCAAATACCGGCGGTTATAAAGCCCTGTCAGCTGATCCGTGCAGGCCATTTTGTTCAACATCACATTTGCTTTTTCTATTTCCCTGTACTGCCGGGCAATTGTCTCCCTGTCACGGTATGCTACCGCCATGCTCTGGTAACTCCGTATCGAGATAAACAATGCCAGGATCGTCGCAAACGAACTATTAATCAGATCTGCCGTAAAGTTGGGTAATGCAGTAAATGCAAGCATTCCTGTCAGCACGCTCCAGGAAACCCCGAAGATCAGAATGCTTTCCAGCGGCGGCTGAAGCATCACTGCCGCCAAAGTCGGAACCAGATAGCAATAAATGACAATCCCCATTCCATTTCTCTTATCGAGAAGGGTTATCCCAATAACCCAGGCATATAAGATCACCACGTAGAGCCTTCTGATCCACAGATACTCCCGATATTTCTTTTTCTTCACTAACCATGCATGAATAGGAAGAATACCTGCTGTTGAAAGAAAGAGCATCGCATACATAAAAAAATACCGGGCTGATTCTGCATCAGCAAAAGGCCCTCCTGCCTTGCATGCCGAAACCAACAGCATACAGAGCTGAGTGCCTGCTACGATCATGGCAATATTCCGTTCCGTTTTATACACCTTTTGGGGAAAATAATCACGGAAGCCCATTTTCTGATCCGGAGTCAGTATGGGATCCAGCTTCTTAAAAAATATGCCAGCCTTCATTCAGTATGCCTCCACATGCCATAATCCACTTACATACACAATGGCATTTCCCACGCTCGCTACTATAAAAGATATAATGATATTTTAACACGAGATGCATTTTTTCTCTACCATAATTACAGGATTTACATATACAGACAAAATTAACCTCCCCTTTTCATCCCCAGTCAAGAAACCAAGTTGACAAGCTTTAGCCTTATCAACAAATGGTTCTCCAACTAAAAGGATAGCCGCCAGCCTCCCAAGGGCGCACATGCAGTTCAAATCTACTAGAACAGGCCTTAGAATTTCTTAGGTCTGTGTCCGCAGATTTGAACTGCATGTGCGCCCTTGGGGGACTGGCGGCTATCCCTTCCTTTAGCGTCTCACCTCCCCCGTGTCAACTAATCTCCAATTTATTTTAAACGCTCCTTCAACCGATCTTCTGCCTTTGTAAATTCGCAATTAAATGCTTCTTCCTCCAGTTTGTTCAGCGTACTTAAGTGATTCTCATGCTGTTCCTTATCCCACTCCTCTGCAAATGCGCCGCCTTTAATCCCCTCGTACTGTTTCTTCAGGAAATTCCGGATCTCGGTCGTGTCCACTTTTTGGAATCCGGTCAGTTGTCCATACTGGCTGGTATGAGAGTGATAGGGAAGCTGACGGAAGAATCCCACTTCGGCTGCCTTTTCCATCATGACCGCCGGCTCTTTGGATAGATACATTTCCATCAGAACTGCTTCCTCCGGATGCCCCATTTCTACCTGGAGTTTAAATGCCTCCATAAATACATTGTAAATAATCGGCCAGGTTCCCTGCTCTGCCATTAGATCCAGACAGGTCTCGTCATCAAACGTTACTTCAATTGCGCCTTTTCTCGTAGCTCCGATTGCTTTACACAGCGCTTTTCCATATTCCAGGGCCTTTCCGGATGCGTCCTGATGAACGCCCACAAATGCCGGAGCGCCTTCCCCCTGTTCATACAGTTCGCGCACGCCTTTTCCAATCATTCTCGGAGCTGCCATGACAACGTCCAGATCTGCCGCCGGTTTGATCCGATGGAATGTAATATTATATGCGGATGCAAAGTTCACGATATTGCCCGCTTCCAAATTCGGTGCAATCTGTTCTTCGTAAATCTCCGGCGCCACTTCATCCGGAAGCAGCAGGAAGATGATGTCAGCCCGCTTCGCGGCCTCATCAATCGGATATACCATAAATCCATCCTCATTAGCCTGGTCATATGACTCATCATGACGGCTTCCAACGATCACATTCTTTATACCGGAATCACGCATATTGAGCGCCTGGCTCCGTCCCTGGTTTCCATAGCCAATGATTGCGATGGTCTTGTCGATCACCATGCCCAGATCTGCATCTTTGTCGTAATAAATGTTTGCCATAATTTTCTCTCCTTTGACCATTTCTTCTAGACATCAGACATCTGATGTCTGTTCTCTAGTGTTAGCGTACCACCTGAAACCCTCTCCGTCAACAGCATTTTTAATTTCTGTGGATTTCAACAATATTTATCATCTATTTTTATAAATACTGCACAACCCCCGGCCCCTTATGACCGAAGAAGGCAGGTACCATTTCTGATACCCGCCCTCTTCTAATCCGGATTCTCGTCCAGAGACAGTTCTTTCCATTTGTCCAGCGAATCGGCAACCGCAACCGCCATAGCCTCTTTATCCCTATGCATCAACGCTTCCAGGATCTTATCATGGTTTTCTGTTACGATTTTGGAATAATCCCGGTTCGAGATTACAAGCGACGGCTGGAACATTTCCATGATACTGTTTCCGATACTGGCCACAAAGGGATTGTGTGTGCTCTTGTAAATCCCTGCGTGGAATTCCATGTCATTGTCCACTGTCGCCCGGCCCTTTTTGAAATCATTCATCGTCTTTTCGTGAATCTCTTTCAGCCGCTCTATGTCTTCCTCATCTGCATTGTCAATGGCCAGGAGGCTGGCGGACATTTCGATCATCTTACGGAATTCCACCAATGCATCCTTGCTTTCCGCTTTACTCATCAGGATCATTTGAAAAATTAGCGGATTCATAACAGAAGCATCTACTGTGCTGCAGATACGGCTCCCATTTCCTTTACAGATCTCCACAACCCCCAGAGCCTCCAGCATTTTGACCGCCTCGCGGATACTGGATTTGCCCACGCCGAACCGCTCAGATAATTCTGCTTCCGAGGGCAGGAAATCACCGGGCTTTAACTCCCCGCTGATCAGGCCTTCTTTGATCTTTTCCACCACCATTTTTGATAGCGACTGCTTGGGAACCGGGGTCAGCCAGTCTGATTTTTTCTGTTCCATCCTTTTAAGTCCTCCTCCAGCAATGTCAATTTTGCTTTTGTTTCATTATAATCCGTTTTTAGTTTACCCTTTTCACACACCTGCTGTCAAATCTTATTAAATTGTGACTTTATGATTTAGATGAAACACAGTAAAAGGTGAGACTGATTCCTGGGTATTGAGATAAAAATTCAGAAAATATTAAGTCTTTATTGGTGAATTCTTTAGAACGTGGGTGTACTATGGGATGAATGGTAATGTTTTCTAAAACGTAAATGGAGGAAATATGAAAAAATTATTGTGTGCGTTTTATACTTTAGAAGCAGTTCTTCTCTTCCAGCACTTTGATTCCCTGCAGCAGCATCCAGCAGACCGGGGTCTCAATTCCCAGTTCTTTTCCCATTCGTACCATGCCCCCTGCAAACATATCGATCTCCGTTTTATGTCCTGCTTCCAGATCCTGGAGCGTAGAAGGCTTGTTATTATATGGGATTCTGCAGACCGTATCGTACTGCTTTCTCATCTGCTCTTCCGTTATAATGATTCCTTTTGCTGCCGCTACCGCCTGAACTTCCTTCATTGCCGCCCAGCGGATTTCATTGGCCGGTTCGCTGCTGCGGAATGCACCGAAGGGAATCCCCAGCAGTGCACAGGTCAAGTTTTCCCCGACATTGCACATATATTTAAACCAAAGCCCCCACATCATATCTTTTTCTACTTTATATGGGATATCACAGCGTTCCATCAATTCGCTGACCGTCTTTACCCGCTCTGTTTGGACAGTATTTTCTGATTCACCAAAATACACCTTGCCCCAATAAGGGTCGAAGTCAGCCCTGCCATTTTTCATGACAATGGACATTCTCATATAAGAATAAAGTACATGATTCCATCCATAAGCGGCTGCCACCTTTTCCTCACTCTCCACACCATTCATAACACAGAGTATCTGTGTCCTGTCACCCACAAAATTTCTGATATCCTCTATGGCCTGCTGCAGCCCCATATCCTTCACTGCCATGATAACCAGATCCGTCTCACGGCCTTCTTCCGGAGTGCAGATTGGAAAATGATAATTCACACCATTCACCGTGACACCCCGATTCTCGAGGCGCTCTTTCCGCTTCCCCTGTGCGATTACGCAAAAGTTGTCTCTCCCCAGATGCTCCTCCAGCCTTGGCGCAAAAAACACCCCCATGGCTCCAAGCCCAATCAGTGCCACTTTTTTTATTTCCATTTAAAATGCCTCCTTTTTCTTGCAATTCCCTTCCTTAATAAATACTATATATGCGGTTTTCACGAAAATCAATCATTTGCAGCCGAAACATTCCCTTTTCCAATATTAATGTAACATTCGGGCGGACCTGAACTGTTACATATTAATACCAAACGCTTGACAGTTCATACTGTAACTGTTATGATTACAGTATGAACTGTATTTCTTTTCGTTACAGAAGGAGGTGAAAAAACCATGAAAAAAAGAAACACGGTCTTTGCCGTTCTGTTAAGCGCAGCGTTTCTGCTGACAGCCTGCCAGAATTCTACAGAACCGGCAGCCGAAGATACAGCGGTGAATACTAACTCAGATACTGCCGGCTTTGAGAATATAAAAGTCCGGAAACTGGACGGAACAGAGACAGATATGAACAGTATCCTTAGCAGCGCCGAGCTCACAGTCTTTAATGTCTGGGAATCCTCCTGCATCTCCTGCCAAAGCGAAATGGAGGCCCTCGCAGCGCTTGGAGATCAATATTCCGGCAGGGGTGTCCAGATCATAGGGGTCATGAAGGGAGTTACCCAAAAAAGGGATGAGGAGGCTCTTGCGGTCATTTCCAAGACGGGCGCAAATTATATCCAGCTGCTGGATTCCGAAGAGCTGCAAAAAATGATGCCCGGCCTTTACGAAGAGACTCCGTCAACCGTTCTTTACAGCAGAGACAAAGAGCAGCTGGGAACTGTATATGCAGGTGCCCGGGATGAAGATTTCTGGGGAAAGGAAATCGAAAAATATCACAGCGAAGTCTGTGAAAATGATCATCCTGCAGATTGCGCTGTCGGGTGAACACCCTGGTAGCAGCAGGCTGCTGCTTTCCGCAAACCTCCGGACCACTGCCGGCTTCTCCGGCTTTTGTCCGGAGGTTTTTTCTACTACATTCAGCTTCATTTCCCCATCCAAACGGCATGCACCTTATTTTTCTACTTTGAATACAATAAAAACAGGCAAACTGCGCCGATACACAAACTATGTAATCAACCAGAATCTTAACTGATCAAGGAGGAATAGATCATGCCCGCAACCCTTAATGGAACCGTATTTCATGACCTGAACCATGAAGGCCAGTACGTCCCCGGCTCACCAGGTATCTCCCAGGTGGTCCTCGTACTTTATTCAGATTCTGCCTCTGGCCCCGTCTGTGCGTCAACAGCCACAGGTTCAGACGGCCGATACGCTTTTTCAATCACAGTCCCAGGAACTTATACTGTCTATGAGACTGTAGCACATTCCGGAAGCTGTCCGCCCACTTATGCGGTACAGCCCGCCGGTTATGCATTTTCCAACAACCCCAGAAAACAAACCATCACAGTCAGTGCCGATCAGATTAACAACCACGAAAATATTGTCAATCTGAACTTCGGCCATGACCCGCTGAGCGCCCCTTATCCCTGCAGCCAAGAGATGATACTTTTTGAGGGCAGGCCCACCATGCGGCACACCGTCAATCTGATCACCGGTGCATCCCTCCTGCAAGGCCCCCTGTCTAATAATGGGTCCGTGAATGCGATCGGTTTCAGCACAATAGATTATCATGTCTACGGATATGACCAGACAAACAATACTATTGTCCGTGTCGATAATCATGGCGAAGTGGCTCTTCTCAATCCCCGCCCTGCCGGTATGCCCGCTGCCCCTTATTCCGCCGGCACAATGGATATGGCAGGATTCTATTATATCTACGTCCCTGGAACCAGCCGTTTCTATACGGTCGACCTGCGCGCAGATTCTCTTACTTTCTTAAAGCTTGTAGATCCTGCTAACGGCTTTACTGAACAGACCTCCAATTACGGCACTCCCATATCCTCCCCTCTTACCATCGGAGACTGGGCTTTCAGCCCTGCGGACCAGAGGTTGTACGGTGTAGAGAGAGACGGTACCGTATACCGGATTGATGAATACACCGGAATCGTGACGCCTCTGGAAACAACCGGGCCTAATCCCGGTGATACCTTCGGCTCTGTAGTCATAGACGGCAGCGGAAACCTCTATGCGGTTAACAATGGAGACGGCACCATTTACCGTTACCGGATCAGCGGAGATACCGCAGCGGGCACACGTTTTTCCATGACACGTGCGGACGCATTCAATGACGGCGCCCTCTGCCCCTATGCGCTCATCGAACTGGATTATGGTGACGCACCGGATGCAGGCGGAGGAGGAACTGGAAGCTATCATACCCTGCTTGCAAACAACGGCCCGCGCCACGGTACCGGAAGCCCCCTGTACTTAGGAACACAGGTGACATCCGAGGAAGACGCTTATCAGAACGCCACCGCTACCGGAGATGACCTGTTCCAGGGAATCCAGGATGACGGCCTTTCCGTCCCTCTGCCCATGCTGGCAGTGGCGGCCCTGAATTACTCTCTATCTGTCACTGCTACAAATGATACGAGTGAAACGGCATACCTGTACGGATGGATTGATTTTAACAAAAACGGGCTGTTTGAAGCCTCCGAGGCGGCGCCTGTGATTCCCGTTCCGGCCTATTCAGGAACCAGCCAGTATACCTTAGATTTTGCAATTCCCGCCGGTACTGTGATAAGACCTGACCATACCTTTGTGAGACTCCGTCTTACCACAGAGCTTTTGACAGACACGGGCCTGGAAACACAGGATACCCGAAGTGTAGGCCCTGCCGCTGACGGAGAAGTGGAGGATTATATTCTCAAAATCGGCGCCACTACGGATTTGGCACTCACAAAGACTGCCGACAGAGACGTACTGGTAACAGGAGATCTCATCCATTACACAATCACCATCATAAATCACGGCCCGGAAACGGCACTGAATGTCATTCTGGAAGATTTGATTCCGCCGGAGATTACAAATCCCATGTACAGCCTGGATCAGGGTTCGTTGGATTACTGGCCGGGAACCCTTACACTGGGCGATATGCAGCCCGGTCAGGTCATCACAGTTGTGATCCAGGGTGTTTTTGATGGCTCCACACTGGGACCGGTCGTAAACACGGCTTCCGTCACCTCTCATTCCGAAGACTCCAATCCTGTCAACAACTCGGATACTGTGATTATCCCAGTCAACCGGGCCGCCAGCCTTGTCATTGAGAAAACGCCTGACACAGATCCTGCTGTGATAGGAGAACGCCTCACATTTACCATCTCAGTAACAAACAATGGCCCCGATGCCGCCGAAAATGTCATCCTATATGACATGGTTGAAACAGATTTTGAAAATCCCGAATATTCCCTGGACAATGGCGCCACCTGGTATCCATGGTATGGCCAGCTTTTCGCGGGAACACTGGATGCCGGATTTGTTTACACTTTTCTGCTTCGCGGAACCGTTCTTTCCGGAATTTCTGATGCACTCACTAATACGGCCTCTGTCACTAGCGATACCGATGACCCGGATCCGGATGACAATACCGTTACCGTTATCGTCCCCAAGTCTTCGTCCGCGGACCTGTCTGTGGTGAAAACCGGTGTACCAAACCCAGCGGCTGCGGGGCAGACATTAACTTATATTATAACTGTTACAAACGGCGGCCCTTCCCCGGCACAGGATGTTGAAATAACCGATGTACTTTCCCCGGATCTATTAAATGCGGAATATTCTATGGATCAGATCAGCTGGTTTGCGTGGAACGAAAGCCATACGGTAGGAATCCTGGAGGCAGGCGCCGTTTATACACTGTATCTGCGTGCATCCGTCAGTCCGGATGCAGTGCCGGGAACGATTTCTAATACGGTGAATGTCACCTCCCAGACGCCGGACCCGGATCCGGGCAATAACGAATACACGGAGGTAATAACGCTGGAAGGATCTGCGGATCTCAGTATTACGAAAACAGCGTACCCGGATACCGCCATATCAGGTGAAAAACTGACCTATACCATTTATGTTACGAATAAAGGCCCCTCAGATGCGGTAAATATCCTAATATCCGATGCACTTCCTCCCGCACTGGAAAATGCACAACACTCCATAGACGGAGTCAATTTTCTGCCTTGGAACGGACAATACAATCAGATATCCCTGTCTGCCGGCGACGCCATTACCCTGACGATCATAGCAGATGTTTCCCTTTCCCAGGCAGAAGACCTGTTCAACACGGTTTCGGTGTTCAGCGATACCTTTGACCCGGATATGGATAATAACACAGATTCGATCCTGACACCGGCTGACGCCCTCGCAGACATGCAGATTGTAAAAACCGGTCCTGACTCTGCGGCGGCTGGTGAGACTGTCCGATATACACTCACCATTACAAACAATGGCCCCAGCAGAGCAATGAATATTAATATAACAGATGTCCTTCCGGCCGCAGTCAAAGATCCGGAATTCGCCTTAAATGGTATATATACAGGCGTATGGAATGGCAGTTATTTTCTGATATCCCTGGATCCGTCTGAATCAGCGGAGCTGGTAATCACAGGAACACTTAGCCCTTCCGCATCAGGAACTCTGGAAAACGTTGCCTCCGTATCTGCCTCCACACCGGATCCAGATCTCACAAATAACACCTCTGAGACCACGACAACGGTCACATCCTCCGCAGATCTTTCGGTTATAAAAGCGGCCTCTCCTTCCCCTGCCATAGCCGGGCAGTATCTGATTTATACGATTGTGGCAGGCAATGCGGGTCCATCTGCCGCGGAGGGCGTGATCCTGGAAGATACGGTTCCGTCCGGCCTCTCTGATCCGGAGTACTCCACAGATGAACAGAACTGGAGCCCCTGGGTTTCTCCTTTTACAATCGGTGCAATCAATCCCGGAGAGCCGGTCATCATTTATATCCGTGGAACTGTTGCTGCATCCGCCTCAGGGCTGATTACCAATACCGTGGCCATATCCTCCCAGACGCCGGATCCTGATCCAGATAATAATACGTCTGCCACTACAACACCTGTCGAGACCTCCGCAGATCTTTCCATTGTAAAGACTGCAGCCCCGAGCCCCGCAGTACCGGGCAGCCTCCTTACCTATACCGTGTCCGTTTCCAATGCAGGTCCCTCCGATGCACGGAATGTACAGTTGATAGATCCCATATCTTCGTTGTTATCTTCCGTTGAATACTCGGTTGACAGCGGAGAAAACTGGACGCCATGGCAGGGAACTTTCAATCTGGGAACACTCCAAGCCGGAACAGGCGCTATAATATTGATACGGGGGAATTTGAGCAGCGCAGCAACGGGCGCCATAGAAAATATAGCCATCATCAGCTCCACAACTCCGGATCCCGATCCGGAAAATAACGCTTCCACCCTATTTACGCCGGTACAGAATTCTGCCGATCTATCTGTTGTAAAATCTGCAGAGCCGGTTCCCGCAGCACCGGGACAGTACCTGACCTACACGGTTACCGTCCATAATGCCGGGCCGGATGCGGCAGAAGATGTCTCGCTGTCCGACATACTGCCGGCAGAGCTGTCTCAGCCGGAATTATCAACGGACGGAGGCACTGTCTGGAATCCATGGTCCAGCCCCTATCTCATAGGGACGCTGGAGAGCAATGCCGATGCCGTCATTCTGCTGCGGGGCGCATTGGGCGCATCCACTGCCAGGCTTTTGACAAACGAGGCATTTGTCTCCTCTTCCACTCCGGATCCTGACCCGGATAATAATACGTACACGCTTCAGACACCGGTCGGAGCTTCGGCTGATCTCTCAGTCACGAAAGCTGCATTACCGGTTCCTGCAGTTCCGGGCTCACTGATTACCTACACCATTACGGTTGCCAACGCAGGACCGGATACCGCGGATCAGATTGTCCTGACGGACCTTCTGTCTGCAGAGATCCAGAATCCGGAGGCCTCTCTAAACGGAGGCGACTTCTCCACCTGGGACGGTTCACTGAATATCGGCAGCCTGGAAGCTTCCCAAAGCGCCCTCGTTACGATTCGGGGAACGATTGCTGCCGATACTGTCACACCGATATATAACAGGGCTTCTGTGTCCTCCGATACGCCTGATCCGGTTCCGGACAATAACACGGCTGACCTGGAGACTCCGCTTGTTCCCTCCGCGAATCTCTCCGTCACTAAAAGCGGAAGTCCCAATCCTGCTGTTCCAGGAGAACCGGTAACCTACTCGCTGACAATACGCAATGCAGGCCCCTCCCAGGCCAGCAGCATCATTGTGATTGATGCGGTTTCCAGTCTTCTGGGGCAGGCAGAATACCGCACCGATGATGTCTCCGGCTGGGAACCGTGGACCGGAACCTGGCAGCTGTCTTCCCTGGAACCTGGCGGATTTGCCGTACTGACGATCCGCGGCACATTAAGCACATCTGCCGCAGGAGTGCTTAAGAACACAGCTGTCGTTACCTCCTCCACACCTGACCCCGACCCGTCAGATAACCAGAATACAGAAGAACTGCAGATCGCACCGTCTGCTGATCTTTCCATTACAAAATCCGTCAGCCCTGTGCCGGCAGTTCCAGGCGGCCTGGTAATCTACACACTGACTGCATCCAACGCCGGGCCTTCCGATGCTGCAAACGTAACTCTAAAGGATACACTTCCGCCGCAGCTGGCCGGCCAGGAATACTCTGCCGACAATGGCCGTACCTGGAATGAATGGAAGGGCTCCTTTACGCTCGATCAGCTGAACGCCGGAACGACCTGCACACTGCTGCTGCGCGGCCTGCTCGCAATCCAGAATCTGGGTGCAAAGGAACTCATAAATACAGTTTCCATAGACAGTGATACCCCAGACCCTGATCCGGATAATAATACAATGATCCTCATAACTCCTGTCAGAGCCACGGCTGACCTTACGATTCGTAAAACAGCTTCACCTTCTCCCGTTTCACCGGGGGAGGCCATCACTTATGATATCTCTGTAAACAACCTGGGACCGGATGCGGCCGAGAACGTGCTTATCACAGATGCCGCCATATTAAGTGAACTGGAAAATCCCCTATATTCCACGGATGGAGGAGCAACTTGGAGCAAGTGGAGCGGCTCTTTCTCCATTGGTACTCTGCAGCCAGGGAGTACTTTTTCCGCCCTGCAGATAAGAGGAACCGTCCCCGAAGGAATAGCAGCTGTTCTGAACACAGCAGCGGTCAGCAGCACGACTGCAGATCCGGATTCCAGTAATAATACGTTTTCTATCACAACACCTGTAATTCCATCGGCGGACCTGTCGATCACAAAAGAAGCCGCACCTTCCCCTGCCATTCCCGGGGAAACACTGACTTATACCATAACTCTGGAAAACCATGGCCCCGGGAACGCCCGGAATATTACACTGATTGATACAGTGCCTGCGCAGTTTATGAATGCGATGTTCTCACTCAATCAGGGGCAGACTTGGCAGACCTGGCACTCCCCTTACCAGACTGCGGACCTGGCAGCCGGAAGCAGTATTGTGGTCCTCATTCGGGGTACACTAAGTAAAACTGCATCCGGCACCCTAACAAATACAGCCGCAGCAACCTCCTCTACACCCGACCCGGATCCCACAAACAACACTGCAACTGAGGAGACGCCCGTTGCGGACACGGCGGATCTGTCCATCACCAAACTGGCCCATCCCGATCCTGCTGTTCCAGGCCAGTACCTGACGTATACCATCCTGGTTTCCAACGCCGGTCCTGCTGATGCGCTGAATGTATTATTAACTGATCCCGCCGCAAACGCCGAATACTCCCTTGACTCCGGCATACACTGGCTGCCATGGTCCGGTTCATATACCCTGGGAACCGTCTATGCCGGCACGGTAATCAGGGTTCTGCTGCGCACGATTCCTGATGCGGACAGCACCGGCATACTCAGCAATACTGCTGGTGTAACATCCTCGACACCAGACCCCGCCCCCGATAACAATACAGTTACCATTGATACACCTCTTGCGGACACAGCAGATCTAAAGCTGCAGAAAACCTCCGATATCACTTACGCAGTTTTGGGCGACACGGTCACTTATCAGATCAAAATCTCGAACCTTGGGAATAGAGATGCGGAAAATGTAATGCTCCGGGATGATCCTCCGGAAGGACTAGAAAACCTGGAATATTCCACCGACAATGGAGACACCTGGCGCCGCTGGAACAGCCCTTTCACTATCGGAACCATACCAGATCAGGAATCACGGATTATTCTGCTGAAGGGAACCGTGACGGCAGCAAGCGGCAGCATTGTAAATATGGCTTATGTCACCAGTGATACACCCGACCCGGATCACAGCAACAACAGCGGATATTCCAATATCAATGTAGGCAATGTACCGTCAGCTGACCTGGCTGTTACCAAAAAGGCGCATTGCCGGACCGTGTGTCCCGGACGATTTGTAGAATACTGTATCACTGTGACCAATCTGGGCCCGGATATGGCAAAAGATGTTCTTATTACGGATCTGCTTCCGACAACCATACTGGAACCGCGCTATTCTTTGAATAACGGCCATACCTGGCAGCCCTGGACAGGGCAGCTTACGATAGGAAGCCTGGCTGACCACGCCTCTGTAACTCTGTTTCTATCCGGAAAAATAGATTGCTGCGCCCATGGTACTATTACAAATACCGTTACCGTATCCGGCTCCGTACAGGATCCAAATCCGGATAACAACAGCGCAGATGCTGCTGTTACTGTATGTAGTAACTAAAGGCTTCATAAAATAAAGACAGGAAACCGGTTGCGGGATACTTCATCTCTCCGCCCGGTTTCTGCGTATGGATGTATCTTATCGCAAACCCTTATACGTTCCAGTTCACATTTTCGTAACAATTTATATATAAAAAACTTACGCAAAATAAATGATTTGTTACCATTATGTAACAATAAGGCACTTTTTATTTTACACTTCAATGCAAAATGTTATTATTGTCCTACTTTAAGATTACAAAAGATGAGGAATAAGAGATGATGACTAATAAAATAGGCAGTAACATCAGGGCGCTGAGGAAAAAGAATTACCTAACCCAGGAGCAATTGGTAGAAACGCTGAATATGACACGCCAAACACTCTCCAACTACGAATTAGGAAAACGGATTCCTGATATTTATGAATTGATTCGAATAGCCGATCTATTTCATGTCTCTTTAGACGAAATGGTCGGAAGGAATCCAGATAATTACAAGAACAAAGGCTGCGGTTTATAATCGTAGTCTTTGTTTTATTTATCCCATAAAATGCCTTGTCAAAAACCATGGTTTCATGTATTGTAAATATGTAACTGAAATATGCTTACCTGTGTTTTTTTGAGATATCAAAAACAGATTTTCAAATTACATAAGGGCATTTTCACTCACTACAGGAGGGCAAAACTATGTTTCAGATTTCCAATTTTACAGATAATGACGATGTTAAGATACTGGCCTCATCAGGCCCTTTTACCGTAATTGAGTACCAGCGGGATTTAAGTGTAACTCCCGGTGATGCACAGACTGCTTATTTCTGCAGCGCTATGAATGTGCGTAAACGCCAGGTAATCTGTGATCTCAGCAAGGCGAATATAACACTGCAGGCAGGGGCCATGCAGTGGACCGTAGGAAATGTGAATGCAACAACCGGTTTAAAAGGGGTCGGAGATTTATTCGGCAAAGCAGTGCGCGGAAAAGTTACCGGTGAATCGGCAATAAAACCCGAGTATAAAGGAGATGGTATTCTGGTACTGGAGCCTACCTACCGCCATATACTTCTTCTAGATCTTGTAGATTGGAACGGTTCAGTTGTGCTGGACGATGGGCTGTTCCTTGCATGCGATGCAAAGCTTCAGCATAAAGCAGTCATGCGCTCCAATTTATCTTCTGCTGTCGCGGGTGGTGAAGGCTTATTCAATCTTGGTATCGCAGGGAAAGGAATGCTCTGTCTGGAGTCGTTCTGCCCGCGGGAGGAACTGGTAGAAATCACGCTGGAAAACGACATCCTAAAGGTTGACGGCAATATGGCAATTGCCTGGAGCGGAAGCCTCGACTTTACCGTGGAACGATCCGGTAAAACACTGCTTGGTTCTGCCGCATCCGGCGAGGGACTGGTAAATGTGTATAAGGGAACAGGAAAAGTACTGCTTGCCCCTGTAGACAGGCCGGCCGTTTAAGATAAAAGAATTGTACAGCCATAACAAAAAGCACATCAGAAATGGCGTGCTTTTTATGATCTCAGTGAATCCTATAAGGAGATTTAAGCCACCTACTGGTAAAAGGAGTATTATTGGGGGCTATACATCTTATGAACAAAACCTTTCCAGAATAATATCCAGTACACCCGAGGCGGCCCTTCTCCCTTCCAGGCCGCCGCTTGCCCAGCGCGCTTCCTTTACAAGCCATTTGTACGATGTCAGCCGTCCTTTATTTGCCGATATATCAACCTCTCCTATTGAAAATGTAACCGCAGTATCCCGCTCTGCCTTTCCGCTGCCGCACTGAAAAGATGGGATTCCCCTTCCCCCGCTTGAATTAAAATTATAGGCCCCCTTGTGCATGTGTCCGCATAAATAAAAATCAATATTAAAATTGTTAAAATTCTTCCAAATAATCTGCTGGTCACTCTCTGAAAACCAATTGACCGGATGATGGCCTGCAGCTATATTAATACAATTTTCCTGATCTTTTAATTTTCTGATTTCCTTATAAAAAGATCCTTTTTCGAGGATAAGCTTTCCTTCGTCCTCATCAGTTCCGGATGTAAAGGCCGTATTCATTAAAAATACATTAAACTTATCTTTTGTAATCACTTTATATATATATTGAGCCTCCTCATTTTTTATTTTTCTATAAAATATATTATATTTGCTGAAATCCTTCTGTAATTGCCCAATAATCTCCTTTTCATACTCAAATCCGCTTTTTCTTGTTTCCGCCACGGCAAGATCCCTGGAGTGAGACCTGGCCAGGTCATGATTCCCCGGTATCATAAATAACTCATCCGGAGTGAGTTTTAAGATATAAATTAATGCTTCAATAAATTTCTTCAGATTAAAATCATAATATCCGCCCTGATAAGTCAGGTCTCCGGTGATAAATACTGCATCAAATTCATGTTCCTGGGACATCTCCCATAATTTTTCTAATAGACTGTCCCTCATTCGTTTCATTTCATTGTTCTCATCAGCAGAAAAGTGTATATCTGACAAATGTACCCACCTTATAGTATCCATTTCTACCTCCAGACCTTAAAACTGGTCCCCCATTATTCATGACATCATTTTAGCATATTCTTATAGAGTTGTCCCTTATCATTACAAAATAAAAAAGAAGGCTGCTCTAGGCAAAGCGCCTCCTTTTTTATAATAATCAAAGCTGATTACAAATCATAATATTTCTCAAATTCCGCTGGATGTGGTATCTGTGATATCTCCAGGCTCTCTTTCCGTCTGCGTTTCAGCCAGATCTCAATCAGTCTCTCCGGAAATACCCCGCCCGCCGTCAGATATTCATGGTCAGCTTCCAGTGCATCCAGCGCTTCATCCAGCGTCTTTGGAAGAGACTGGATCTTTGACTTTTCCTCCTCCGGCAGATCGTAAAGATTGCAGTCATAAGGTCCCCAGCCATGTACAGTAGGATCAATCCGGTTCTTGATACCATCCAGGCCAGCCATCAGAATGGCAGCATAAGCATAATATGGATTGGCCGTGGCATCCGGATTTCTCAGCTCAAAACGCTTTGCCTTCGGTGACTTTGCATAGGCTGGAATACGGATTACAGCGCTGCGGTTAGATGTTGCGTACCCAATCGTAACAGGCGCCTCATATCCCGGAACAAGGCGTTTGAAAGAGTTTGTAGAGGGATTGGTAAATGCGCAGAGAGAACCAATGTGCTTCAAAAGCCCGCCGATAAAGTAATGCGCGGTTTCGCTTAAACCAGAATAGCCTTTCTCATCATAGAAAATCGGCTCTCCGTCTTTCATAAGGAGCATATGCACATGCATTCCGTTTCCGGCTTCGTTATGGATTGGTTTGGGCATAAATGTAGCAGTCTTGCCCTCCAAAACGGCAGCATTTTTAATGATATATTTAATAATCATTGTCTTATCCGCCATGTCCACCATATCGCCCAGTTCTACTTCGATCTCCATCTGTCCAGAGCCGCCTACCTCATGGTGGTGGTATTTCACGTCGATTCCCCAGTCTTCCATATACATACACATCTTGCTTCTTAAGCTGTAAGCGATGTCATGTGGCGCTGAAATATGATATCCGCCGCCTTTGGGCACCTGATATCCTGCATTGTCAGGCCCTTCTTTTCCGCTGTTCCAGGATGCCTGTCTAGTGTCTACCGTGAAAGAGGTCTTATAGGGCTCTGCCATATAGCTTACATTGTCAAATAAATGAAATTCAAATTCCGGCCCGATCAGCATCTCATCTGCAATTCCCTCTGACTTCATATATTCCATTGCACGCAGGCTGACGTTCCTTGGGTACTGATCGAAAGGGGTATTCTCCTTCCCAATCACACATACGTTCCCGCACATGGTCATGGTAGGAATCTCCGTAAATGGGTCGACAACCGCGGTTGCCGGATCGGGGATGAATACCATATCGCTCTTCTCCACCGGTGCATATCCGTAGTTGGAACCGTCAAACCCAATGCCATAGACGAAAATATCGTCGTCGAACCTTTCTACAGGGATTGTGATGTGGCGCCACCTTCCGTCCAAATCCGTCATCTTGAAATCAATCATTCTGATTCCCTTCTCATTGCATACCTTCCTGATATCCGTGCTGTTTAACATGATATACCTCCAATTAGTAAATTTGTTTTTCCTGAACCTTGTCCCAGTATTTGTTCAGGCAACATGTCTTGTCTCAAGATATTATTACTATTTTAGCATATCCTGGCAGCAAAAGGGAATGTTAAGTTCACCATTTCATTATAAAACAGGATGCTGCTGGTAACAGTTCAGACAGGTCTGAACTGTTTCGCATCCAGCCCATTAAAATTCGCCTGCGGCGAAGGGTGCTGTGCGCCACTGGCGCACGTTTAGCACGAACCAAAGCGGAGCGGAGTTCTGTATGCCTGCAGCCACTATGTTTTCGTACGGTCTGCGCAGTAAATGCACAGACCTGTCTGAACTGTTACTGCTGCTGTTCACACTCTGAGGGTGTACACAGTAACGTTATCCGGACATAGGTAAGCCACCTATAACCTTTGGTTTCTGAAGCATGAGCATCTTAATGTGTAAACCCGTATACCTTTGGTTTTTTATCTTTCGCATGGGGAAGTATGACCGCTTCGTCTAATTCCCGGATACCCTCTTCTATGTCACGCATGAGCAGTTCTGCCATATCATAATTCAAATCCGCACGGCAGACAATTCTCTGAATGACAGTGTCTTCCAGATTCACAGGCAGCGGATAGGTAGGGATCTGCCATCCCTTCATAAGCAGACGGTCAGAGAGATCATAAAGAGTCCACTCCTGCCCCGTTTTTTCTTTTAATGTATAGCATACAACCGGCAAGTCACTTCCGTCATGGTATATGAGAAATCTTCCCGTTTTCTCAATTTCCTTTGCCAGATAGTGGGCCACGTCCTGCGTTTTTTGCTGAATGCGGCGGTATCCCTCCCTGCCAAGCCGGATGAAATTATAATACTGGCCGATAATCTGGCTGGCCGATCTGGAGAAATTGATTGCAATTGTAGGCATCTTGCCTCCGAGATAATCTACCTCAAATATTAGTTCCTCTGGAAGATATTCTTTTTCTTTCCACAAAACCCATCCAATTCCCGGATAAACAAGACCATATTTATGACCGGAACAGTTGATTGATACTACATTTTTTAAACGGAAATCCCAGCAAAGCTCCGGATTGACAAACGGAACGAACAAACCTCCGGAAGCGGCGTCAACATGGATATAAACTTTGTGCTCTGTAGAAGCATTGTATTCTTCAAGTATCTGGTCAATAGCCTTCAAGTCATCAAATTTCCCGGTATATGTAATGCCGAGGATTCCGACTACACCGATCGTATACTCATCCACATAGTTTAATACGGCGTCTGGACGCATGCTCATACATTCTGTATCCATCGGCACCTGACGAAGTTCCACATCCCAGTAAACACAGAATTTCTCCCAGCAGACCTGATAACCTGATGAAATGACCAGATTCGGCTTTTTGTTTACATCAAGCCCTAAAACAGAGGCCCGCTTACGCCACCGAAATTTCATTGCCATCCCTGCCAGCATGCACGCTTCCGAGGAACCTACTGTAGATGTGCCGATTGCAGCGTCTGTTTCCTCAGCATTCCATAGGTCCGATATAATCCGTATGCAGCGCTGCTCAATCTCGGCTGTCTGCGGGTATTCCGTTTTGTCAATGGCATTTTTTTCAAGTGTCTCTGACATCAGCCTGATCGCCTCATCCTCCATGTAGGTCTGACAGAAAGTAGCCAGATTTAATCTTGCATTCCCCTCGTTCATCAGTTCGTCCATTATGAGACGAGATGCAAGGGCTGGTTCTAAGGGCTGTTCCCTTATCTTGTTTTTCGGAATCGGGGAGTCCGCCGCTAACGTCCCGAATAGAGGCGTATCATAAGAATCTTTTAGTTTTCGTTTTTCCTTATCACACATTATAATCATTTCCTCCTGATCTTCATTTGGTATAGACTGGCACAGTATCCGTATTCTCTGCAGCTAATACTACTTTACCACAAAAGACGTTATAAAGGAAAATATATGAGCAACTTCTTCTATCGGTTTCTAATATCCATCGAAACTTTTTACATAAAAAGCCCTTACAAACAGCGTAAACCGCTATTTATAAGGGCTTGTTTCTAAAAGATTAACACAAACTTAGCATTACTGTCCCATCTGTTTTGCCAACTTTTATTTACTGTTTTCTCAAATGCCCATTTTATAAGGCTTTCTACGCTTTCCTCAATTCTGCTCTTCCATTTTACCCAATTTCCCTTTGGGTAGAAACTTTTCATTCCCGTTGAAAGCAAATTTCTCTTATTTTGCTATGTTGGGTACTCTTTTATGCACACTGGGTAGAGTTTTTATTTTTCTGAACTTTCTGTTTTTCACTCACGCTACCAAACTTTGCTATTTCTTCTTCAAATTTTGTTTCTGTCACATGAGTATATATGTCAATCGTTGTACTGTAATGCTGATGTCCCATTAGCATTTGCACTACTTTAGCGTCCATTCCTTTTTCAAAGCACCTGCTACAAAATGTATGTCGGATTGCATGAGGATAAAGGTCTTTAAATTCTATCGGCTCTCTGTTTTCCTTTACCGCTTCTATTGCTTCTTGAAAATTGATTGCTTTTACTACTTTCTTAATTTCTTTTTCTGCTACATTCCGAATAACTGGACTTCCTAAAGAAGTGGTAAACACCAAGTTATCAAATTCTCCACTTGAACGCCAACGATTTCCATAGGCTTTTTTCTGCCTGTTCTGTTTTTCTTTTTGAGATAACAGAATTTCTTCTGTTTCTGCCATAAACGGAATACTTCTGTATGAATTATGTGTTTTAGGCTTTGTTAGTCGCATAGTCTTTACTCCATTTTCATATTGACAGGATAAAGACCTTTGAATGTTAATACATTTCTTATTCCAGTCTATATCTTCCCATTTCAGACCACCGACTTCCCCAATTCGCATACCCGTCAGAAACATAATGTAAAACATCTCTTTATACCAGTTATGCTCTACTTCCTGCAAAAACCTTGTTTGCTCTGCCATTGATAAGAAACGTCTTTCTGCTGTTTTATTTTCCCAAGGTACATTGATTTCAAAACATGGATTGATGTCTATAATACGATTATTCTTTGCAGACTCCAAACACTCCCGAACTCTGCCTAAAGCATCTCGCATACTGGAAGACGCTCTCCCCTGCTTATTCATATCGTTAATGACACGTTGAATATCCAAGTTCCGTATATCTGTCACTTTCATATTCCCTATTGCTTTTCCAAATGTATTATAATATTTGCTACGCATAGGAAACACGCTTGTTTCCTTGATATTAGGAATTTTATAATTTGCAAACCATTCCTCAAACCATTCATTCAGCGTTATTTTCTGACGTTTCATATCAATATTATTTCTTGCTTCTTCTTTTGCCTTTTCAAACAATATTTTTAATTTCTTCAAATCAACATCATACAAGTTAATGTCTATTCCGTTTATCTTTGCTCTTGCTTCGTATCTACCGTCCTTTCTTTGACGTAAACCTGTTCCTAATTCTTTTCCTTTTAAATCTTTACCCATAATCTCTACCCTTTCTATCAATCAAATATTTTGATAAATAAAAAGGGAACTTCTGTGATTTTAACCATATACTACTATAAGTTCGCCTCCTTTTCAATCAGAACTTCAATAACTTTTTGCTTGTTGCTCTAGCCATGTGTCTAATAATCTTCTGTTCGCATACCACTGATACCCAATCTTCATGGAAAACGGACAGTTTCTACTTTTCAAGAGTTCTCTTGTCTTTGTTTCTCCAAGTCCAAGATACTCACTTACTTCCTTTAAATTTAATAATGCTTTTTCTATACGATTATCCCCTTTCCTCTAATCTTCTTGCTTTTATGTAATCATCATACAACTGTTTCTGTGTGATATTCATTTCTCCATTTGCTACAAGATTACCGATATAATCCCTTTTCTCTATCTTTCCAACCTCTGCAAACAGTTTCAAAGACGGAGCAACATACTTTTCTAACCATTCCCACACCTTTTGTAAACTTTTCTTCTGTGGTTGCATGGTAAGTTTAACCTTACCTATATCTTTCATCAGTTCCGCCCACGCTTGATAGGTTGGGTAAAGCCTTTTTCGTGTTGTCATGCTGTCTGTCGGCTTTTCTAAAAATCGTATTTTGCTGTTCAATACTTCCATTGCCAGTCCTGCCACATCTCTATATCTCAATAATTCCTGTACTACGCTAACTGCCATTTCCTGCCGAAATCTCAACTCATATCTATTCCAATTTTCATCTAATTCTGTTCCATACTTTTTATTCTGTTCATATCCCTTTTCATAAAATACCAATCTCAAATTACTGGCTGAACTGCCGAGATAAAGACTGCCACCTTTACTCTGAAACACTTCCTCTTTCAGTTCTCCCGAATCGTGAAAATCTATATCCCTTAGTTTTGTGGAAAGCAATCCCTCTTTTGTCCGTATAATCAAATCGGGAATACTCAAATACGGTTTTCTATCATCTATCGCTAAATCAATCCGAGGAAAATTGATGTGATACTGACAAACTCTGTTTAAGAAATCAAACCATGTTTCCTCATTGAGTTGTAAAAAATTCTCATAGTTACGACAGCCTTTCCCACTCATTAAGATCTGAAAGCCTTGATACTGTGCATTTCCTGTCGGCTTTAGCACCTTGATATTATCGAAGATTGCCACAACCTCATGTCCTGCAATCCCTTTTTCATAGCCTGTTACCGTCATAAGTTCCAAAGGTATTCTCAACACATCTTCTATGACTGCTTCTAACGGAACTTCCTTAATGGTTATCTGACACCAATCTATCAAGCACTTAATTCTTCTTTCTGCCGTATTACTCCCCTGTTAGTGTAGGGGAGTTCTGGAAGAAAACTTCCGCTTCTTTCTTCCAAATTTATCAAACCTCCTTATCTGCAATGGCGTTGCCATTGCCCTGCCCTCAACCTGCCGTTTGGTACGTCAGAACGAGGACAGGAACTTTGACCGCCTACATATTTTTATTTGGAACAGGGCGGATACCCTTACAGGTAATCTTCTCCACTAATACAGGAAAGTTTCCTCTCTGCACATAAGGGGCATAAACTGGTTCTCCCAGTTCCACCACAGCATAAGGCTCAATCTTCGGAAGTTCCGTTGCTTCCAAGCGAATATCCACGCTGTTCCCAAGCTTCATACTTCCAAGATGAAGTTTTAAGGCTTCCACTTCCTCTGTTTTCTTCTTACTGTCTTTATCATAGCGGTAACAGTTATCCGCACCCATGAAACGAAGTTCTCCAAATGCTTCTTTTACCTGTTCTTTTGTCAATGTAATCTGCATACACGTTCCTTTCTCCCCGTTGAACCGATAGGTCAGTTTCTCATATTTTCAATTTCTTATTACGACGTCGTTTGTGGTTCAGTTATTTCTGAACTTAATTGTATATTAGCACAGACATATTTGTTTTGCAATAGGAAGTTTAGTTTTTTATAAACTTTTTTATTTTCTTTTTTCTGAACTTGTGGTATAGTGTCCTTAGACGATAAGATATGAAAAGTTATAACGAGATATGGAAAGAGAGGGTTTTCAGATGAATACAATCGCAGAACGGATTAAATTTGCCATGAAAGCAAAAAATAAAAAACAAGTAGATATAGTCAAAGATACAGGTATCAGCAAAGGGGCGTTTAGTTCCTATCTTTCGGGACAATACAACCCCAAAGCCGATAAAATGGAACTGATCGCCGACTCCTTAGATGTAGATTTGCGTTGGCTTTACGGACAAAATGTGCCTATGGAACATACAAGTCAAAACGATAACGCCCTGCAATATGTCTTTTATAACAACTCCTGCTCTGAGTATCTTCTTGATGATTTAGATGATATATATATCGCCATGATGACACAATATGCCGCCCTCATTCCACGCTTTTATGTCCTTGTCAATCGTGCTGGAAATGCAATGCACATACTGCCACTATTTTTGAAAGAGGATAGTTCCCAATTCTATGAATGCCCGTCTGATTTCTTTTATTCCGACAGGCATACAATTTTTACAAGAGATTTTGAAAGCATTCACATGGTATTAACAACCGCCACGATTTACTATTATGGAATTGATACAGCAACCTATGAACCGAAAGTTACCATGCTCTCCTACTCACAGACTGACGACTGCTTTCATATCGACAACGGAATACAAGACGGTCACATAAAAGCATTTGAAAAGGAACTGGAGAAAGAAGCACTTTACTTAAAGCATAACGCCCAGTAACAGACAAGAGGACTTGCAAGGTTTCCGACCTTTCAAGTCCTCTGCTGTATCATGGTGCTGTTGGCTGTGTCCGTTCCGTCAAGGACTGCCCTACGGCGTATCGGCTACGCCTTGTTCCTTGACCTCACTACATTTTCTCTTTTTCTTGACACAACAAAAGCCTGCACGAATTTTCTTCAATCCGACAGGCTCTCATTCTTTCACATACTCTATCAGTTCTTCTATTCCACACTCCAAGTAACTGCACAGTTTACAGATTAGTTGTGCGTCTAATCTCTGAAATTCATTTCTGCAATAACGATTAAAATTAGACCTCGGTATATCCAATTCCTTACAAATGGTATTCTTACTAATTCCTTTTTCTTTCAGCAGTTCCTCTATGTGAAGTTCCAAATGTCCATACTTCATTGCCTCACCTCTACATAAAAGCATATTCAATAAATCTTTATGTAGTAATTCACTATATAGTGAGGTACTATATACTTATCCCTATAACTATACAGAAACAGAGGTATATCAAAATGAAAAAGAAATTGTTATTTGCCACTATTATTCTAGTCTTGCTTGCAGGCATTCTCTATTACATTAGCTTGCCCGATTATCTTGTATTTAACAGTATGTCATTCAGCAATGGGGCTAATCGTGATACCGAACTACAAGTTATTGTATATCAATACTGGAATACAGATGAAGTAATAGCGGAAATCGAAGCAGAACATAATCAAATCAACGGAACTCCTACTATTCTTACAATCAATCTGTATCACTCTAAATGGTCTTTTCGCAATGGATATGAACCATTTTATAGTACCACTATCAATTATAATTAAAAAGAAAAAGCAGACAGTCAATAAAAAAACTGTCTGCAATAATATGGAATTTACCCCTTTAACCCTCTCGCCTGTCTATCCATATCTTCAATAACAATATCATAGATTTCTCCGATTTGAGAACAATATTCTAACACTTTCCATGGCTCATTTGTATGAAAATGAATTTTAATCAATTCTTCATCTCCAACCGCCAATAAGCAATCTCCTTTAAAATTATTTGTGAAATATTCATTTATTTTATCTTCATCAAGATTTTCGCCTTCAATCAAAAGTTGAGTATCATATCTAAATTCTAACATCCTATTATCCTCCAAATTCACATTTTTGAAAGACAAACTGAAGTTTATCAGATTGTGTACTTCATAGGGGTAAACCTAATCCCGTCTATTTCTTGCTCGTCTGATTGTGGCTTAAATCCGATATGAAGATAAAATGGCTTACCGTATGGTGACGAATTTAAAGTAATCTCGTGCAACTTTGGAGCATCTTTCAAAATATCTGCTAAAAGATACTGAAAAATTGAAGTAGCTACACCTTGACGATGATATTCTTTCTTTGTGAATGCTAAGTTGATATGCTTCCTGTTTGAATACATACCGATAATTCCAATCATTTTACCCTTGTCAAACGCCGCATATATAGGGCAGATACCTTGTTGACATTTTGAAATAAATTCATCATTTTCAACTATATCTCGCTTGAATGTTTCAATTCCCTCCGGTTTATAGTCCGGTGCTTCAAATTGTAAAAACACTTCTAATGCTAAAGCAAGGGCTTCCATTACTTCATTGCTATGTATTTTTCGTATTTCATACATATCTCCACCTCAAATTCTAATTTGTTTATTTCTCTTATTCTAGCATATTCCCCAATCTTTAACATTATTTTTTTAAAAAATTTGAGGGCATATTGCAAAATGCAATACACCCTCAACACTCACAGCGTTCCCTTTCTATTTTTAAACAACAAGTAAATTCCTCGTTAAGAGGTTGGGTAAATTTCTTTACCCAATACCCTACCCAATCTGTACCCAAAATAGCACGATATTTTGTGAGATTTTACAGTAGTTCATAACACTTGTCAAAATAGGCAGAAACCGCTTAAATACGCTATTTAATTTGCTTTTTACCAGTCTTGCGATTGATAAATTAGTTTCCCATCTGCGCTGCTACTTCTGCCGCGAAGTCTTCATTTTTCTTTTCCAGGCCTTCACCAGTCTCAAAACGTACAAATCTCTTAATTGATACATTCGCATTGTTCTCTTTTGCTACTTTTTCTACATATTTAGCAACTGTCAGATCACTGTCCTGTACATATGCCTGATCTAACAGACATACTTCTTTTAACTCTTTGTTCAGACGGCCAATGATCATTTTCTCAATGATATTGTCCGGCTTTTCTGGATTTTCCTTCTTAGCCTGTGCTAACAGGATCTCTTTCTCATGATCCATGTACTCCTGGGAAACTTCTGCGCGGGATACATACTTCGGATACATAGCCGCTACCTGCATTGCCACATTCTTCAGGCATGTTCTGATTTCGTCATTTACTACATCAGCATCAGCCTCTACGAGAACACCGATGCGGCCGCCGCCATGGATGTAGGATACAACACATCCGTCTGTTACTATTTTTTCAAATCTTCTGATATTCAGATTCTCACCGATTACTGCAACTTTCTCTACAAGCGCGTCTTTCACAGTCTTTGTTGTGTCTTCTGCCCATGCCTCAGCCATGAATGCATCCATATCTGCTGCATCTGTATCTGCTGCCTGATTAACAACTGCCTCTACGAATGTCTGGAAATCTGCATTCTTAGCAACAAAGTCTGTCTCAGAATTAACTTCTACAATTGCTGCTACTTTATCATCTTTAACAACGGTTTTTACAATACCTTCTGCTGCAATTCGTCCGGCTTTTTTCTCTGCCTTAGCCTGTCCATTCTTTCTCAGGTATTCGATTGCTGCGTCCATATCTCCGTTAGTCTCGCTTAGAGCCTTCTTGCAGTCCATCATGCCTGCGCCCGTCATTTCTCTTAATTCTTTTACCATTCCTGCTGTAATTGCCATGATTCATTCCTCCATTATTCATTCTTGATTGCATATTTTAAAAATGCTTCAACCTGTATCCACAGGCTGAAGCATCCCAAGTCCATAATTACTCTGCTTCTACAGTCTCTTCAGCTACTGCTTCTTCTGCAGCTTCTTCATAATATTCTTCTTCAGCACCTGTTGCGCCCTGATTAGCCTCGATTACTGCATCAGCCATCTTGGAAACGATTAATTTAACAGCTCTGATCGCATCATCATTACCCGGAATTACGAAATCAAGTTCTTCTGGATCGCAGTTTGTATCACAGATACCGATCAATGGAATTCCCAGTGTATGTGCTTCCTGAACACAGATTCTTTCTTTTTTCGGGTCTACGATGAAGATTGCATCAGGGATTCTCTTCATTTCTTTGATACCGCCCAGGTTCTTCTCTAACTTAGCCCATTCTTTTTTCAGTTCAATTACTTCCTTCTTGGGAAGTACATCAAATGTTCCGTCTTCGGACATTCTCTCTATATCTTTTAAACGCTGAACTCTGCTCTGGATTGTCTTGAAGTTGGTCAGCATACCACCGAGCCATCTTTCATTAACATAGAACATTCCGCAGCGCTCTGCTTCTGATTTTATGGCATCCTGTGCCTGTTTCTTTGTTCCTACAAACAGAATTGTACCACCCTCAGCTGCAATGTCAGCAACAGCCTGATAAGCATCATCAACCATGCCTACAGATTTCTGTAAGTCGATGATATAGATACCATTTCTCTCTGTGTAGATGTAAGGAGCCATCTTAGGGTTCCATCTTCTTGTCTGATGTCCAAAATGTACACCTGCTTCTAAAAGTTGTTTCATTGAAATAACGCTCATGTTTCTTCCTCCATTTGGTTTTTAACTTCCGCATGTTTTTGCTCTCCTTTGAGACCGGTCTGCACTGTGCAGGCTTAGGCACCGTCAAAGATATCCGCATGCGTGTTTTTTTGCAACGGTTGTAGTATAACATAGAAAATACTGGAATGCAAGGCTTTTCTGTGGTATCTTGTCTGTATTCATTCTTGAATTTCCATGCTAAATTGTGTGGTATATTCTGCCTTATGTGGCTTTCCTACTTTTCTGATATTACTTCTTATAACTTGTCTCTGCCCCTTCTCTATGTTATGCTAGAAACGGTATACTGTTTATATCTTCTGTTTTACGACAGTATATTATAACACAATTATGTAAAACTTACATATATAGGGAGGTAAAAGCTATGAAGTTTACATTTGCACATAACAATTTAAATGTTTATGATTTACAGAGATCACTTGCTTTTTATGAGGAGGCGCTTGGACTCAAACCTGTCAGCACAAAAGATGCCAAAGACGGAAGTTTTACACTGGTATACCTGGGCGATGACACCACTCCGCACCTTTTAGAACTTACCTGGCTGCGCGATATGAACAGGCCCTATGAACTGGGTGACAATGAAATCCACCTTGCGTTTAGAGTAGATGATTTTGATGCGGCTTTTGCAAAACATAAAAAGATGGGCTGTGTGTGCCACGAAAATTCCGAATTGGGGATATACTTTATCGAGGATCCGGACGGATACTGGTTGGAGATTGTCCCCGGAAAATAAGAACATAATAAAAGGAATCCATTATGTGGATTCCTTTTTTATATTCTGAATTACCAATATCTTACGTATACAGAAACACGTACAGGGCTTACACATATCGTTGTGCCCGGCTGCTGTGCTTCAATCATCTGGCCATTGCCTATGTATATTGCCACGTGTCCGGGAGTCCATGCGATGTCCCCTGGCTGCGGATCACTGACTCTCTGTCCTCCATAGAGCTGGTCTGTATCAACACGGCCGATTGAGATACCTGCCTGTGCGTGGCACCACTGTGTGAGTCCTGAACAGTCAAGGCCTACATATGGTGTTGTACCGCCCCATACATACGGAACACCAATCTGAGTCCATGCTGCATTTACAATTGCCTGCGCCGCGGAAGTATTTCCTGAACCGCCGCCTCCGTTATTGCCCGGATCAGATGGAGTCTCTGGTGTGCTCGGGGTATCTGGAGTACCAGGAGTCTCTGGGGTACCAGGTGTTTCCGGAGTGTTTGGTGCAGTTCCGCCACCATTGCTCGTTCCTCCGCCATTATTTGCGCTCTCATTCTTTGCCGCTTCCTCCGCTAAACGCTGTCTCTCGCGTTCTTCTTCTGCAGCTTTTCTCGCAGCTTCCTGGATCTGTGCGTCAAGATTTTCTACTTCGGCACTCTTGCTTTCAATCGTATTGCTCAACTCAGTCTGCTGCGCCTCATACTCTGTCTGCATATCTTCCAGCTTGTTCATATCTTCTTCCAGCGTAGTTTTCAGTTCTTCTACTTCATTCACCGTTTCCACATACTCGTCCAGCATGTTACGGTCATAGGTATGTATCTTCTGAACATATTCTGCCTGGCTTAACATCTCTGCAATACTTCCGGAACTTAAGATCCGTTCCACTGCCGAGCCATCGCCCTCTTCATACATATACTTAATACGAAGCTTCATATCCTCGTACTGCTGCTTTTCTTTTGCTTGTGCTTCTTCCAGCTGCTTCTCTGCTTTTGTGATTTCCTCACCTTTCGTAATCAACTGATTCTGAAGATCTGTCATCTTAGACATCAATGTTGATAACTGTGACTGAAGACTGTTCACCTCATTCTCCGCAGCTTTTTTCTGTTCTTCCAGACCTGATGTGTTTGGCGCTGCAAACACAGGTACGGCAATCATAGAACATGTCAGTGCCGTTGCAACAAACATATTGCGTACTCTTTTCATTTTCATAAAATTACACCTATCCTTATTTTTTATTATCTATGTCCCCACATATATTCTTTACTATACAATATTCATCAGCATTTTTCAACAGGATATTCTGAAAAAAACTATAATATTGCTGGAAAATAATTGAAAAGGATCCTCAGTACCGATTATACTGGGGATCCTCTGGTTTCTTCTAATATTGCATTCTGTCTTTTATGAAATAGCAATTCTTTTATATAATCTCGATCTTAATAGCGTACGTAAATCATGCCGCCCTGCACTGGCCCGCTGATCACTCCTATGCCATAATCAGCTGCATGAATCATCTGGCCGCCCCCTATATAAATACCGCAATGACTGGCATTCACACACACATCACCCGGCTGTGGATCACTTACCTGGGGCCATGTAAGGAAGTCAAAGGTTGTACCCAGACGGATATAACTTCCAGTCAGACAGTAGCTGACAAAGCCTGAACAATCAAAAGATCCCGGTGCACAGGCTCCCCATGCATATTCCGCATTGTTAACCCAGCTATATGCCCGATCCACAATTGCATTTCCTGTAGAAGGATTGTAGTTAGGTTCCGGGGTTCCGGTATTGCCGTTATCCGGTGTATTATTATCTTCAGGTACATTCTGCTCCGGCTGCTCGTTACTATTTCCTCCGCCTGTACCAGGATCTGTAGTTCCGCCTGTACCCGGATCACTGCTTTGGCCTCCATTTGTTCCTGGCTGTGCAGTATCTTCATTCTTCTTATCAGCAGCTTCTTTCTCTTTCGCAGCTGCCTCCTGCTGTTTCTTCTGTTCTTCCAATGCGGCTCTTGCTGCTTCCTGAATCATGGAATCCAGATTGCTAACCTCTGCCTGCTTACTGTTGAGCATGGTTGACAGTTCGGTTGACTGTGATTTATATTGTTTTTCCAGATCCTGAAGGTTTGTCATGTCGTTTTCAAGCGTTGTCTCCAGAGTCTTTATTTCTTCTACAGTATCCGCGTATTCCTGCAGCATATTGCGGTCATATGTATGAACCTTTTCTATGTACTCTGCTTCACTGAGAAGATCAGCGATACTTCCTGAACTCAATATCCTCTCAAGCGCTGAACCGTCTCCCTCTTCATACATATACTTAATGCGAAGTTTCATATCTTCGTACTGCTGCGTTTCCTTTTCCTGCGCTGCTTTAAGATCCTCTTCTGCCTTCGAGATCTCCTGCCCTTTTGCTACTAACTGCCCTTCCAGTTCATTCATCGTTGACATTAATGAATTCAACTGGGACTGCAGGGAACTCACTTCGTTCTGCGCTGCATTTTTCTGATCCTGAAGGCTTGATGTATTCGGTGCCGCTAATACAGGCACAGTTATCATAGAACATGTCAAAGCGGTTGCTGCAAACACGTTGCGTACTCTTTTAAAATTCACAATCAATTCACCCATCCTTATTTTATTTATGATCTATCATGTCCCCGCAAATACATACTGCAGTATCTTTTCTGCCGGCTGCCGCTGAAACGCCCGCAGCCTGTAAGTTGCAGAATTCCCTATCGATACGCAGTCTCCAGTCCTTTTCATCAGAACACAGAAACTATATTATATGCAGAGGACTCGTCAAAATTCGTCTTATGCTTACATAGACTAAATTATAAAGGATAACTGAATAAAATGCAATATAATTTTAACATATTTGTAATATTTTAGAAATTCGTCATGATTGTTCGCGCCCTTGGGGTGTGGGAAGAAACAATCCGCTGTTACCATCTGGTCTGCAGCCAGTAAAGAAGCGCTTACATGACTCTCAAATGGCTGAATTCTTCATGGAATCTCAGAAGCGATGTTCGCTCCTGGCTGTTTCCTATCCCATGCTCTTCCACATAACTCTTTATATTTTTTACATCTGTATTTTTGAAAGTCCATACCTCTCTTGCTGGTCTTTCTTCATCCCATGCACCAGACAGCAATGCTCTGAATTCTGGAATCCTATACCACTTGGAATTTGAATAAAGGCCGCCGTTTTGCAGTTCCCCTGAAACAGTTTCTGACTCCGGTTTTCCTGTTTCTTTTCCTGTCTTTTCATTCTGTCTTTTTAGATTCTTTTCGTAATATTCTCTGTTGATAAACCGCACGTATTTTAAAGGCTCCGGCGACGTTATTTCCCCATCCTTTACAATATGTACCGTACATTGACTGAAAGTCTCTTTGCCCTCTCCGTCCGGCCCCATACTGTCTTTGGCCGAAAAAGTAATTACGATATAACCCGAATCTTCAAATCTTGTAAATTCGTCCGGATGAAAATCTTCCAATTTTACTGCCTGTTCCATTCTGCCGGGATATCGCTCATCCTCTTCCTTATCCTTTACCGTCAGGGCGCCAGATTCTATAGCGCCGCGCAGCAGCGCTTCTTCGGTTATTCTGCCTTCCTTTGCCTCTTCCAGTGTGAAATACCGATCCTCCGCCTCTATCACAGGAAATTCATTATACTTTACCTTAACCGGCCATTCTCGTGTTGTCTCATTACCAGCACTGTCTTTCACACTGTAAATAATCTGGTGTTCCACAGGTGCATCTTTGTCATCCAGCTCTAAAAACCAGGTATCCAGTTTTTTATCGTCTGGCATGCCGGTCTTCCATCGTACTTCATACGCCTCCTGTTTCTGTCCATCCCGAAGCTTTCCTCTTTGATATTTGATTCCAAGTATGCGGATGTCTTTTGTTATGTCTCCGTCTTCTTGATCCTGTGCTTTTATGTTTGCCAGGAGCATGTCCCTGGTAACCTCGGTGCCTTCGAAGAATTCCTGTATACCTTCTGCAGTGATTTCGGGAAACTTATCCCAGAGTGCATATAACCGTACCTGCTGAACCGTCTTTTCTCCTGATAAAGGACTCTTCGCCTGCGCCTCAGCAATATCCAGCAGTTCTTCAAATTTTACCCTGTTCTCTTTCTGGTCAGGATATTTTACTGCCTGAACAGGAGCCACCGCAGAGACATCCCAGCCTGCGAATTTGTATCCCTTTCTGATATAATCCGTATATCCTTTATTTTTATGTATAAGGTAGCCGCCATTCTTCATGCACTCCTGCAGGGTTATTTCTTCTGACTTTTCCTTTAGGACGTCGCTTCCGTTTCCATAATAGCTCACCTGGATTTTGGTTCCCCAGACTGCATATAGTGTGATATTTCGATTGATAGCTGCGCTTAAGACAGCTCCTGGCTGATAGGCAGGTTTTTCCGCTGCAGCATTCTCGGACCAGCCCAGAAATTTTATTCTTCCTTCAGATGGAATCTCTCCTGCTATTTCTGCATTTTCATACCAGTATTTTGGAGTGCTTTTCGGGACATTCGCCACCTCTCCATCATAATTTTTATGATATTGGATCGTATACTTCGTACTCAGTACAATATCTGCCGCCATGGTGTTTGCACCGGATGCCTGCATGTCCCCCGGACGAAGGCAGTATCCGCCTTTTTGCGTTAATGCATACCTAGCATACTGCAAACTGCCCTTTTTAGTGCCATATGCAACTTCTGCCGCCTTTCTGCCATTGCTATAGCCTGACGGTGTCAGAACTGCAGCAGGCGAAGATTTTAGGGCTGATGTTACTGTAATATACTTATTTGTCTGAAGATATACATCATTCCCCGCATCTACTGCACCGTTTCCGCCCATTTGGAAGACAGAGCCGTTATGGTATATACCATTTCCGTTTTTCGCTTTGTTCTTTGCAATGGTCCCCCCGGTCAGCCTGAGTGTCCCCCCAGACAGACAAATCCCGCCTCCACTGCCGGAAACCGCATTACCCGTGATGCTGCCTCCTGTCAATGACAGCGTACCGCTGTTTGTTATTCCTCCCCCGTTTACGGCCGAATTATCGTGAACATCCCCCCCGCTGATGCTTAAGGTTCCACTGTTGACTATTCCGCCTCCACTGCCTGCATTCGAATTTGAAAAGATTTCACCTCCGCTTAACTTCATGCTGCCTTTATTTACAATTCCTGCGTTTTGGTTTTCATATATTTTTCCATTTTGTACAGCTGCTTCCCCTCCATGGACTGCCACCCCGGTTCCTTTATTGTTCCGGATAACAGCTGCGCCTGATATACTCAAAGATTTTCCTTTGGCGGAAATTCCATACCGGGTATTGCTGTAAATGCTGCCTCCCTGGATGATAATGGTTCCATTACCGTCTATATTCCCCACGCCATCCACATTGTCATGTATCGTTCCTCCGGTCATCGTACAGATACACGCGCCTTCTCCCACATGCACGCCGCACTCACCATTATTGTACAGATTACCACCGGACATACTGATCACCTTCTGTGCACGGATACCATCATAAGAATTGCCGTAAATGCTGCCGCCAAATAGATTGACCGTGTTGCAGGTTGCAACTCCATGCGCTTTATTATTATAAATGTAGACTCCGTCATAAACGTTTGTAATTCCCATGTCGTTCCATACACCATTGCCTGCGGAGTTCATAAATCTGGAGCCGTTCTTCAGGTTGATCGTTGCACCGTAAGCTGCTATTACACCCGATGAACCTTTTCCATTCGCATCAAATGTTATTGTATACCCACCATTGCCGCTGAAATTCCAGGTGGGACTTCCCCGCCAGCCTTCTTCTGTGCAGATTATGCCGGCAGGTATCAGCGAATTTTCTTTAAAAGTAACCTTAACGTTCCTTTCTTCCGGGAATATCGAAAAGGATTTTCTGGTCGTTATATGTGTTGCCGAACAGTTTTTTATCACGTACATAGATCCTCGGTCCGGCATGGCATCAAATGCCTCATTAAATGTTTTGTAGTAACTGCTGCCGACCCTTGCAGCAGCATCTGTCTTCAGCGGAGCAGCCGTTGTTCCGGGGGCAGCCCCGCCTTTTGCTGTAATTCTCACCTGAAAGGCTTCCATGCTTTTTCCAAGATTCACTGTACCGGCTGACTGTCCATTCTTGGCCCAGTCCAGCCATCCATAGGATTCGCAGTATGTACGGTAATAGATATCATAGGAGCCTGCGCTTGCCCCGGTCAGCAAAATCCTGACTGCTTCCACTCTCAGCGACTGTCCGGTGGTACCTGCTGTACCGCTGCTGTTTACCCAGCTCATCCATCCATTGTTTTGTACATGAACCTGATATTTGACACCAAGATTCGTGTCACCGGACGTTTTTATCTGCAAAGCCTCCAGCCGCTTATTTTCTCCGATCGTTCCTGCAGTGGCGCCGCCTGCACTCCAGTTTTTCCACCCATCATACTGGCAGTACGCCCTATAACTGACGCTGGCCGCGGCACGGGCCGCCATGACATTCGCAGTCTCTTTTGGCTTTACAATGACCCTGGCATAGGGCAGGGCCTGGAGCCCGTCTTCCTCCCCCTTAAGCAGTTCTTCACTCCATTCATACCCTTCCTGGGGAACCGCCGTATATATATACTGTTCATATTCCGTATGTTCAATATCCTCCGCACACTCCCATGTAACATTGATTGTCTTTTCCGTCGGCTTTGTATCCATCGGATCTTCGTCCTCGTACAAGGCATCCTTAAGAATCTCTTCATGATCAGTATCTTTCTTGTTATTTTCTTTCTTATCAGTATCTTCCTGATCAGTTGCTTTCTTGTCAGTATCTTTTTTATCTATATCCGAATTCTCTTCCAGCAGTACTTCCAGATTTTTGGGCAGCAGTTTTATGACATCGGCCCGTTCCTGATCCGATATCGTAACGGTCAGATACGGCTCCTTTTTCTGTACATCGAAATCCTGGATACCGCAGATTATCTGTAACTTTGGAGCTATTTCCGGCTTCGTACTGTGAATCTCATCCAGCCGGTTAAGTGCCGCCTCATATGCTTCCGTTGCTTCCGGCTCATTTTCGGACTGCATCTTTTCCAAGACATTCGCAAGTCCGATGATATCTGCATGAGTCTGTGTCTGGAGATACTCTGTATATTCTTGAAAGTCATGATATTCTGCAGATTCTTCCCCCTTGGCGGCAGCCTTTCCTCCCATGCCTTCACAGAATATACGGAATGCCTCTTGTTCTACGGCCTCCTTCCACCGAATATCCTCTATTTCTTCCTGCGCCAGACCAGTATCCTTGTTTTTCATCAACAGCTCCCATAGAAAGTGAATATGCTCTGTCTTCCCGGATACTGCTTCCATCTCTTTTACCGTTACATCATCCAATGACTGCATACCCTCAGAAAAGGATGTATCCTTCGCAACGGCTGTGAGCAGCAGATATTTATACACAATAGCGAATTCAAAATGCTCCCTGGCAGTTATTCTGTTTAAAAATAATTCCCTCTCCTTTTCATCTGTTTTTTCCATTACCTTCAAAGGTTCTTCCATAAGGAGCAGCCCGTGTAAGGTTTCCTCAAACCATGAAGCAGTATCCTGCAGCGGCTGCTGTTCATTTGATCCATCAGGTTCTTCCGGTACAGTCGGGCTTTCTTCATCGGCTTCCGCGATTTCGTCCGGTTTTTCGATTTCCTCTGTTCCCATTCTTCCCGTCTCTTCCTGTGCATACAGGGATATGGGGGCACATACAGACAAAATTACTGCCGCAGCAGCCAGCATTGTTATGCATCTCTTCTTTTTCATCTACAAAACTTCCTCCTGCTCATAAACAGCCTGAAATTCCATATCATCCCCTGCACATAACGTATTTATATTTTCTTTGCCGTACAGAATCCCGATCCCATTTACCGGTTTTGTCATTTTCCAGCCGCAGAAAATATATCCTTTCTTCTCCAATCCGCTTTCTGGCAGCATTGCCGCACTGAGCCTGTCACCACAGTGTACGCTGATCTTCTTTAAAACATAGTTGTTTTCCGTATCCGCTTCTTTGGCAGGCTTCTCTGCGAAGAATGAAATATAACAGGGGGTTTCTTTATCTTCTTCGAGTTCTTCCAATATCACTGTCTTACGGCAGGATACCTCACCATATCCGATTATCTGCCTGAATCTGGACTTAGCCCTGACATCCAACAGACCCTTTTCGACATCCACATTTAATATCTCTACCGTAAACTCAGAATTACTCGTTGTTTTCATAAGAAACCCCTGAATAAAATCTGCTGTAAATTCATCCGTGCCGGATTCCTTTTCGATATGATATACTGGATTTACTGTCAGGATCTTCATTGATTGTTCCATGGCTTCGCTAAGACTGCTGTCCAGTTCATTTTTTCTGGTAGTTCTGTTCTCCGCAGTCTGAATGGCTGCTAAAGAAATTACCAGTATTACAATCATAAAAAAGCCTATTACGGCATTCTTCATACCTTCCCCTTTCCTTTTTATTGACCCCGGAGGTCAGGCATTACGGGGTGCTTTTTCACAAAGCATCCGCTGACTTTTCCCCGCTTTTATCTTGCATATCCTACTATTTGATGCTCTAAAAACAAGTTCAGCACAGGAAGAGTATAGTCATATGTCAGCGTCACTTTTGCAAATTTCCCGCGGTCTACGCTTGTCATCGGTTCAACGAATAAATCCGTATATCCGTTTTCCAGTGCTTTTTGCCTGCAGCTCCGTATTACAGGGGCTGTAAAGTCCCCTGCTTCGACCTCTGCCACTACCGCAGAATGGTAATTCTGCGCACTCTGGGTGTTCAGGGATGCCATGATATAGGCTGCGCTAAGCACGGCCATGAATGCGATCATAATCATCCCCATCATTGTCTCTACCGCTCCTTTCATCTTCTGCCCTCTTTTCTTTTGGGACTTCTTTACCGTCCCTTTTATTTCTGTCCATATACCTAACACAAGATCACTTTAGTCAACCAGGACAGAATATTTCTTTTCTTTTGCCCTCATACTTCCCTGAAAGGATTCTTCTGCACGATATGTGATCTGATATTCCCCGCTTATAAAAGGGACAAACATGCGGGGATCTGTCTCCCCGGTGATATCCTGCTGCCCGGGAGCTGTCAATTTGACAATCGTAACAGGCACCGCCTCCCCTTCCTGATTGACCGCCTTGATCTCAAACAGTCCGCTATCCAGCAGATTATATTTCCTGCCTTTTTGCAGCTTTCTTACCGAGACAGAGAGCTCCGGGGCTTTGCGCGAAAATACGGTCTGTGCCATGGCAAATGAGTCCTCGTTTCCTACAGCTGCCTCTGGCCTTGCCTTAGAAATCATTCCAAGAAAGCCATGATTCCCCCTTCCGAACAGGAACAGAACCAGCATTCCCAAAACAACCGCCAGGATAATCACTTTTCCATATTCTCCGATTACAGCCTTCACCCGCAGACACCTCCTTCAAATACCTTCACCCCCGCATCGGCCCAAGTCCTTCCAGAAATCCGGCAAACAGATAAGAAATCTGTCCATCCGCTCCAAGCAAATCTGCCATTGTTCCCAGTAGTATCAGGCTCAAAATACAAGCGGTAATGATACCGCCATACTCTTCCAGAAATTCTTTCATAGTTCATCACTCCCATATCCATAAGGAATACCCCATAGCTTCTATCCCCCAGTCTCACAGATCATTCTCAAAATATCCCACAATCCGGACATCACTGCGTAACCCATAACTGAGATTGCAATGATACCGCCATACTCTTCCAGAAATTCTTTCATCTCTCAATCCCCTCCTCTCAGCCGGCATGATTCACCGCTGATAAAATGTAAACTACAACCAGCGCAAGATCGGCCAGCATCTTTAATACACCGGTTATCATTGGCAGCAGGATCAGAAAACTGATCCCTGCAATATAATCCTCTGTCCTGAGACGCTCCGCTTTATCTGTCATTACAGCTCCTCTTTCAGCCAGAGGGCCTATCTGACCGCCGATATCTGAGGCGCCGAATTCTGCCATCGAATACAAAACCTTCATTGCTGAAGTCACATCGGGAAGCGGCACCTGCTTCATAAACGAAAGATAAGGGCGTACTGAATCCGGCTTTTCTTCAATCCCCGCGAGAAGAGTATTCAGTTCTTCTCTTAGTATTGCCGGGGCATGAGGAATCGATTTTGATAAGGAAACATGTACATTATCGGTCTGCAGATGGAGTGACATACTCATCAGCCATTCTGGAAATGACTTCTCCACCTCTCTTGACACATGTTTCAATGAAACTCTGTATCTGCGTTCCGGCTGGCCTGCCAAAAGCGCTGCCAGAATCACAGACAGCACTGCAGCCGGCAGGCCAACGTACAATGCCATAAGAACACTCACCGGAATCAGCAGGATGGCAATACACCATGCCTTGCGCCTTTCCTTTTTCCTATTGCTATGCATTACATACTCATATTGCCGTTTTACCGTTTCTTCTCCCTGGCCCTCTTCTCCACGGATCAGGCTTTTTGACAGCTTCATCTGCGCAAGATACCAGATCAGCATATTCAGCAGCACCGTCACCGTTGTCACGGTCTGGGAGACGACATTTTCTGTAATGCCAAACTCCTTGGGAAGCATGAGTACGGTCATGCCGCAGATCAGAAAGGATAGCCCTATGCCAATGGTAATTTTAACCTTCACATTTTTCTTTTCCCTCTGCAGTTCATACACTCTGTCCATCCAGAGTTTCCTGTCATTCAGCAGGATATCTGCAGCGGCAGTAAAATCCCCGCCCACAGCCTCCGCCTCGATCAGAAAATCATGAACTTTATACATCCTTCTGCATCCGTATTCTTTTTCAATCATTGCAAATGCTTCCCGGTAAAGATTTTCTCCCGTGCTTTCATTTTGTATATAGCGTATAGCGCTATGTACTGCATCGTACATGCGGCTCTCCCCCTCCTCAAACAAAACGAGTGTATCCTCCAGCGCCGTCAGTATCTTGGACCTTCTTTTAAAAGAATACAGCATCTGTTCAATATAGGAGGTAACATCCTCAAAAAGCCGGGCTTCATATAAGTTGCGGTATGTCATGGCAAATATCCCCGGTACAAAACAGGCAGATGCCGCGGCAATGATTATAATACTGGGCAGCTTCAGCCTAAAAGCAAACGCTAATACCGCCACACATCCATACAGCCCCAAAAAGTATCCCGCATATCTGCGGGCCGAAAACTGATACCCGAATCTGTGCACCGTTCTCTTTAAATACCCAGGATTCAGATAACAGATTTCCTCTCCTATCTCTTTCTTCTTCATCCTCTCCTCCGCATATTTACCGGCATACTTTCCATATCGGAAAATGGAGCCGTAATATCTTCCAGCTTAAACTTTTTCATTACGTTTTCCGGAATTTCTCTGGATATAAACTTCCCGTCTTCCGCAATCAGGCATTTTACATTCTGCTCGCCTATACGGTCAAAAAGACATATCTGATCGATAAACCTGACAACTTTTTGTCTTTCTGTCACCTTTTTTCTAAGAAGCACACCTACATTCAAAAAACTGTAGATATCATTCTCTAACCTTGTTGCAGCATAGGCATCCTGCATCATATTCTGGATTCTGTCCGGGATCTTCCTCGTGTCGTCCGTATGCAGAGTCGTCAGTCCATGAAGTCCTGTAGAAAAACACTCCAGCAGATATTTCACCTCCACCGAACGTGCCTCTGAAAGCAGAACCCACTGGGGATTCTGCCTCAGGGCAGTCTTGATTGCTTTCGTGTACGGGAAAAATTCCTCATCCACCTTTAGTTCCACGCAATTAGAACCCGGATTAATCTCCTTGTAATGTATCTCCAGGTTGTCCTCTATGGTCATCACCTTTTCTTCTTTTGGAATATATTGCGTCAGAAACTTTAAGAGCTCCGTTTTACCTGCCCCCGGACGTCCGCAGAAGACCATGTTCATACGAGCCCGGATGCAGTTAATAAGAAAGATCAAAAGCTCTCCCGAACAGTACTGCTCCTTTAACATGTTTTCAACAGTCATCCGCATCACCGCAGGTGTCTTTCTAATAGATATTGCGTAGCCTGTATTCGTAGCACTGGAGTGGATAATCGAAATGCGAAGGATATCTGTCTCCGCCTCAAGAACATTATTATACTTATTAATCTGGCTGCTAACCACATTAGACACTCTGATGCTGAACTGGCTCACAAATTCCGCCGGCAGCTGTACCTCAACTTTATAAATCCCGCGCTTTAAATGCTCTACCCACACATCCGCCCCATTAAAATTAATGTCCGTGATATCCGGGTCTATTACATAGGGAAGCAACGGTCCAAAACTTTCTTCTTTTAAATTCCAAGCCTCCCTGGAAACCTTCACAGGCAGCTCTCCTTTCCCTCAATCACCCTACGACAGATGCCGTAGTGCCAAGTGCAGTGGTCAGCTTTTCCACCGCAGCGGTAATTCCCAGCTTAATACTATTACCAAGGGGCGTGGCAGCCACAACAATAATCATAATCACAATTGCCGCCACGACAATGACACCATATTCTTCCATAAATGTTTTCATACACAATCCTCCTATACTTTCAATCCATGCACAGTAATTTTATAGAGTACGACTCCCTCTATAAATGCGCAGATTGACCTCATGTCAGTGGGGGATACCGATTTCTCTCCGTCCGCCACTGCCGCTCATCTTGTTTTATGTGATCCCTCTCTCCACCTGCTAAGGTTGGAGACTTCTCACTCAGTTAGTTAAACATGTTACTGCAGACTATTCATGCAAATTCAGACAATCAATAAACATCACCACACTTTCATTTAAATTCCGCAGTTTCTGCACTAAAACCCGCACAAAAACCACAGTACTATGCTCAAAACCGTCCCTGACGGCCCAAAGCCACTATCAGCCCAAAAAGGAATAAAGCCGGGAGAATTCCCGAAAAAAATTACTGCGACAGAACAAAAAAATGCCCTGAAAGAATAAACATAACAAACAAAATTCAACTACACCCTGGAATAAAATCACGAAAAAAGAACTTATCCGAATCAGTGCCCAACACACTGAAAAGAAAATAACCGATTAAATCAATAATTTATAGAACTAAATTATATAACATATAATATCATATGTTATATAACATGTCAATACCAAAACAAATAAAAATAAAATAATATTTTAAAACTTTCTATCTCTTAAGCGCCCAAATCTCCACGCTAAATAAAGATAACCCTGCAAAAAATACATAGCATACTATTTAATCTTGCCAAAAATATCAGACCCATAGCACAGCCCCAAACCCTAAATTTTAAAAAAGGAAAAACAAAAGATTCTCAGATTCCCTGACCAAAAAGAAAAACTCCAGATACCAACCAAGATACGATCTACATCTAGATTACCCTCCCCACCCTCAAATGTCAAGACCAAATCACCACAAAAGCTAAAATTGTAAAAAACAAAAAATTAAAAATAAAAGTAAGTTACTTATTTTATGAAGTACTAGTTCTCAATCCATAGAGTAAGCGTTAGAAGCTGTCAACAAAAAACAGGAAAATGGAGGGCAGAATTTGCTTCGAAAGCAAATTCTGCCCTCCATTTTCTCCTGTTATTTTCCTCTACAGCTTCTTCGCGAACGGACAGGATAGAAAACCAGCATGCACAGCCCCGGCTGAAGCAAGCTTCCCCTCGAACTTGGCGCCCTCTACTGCACCGACAGATTCGTATACCCCATCAAGCTCAAATCCACCTCCCGTGCTACTTCGCGTCCCTCACGGATAGCCCATACAACCAGCGACTGCCCTCTGTGTATATCTCCCGTTGCAAATACATTTTTTACGGCCGTCTCATACCCGTCTGGCGCCGTCTTCACATTGTGCCTTTCATCCACTTCAACACCGAAGGCTTTTGTCACATAGCTTTCACTTCCGATAAATCCCGCCGCAATCAGCACCAGATCCACATCCACGCTATATTCGCTCCCGGGTATTTCCGCCATCATCATTCTGCCGGTTTTTTCATCCAGCTTGGCCTGAAGCTTCACAAGCGAAGCCTTGCACACCGTCCCCTTTTTATCCTTAATAAATTCTTTCACCGTAGTTGTATATACCCTGGGATCTGCTCCGAATAAGGCGGCGGCTTCCTCCTGGCCATAATCCGTCTTGCAGATTTTCGGCCATTCCGGCCACGGGTTATTATCCGCTCTTTGATCCGGCGCCTTTGGCATCATTTCCAGCTGAAGCACGGACTTTGCCCCATGCCTGACAGCGGTTCCAACACAGTCATTTCCCGTATCTCCACCTCCGATTACCAGAACCTTTTTCCCTTTTGCCGAGATATACGCGCCATCCTTCAGTTTCATTTGATTTGCCCAGAGGGCCTTTGTTGTAGATTTCAAAAAATCTACCGCAAAGTATATTCCCTCCGCATCACGCCCCGGTACCTTGATATTCCTCGGTTCCGAAGCACCGCAGGCCAGGATCACTCTATCATATTCTTTTAAAATATCTGCTGCTTTCACTGTTTTTCCTACATTGCAGCCTGTTTTAAACTGAATGCCCTCTTCTTCCATGATTGCAAGCTTCCGGTCAATGATCTGCTTCTCCAGCTTCATATTGGGAATTCCATAACGGAGCAGGCCTCCGATCCGATCCTCCCGCTCAAATACGGTCACCAGATGTCCCCGTCGGTTCAGCTGGTCGGCAGCAGCCAGGCCTGCTGGCCCTGAACCAATGACTGCGACCTTCTTTCCCGTTCTTACCTTGGGAGGCAGGCACGGGCATATCCCTGTTCATAAGCATTTTCAATGATACTGAATTCATTTGCTTTTGTTGCAACAGGCTTTTCATGGAGCCCGCATGTGCAGGCTTCCTCGCACAATGCCGGGCAGACACGAGCCGTAAATTCCGGAAAATTATTTGTTTTAATAAGACGCGCATAGGCCTCCTCCCAATTTCCGTTATAAATCAAGTCATTCCATTCCGGCACCAGATTATGCAAAGGACATCCGCTTGCCATCCCGTTCAATATTTGACCTGATTGGCAGAAGGGCACCCCGCAGGCCATACACCTGGCCCCCTGCTGCTCCTGCTCTTCTTTAGAGAGAGGCGTATGGAACTCACGGAAATGCCTGATTCTTTCCTTTGGTGTCTCTGCCGTCTTGTCCTGTCTTTCGTAATCCATAAATCCTGTTGGTTTCCCCACTATTAACGCCTCCTATCTTCCCTTTTTGATTTTGTTAAATGCTTCCATCTTTGCCTGTTCACTGCTTAAGCCCTTTTCTTCCATCTGCAGAATTGCCGACATCATGCGCTCATAATCTTCCGGTATGATCTTTTTGAATTTGGGCAGATACTCTTTAAAATGATCCAGTATCTCTTTACCAATCACAGAATTTGTGTATGCAACGTGCTCCTGAATCATATTTTTCAGTTCCTGGACGTCGTACTTATCCGTTAACCTCTCAATGTTTACCATATCTTTATTCACTTTACGGTATAGATCGTTCCTCATATCCAGTACATAGGCTATACCACCACTCATTCCGGCTGCGAAATTTTTCCCTGTCTGTCCCAGAATCACAACACGGCCACCGGTCATATACTCGCATCCGTGGTCGCCTACACCTTCAACTACCGCACGTACTCCGGAATTACGCACGCAGAATCTTTCACCGGCCACGCCGTTAATATAAGCATTTCCGCTCGTTGCTCCATAAAGTGCTACATTGCCGATAATAATATTCTCACTGGCTTCAAACCGGGTTCCTTTAGGCGGGCATACAACCAGCTTTCCTCCTGACAGTCCTTTCCCAAAATAATCATTGCTGTCTCCCGTCAGTTCCAGAGTCAATCCCTTTGGAATAAACGCACCGAAACTCTGCCCGCCGGCGCCTTTGCATTTTACAACAAAACTGTCCTCTGGCAAACCTTCGGGATAACGCTTTGTTATCTCAGAACCAAACATGGTGCCAAACGTACGGTCTGTGTTGGAGACATCTACCTCTATGCTTCTCTTCTGTCCTTTTTCCAGAGCCGGAAGCAGTTGTTTCAAAAGAATTTTCTCATCCAACGTTTTTTTCAGCTCAAAATCATATACCTTCTTTGGATTGAAAATTCTCCCCTTCCGCTCTCCTGAATAGGGATTATAAAGTATGCTGTCCAGATTCAGAACGGATGCCCGTTCTGACGCCGGAATTTCCCTCCTTTTCAAGAGGTCCGTCCGGCCCACCAGCTCATCGACGGTGCGTACTCCCAGCTTCGCCATATATTCCCGCAGTTCTTCTGCGATAAATCTCATAAAATTCACTACATATTCCGGTTTACCTGAAAACCGTTTTCTAAGCTCCGGATTCTGCGTTGCCACCCCCACCGGACAGGTATCCAAATTGCACACCCGCATCATGACACATCCCATGGTCACCAGAGGCGCTGTTGCAAATCCGTACTCTTCTGCACCCAGAAGCGCCGCAATTGCCACATCCCTGCCGCTCATCAATTTCCCGTCGGTCTCAATCCGCACCCGGTCCCGCAGCCCGTTTTGGATCAGTGTCTGGTGTGTCTCCGCCAGGCCCAGTTCCCAGGGCAGGCCTGCGTTCTGAATAGAGCTTCTGGGGGCAGCTCCCGTACCGCCGTCATAACCGGAGATCAGGATCACTTCTGCTCCTGCTTTTGCAACGCCTGCGGCTACGGTTCCAACCCCCGCCTCAGACACCAGCTTAACGGATATCCGGGCTTCTTTGTTCGCATTTTTACAGTCGTAGATCAGCTGCGCCAGATCCTCAATGGAATAAATATCATGATGCGGAGGCGGTGAGATCAGGCTGACTCCTGGTGTGGAGTGACGCGTCTTTGCAATCCAAGGATATACCTTTTCTCCCGGAAGATGCCCTCCTTCCCCTGGCTTGGCGCCCTGGGCCATCTTGATCTGGATCTCCCGTGCACTGACCAGGTAGCGCGATGTCACGCCAAATCTTCCTGAAGCAACCTGTTTGATTGCAGAGCAGCGGTCCGTGTCCAGACGTTCAATATCTTCGCCGCCTTCCCCGCTGTTTGACTTGCCGTGCAGCTGATTCATAGCTGCGGCAAGGGTCTCGTGTGCCTCTTTGGAAATGGATCCGTAGGACATGGCGCCAGTCTTGAACCTCGTCACAATAGACTCTACGCTTTCCACTTGATCCAGAGGAATACCCTTAGCGGGATAGTTGAAATCAAGCTGTCCTCTCAGATTGATCTTTTCTCCTTCCATATCCACCATCTTCGTGTACTGTTTGAACAAGCCGTAATCACCGCGTCTGGATGACTGCTGCAGCATATGGATGGTCTGCGGATTATAGAGATGCTCTTCTCCCCCGCTTTTGGACTTATGTTTTCCAATACTGTTCAGCGTCATATCTACATCCAGTCCGAGCGGGTCAAATGCCTCAGAATGAAACGCCGTATAATCCCCTGCTATCTCTTCGATACCGATCCCGCCGATCCGGCTGACCGTGTCTGTAAAATACCGGCTGATAAACTCTTCCTTCAGACCTAACGCCTCAAATATTTTTGCCCCCTGATAGGATTGAATCGTAGATATCCCCATCTTGGAAGCGATCTTGATTATGCCATGGATCACCGCATAGTTATAATCATCCACGGCGGCATAGTAATCCTTGTGAAGCATGTTCGTATCAATCAGCTGGCGGATGGACTCGTGAGCCAGATATGGATTGATCGCACAGGCGCCGTAACCCAGCAGGGTTGCAAAATGATGTACCTCCCTCGGCTCCCCAGATTCCAGTATCATTGCCACAGATGTCCTCTTCTTTGTGCGTACCAGGTGCTGCTGCAGACCTGATACAGCCAGAAGCGACGGGATAGCCACATGGTATTCATCCACCCCCCGGTCCGACAGGATCAGGATGTTTGCTCCCTCCCTGATTGCCCGGTCAACTTCAATAAAAAGATAATCAATGGCTCTTTCCAGGCTTGTATTCTTATAATATATAATTGGAATTTCAGCCACACAGAAACCATCCACCTTCATATTTTTGATCTTCAGAATATCAGTATTTGTCAGGATTGGATTGTTTACCTGGAGCATTTTGCAGTTTTCCTCCCGCTTCTCCAGAAGATTCCCGTCTTTCCCGATATAGATGGTCGTAGAAGTTACTACCTCCTCCCGGATCGCATCGATTGGAGGATTGGTTACCTGAGCAAACAGTTGTTTAAAGTAACCGAACAATGGCTGGTTTTTATGAGACAGGACGGACAGCGGAGTATCAATCCCCATTGCCGCAATTCCTTCGGCTCCTGTCCTGGCCATATTCAATATAGACGTTTTTACATCCTCGTAGGCGTAGCCGAATGCTTTCTGCAGCTTTGTACATTCTTCTCTTGTATACTTTGGCACATCCTCATTCGGAATCTTCAGGTCTTTCAACTGAATCAGATTGCTGTCCAGCCATTCTCCATATGGATACTCATTTGCATACTTTTCTTTCAGTGCCTCATCGTCAATCACTTCTCCCTTTATGGTATCAACAAGCAGCATTTTTCCGGGATGCAGGCGCTCCTTTAAGATGATCTTTGCTGGATCAATATCCAATACTCCCACTTCGGAAGAAAGGATCAGATTATCATCCTCTGTGATATAATATCTGGAAGGGCGCAGGCCATTGCGGTCGAGAACCGCTCCCATGCAGTCTCCGTCCGAGAATAGAATGGAGGCCGGCCCGTCCCAGGGCTCCATCATGGTTGAATAGTACTGGTAAAAATCCTTTTTATTCTGGGACATGCTGCGGTTATTTGCCCACGGCTCCGGTATTGCAATCATAACTGCCAGCGGAAGCTCCATGCCGCTCATTACCATAAACTCCAGCGCGTTGTCCAGCATCGCGGAATCGGAACCGGAAGTATTGATCGCAGGCAGCACCTTGTGCAGTTCTCCTTTCAGATCATCGGATTCCATTGTCTCTTCTCTTGCCCCCATTTTATCCGCGTTACCGCGTATCGTGTTAATTTCGCCGTTGTGCACCATAAAACGGTTCGGGTGCGCCCGCTCCCAGCTCGGATTCGTATTCGTGCTGAATCGGGAATGCACCATCGCGATTGCGGATTCATAATCCTCATCCTGCAGATCTTCAAAAAACATTCTGAGCTGCCCGACCAGAAACATCCCTTTGTAGACAATTGTTCTGCTGGAAAGTGAAGCCACATATGTATCGTCGCTGCTCTGTTCAAAAATCCGGCGCACCACATAGAGCCGCCTGTCAAAGGGAAGTCCCTGCTCTATTTTCTTCGGCCTCTCGATAAATGCCTGCATAATACACGGCATACAGTCTACCGCCTTTTTACCCAGAATTTCAGGTTTAACAGGTACTTCTCTCCACCCCAAAAACTTCAGACCCTCTTTTGCTGTGATTACCTCAAATATCTTTTTCGCCTGATTTCTTTTGAGTTCGTCCTGGGGAAGAAAGAACATCCCCACCCCATAATCTCTGTTTTTGGGCAAAGAAAAACCGAGGGGTTTACAAACCTTAGAGAAAAATCTGTGTGAAATCTGAAGTAAGATTCCTACACCATCTCCTGTTTGACCCTCGGCGTCCTTGCCTGCTCTATGTTCAAGATTTTCTACAATTTTCAAGGCATTCACCACTGTCTCATGGCTTTTTATGCCCTTAATATTCACAACCGCCCCGATCCCGCAGTTGTCATGTTCAAAACCGGATCGGTACAGCCCGGCCTGCCGGCCCATATTTAGTTCACCCATAATCCCTTTCCTTTCTCCATAATAGTAATGTTGACTTTTTATTTTTCCCTACTATACTACAATTTTTTTTTATTTGTAAATAAAAACTTTACTTTAAATTATCTGTTAATTTGTCAATATGAACTATTCCCCCTTTTTTTCAGGCATTTATTCTTATTTTCTTATTTTTACCTCAATTCTTCACATTTTTAAGTCATTTTCCCAATCCATGCCAATTGAAAAGCCGAGTACATACACCTCTTCAATGTCCTGTACCCGGCTTATGTTAGAATTGGTTACTATTCACGGCCACGTGAATAGTAACTCAAATTGTTTTATTTACCGGAACATATCCGGTGTAATCTTATTTTCCGCAGGAGGCGGAGTCACATCCGGTTTTTCGTCAATTCTCTGAATAAGTACGAACATAATGGAACCTGCAAAAGCGCAGACTACTGCCGCGATTCCCATTCTGGAAACTTTTGCGGCAAGCCAGTCGAATCCCCCGATATCAGTGACGATCAAAGAGGTAATGTTAGCAACCACATGCAGCACAGCGGGAGCCTTGAAAGATCCGTATTTCTCATAAACATAAGAAAGCAGAAGTCCCAAAATAAAGCTGTACAAAAACTGCACCACATTCCCATGGATCAGCCCGAACAAAAGAGAAGAACAAACCGCGGCCTTCATAAAGCTGCCGCGCTCCCGGTATCTTTTAAACAGAACTCCACGAAACATCAGTTCCTCGGTCAGTGGTATTACGAGCCCAAGGCAGAGGACCTGAACCGGCACGCTGGCCGAATAGAACACTTCCGAAGTCTCCTGATACTGTTGGCTTGCCATTGCCAGGCTGCTCATGATTGTCAGACAGTTCGCTCCTATACATACTGCCACGCCAAGTCCGATGATTTCGCCGTATTTCCAGATATTTGCCTTCTTATTCTGCGGAATATTCAGCATCTTCTCTCTTTTTCTATCCATTAAAAACAGCGACAATGTCAACGGAATCGTAAATAAGGCCGCGAACCCAAGGATCTCAACCTGATACTTCTGCACGATCTCCATGACCTTGCCCGCATTCTGCCACGCCAGATTCATAATCTCATCCTGCGTCATATTATCAGAAAATGCGCTGTAATCTATAATTTCTCCGAGATGTGGAATGATTGCAAACATTTCCACTATAAATCTTGCCACAAACTGGATGACCCAATACAAAAGAAGAGGACCAAACAGCCGCCAGAACTGCTTTGATTCCGGATTCTTATTCATTCTTTTGTTATCCTCGCTTTCTCCTCTATCCACGCCCTCACTTCTTCTTCTTTCCCTTTTAGAGATCCCTGTACCATCTCCGGCTTACCGCCTCCGCGTCCGCCAAACGCCTCATTCAGTCCTTTCGCAAGGGGACGGATATCCATATTTGTACTGCCGATCACATAGCGGTATGCCCCGTCTTCTGTCTTCAGAAATACTGCGCAGCACTCTGCTCCGCGTGCCAGAACCAGATTCATCAGGATTCTGGGGCCGTCCCCTTCCAGCCCGTCTTCAAACAGGCATACGAAAGTTTCCTCCCCGGATATCCCGCCGGCCCTATACTCCAGCAGCTTTTTCTGTTCTTCCAAAAGCTTTGCCTTCAGGCGGCCGCACTCGTCCTTCAGATGCTCCGCTGCCTGGCTGATTTTATCCTCTTTTGCAGACAAGAGTGCAGAAATATTCTTCACGTGCTGTTCCTTCCCCGCATAGTCAGCCAGGGCGCGGAACCCGCACAGCATCGTAACCCTCACGCCGCCTTTATACCGCTGTACATTTGTCAGTTTAATCAGGCCGATCTCGCCTGTTCTTTTTACATGAGGAGCACAGCAGGCACAGGCATCGTAACCCGGAATCGTCACAATCCTGACCGCCCCCTCTATCTCAATCTTACTTCGGTACTCCAGCGAAGCCAGTTCCTCCTTTGATGGCCAGGACACCTGCACCTCCAGGTTTTTCACGGCTGCTTCATTAGCCTGCCACTCAATCTTCCGCAGCTGCTCTTTTGTAATCTCCCCGTCAAAATCCATGGTGCAGTCTTCACTGCCCAGGTGGAATCCCACATTATTGTATCCAAATCCGGCATGCACAAGTCCTGATACAATATGCTCCCCGGTATGCTGCTGCATCTTCAAAAAGCGCATATCCCAGTCTATTTTTCCCGTCACCTGGAGACCTTCCTCTAAAGGCGCCTCCATGACATGATAGATGATGCCGTCTCTTTCCCGTACATCCGTCACCCTGATATCTTCAAGCCAGCCCGTATCCGCATACTGTCCGCCGCCCTCTGGAAAAAAGGCAGTCCTGTCAAGGACCACCTCGTAATATTCCCCTTTTGGCCGGCACATTTGTACATTTGCGGTAAACACTTTTTTATGACTGTCTTCATAAAATAACTTTTCTGTCATATTCTGTATTTACATCCTTTCCGGCGCTTCAAAGCCGAGCAAATCAATACAAGTCTCCAAAATCTCTTTCACCAGCTTTAGAAGAGCAATATATCCTGCTTTGCGTTCCTCATCCTCTTCTGTGAGAATCTTTGTCTCATGGTAGAATTTATTAAATGCATTGGCCAGGTCGTAAATGTACGCGCAGATCTTGTGCGGTGCGCTCTCCTCGTAGGCCGCGTCAATTACGTCATTGAATTTGACCGCCTCCAGCATCAGCGCCTTCTCAAACTCGCTCTGTGCGTCCCTTACCGCCAGGCCCTCCAGGGCTCCCTTTCCTTCCTGATACTTATTCAGAATGGACTTAATCCGTACAATCGTATACAGAATATAAGGCCCCGTATTCCCTTCAAAGGAGGTAAATCTGTCTACATCAAAAACATAATCCTTGGATGCCTGATTGGACAGATCCCCGTATTTAATTGCCGCAAGTCCCACAATCTTCGCTGTATTCTGCGCTTCCTCCTCACTCACGGTACGATTGTCCATAATTTTGCCATACATCGTTTCATTGATCTCACGGATCAGATTCTCCAGGCGCATGACTCCGCCTTCTCTAGTCTTAAACGGCTTGCCGTCCTTCCCGTTCATCGTACCGAAGCCCAAGAATTTCATTTCCACTTCCGGGCGCACAATTCCAGTTTTCTTTGCACAGCGGAATACCTGTACAAAATGCAGTTCCTGGCGCTTGTCCACAACATAAATCAATTTGTTCGGCTGGTAAAGTGCTTCCCGTTCCACCAGCGTTGCCAAATCTGTCGTATCATATAATGCCGCGCCGTCTGACTTCAGGATCATACACGGAGGCACTTCTTTTTTATCCGCTTCCTCCTGCACATCGACTACAAGCGCTCCCTGGTCGTAATGGGCATAGCCTTCGTCTTTCAGCCGCTGCACCATGTCGGGAATATACTTCTGCGCATCCGCCTCGCCCTTCCAAAGGTCGAATTCCACATTCAGGCTCTCATAATTCTTCTTAAGATCCGCCACAGATACATTCATGATATGGTTCCAGATGGCCCGGTATCCTCGGTGCCCGTTCTGAAGAAGAAATGTGGCCTGCAGCGCCTTATCACGGTATTCCTCGTGTTCTTTGGCATATGCGCTGGCAGTTGGATAGATCTCCTCCAGCTCGCTGATTGTAAAAGGAGCTTCTTTGGGATATTCTCCCTCATACGCTTCGTCAAAATATGCCAGGTCAGGCTTTCTCTTCTCCAGCTCCGTTATAATCAGCCCCATCTGATATCCCCAGTCTCCCAGATGAATATCTCCGATTACCTTGTGTCCTTTAAACCTCGCAGTACGCTTAACACTCTCGCCGATAATCGCAGACCTGAGGTGCCCTACATGAAGCGGCTTTGCCACATTCGGGCCGCCGTAATCTACCATAATTATCTTGGGCTGTACGGCTTTCTCCACGCCAAGTCCCTCCGCAGCCATCATCTCATTCAGATATGCTGCCACGTACGCAGGACTCATCTTCAGATTCATAAACCCGGGCTTGACCGCTTCTGCTGTCTCAAAGCAGGAATACTCTCCGAGCTTCCCCAGAACATCCTCCGCAATTACAAATGGCGGCTTTTTATAGGTCTTTGCAGCCGCCATCGCACCGTTGCACTGGTATTCGCATAAATCCGGCCTGTTGGACAGAGTCACTTTCGCAAAAGACTCATCGTATCCTGCTTCCTGGAAGGCTTTCTGCATCTCTATGGTAATCAGTTCCAATAATGTCTTCAATTTTATTCCACACTCCGTTCTAATTTTCTTCCATTTTGCTATTTTATCACGTATAATCAGGGAGGGCAAGTGTTATGAGGGAACTCTCCCCGTATTTTGGGGCATTTAAGTATGTTTCCCAAACCAAAAACCCTAAATACTGTTTGGAAAGGCAGGAATAAAGAATGATTATAGGATCACACGTAGGAATGAGCGGAAAGGAAATGCTTCTTGGCTCCGCCAGAGAAGCTGTTTCATACGGAGCAGACACTTTTATGTTTTACACCGGGGCGCCCCAGAATACGCGGCGTAAGGATATCAGTGAACTGAATATTGAACCCGCATGGGAATATATGAAGGAAAACGGAATCAATGAGATTATTGTACACGCCCCTTACATCATCAACCTTGGAAATGCAGTTAAGCCGGAAACTTTTGAACTGGCAGTGGAATTTCTGGATAAAGAACTGCAGCGTACGATTGCCTGCAGAAGCCATCTGCTGATTCTGCATCCGGGCGCACATGTCGGCGCCGGCGTCGAGACCGGTACTCATCAGATTATCCAGGGACTGAACGAGGTTCTTACAAAAGATACGGACTGCTGCATCGCACTGGAAACAATGGCTGGAAAAGGCTCCGAAATTGGCCGGACCTTTGAGGAGCTGGCCCGTATATACGACGGCGTTAAGTATAACGATAAATTGCGGGTATGCTTTGACACCTGCCATACCAGTGATAGCGGATATGATATTATCGGACAGTTTGATAACGTGATCGATAAGTTTGACAAAATCCTAGGAATAGACCAGATTGCAGTGTTCCACATAAATGACAGCAAAAACGTACCCGGAGCTGCCAAGGACCGGCATGCAAATATCGGTTTTGGAGAGATCGGCTTTGATGCCCTGAACTATATCGTCCACCACCAGGATTTTGAAAACGTGCCGAAGATTCTGGAGACGCCTTATGTTCCATCCCCCACATACGAGAAAAAATCCTATGCACCATATAAATATGAAATCGAAATGCTCAGGAACGGGAAATTTGATCCCGGTCTCACAGATAGAATTATCAGGGAGAATGAAAAGACAGGCTGCTAGTACTTGACAACTGAGGCGCCTCATTGTATGATTGTACTATATAGATAATACAGTATTACAAAAACTTTATCATACAGAAAAAGAGGTGACTTAGATGCCATGGGATTTAGATAATGACCGCCCTATCTATCTGCAGCTCATGGAGCGCATCCAGCAGGACATCATTGCCGGCATATATAATCCCGGAGATAAGCTCCCATCCGTACGTGACCTGGCTCTCGATGCTTCCGTGAACCCCAATACCATGCAGAAAGCGCTCTCCGAACTCGAAAGAAGCGGCCTGGTATATTCGCAGAGAACCAGCGGCAGATTTATTACAGAGGATGATGCAATGCTGAAAAAGATGAAAAAAGATTTAGCATCCGAACATATTCATCAATTTTTTGAAAAGATGAAGCTGCTCGGTTTTGGGGATGAAGAGATTCTGGAATTAATCCAGGAGACAATCAAGGAGGAAAAGTAAATGAAACCAATTCTGGAATGTCAGGGACTGACTAAGAAATATAACAACTTCTATGCGCTGTCCAACCTGAACCTGACTCTGGACAGAGGGCAGATTGTAGGGCTTCTTGGCCCCAACGGCAGCGGAAAGACTACATTGATCAAGCTGATTAACGGTCTTTTAACCCCTACTGACGGACGCGTCATGATCAACAGCCTGGCTCCCGGAGCTGAGACAAAAAAGCTGGTCTCTTATCTGCCGGAAAGAAGCTATCTGAATGACCACATGCGGGTGGACGATATACTATCCTACTTTTTAGATTTTTATGATAATTTTGATCTGGACCGCGCCAGGAAAATGCTGCACGATCTGGAGATCGATACACGCTCACGGCTGCGCACCTTATCCAAAGGCACCAAGGAAAAAGTACAGCTTGTGCTGGTCATGAGCCGGGATGCCGAACTTTATATCCTGGACGAGCCGATCGGCGGTGTGGACCCTGCTGCGAGGGACTATATCCTGCACACTATTCTGACCAATTATAACGAGAATGCGACCATTCTTCTGTCCACACACCTCATCACCGATATTGAAAATGTACTCGACAGAGTTCTTTTTATCCAGAACGGACAGCTTTCCCTGAATGCTTCTGTAGACGAGATCCGCACAAAGGAAGGGAAATCCGTAGATGCTTTATTCAGGGAGGTATTCAAATGTTAGGCAGACTCATTAAATACGACTTAAAATATGGAGCCAAGTTATTTATTATACTCCACGCACTGCTGCTGTTGGCCAGTATACTCGGACGGTTTTTCTTTCTTGAAAAACTCGACTTCAGCGCAGAACCGAATGTCCTGATCACCTCTCTTGGTTTATTTATATCCATTTTTCTGCTTCTATTTACGGCAGTATCCTTTGGGGTGATGTTAATGCTTGGTATCCGTTTTTATAAAAATCTGTTTACAGATGAAGGATATCTGACATGGACCCTGCCTGCAACCCCTGCACAGCAGCTCTGGGCCAAGATTATATCCGGCACAATCTGGTATGTCATTGATATTTTGCTCTACAGCCTGAGTCTTTACATTTTGGTCAGCGGTAAAAATGTTACAACAGCCTACGCAGAAATCGCCTCTGAGGTAACAGAGTCACTTGGGATGCCGCTCGGCCGGTACAGTCTGTACATGCTGTTATTTATACTGGCCAGCAGTATAGGAAGCGTCATCATGATCTATTCTTGTGTGGCAATTGGGCAGTTGTTTCCGGGCCACAGAGTGCTGTGCTCCGTTGTTGCTTACATAATAATATCTACAATCATTCAAATATTTACCTTTATAATCCTTACTGCCCTTGGCATATTTCCGAACGGCAGCAACTACCCGCCTGGTGCAGGCAATGTAGGCCATTACTTATTTGAATTGTTTAGGTTAAGCGGAATCCTGATATTTGTTACAACAGTATTGGAATACGCCGCAACACATTATATTATGAACAAAAAGGTGAATCTCATCTAAAGAAATTCACCCAGCGTCTGAAAAAAGCGTTCCGAATCAACCGGCTTTGGGAAATATCTATTCCTCCCGCTCTGCGTTGCCTTATCTATATTCCTCTGAAAGGCATTTGCAGAAAGTCCGATGAGCGGAACGCTTTTTGCTTCTCTCTTGTTCTGCGGGCCCAATTTGCCGGCCGCTTAAAATATGACTTGTACCAGGAACATATAGAATACAGTACCTGCTCCAATGCTCAAAAGGTTGTTGCGTTTCCAAACGTGCAGCAGGATAACGGCCAGCACGGCTAATGCTTCCGGAAGACCATGGGGGGCTGTCCTTATGGGGGTATCCTTCAAACAGTATACGACCAGCATTCCAATGACAGCCGGAGTCAGGACTTTTCCAAGATACTCAATTGTCTTGGGGATTGCCTTCCCCTTGGGAAATATTAGAAATGGCACAGCCCTTGTGGCAAACGTAGTGACAGCCACGGCCAAAATAATGCATAATGAAGTTCCTATATTTACGGGCATGTCTCCACCTCCCCTTCCAGGCGTTTTCTTGCGGCAAAGAGTATCAAAATGCTCAATATCATTGTCGGAAACACAAAACTTCCGCTCCCGAAAATCTGAAAGCATAAAACGGCTGAAACCACACCGATCATTGCAGGTATCCTATTCTTTGCTTCCATCCATTGCTCTACAAATATCACAACAAACAGGGCGGTCATGGCAAATTCTATTCCCTCGGCGTTGATGGGCAGTACGCTTTTTAAAATACCTCCGATGGCTGAGCCGATGACCCAGTAGCTCTGGTCCAGAAGCGCAATGGCAAACAGAAACTTATCTTCCTCAACATCCTCCGGAATTTTGGTAGTACACAAAAGAGAGTACGTCTCATCCGTCAGTCCAAAGATCATATACCAGCGCTTGCCGCCCATTTTGTTAAACTTATCTAACAGGGACAGGCCATAGAATACATGCCGGATGTTCACCATCAAAGTCATAAATATGACCTGTAGAAAAGAAATACCCGGCACAAAAAAATTCACAGCCAGGTACTGCCCCGACCCCGCATAAACAAGCAGGCTCATTAAAACCGCCCACCAGGCAGAATATCCTTTTTCCGCATACATAACACCAAAAGCAATCCCTATGAACAGATATCCCGTCAGTACCGGGATCGTATAAGGAAAAGCCCTCTTAAACGCAGTCTTATACCCTGACATGACTACCCCTCTCCTCTGCTTCTCTTTTGTTATAATCCACGCTCAGTAATTTCACTGAGTACGCTGCATCTTATCTATATAAAATAATATGCCTGGAAATGTATTCCCAGTTTTCTGTTAATGCCCGGTGCTAAAATACATATTTTAATACGATACTTTTTCCAGGGCATAAAAAATACACGTCTGGGCGGAGTCGAACCGCCGCACATGCCTCCGGAGGGCATTGCTCTATCCACTGAGCTACAGACGCATAATTGCTGTGCAATTCTGCTGTAATGGAATGAACCCTTAACAGAATGCTTTATTATCCTAGCACAAAATTTGTGAAATGTAAAGAGGAAAACAAGATTTCGTGAAGAGCTTTCACCTCGGTGCGGATCGGGAAACGCTCCAGGTAGGAGCAACCGAAATCCTCCCGGAAGAACCTGTCTGGCAGGCAGGTTCTTCCGGGGGCTTTCGGCTCCCCCTACCTGGAGCTGGCGCACCCGGCAGACAGGGAAAGACTCGTTTCCAGGATGCCCCGTGTACGATCTATCCCCGTTCTCCGCACCATGCATCCCCCTTTTTCATGGACATTAACTTCTTCTCCTCTCTTTGGTAAAAATAGGCATGATCGCTCAGTACTTCCTCCGGTTCTACCTGGGTTTCATTAATTTCAACAACCATCTCGCTCATTTCATCTGCATCGAGTGCCTTGGATTCCGGAACAATAATCAGTTCGTGTATGCTGCTTGGCAGAATATAATAGTCTTCTTTTAACATTTCCCCCACCATCTCCAGTACATGAGGGTAAAACAGGCATGCAGCTCCATAATTGCGGAGAGAATTCGTCAAAACGTACATAACATCCTTCTTTTCATCGTTTTGAATTTCTAGCAGATTATCCTCCTCATCCGAGTCCACTTCCAGCATCTCCTCAATGGCATGGCGCATAGTATAAAACTCTGCCGGCAGAAGGTTTGTTACATTCCTGACCGCAGCCCGGTACAACTCTTCTTTCTGTACGCCCCACATCTTCAGATGTTCATTACTGATCTGAATACTGGCCGTCCCATTCCTGTCTTGTTCTAAAAGTACATAGAACACAATCGATAAATCCAGTACTTCCATAAAAGGGATACACTCCAAAAGCTTTTTGTTTTTTTCTGTATGGATGAGACGGAATACCACTCGCTCCCTGATATTTTCATACTTTTGAAACTGGCTGCAGTCCCATACTTTCCTGCAGTCCACCTCTTCATAAAAGTCCAGAATCTCCTGGACAACCCTGTCTATCCGTTCTCCCTTCAGGACCCGTTCAAATAGTTCTTCCAGATAAATAGCCGGCGCAGCATTCACGCCATCTGCCTTAATCATAATTCCCTGCTTCTCACTGCCATTATTCTTTCGGGCAGTATAGACGCTCGCCTGAATTCCCTCCTTTAATTTTTTATTTAATTCCTGTTCAACAGCACACAAAAAATCCTGATAATTCATAATTCTCCTTTCAAATTTTCTGTGCTCATCAAAACAAATTAGGAAAATTGACACGACCTGTGTCCATGATAAAATAATGATTTGAAACATATTAGGTGAGTAAATTATATATGATTTTCGTCAAAAACACAATCCCAAATAAGGCAAAATATTGTTGCCCTTCATCTAGCCGATGCATCCCAGTACTATACTGGTATATGCCGTTGTAAAACACTTTTGTATGCTTACTGCATCTAAAAAAGGAAGCCGGATATGCAGAGAAAACTCGATTTTCAAATCAAGTTTTCAGGAAACCCGGTTCAGGAAATCATCAGATTCCCACAGGGGTTCCCCAGTCCTCATATCCGGCATCGGTTTTTCTCAGATACAGCTAGCGGCACAGGTGTCTAATACAGGCCAATACCCTTCCTAGCAGCCCTGTCGTAGAGCGTCCCCTGCTCCGCTCTGTTTCTTTTCCACATTAAACACGTGACAAATATTCCCCTGTACGTGTATCAATCTTTAGGACATCTCCCTGCTCTACAAACAGAGGTACCATGACAACTGCCCCGGTCTCTACTGTCGCAGGCTTTGTTGCTCCCTGTGCAGTATCACCCTTAAATCCCGGCTCTGTCTCTGTGATTGCAAGCTCTACAAACAGCGGCGGCTCAACAGAGAATACATTTCCATTATGAGAACAGATTTTTACTACTTCATTTTCTTTTACAAACTTCAAAGCATCACCGACAACTTCAGCATTCAGTGCGATCTGATCATATGTCTCAACGTCCATAAAGTTGAATAAATCCCCGTCCTGATACAGATACTGCATGTCTTTCCGGTCAATACGAGCCTGTTCAAACTTTTCATTCGGTCTGAAAGTCTTTTCAACAGCACCGCCGTTAATTATATTTTTTAACTTTGTTCTTACAAATGCTGCACCTTTACCTGGTTTTACATGTTGGAATTCCAGAATCTGATAGATGTTCCCCTCAATCTCAACGGTTAATCCATTCTTAAAATCTCCTGCTGATATCATTGTAATCCTCCTTCAATTGCGCTGCCAATGCGCCTACCTTTTTACACTGTTTATAATTTTATAATAGTTTCATTCATTTTTCAACCTTTTTTTAACCGGAGATCCGCTTCTTTTGCTTCTTTTTATAGAAATGCAGCACAATCTTCTCCAGGTACCGTTTCAACACGATCTGAATCTCCTCTTTCGGATGAATCGGCTTAACCAGTATATTGCGGATGCCGCTTCTCTTAGCCCCCCAGACGTCTGTAAATAGCTGGTCTCCTACAAAAAGAGTATTGGAATCGTCCGTCCCCATAATCTCCATCGCTTTTTTATAATTCTTTGTGGAAGGCTTATGGGCATTATAAATATAGTTCGTCTGAATCTCTTCGTTGAACATCTTAACCCGCGCTTCCTGATTGTTTGAAATCAGGCATGAAGAAAAACCGATTTCCTTCAGTCTGGCAAACAGTTTTTTAGCGCGGTCATCCGCAGGGGCGCCATGAGGTACAAGTGTATTATCTATGTCAAATATAACGCCTCTGAATCCATCTTCATATAATTTTTCAAATGGGATGACGTATGTAGACATCTTATAGTCATCCGGGAAAAATCTGTCAAACATTATTCCGCATCCATCTCCATTAACTTTGTAATCAGTTCCTCACAAACCTGCAGCACCGTCTTGTTATCAGTCTGAATCACGATATCGGCAGCCGCCTCGTATTTCTCACGGCGGTTTTCCATCAGATCAGCAATAAACTCTACATTATTATTCTCTTTGAGCACCGGTCTGTCATCACTGTCTTTCACCCGTTCATAAACGGTCTCCGGACTCGCAGTCAGAAGAACCACACGGCCGTTTTTCTTCATCTCGGCAACATTCTCCGCCCGGAGGGCTGCTCCTCCGCCGCAGGAAATAATGGTATTCTTTTTATTCTGCAGTTCGATCAGCAGTTTTGTTTCCTGCTCCCTAAAATATTCTTCACCATATGTGGCAAAAATATCCGGAATACTCATTTCTTCACGATCCGCAATTACCTGATCCATCTCCACAATACGCATCGCAAACATTGTGCTGAGATAGTCAGACACCGTAGACTTGCCTGCGCCCATAAATCCAATCAGTACTATATTGTAAGAAAACAGCTTCCTTGCCTGTATCCTCTTGCTGTTACGTACAATTCTCCTGAACACATCGTAAATCTCGTCCTGATACTTACTGCCTTCCAACTTATCCTTCAGTCTCTGTTCCTGCTTGGCTTCCTGTGCCGGCTGCAAAATCGGCATGCCGTATTCCTCTTTATATGCCATGATCTTTTCTACAATTGCATTGCGCTCTACCAGCGCATCTATGATCTTGTCATCACACAAAGCAAGCTGTTCGCGGTACATCTCTAAATCATTCATCTTCCAACGTCCACCTTTAATCTCTTATTCCAAAACAATACACCATATTATAGCAACTTTCCCAGATGATAGCAAGCAGAAACTAACCGCCTATATCCCTATTTTCAGCTTTTTCGATCCTTTTTTCATTTATATAAAGTATTTTCTCCTACTCTTTATGGGATTTCTCCAGAGCGGCTTTCACATCGCCTTTAAACAGTTCCCATGCATCTTCATGATCCACAAAATATTTGGGACAGATTTTTCCCGTAACGTCATAGTGCCGGATCACATTCTCCTCCGTCAGGCCAAACTTTTTACACAGCCATGCTGTCAGCTGGACCACAGACTTATAAGTCGCGTCATTAAACTCTCCCGACTCATTCGGGTGGCAGCATTCGATTGAAACCGTGTCATGATTTCTACTGTTAGATGCGTAAGCAATCTCCCATGTCGGCACGCACTGGATAATTTCTCCGTCCAGGCCGACCACAAAATGGCTGCTTACCGACGTCTCATGGCTATCCTTCAATCCTTGAAAATAGTCCCTGTTATTTTGTGCCGTGCTGCCTGGATTAGCCGTGTAATGAATGACGATGCCGGTAATCGGATCAGATTCAGCCCCCGGCCTCGAATACTCATTCACATCCAGCAGCTGTACATCAATCTTCGGCTCCGAGGCATCCACAGACAGCCCCGTATTGGCACGATTTCTCCTCCCATCGGCAACGCAGGAATAAATTCCCAGGACAATTGTCAGGATTACCAGAAACACGATTCCTCCATATATATAGAGAGACTTCTTATCGATTCTTATATTCTTCAGGTTTATTTTTCTTTTTGTATATTTTCGTCTTTTCATCCCTGTACCCCAATCCAAAAACTGTTTATATCTTATCATATTTTGTCGAAACAAAAATGAATATTTTATTAAAATTGTCTTAGCAAGAGTACCCTGTAACAGATAAAACCGGCAGACATGATGAGTTTTAACTGATGGACTGGCATTATGGTAAATAAAAAACCGGACAGTTCCGGGATCCCCGCTTCTTTACTGAATATTTCGGGTATCTCCGGAATTGTCCGGTTCTATATGATTCAAGGGGCATCTGGCTCCTCGCCGCAGGCGACTTTTAATGAGCCTGATGCTGTTACTATGCACGGCCCTTAGGACGAGCATAGTAATTTTATTCGTCCACGCTGTAGTTCGGAGCCTCTTTTGTAATATGAATATCGTGCGGATGACTCTCTTTCAGAGATGCTGCAGAAATTTTCACAAATTGTCCGTTCTCCTTCAACTCATCAATTGTTGGCGTTCCGCAATAACCCATGCCGGAGCGCAGACCGCCCATCAGCTGGAATACGGTGTCTTCCACGGTTCCCTTGTATGCAACCCGTCCTTCAACGCCTTCCGGAACAAGTTTCTTAGCATCCGCCTGGAAGTATCTGTCCTTGCTTCCGTTCTCCATAGCAGCAATCGAGCCCATACCGCGGTATACCTTATATTTTCTTCCCTGGAATAACTCGAATGTTCCCGGGCTTTCATCACATCCGGCAAATATGCTGCCCATCATACAAACATTTGCACCAGCAGCGATTGCCTTAGTCATATCTCCGGAATACTTAATACCGCCATCTGCAATAATCGGTATATCATATTCTTTTGCCACTGCATAACAGTCCATAACTGCAGTAATCTGCGGAACACCAATCCCTGCAACAACACGTGTCGTACAGATAGAACCAGGCCCGATTCCAACTTTGACAGCATCTACTCCTGCCTCAATCAGAGCCCTTGTTGCGTCCCCGGTTGCAACATTCCCTGCAATGATCTGAAGTTCCGGATACTTTTCTTTTACCATGCGTACCGTACGCAGAACATTCGCAGAATGACCGTGTGCAGAATCCATAACCACAACATCTACTTTAGACTTCACCAGCGCATCCACACGCTCCAGAAAGTTTGCTGTAATTCCGATCGCCGCCCCACAGAGCAGCCGTCCTTGACCGTCCTTTGCAGACAAAGGATATTTAATCTGTTTTTCAATATCCTTAATTGTAATCAAACCTTTCAGGTTTCCTTCATCATCTACGATCGGCAGCTTTTCCTTTCTTGCCTTCGCAAGAATCTTCTTCGCTTCGTCCAATGTGATACCTTCCTTCGCTGTAATCAGCCCTTCGGAAGTCATGGACTCCTTAATCTTCTTAGAGAAATCTTCTTCAAATTTTAAATCACGGTTTGTAATAATTCCGACGAGTTTTTTTCCTTCCGTAATAGGAACTCCTGAGATGCGGTACTTTGCCATCAGATTATTGGCATCTTCCAGTGTATGTTCAGGTGATAAATAGAAAGGATCTGTAATTACCCCATTCTCAGATCTCTTAACCTTATCAACCTCATCCGCCTGCTGTTCAATAGACATGTTTTTATGAATAATACCAATCCCGCCCTGACGAGCCATCGCAATAGCCATACGGTGTTCAGTAACCGTATCCATTCCTGCGCTCATCATCGGAATATTCAGTCGAATCTTCTTCGTCAAGTTCGTTGATAAATCAACCTGGTTCGGAATTACTTCGGAAAATGCTGGAACTAAGAGCACATCATCAAATGTAATACCTTCTCCAATAATTTTACCCATGATTTTATTTCCTCTCTTTCTCTAATATGTAAGCTGATGTTTTAACTGATATAGTACAAAAATTAAACAAACTTGTCAAGGGATTCCCAGGTTTCCGCCTGAAAAACACATAATAAATACTAACCCCCATTAAAAACCACCACTTATAAGTTGGAATATATGGGGGGACTTTTTTGGCTGAAGGGGACGCAGGGGAGCAGGCGGACAGGGGAAGCGGGCGATGCAGGCGGACAGGGGAAGCGGGCGATGCAGGCGGACAGGGGAAGCGGGCGATGCAGGCGGACAGGGGAAGCGGCTAAATAAAATTTCAGATAAAATGGCAGACTCCGCAGACACTCAGAAAAAATCTGATGATTTTTTCCTGCGGGTCTGCTCATTTCCCGAACTTGTGGTTCGGGAAATGGTCTGCATTTTATCTGAAATTTTATTGAAGCCGCTTATCCCGCCCTCCTTGATGCATCGCCCGCTTCCCCTGTCCGCCTACTCCCCTGCTGGGCGCATCAAGTCGGAAGAAAAAATTCCCCCTTGGAGGGATTCCGGCGGTAGCTGCGGATTGATACGATGTGGGGCGCTTTGATTTAGATAAGGAAGTTTTGAAGATTGCAGACCTTGTGCGAGCTGCGCTCCCTTATCCAGCCCAATCCACCGCCTCACGTAATCCTACTGGTAAAATGGGCATCTTCCGTCTTGATGTGCGCAGCCTGCCGGGAGCGGTCAGTGGAATGGACGGAGGCGTACATCTGTTGGGGCTATGCGGCTTAGAGAGCACGGCTGGAAATACTTACGTAAAAAGAGCGGCCCACTGAGGGATGGGAATTGATTTACCAAATCAATTCCCAGTACAACCTAAAACGGGAAAGCATCAAGCTTTCCCGTTGCATGTTGCACGTGCCCTCAGTGGGCCGTTCTTTTTACGTTAGTATTTCCCCGTAAACGGGTTGCCGCATAGCCCCAACAGATGTACGCCTCCGTCCATTCCACTGACCGCTCCCGGCAGGCGGACCCTTCTCCCAGAAGATCCCCTTTCACCCAATTACATCATACCCATTCCGCCGCCTGCTCCTGCCGGCATTGGTGGTGTATCTTCTTTGATTGTAGCCACTACTGATTCTGTTGTCAGCAGTGTGGATGCTACGCTTGTTGCATTCTGTAATGCGCTTCTGGTAACTTTTGCAGGATCCAGGATTCCTTCTTTTACCATGTCTACATACTCTTCTTTGTATGCGTCAAATCCAACTCCTGGTTCGGACTCTCTTACTTTATTAATGATAACTGCTCCTTCAAGACCAGCATTTGATGCAATGTGGTACAGTGGTGACTCCAGAGCCTTCAGAACTACTTTAGCGCCTGTTTTCTCGTCGCCTTCCAGTTCCTCGGCAAATTTTTCAACTTCTTTCGCTGCGTGAATGTATGCAGAACCGCCGCCTGCAATGATTCCTTCTTCTACTGCAGCTCTTGTTGCGTTCAGAGCATCTTCCATGCGGAGTTTTGCTTCCTTCATCTCAGTCTCTGTTGCAGCGCCTACGCGGATAACTGCTACGCCGCCAGCCAGTTTTGCGAGTCTTTCCTGTAATTTTTCTCTGTCAAAATCAGAGGTTGTCTCTTCGATACCCTTCTTAATCTGGGCAACTCTGTCTTCGATTGCTTTCTTTTCTCCACACCCATCAACAATAACAGTGTTCTCTTTCTGAACTTTAACGGATTTTGCACGTCCCAGCTGATCCAGGGAAGCTTCCTTCAGATCCATTCCCAGTTCCTCTGAAATCACTTGTCCGCCTGTCAGAATCGCAATATCCTGCAGCATTTCTTTTCTTCTGTCACCATAGCCCGGTGCTTTTACTGCTACTACGTTAAAGGTTCCGCGCAATTTATTGACAATCAATGTTGTAAGAGCCTCTCCCTCAATGTCTTCCGCAATAATCAGAAGCCTTGCGCCTGACTGTACAACCTGCTCTAAGAGTGGAAGAAGATCCTGGATGCTGGAGATCTTCCTGTCTGTGATCAGGATGTAAGGATCTTCCAGATTTGCTTCCATTTTTTCCATATCTGTTGCCATATATGCGGAAATGTATCCACGGTCAAACTGCATACCTTCTACTAGATCCAGTTCGGTAAGCATTGTCTTAGACTCCTCGATCGTGATAACGCCGTCATTGGAAACCTTATCCATAGCGTCTGCTACCATCTGTCCTACTGCATCATCTCCTGATGATACGGCTGCAACCCTGGCAATCTGCTCTTTATCTTTCACTTTGCTGCTCATTTTTGCAATGGCATCTACTGCTACATCTGTAGCTTTCTTCATTCCTTTACGGAGAATGATCGGATTCGCGCCTGCTTCCAGGTTCTTCATTCCTTCGTGTACCATGGACTGTGCAAGTACTGTAGCTGTTGTTGTACCATCTCCGGCCACATCGTTTGTCTTGGAAGCCACTTCTTTTATCAGCTGAGCTCCCATGTTTTCAAATCCGTCTTCCAGTTCGATTTCTTTTGCAATCGTTACACCATCGTTTGTAATAAGCGGTGCTCCGAATGATTTGTCAAGAACAACGTTTCTTCCTTTTGGTCCCAATGTTACTCTTACTGTGTCGGCCAGCTTGTTAACTCCTTTTTCCAGCGCTGCTCTGGCTTCTGTTCCATATTTGATTTCCTTTGCCATGTCTGTCACTCCTCTTATTCTAATTAAATTCTTTCTTCAAGTTCATCTGTTAAAACATATTATTTTATAGAAATTAGTCAAGCAATTAAATTAATTTTGACGGACATCCTACTCAACAATTGCCAAAATGTCGCTCTGTTTTACAATGATATACTCTTCTTTTTCCAACTCTACTTCCGTTCCTGCATATTTGGAGTAGATAACTTTATCGCCGACTTTTACCTGCATTGTCACTTCTTTACCGTCTATATTTCCACCAGGTCCAACTGCAATTACCAATGCCTCCTGCGGCTTCTCTTTTGCCTGACCCGGCAGGACGATACCTGACTTTGTTGTTTCTTCCGCTTCAAATTGTTTTAATACAATCTTGTCACCTAATGGTACTAATTTCATAGTAATTCCTCCTTAATTAATTTTGCTAGTTATTAGCACTCATTTCTTTTGAGTGCTAACCTCATGAATATAAAATAGCACTCTGTTTCCAATTTGTCAACAGAGTTTCTAAAATTTATACATTATTTTGCAGCTTGCTGCAAATCCGCCCGCAGGGTATGTGTTACGGTATGCCCTGCGGGTTTCTTAGTTTATAAAACTGACTTCTTTTAAGTCTTTTGCTTACTTTCGTTTAATCGGCCGTTTTACGCTGTCCACATTATAGAATCCATTCTCTATCTTAAAGACAAGCATATTGCCATTCTCACACTGAAAGCGTTCTTTCACTGCTCCTGTACAGTAAAGCAGTTCTTTCTTAGTGGAAATATAGCACTGATATTTGGCATCCAGGGAAATTGCCGTCAAATCATCTTCTTTTAATTGCAAGTATATGTAATCTTCCTCCAAATCATACTTAAAAACCTGGCAATGATGTGTCGCATCATCAAAAATTACATCTGCCGAAATTACTTTTTCCATCTGTAAGTCTACCGGGTTACCTTCATACATATTTCTCTGCCTCCTAAACGATTTGATTTTCTGTCCTAAACTTCCGGATAATTATTGATTGTTATCATAAGAGAGGGTATCAGCTGCCTGATACCCTCTCCAATTTACTATACTCAGTAATAGATAAATACGTCTGAACATCTACAGACGCTCTTTTTTTATTTTTTCCAGTTCCGTAAACACATAATCATTCAGAACCTTAATATATGTCCCTTTCATGCCGGATGACCTGGACTCTATCACGCCTGCGCTTTCAAACTTTCTAAGTGCATTGACAATTACGGATCTGGTAATGCCTACACGGTCTGCAATCTTACTTGCTACAAGTATGCCTTCCGTACCGTCCAGTTCCTCGAAAATATGAATAATTGCCTCCAGCTCTGAAAAAGAAAGGGTGCTGATCGCAGACTGCACGATGTGTTCTTTTCTCGTCTCCTCCGCGCTCTCTTCATTGACAGAGCGAAGCATCTCCAGCCCTACTACCGCTGTTCCATACTCACTCAAGATAATGTCATCAATCTCATATACGGAATTCTGTTTGTAAATAAATAAAGTCCCCAGACGCTCTCCTGCTATGTCGATCGGTGTAATGATAGCCTGGTACCCGCTCACCGCTTCCGGCGAAAAACCAAGTGTTTCCAGATTGACATTCTCTTTAGTAGATAAGATATTCAGCAGACGTTCGTTCAGCATCTCATCGATATGCGCGCCAACTGACTCGCCTACGAGTTCCCTGATGCCTTCCACCTGTCCACATTTGCTCACTCCCAGTATCTTGCCCTTTTTGCTGACAACAAGGACATTAGAATCCAGAATCTCCGTAAGGACGGCACAAATATCGTTAAAAACCACCTTGCTGGAATTGTTGTTATGAAGCAGCTTATTAATTTTTCTTGTCTTATCCAATAACTGTACGCTCATTGATTTCCTCCAGATTTAATTGTGTATACAACTCGTTTCAATTCGTTCGATATAGTTATGTTATCATACAACTCACGAAATATCAACGTCATTTATCTAATTTTTTTTCAGATTTCGGACATATCCACATTTTTCATCTGCACATACGAGTTTACTTCCTTTTTCTACCATATAATTGCCGCATTCAGGGCACTTTTCCTTGGATGGCTTCTGCCAGGACATGAACTCACATTCCGGATTATTTTCACAGCCATAATACTTTCTGCCCTTCTTTGTCTTGCGGATTACTACTTCTTTACCGCAAACCGGGCATGGAACGCCAATCTTCTCCAGATATGGTTTTGTATTCTTGCAGTCCGGGAATCCCGGACAAGCCAGAAACTTTCCGTGAGGGCCATATTTTACCACCATGTTCCGGCCGCACTCTTCACAAATCACGTCTGTCACTTCGTCTTCGATCTTAACACTTTCCAGCTCTTTCTCGGCAATCTGCACTGCTTCTTCCAGATCCGGATAGAAGTTACGGATGACCTCTTTCCAAGGTACCTTGCCTTCTTCCACCATATCCAGCAGGCCTTCCATATTGGCAGTGAAGTTCTCGTCCACAATACTTGGGAAAGACTGCTTCATGATATTATTCACAACCTCGCCGATCTCTGTGATATAAAGGTTCTTTGCTTCCTTTGTGACATAGCGGCGTCCCAGGATCGTGGAGATCGTAGGAGCGTAAGTACTTGGACGGCCAATGCCCAGTTCTTCCAGCATCTTGACCAGAGTCGCCTCCGTATAATGCGCTGGCGGCTGCGTAAAATGCTGCTTTGAATCAAAGCTCTCCTTATTCAGCCGGGTGTCCATACTCAGTCCGTTTACCAGAACATTGCTCTCTTCTTTCTCTTCGTCAGCCTCTGTGTAGACACTGCGGAAACCATCGAATACTACTTTCGAAGTTGCTACTGTAAACCGGTAATCACCTGCTCCTATTTTTACAGAAATGGTCTCATACTTTGCAGGCTGCATCCTGCTTGCTGCAAACCGTTTCCAGATCAGCTGATAAAGGCGCAGCTGATCCCTGGAAAGAGAATCTTTCAGGGAGGCCGGAGTCCTGGTAATATCGGTAGGCCTGATGGCCTCATGCGCATCCTGTATCTTCTTCTCGGTCTTTTTCGCCTGAGCGCCTGCAGCCACATACTCTTTTCCATAAGCTGACGCAATATATTCTCTTGCCGCTTCATCCGCCTCTTCGGAGATTCTGGTGGAATCCGTACGCAGATAAGTAATCACACCGACTGTCCCATTCCCCTTGATATCAATTCCTTCGTACAGCTGCTGTGCAATGCGCATCGTTTTCTGTGTTCCAAAATTCAGTACCTTAGCGGCTTCCTGCTGCAGCGTACTGGTTGTAAAAGGAAGCGGGGCCTTGCGGATGCGTTCTCCTTTTTTAATATCAGTGATTTTAAACTCTTCGTTGTCTACTGCTTTGATTATCTGATTCAGTTCCTCTTCTGAACCAATCGTCATCTTCTGTTTCTCTGTACCGTAAAACTTAGCCACCAGCGGACGCTTTTCGCCTTTTACCTTTAAAACAGCATCCAGAGACCAGTATTCTTCCGGAATAAATGCATCGATCTCGGCCTCCCTGTCTGCAATCAGACGAAGCGCAACCGACTGCACGCGTCCCGCACTGAGTCCCCTTTTTACTTTTGCCCACAGCACCGGGCTTATACGGTAGCCCACCATTCTGTCCAGGATACGGCGTGCCTGCTGAGCGTCAACCAGACTCATATCAATATCCCTGGGGGCCTTTAAAGATGCCTTTACAGCATTTTTGGTAATCTCGTTAAATGTAATACGGCGCATTTTCTTATCATCTAATTTCAAAGCCGTTGCCAGATGCCAGGATATCGCCTCTCCCTCTCGGTCGGGGTCAGTTGCAAGATAGACTTTGTCGCTTTCTTTGCTTCCTTGCGCAGATTCGCCAGGATATCTCCCTTTCCCCTAATCGTAATATATTTGGGCTCATAGTCGTTTTCTATATCAATGCCCAGCTGGCTCTTGGGCAGATCTCGGACATGTCCGTTCGATGCAGCAACTGAATAGTTGCTCCCCAGGAACTTTTTGATTGTTTTCACCTTGGCAGGTGACTCCACAATAACCAGATAATGTGCCATAAAACTTCCTCCAATAGCTTTCACGCCTCTATTTATCATTTTATCTTAATATAATGATTTTTTGAAATCTCTTTGATGTATCCTTTCAGTTCTAACGACACAAGCCGCTCAAGCACCTCGTTTGCCGGCAGCTTCGTTTCCTCTGTGAGCTGGCTAAGATTCTTGGGATACAAACCAAGACGACTATACACCATATTTTCCCCACTTTCAAGCACTTTTTCAATTTTGGCTGTTTTTTTGTTCTCTTCGGTACAGTTCATATTCAGCTCCTCCAGGAGCATTTCCGTCGACAACAGAATACCTGCCCCCTGTCGGATCAGCTCATTGCAGCCCTGGCTCAGGCTGCTGTTAACAGGCCCCGGCAGCGCATACACATCCCGTCCCTGCTCCAGGGCCATATCCGCGGTGATCAATGATCCGCTCTTCTCTCGTGCCTCGATCACAAGAACCAAATCCGACAAACCGCTGATAATCCGATTCCGCCGGGGAAAATTCTGGGGTGCGGGAGGGGTTCCAGGCGGAAATTCGGACAGGATTCCTCCTTCTTCTTCTAAAATATCCACATACAGCCCGATATGTTCCCGTGGATAACAGATATCCACACCACAGCCTAATACCGCATACGTATGCCCTTTTCCCATCAGAGCGCCCCGCTGGGCGGTTCCGTCTATGCCCCTCGCCAGCCCGCTGATAACCGAAACATCACACTCTGCAAGCCGCTCCCCGAATTCAAAAGCATACTTTTCTCCATAGGGTGTACAGCGCCTGGCGCCCACAATCGCAACCGCCCTTTTCTCCTCTTGCGGCAGTCTGCCTTTTACGTAAAGCGCATAGGGCGGATCCGGAATTGTCCTCAGTCTTCCTGGGAATTCCCGGGAAAAACAGGGAATAAAGCGGATGGATTTCTCCTCCAGCTTTGCTGCTGTTTCTTCCGGATTTCGCTCCTTTTGCGCCTGCATAATTGTATGGATGTCCCTTTCATTTAAGAACTCTAATTCTTTTAGTTTTGTTTCTTCTATATAAAATATACATTCACCGGAACCAAGATGTTTTCTCAGCAGATATTTTTTACGGTCACTCAAAGGTGTAATAGCAGCAAGCCAATATTCATATTTCATTTTCTCATCTCCCCCAGTATTTTTTGTCCATCGTACGGTAACCTATTGCTTCTTTTATATGTTTCACAGCAATTCTATCCTGTCCGTCCAAATCTGCAATCGTTCTGGCCACCTTCAGGATTTTGTGGTAAGTCCGGGCTGTGAGCCTGAGGGAAGTAAATGCCTGCTCCATCAGCCTGTTTTCCGCTTTTCCAAGCCTACAGTATACCTCCAGCTCTTTAACCCCAAGCATCGCATTCGAAACAATACCTGTCCCTGTATAGCGCCGGTTTTGAATTTCACGGGCATCACATACACGCCTTCGTATCTCTGCTGAACTTTCTTCTTTTCTTTTTCGCAAAAGAGCCTCGAACTCCACTTTGGGAGCCTCCACGCAAATGTCGATACGGCTAAGAAAAGGCTGGCTGATCTTGCTCAAATACTGCTGGATCTGGCCGGGAGTACAGGTGCACCGTTCGAAATCGGGATAGCAGCCGCAGGGGCATGGATTCATGGCCGCAATCAAAATAAAATTAGCCGGGAACACATAATTGCCGTGTGTCCTCGCTATGTGTATCTGATGTTCCTCCAGTGGCTGCCGCAGCACTTCCAGCACAGCCTTCTGGAACTCCGGAAGTTCATCCAAAAACAGTACGCCTCCATGAGCCAGGCTGATCTCACCGGGAGCAGGAACCAGGCCGCCTCCAATCAGCGCCGCCTTTGTAGCCGTATGGTGTACACTGCGGAACGGCCTCTGTCGTATCAGCGGTGCTTCCTTATCTAACAGCCCCATTATGCTGTATATCTTCGTAATCTCCATGCTTTCCTCCAGTGTCATAGGCGGAAGGATCCCCGGAATTCGTCTGGCCGCCATTGTTTTTCCGCTTCCCGGCGGCCCAACCAGCAAAAGGTTATGGCCGCCCGCTACGGCTACTTCTGCGGCCCGCTTTACATTTTCCTGCCCCTGTATCTCACTGTAATCCGGAAATTTTTGTACAGGCTCCCCTTGCTTATGTTTTGGATACGGCTCTGGCTCCAGCCGCACTTCTCCAGATAAAAAAGAAATAACTTCATGAAGATTTCGAACCCCCAGCACCGCGACCCCTTCTACTAGCGCACCCTCAGGTGCATTGGCTTTCGGTACTACACACACGGGAATCCCTGCCGCCCTTGCCTCCATAATCACAGGAAGAATTCCCGGAACTTTCTGTAAACATCCATCCAGGCTCAGCTCCCCTATAACCAGGGCATTCTTCACATTCTCCTCAGGAATCAGCCCCAGGGATACAAGAATTGCCACCGCAATGGGCAGATCAAACGCCGCCCCTCTCTTTCTCATCGTTGCCGGTGACAGATTAATCACCGTCTTCTTAGCCGGATAATCCAGCCCCGAATTGCGGATTGCTGTCTGCACTCTTTCTGCTGCCTCCTTCACCTCAGAAGAAAGATACCCAACCATATGAAAAGCAGGAAGCCCATTGCTGACATCTGCCTCCACATGTACAAACTCCACCTTCAGCCCCTGAACAGACGCTGATAAAACTGTGCTGAAACTCATTCATACACTCCTTTCAAGCATTGATCAAAAATAGATAAGTAAATAAATGGAACATGGCCGAAACGGCCCGAATTGACAACCAGGGAAGAAATCCCCGGAACTGGTGAATCCATCATAGCTTACTATCGCACTCCTGTCAAGAAGGAGATCTTTGAAGGGAGTTTTTTGCTTTGAGGGGGCGCTGAGAGAGAGGGGAGACTGGTTTCCGGCGGGGCGCATCAAGGCGGAAGATAAAATACTCCCACGGAGGGTGGATCTGCGGCTGAGGCGTATTTGTGATGTATGGACGGATATCTGATGGCTGGAGATGGCTTATCAACAAATTACACAAATGCTTCAGTCATTAAGTCACTCATATGCGATTCAATCCGCCTCCCTCGCAGCTTCCCGCCCCGACAAAAGAAATATCCATCCGTCCGGATGCGACCA
>BAIF02000090.1 GCA_000509105.1 Clostridiales bacterium VE202-21 | reverse complement strand
TATATGGTATGATAGCAGAAAGGAGTGATACAAATGATGCATGTATTTTATTGTATAAAATGCAAAAGATACCATTACACCAACAATCAGTCGCACGCAAACTGCTGTGGAGAGCAAATGTATTATGTAGACGTGGATTTCACAGAATTTGTCAGAATGAACCGGGAAGAGCGTGCAAACTTCTTACAGCTTTATTCTCTCGCAGAATAAGGCTGTGTTTCTGCATATTTACATCAATTTTGCACACACTATCATAAAAAGTGTAAGGAGGTTGTAATATGAGAGAAATCAAAATGCCCTCAAAGACAGCTGAAGAAAATGAATACGATGACCATAACATTCCCGAAATTGATCTGCCGGGAAAAGCAAGCGTAGGAAACATCATCCCCGATGAGGTTCCGCGGCGCGACGGGGATTAAGTAAGGGGACGCTAAGTAAAGCAGGAGGCACCCAGCCACTTCAATCCGCCGCCCCCGCCCAGAATCCCCACCGGTAAATTCATACCCCCGGCCGGATGCAAGCAGCCGCCGGAACCGGAGATAGGTGTGGCTGGAGGCGTAGCAGCGGTTGTAAGCTGGAGTAAAGTAAAATAGAAGGAAAACCGGGGCAAAAAATGTAATCTCCAAATTACATTTTTTCCTGGGCCCAGCGCGCGAACCATCAGGGGTTCGGGTGATGTGCCAGCTGCCCCGGTTTTCCTTCTATTTTATCTTACTCCTAGCTTACACCGCAGCCCGTCCTCCAGCCCACACCTATCTCCGGTCCGGCGGCGTACGT
>BAIF02000091.1 GCA_000509105.1 Clostridiales bacterium VE202-21 | reverse complement strand
ACTAAATCCCGATTTAGTTCAGGAAGTTCTCGATGATAACTGATTCTGCCTCTTCCTCCGACATCCCAAATGTCCGCAGCTTAACCAGCTGCTCGTCATTGATCCTTCCAATCGCGGCTTCATGCACGATCTGCGCATCTACATGTTTCGCATTGATCTCCGGTATTGAGCTGATCTCGGCCTGATCCATAATAATAGAATCACACTGAACATGTGCATGGCACAGATTGTTTCCGATTGCCCTTGGATGGAAAACCTGCCTTGAGGTTCCTTTTGCCACGGAACGGGAGATGATCCTGGCAGAACTATTCTCTCCGCTCAGCTGGACATCCATGTTCGATACTGCAGTCTGCTCCGCATGGGTCATGAGCTTCTCTGTAACGAAAAGTTTTGCCCCACGGGACAGTTCTACAAATGTTTCACGCTCTGTGGAATCGACACCCTTGATCTGGGTGGTCTCCAGTGTAAATACCGAATTCTCTCCGATATAAATCTTTGTCACCGGATTTAATACTTTACCGCCAGTTCCTTCGCCCTCTGCGTAATGGTTCTCTACGTACTTCACATTCGCATCTTTTCCCACATGGAAGGCATGAATACCGTCGTGGCGGCTCTCGCTGCAGCCGTCATTGTGTATTCCGCAGCCTGCTACGATTACGACGTCTGCCCCGTCCTCTATATAAAAATCATTATATACTACATCCTTCATGCCAGATTCGGACATGACAACCGGAATATGGACCTGTTCCTGCTGAGCTTCTCCGCTGATATAAATATTAATGCCGGGCTTATCTTCCTTTTTTTCAATCCGGATATGGCGGCTGTCTCCGTGGCAGACTGCCATACCGTTCAGGCGCAGATTATAGGCGCCTTCCTGCTTAAATCCCAGCGAATCTATTACCTTTAGTACATTTTCCGTAACCTCATTAAGCTTCACAGATGTCACCTCCCTTTTCCTTCATGCACGCACAGGAATCGATATTTTCTCCAAGCAGCTGCGGCATGATCTCCGCTGTGGGCCCGATTGAATCTAACTTCCCGTCGGATATTACCATAATCCGGTCCGCCATCTGGATAATCTTCTCCTGATGAGAGATGAGGATCAGGCTCTCTTTTTTCTCTTTATGGATCTTTTCAAACCGCTTGATCAGCATGGAGAAGCTCCAGAGATCAATGCCGGCCTCTGGCTCATCAAAGATACAGATATTGTGCTTTTTCGCCAAAACAGTCGCAATCTCGATCCGCTTCATCTCCCCGCCAGACAGGGTCGAATCCGCTTCTCTGTCTATATATTCCATGGCACACAGACCAACACTGCTCAACAGTCCGCAGCACTTTTCCTCGGTCAGTTCCTCGCCCGCTGCCAATGACAGCAGACGTCTCACAGTCATTCCCTTAAAACGGGGAGGCTGCTGGAATGCAAATCCGATGCCTGCCTGTGCCCTTTCATTGATCGATAAACCTGTGATATCCTCACCGTTCATAATAATCCGGCCCGCCGTTTCCTTATTAATTCCCATCAGAATCTTTGCCAGTGTGGACTTTCCGCCTCCGTTAGGCCCGGTGATGACCAGCATCTCTCCGTCCTCCACCGTAAAGTTGATATCGGAAAGTATTTCCGACTGCTTCCCTTCCTCAGATACATCATATGATAAATGCTCTACCTGTAACATCTCTGTCACTTCCTTTTCTTATGCTAGCCGCACGCTTTATTCACCGGAAAACTGGCGGAATAATCCTCTGTAAGTATCTGCATAGATGCTCCCTCGTCTCCATATAAAAGTAAAATCATGGGTAATCCCGAAATTCCTCAGTGAAATTACTTTGAGTTCTCTCTTTTCCAGTTCTTCCCTAACTGCGACCTCATATAAAAATGTAATACCACAGCCGGCTTTTGTCAACTCTTTAATCGCATGTAAACTGCCTATTTCCGCAGTTCTGACAAAATCTTCGGTTCCATAATTCTGTGAATCCAGATAACGCTCCAGAACTTCCCTGGTTCCTGATCCCGGTTCCCTGAGCAGAAGGCGTTCGCCAAACAAATCTTCCAGCTTCTCCGGCTTTTTGCTAAACGGGTAAAAAGGGCTGCACACAGCCACATAGCGCTCTGTGGAGTAATGCAGATAATCGTATTCATTCTTTTTATAAAATCCCTCAACAAGGGCAAAATCTATCTCTCCGTTATCCAGCCTTGTAAGCAGCTCCTGGGTATTCGCCACTTCCATATGTAACTTCACATCCGGATACTTTACAAGATACCGCTCCAGAATCCGCGCCATGACAACCTCCCCAACCGTCATAGTTGCACCAAATCGGATATTCTGATATCCATCTGTCAGATGCTGCATATTACTCTGCAGAGAAAGCTCGTCGTGCATCATGGTAAGCGATGCACTGCGGAGCATCTCTCCTGCCTCTGTCAGTTTCAGCTTCTTCCCCTCATACTGGAAAAGTTTTGTCCCGTAGTGCTTCTCCAGATAACGCACATGCTGCGAAACCGCAGGCTGTGTGATATTGAGTTCTTCAGCTGCCCTTGTGAAATTCATGCATTGACATACCGTCAGAAATGTTTCCATCCGAAAATCCAACATATTCATCCCTCTTTAAATGAATCCAGGCGGAGCTTCCTCTCCTCAAAAGCTCCGCCTTTATATTTTAATTACTCCCTGTATTTACTATAACATATTATTATCATAAAATAAAGATATATAATTTTATTTTATAGTTTTTTTATGCTATGATAAATGTGACAGACAAAATATGGAAAAAGTTACGCCTTTCTTGTCTGATCAATTATCTAAATCTAAAGGTATAAGAACGGAGGATTTGTAACATGGAATTTATAAAACAAAAAGGACCTGGATTATTGTTCTGCCTGATTATTGCAATTCCGTCATGGTTTTTGGGCCGGGCACTCCCGGTGATCGGCGGCCCTGTTTTCGCAATACTCATTGGAATGGTATTAACATTAATCATCAAGCGGAAAGATACCGTACAACCCGGAATAGCTTATACATCCAAAAAGATTCTGCAGGCAGCTGTTGTATTTCTCGGCTTTGGAATGAACCTGACAGAAATACTTGCCAAGGGCCGTCAGTCCCTTCCTATCATTCTTTCCACAATCAGCACTTCTCTAATCATTGCTTTTATCCTGTATAAAGCAATGAAACTGCAGCCAAACAACGCCATACTGGTCGGAGTCGGCTCATCCATATGCGGAGGCTCCGCGATCGCAGCTACAGCCCCGGTTATCGATGCAAACGATGAAGAAGTTGCACAGTCCATCTCAGTCATCTTCCTCTTCAACGTCATCGCTGCACTGATTTTCCCTGCACTGGGAGGAATCCTGCATCTGAGTAATGAAGGATTCGGCCTGTTTGCAGGCACTGCCATCAATGATACATCTTCCGTAACGGCAGCTGCAGCCGCATGGGATGGGATTCACGCCAGCCATACACTGGAGGCGGCGGCCATCGTCAAGATGACAAGAACACTGGCGATCATCCCAATCACCCTGTTTCTGGCCCTCTACAAAGGCAGAAAAGAAAAAAAGACCGAAGGATCTTCCTTCAGCCTGAAAAAAACATTCCCATATTTTGTATTGTTCTTCGTCCTTGCGTCGGTCATCACTACAGTATTCCAGCTGCCCCCGGCAGTTACCGCGCCATTAAAAGAACTGAGCAAATTCCTCATCATCATGGCAATGGCAGCAATCGGCCTGAACACAAATATCGTAGATCTCGTAAAAACCGGCGGCAAGCCAATCTTCACCGGCTTCTGCTGCTGGGTTGGAATCGCAGTCGTCAGCTTAGGAATGCAGCACCTTATGGGTGTCTGGTAGGCGGGATTTTGGGATCGTGCTTTAGTGTTGCGGGCGGGGGGACGCCTGCCGTGGAGCGGGACGGGGGGACAGGAAAAAACACGTTCCCCGGTTGGGATCCCATACGGTGGGGACGGATGAAACCGGCTATGCGTGTCTTGTATCTTGCTTAGACGTATTGAAACTATTTATACAGTGAATTCTATATAGTTTTCAGCCGAATCAAAACATCAGTTTTTTCACAAATCATACAAACTCTATTCGTACAGATAAACCCCAATACAGATGATCCCTAATGCGCAGCCAGCCCACATCCGCCTCTCCCGTTAGGATCCCCACCGGGAAACGAATCCTATCCTACCGCCCGGCTCACGGTAAGCGAATCCTCCATCCGCGCCCGAGACTAAAGCTCGTTCCCTAATCCTTATTGTACTGTCGCGATATCGATTAAGGTGAGTTTTTGTATGTCTGTATTTTCCAGGCTTGTGATCAGCGCCTGCGCCGTATCCATAGCTGTCAGCACGTTCACTCCTGTCTCGATTGCATTTCTCCGGATGATGAATCCATCCCGGGAGTGGTCAGCGCCCTGCGCGGGGATATCGATGACCAGGTCGATCTCGTGTCCCAGGATCAAATCCAGGAGGTTTGGAGACTCCTGCTCGATCTTGCGGACCGGAATCGCCTTGACGCCCGCCTCATTCAGCGCCTTGGCAGTTCCCGCCGTGGCAAAGATGCGGTATCCGATGTCGGCAAATCTTCTTCCGATCTCTACTGCATCCTGATGGTCTTCGTCGCGGACCGTCATAATCATATTTTTGAACTTCGGAAGTTTGATTCCGGCTCCGATAAATGCTTTGTAAAGTGCCTCTCCAAATGTCTTCGCGATTCCCAGACATTCTCCGGTGGACTTCATCTCCGGACCCAGACTGATGTCAGCGCCCCGGATTTTTTCAAATGAGAATACAGGCATCTTGATGGCAATGTACTCGGCCTCTTTCTGGAGTCCGGGGGTGTATCCCAGTTCTCTGATCTTCCCGCCGATGATTACTTTTGTGGCCAGCGGTACGATCGGAATTCCGGTTACCTTGCTGATATATGGTACTGTCCGGCTGGAACGTGGATTTACTTCGATTACATAGACGTCCTCATCCCCGCATACGATAAACTGAATATTAATCAGGCCGATGACATGAAGGGATTTGGCCAGTCTTCTTGTGTACTCGGCAATCTTGTCTTTTGCCGCCTGGCTCAGGCTCTGTGCCGGATATACAGAGATGCTGTCTCCGGAGTGGATTCCCGCGCGCTCGATATGCTCCATGATCCCAGGTATCAGAATATCTTCCCCGTCGCATACGGCATCCACCTCTATTTCCTTGCCCTGAAGATATTTATCTACAAGGATCGGGTGGTCCTGTGCGATTCTGTTGATGATTCCGATAAATTCGTCGATGTCGTGATCGTTAATGGCGATCTGCATTCCCTGGCCGCCCAATACATAGGAGGGTCTCACCAGAACCGGATACCCCAGCCTGTTTGCCACTTCTTTTGCCTCTTGTGCCGTATATACGGTACCTCCGGTTGGGCGCGGAATCTGACACTGTTCCAGGATCTCGTCGAACAGCTCCCTGTCCTCGGCTTTGTCTACATTCTCGGCGGAGGTACCCAGGATCGGCACTCCCATCTTCATCAGGCTTTCCGTCAGCTTGATGGCTGTCTGGCCGCCAAACTGTACGACCGCACCGTCCGGTTTTTCTATGTCTACGATGCTCTTTACATCCTCCGGCGTCAGCGGTTCGAAATACAGCTTATCCGCAATATCAAAGTCTGTGCTGACAGTTTCCGGATTGTTATTAACAATAATCGTCTCGTAACCTTCTTTTGAGAATGCCCAGGTACAATGCACGGAACAGAAGTCGAATTCGATTCCCTGTCCGATGCGGATCGGACCGGATCCAAGCACCAGGACTTTCTTTCTGCCTCTGGTTACTTCTACCTCATTTTCTCTTCCATACACAGAGTAGTAGTATGGCGTCTCGGCAGCAAATTCTGCGGCACAAGTATCTACCATCTTATAAGAAGCTACAATGCCGTTTGCATGGCGCATATCGTGGATTTCCTCTTCGCTCCTTCCTGTCAGGGCTGCAATCACCTGATCCGGAAATTCGATCCTTTTTGCCTCTCTGAGAAGTTCCGGGGTAAGTTCCTCTGACTTCAGCGCCTCCTCCATCTCAACAAGGATGGCCAGTTTATCAATAAACCAGAAATCAATCATCGTGATCTTATGGATCTGCTCATAAGTCATGTTTCGGCGGATCGCCTCTGCAATTCGCCAGATACGCATATCGTCTACAATCGCAAGCTGCTCCCTCAGCATATCATCTGAAAGTCCCGTGAAATCATAAGACATTAGGCTGTCAACGTGCTGTTCCAGAGAGCGGATCGCTTTCATCAAGGCGCCCTCAAAGTTGTCACAGATGCTCATGACTTCTCCGGTCGCCTTCATCTGTGTCGTCAGCGTCCTCTTGGCGCTGATGAATTTATCGAAGGGAAGCCTTGGAATCTTTACCACACAGTAATCCAGCATCGGCTCAAAGCTTGCATAAGTTTTTCCGGTTATGGCATTTTTGATCTCATCCAGTGTATAACCCAGCGCGATCTTCGCCGCAACTTTGGCAATCGGATAACCGGTCGCTTTGGATGCCAGAGCAGAGGAACGGCTGACACGTGGATTCACCTCGATTACACAGTATTCAAAGCTTTCCGGATTCAGGGCATACTGTACGTTACATCCTCCCGTGATATTCAGCTCGCTGATGATATTCAAGGCAGATGTACGCAGCATCTGATACTCTTTATCCCCCAGCGTCTGGGATGGGGCAACGACAATACTATCGCCGGTGTGCACACCCACCGGATCAATATTCTCCATGTTACAGACTGTGATACAATTCCCCTTGGAATCCCGCATCACCTCGTACTCGATTTCCTTCCAGCCCGCGATGCAGCGCTCTACCAGAACCTGTCCCACACGGGAAAGGCGCAGACCGTTTTCCAGAATTTCCACCAGCTGCTCCGAATTCCGGGCTATTCCGCCGCCGCTTCCTCCCAGTGTGTATGCGGGGCGGAGTACGACAGGGTATCCGATCTCATTGGCAAATGCAAGGCCGTCCGCAACATTCTCCACAACAAGGGACGCAGCCACGGGCTCACCGATCTTTTCCATTGTGGCCTTGAATTCCAGGCGGTCCTCCGCCTTTTTAATCGTCTCGGATGTGGTTCCGATCAGGCGCACGTTATTTTCTTGAAAGAATCCGGCCTCGTCCAGCTCCATTGCCAGATTCAGGCCCGCCTGCCCTCCCAGCGTCGGCAGTACACTGTCAGGCCGTTCCTTCCTGATCAGCTGTTCTACAACTTCTACGGTAAGCGGTTCAATATACACCTTATCGGCTATATCTTTATCGGTCATGATTGTGGCCGGATTGGAGTTCAGCAGCACAACCTCAACCCCTTCTTCCTTCAGGGAGCGGCATGCCTGTGTCCCCGCATAATCAAACTCTGCGGCCTGTCCGATAATAATCGGGCCGGAACCGATGACTAATACTTTTTTGATACTGTTATCCTTTGGCATTATTTCGCTCCTCCCATCATTTCCATAAATCTATCGAACAGATAACCCGAGTCCTGCGGTCCCGGGCAGGCTTCCGGATGAAACTGCACGGTAAAGATATTTTTTCCCTGATATTGCAGACCTTCATTCGTTTCGTCATTGACATTGACAAATGCAGGCACAGCAATCTCCGGATCCACGCTCTTATCATCTACCACATAGCCATGGTTTTGTGAAGAAATATACACGCGCCCCGTCAGTAGGTCCTTGACAGGATGGTTGCCGCCGCGGTGACCGTACTTCAGCTTATGTGTGGCCGCACCAGTAGCAAGAGCCATCAGTTGATGCCCCAGGCAAATCGCAAAAATAGGAATATCGGTATGGTATAATTTTTTGATTTCTTCGATAATAGAAGTGCAGTCTGCAGGGTCACCAGGGCCGTTAGAAAGCATGATGCCGTCAGGATTTGCTGAAATGATTTCCTCTGCAGTTGTGTTGGCTGGATAAACAGTCACTTCACAACCACATTTATTTAAAGAATTGGCTATATTATTTTTGGCGCCCAGATCGAGGAGTGCTACTTTCTTCCCGCTTCCTTCCAGCACATACTTTTTACTGCATGTCACTTTGGAAACAACATCTCCCACCCTGTAAGCCCTTAGTTTTGGAAGAATCTCTTCCAGGCAGTAATTTTCATTCGTGGTAATCATCCCGTTCATGGTTCCTTTTTCCCTTAATGTCTTCGTAAGGGCACGGGTATCCACATCAGCAATCCCCGGAATATCCTGCTTTTCAAGAAAATCCTGGATCGTTCCTTCACACCTGAAGTTGCTCGGCATCCTGGACAGCTCCCTCACGATGTATCCGTCCGGCCATGCCTTTTGGGATTCCATGTCCGGTGTTATGCCGTAATTCCCGATTAACGGGTATGTCATAACGACGGCCTGTCCCGCGTAAGAAGGGTCAGTCAATACTTCCAAATACCCTGTCATGGAGGTATTAAATACGATTTCACTTATCATCTCTTTTTTCGAACCAATGCTTTTTCCTGAAAACACGGTTCCGTCTTCCAATATCAGAAACGCTTTCATCTGTTCACCTATTCCCTTCATGTATTTTGCCGCCCCCGTAAGCCCTGTAAACAGCGCCCGGAAAGCAACAAACAGAATCTCATTTATTTTACATGACAAAGGCACTCTTGGAGTCTTTCAATCCAGAGCGCCCTCGTTCTCAAATTGTAAAGATTATACTACATTTAAAAACAGATTTCAACAAAATTTTTAAACAACATTCTGTAACAATTTTCCGGAAAATTATTGATAGTTCCAGAAAATCGTGATCTTATTCATCGTCTCATCCTCTATATAGGTATACTGCACAGATTCAAGTCCGTAGTATTCCAGCAGATTCTGGGCCGCTCTCTGAACCAGGTCGTTCAGGATACTGTCATGTGCCTGCTGATAGAGTGTATCATTTGCAAACTTGCAGGTAAAAGAATCTGCCCTGCCGTAGATGGTGTCATTCATATCCTTCAGCAGCTGATCCGGCTGATATTCCTCGTAGTACATGCCGTTGAGTTTATAATAGTTCAAATCCATAGAACTGCAGGGCGGGTATTCCACTGTCGTATCCATAGTATGGTTTTTCATGATTTCCGCATCGCTGCAGCAAAGATAATCATAATTAATACTTTGCTCCGGCAGATTTTCCCCGCTCTCTGTCTCCAGGAATACCGGATCCCCGAAAGTAACATCCATTTGATAGTATTGCCCGTCACACTTCACGATATTCCAGGCATGCGCTCCCTGTCCTGGAATCGTTCCGGTTACATAGATGCACTCAATGCCTGTCTGCTGCAATAGATACTGTGCGGCGCGGGAATATCCCGCGCATACGGATGCCTTCCCCGCCAGGGCACTGTATATGTTCTGATTGTCAGGGGCCTCCATATTATAGTCCACAGTATTTACCAAATATTCAAAAATGTATTTGATCTTATCATATTCCGAAGTATTCCCGGCAATTCCTTCGAAGCATGCAGATACAGCACCATCAATCTGCGCCTGCTTCTGTGTCCGCTCCTCCTGTGTGCAGGTATATACAGGCTGTACTTCCGAATAGTCCGTATAGCTGGTCACCTGCATCTCCCCGGTACACCAGAATATCTCCGGCCTGTCGCTGAAAATAAACTGGCACACTTTTTTGAGCACCTCCACATCGGGTGAATGCATATAGATGGATTCGTCAAAATCCATCATACCCTGATAAAGCTCTTTATACAGGTCCTGCTCCGTTTCCGGAAGCTGCCGGTAATAGTACCCCTGTGCCACATCGTCTTCCGGTATTCTGACTTCCTCAAAGGGAATACTTGTGCTTTTCTCCACCTGAACCTTAACCGTCTCTATTACTTCTTTTGTGGACGCAAAAAGGCCTGGGAGCTGCTGAAAAGCCACCGCTCCCAAACCTGTAAAAATGCCTGTCAGAATGAATATTCCGGCCACGACCGGCCATTTTTTTCTTTTTTTCCTTCTTCCTGCCATAATCCTTCCCCGTTCTGCCGCTTTCCCATGCCTGTGCAGTCCCCGCCGTTCGTACAGAGGGAGCCCAGGCTCCGCCGGTGCGGCGGGAGAGCAGCTTAAAGAAGAGACCTGAACAGCGCTGCAATGTCCTCTACTGAAGTCTCCTTCGGATTCCCTGGCCTGCAGGCATCCGCATATGCCGATTCAGACAAAAACGCAATGTCCTCCTCTTTTGCAATGCCTTTGAGGTCTGCCGGGATTCCGACATCTGCAGATAGTTTTTTCACTGCTTCCACTGCCGCCCTGCGGTACTCTTCCTGTGTCATATTTTCAGTTCCTTCCACACCCATAGCTTTTGCAATCTCCCTGTACTTCTCTCCTGTAGCGTCTGCATTGTACTCCATAACCGTTGGGAGCAGAATCGCATTCGCAACCCCGTGCGGTGTGTCATAAAGTGCGCCGAGTGTATGTGCCATAGAATGCACGATTCCCAGCCCTACATTGGAGAATCCCATCCCTGCCACATACTGTCCAAGCGCCATGTCCGCTCTTCCCTCCGGCGTATTGTCAACTGCGCCTCTCAGGGACCGGGCAATAATCTCAATAGATTTTAAGTGGAACATATCTGATAATTCCCATGCTCCGGCCGTAATATACCCCTCAATTGCATGTGTCAGCGCATCCATGCCCGTAGATGCAGTCAGCCCCTTCGGCATACTGGACATCATGTCCGGATCAATCACCGCCACGATCGGGATATCGTGGGGGTCAACGCATACAAACTTTCTGTTCTTTTCAACATCTGTTATCACATAGTTAATCGTAACTTCCGCTGCTGTACCAGCTGTTGTCGGAACCGCAATAATCGGCACACACTTATTTTTCGTAGGCGCGGTGCCTTCCAGGCTTCTGACATCCTCAAATTCCGGGTTGTTAATGATGATACCTACCGCCTTGGCTGTATCCATAGAAGATCCACCGCCAATTGCAATGATGTAGTCCGCACCGGAGGATCGGTACGCAGCGACTCCCGTCTGCACATTCTCAATGGTCGGATTGGGCTTAATATCTGAATAAAGTTCATACGGCAGATCATTTGACTCCAGCACATCCAGCACCTTCTGTGTAACCCCAAACTTCACCAGATCCGGGTCAGAGCACACAAATGCCTTCTGAAATCCCCTGGCCTGAACTTCAACCGCGATATCATTGACCGCCCCTGCTCCATGGTAAGATGTTTCATTCAAAATAAATCTGTTTGACATAGCACATTTCTCCTTTACCTTTTATAGATTGCCTTGCGGCATCATTGATTGTTATAATTATAACAACCTTGAACACACAGAGACAAGTTACAAAATGGCGGCTATGTAACATTTATCGTTACTATTCACGGGGCCGTGCACCACGCTGCACGGCATCCGAGCCAATAAAATGATGGGGTCGGGCATCTGGCTCCTCGCCACAGGCGACTTTAAATGAGCCAGATGCCGTTACTATGCACGGCCCATAGGCCGTGAATAGTAACCATTTATCATCACTATTCCCAATCCTATTCATCCTGTAAATCAGGCTGCAGTTCAGAGAGCAGTTCTTCCAGTGGCTGCGGGAGCGCCTGTATGAGCAGATCGGCCATCTTCTCCGGGGCCAGATCCATATTTCTCCTGGCCCACCTGGCAGTCATATAGATGGAGCCTCTGCAGTACATCTCCAGCAGAAAACAGATATCCTCATCCAGCGGTTTTTTCGTCTTCTTTTCTATGATATTCTTGTAAAACTGCAATATGCATTCATAGTCATAAGCAACCAGGGAATTGTAATCCTCTGACTGAAAGGCTGCAGCAAAGAAAGTCTGTTCGTTTTTGATAAACCAAAACTTTTTCTCAAGCCCCTCCCTTAAGGTCATGCTGACACCCATCTGCAGAAAAGACTTCTCCGCAAGACGTTCAAAATGCCAATTCACCAGATCATATTTATCCAAAAAGCAGCGGTAAAAAGTCTGCCGTGTCATACCACTCTTTTCTACGATCTCTTTTACCGTTATCTTATCCAGCGGTTTCACGCCCATCAGTCCTGTCATGGCCGTCACGAACTTTTGTTTTGTCCTATCCCCATTATCCATGTTTTCACCTCAATTAAATTATAGTTTAGGATCTTCTAAACTTCAAGGATGTTGTGTTATAAATTACCTCAAAATACATTATGATCAAGCTACGTGTTTCTTTCCGTCACACATAACTCTCACCCTTAACAATATTTTAATTCTCACAATCCTTATTTTATGGTATGATT
>BAIF02000092.1 GCA_000509105.1 Clostridiales bacterium VE202-21 | reverse complement strand
GATGCGATAAATATTGCCAGTGACATCTCTCCTCCCTTAAAATGTGTACGGAAAAGGAAGTGCTGCAAATAGCACCTTTCGGCTGCCGTTCAGCACCTCCCCTTGACTTTCTCAGAGATTCCCGGAGGCTTTGGGGCTGACGGGAAATGAAATTAACAAACTATAAATTGAGGCGGACTATGAAGTCAGTAATATATAGTTTGAATCATGCATTTTCCGACGGCCTCTTCTCCCCGAAGATGTCCCCACATTTTTATGCAAGACTGACGAGTATAACTCCGACAAGTGCTATTCCAATACCTATCAGACGTTTTGTAGTCAGTTTTTCCTTGTAGGCAACACGTCCAAGAATTACCAGTACAATTGCCAGTAATACATAAGCCAGCAGCAGTCCCACGCTCAAATCCCAGCCTACGCGGAAAAGTAAAATCGTTGAGACTTCCAGGCATACAAGGCAGGCGCCCAGTACCGGAGCCGTCCAGTTAGCTTTCTTAATCTCTTTAAAATAGTTTTTATTTTTACTTGTGATAAAGAACATTAAAAGCGCATAAACAATGCAGACCAAGTATGTCAGAGATACGGAAGCAAAAGTATCTACATCAGAAGGAGTTACCTTTGCAGTTATACTATAAGCAAGATTTGCTACAATCATCAGCAGAACTGGCATCCACATAAGCAGACCCTTCTTTTTCCCTGCAGCATTGCTCTTTGTTTCCTCACCTTCCAACACAGCAGTCTTGTTCTTCTTCTCCGGGGAATTAACCACGTAAAGTCCCAGGATACAAACAACGATACCGCCGCCCTTAATCATAGTCATTGCTTCACCAAAGCAGGCAACACCCACAACTACAGACATCAGTGATACACCGATATTTGCAATCAAGGAACCGATGCTGACATCCCAGCCGACCCGGTATAACAAAATAAGTGCCAGATCAATGAATACAATCGTCAGGCCCAGCACATAAGAAGCCCAGTTTGCTTTGGAAACAGCTGCAAGTATATTCCCCCCTGGATTGGTTACAAAGAATAAAATCACACACAATACCATACCAACCATGTAGCTTAAGGAGAGGCTGGCAAACGAATTTACCTTTTCGGGTGTACCCTTTCCTGCCACATTATAGATCGTATTGCCGAATACATTCAGCAAAAGCGGTGCAATAAAAATCAATAATTCCATAATCAGTTCTCGTCCTTTCTATCATCACATACAAGACATGCACTATACCTCGTACACAATACGTCCATCGCAAACAGTGAGTTCCACATTGCACTTCAAAATGTCATCCACAGGAATCTCAAAGAGATTGCAATCCCAGACAGCAATATCGGCAAGCTTTCCATTTTCCAGGCTTCCAAGCACTGCTTCTTTCCCTGCTTTGTATGCGCCGCCCCATGTATATGCATATAATGCATCCCACAGGGTGAGTTTCTGTTCCGGATTCCAACCAGAAGCAGGCTGCCCGTCTGGGAATGTACGTGTTACTGCCCTATGCAGGCTGATACGGGGATCATAGGAAACAACCGGAAAATCAGTTCCAAAAGCCAGATGAATCCCATTGTCCAGCATACTCTTAAATGCCCAGAGGCTCTTTGTCCGTACGGGACCCACACAATCTGCATACTGCTCGTCCTCATACGTTGGAAAGAGCGCCAGATGCTGTGGCTGTACCGAACAAATAATGCCTGCCTTTGACATACGTGCCCAGTCTTTGGGTGAAGACATATCCAGATGCTCAATGGACATTCTGGAAGCCGTCTCGCCATTTTCTGCAATGGCATCCTCATACATCTCGATGGTTTTGCGCACTGCCCCATCCCCTACTGCATGGAACTGCAGGTTGATACCATTTTTATGATATTCCTTCACGCGCTGCGCATCATATTCCAAATCTGTTGCCCAGAAGTTATAGTCTGCGTCCGCATCGTCTGTGTAAGGATCCAGCAGCAAACCTGTATGTGCAACAACAATTCCATCCACAAATTCCTTGACCCCTGAATAGTAGATCATTTGCTCCGGATCGCCGTATTTCCCGGTGTGCTCCAATGCTTCCTCAATCGTACCCGTCAGGCAGGTAGCATAATTATACCGAAACTTCAGCGCACCCTCATCAGCCATGTCTTTTATCACGTCCAGGTTTCCCATATTGTAGTTATTCAGTGCACGCATATCAATTAAAGAAGTGACTCCATACTTGCAAATGTCATCACTCTTTTCTTCCATCAGCTTGCGTTCCTTCGCATAAGGAATATTAAAAGCAAGCCGCACAACCGGGTTCTGTGCTTCCTCAACCAGATATCCCGTGATATGCCCCTGCTCATCCCGTTCAAAACGACCAAACCGCGGATCCGGAGTATCCGGCGCCAGTCCGGCTAATTCCAGAGCTTTAGAATTTACCCATGCAGCATGCAGATCGCTGTCGTAAATATATACCGGACGTTCCGGAAAATATTGATCCAAAATTTCCTTTGTCGGCGGCTTCGGGTCATCCCACTCCGCAATCACAAAACCACAAGAACTCAGCCATTCTCCTTCTTCATATTCGTCTTCATGCGCCTGATAATACTCGTACAGCGATTTTGCACATTCTTCTGCGCTCGAATACCCTCCAACATAAGGAGCTGACATCATATAAGCCCCTGCAAACAAATGGACATGTGAATCGCATATCCCCGGTGTTATTAATTTGGTGCCAAAATCTCTAACATCCGTATCCTCATCTGCCAGTGCAAGTACTTCTTCTTTTGAGCCAATGCAAAGAATTTTATTATCTGCAATGGCTACCCCTCCTGAAACCATCCCCAGTGAACCTGCGGTAAATATGTTTTCACTTAGTAAAATCATATCTGTTTTCATCCTTTATGTACCTCCTGTAATTTTATCTATTAAAATATAGCAACTCTTAATTTGAATGTAAATCAATATTATTTTTGAATTCTTTCGTTTTTTTGTGATTCTTTCATTTTTTTACTATTATGATAATTATTTTAATTATTTTTCATATTTTTTGTGCAACTATTCCGAGATACCGAAGAGTTTACAGAAATTAATTTTCATTTTTTTCACAGTATCGTCAAATAAATATAGAAAAAAAGGAATTCCATAGTTGAATATCAACATATGGCATCCCTTTTCTTCTGTTACAGCATCTACTCCCTAGAAATTCATCTGCACTGAAGGGGGCTGCGAGCCATTACGCACGTTTAGCATGGGCCAAAGCGGAGCAAAGACTGGATGTCTGCAGCCACTATATTTTCTTACGGTCTGGGTAGCAAATGCGCAGACCTGTCTAATCTGTTACCAAACGCCTGCCGGGAGCATTCCATCTCACATTATGCACTTTCTATGAATTGCTATTTATGGTATAGTATAATAAATGTACTCTCTTTCGTTGAAAAGAAAGGATATCCTGTGAATAAAAAAACGAACATTAAAATTAATTATTTATATAAAGTTTTGCTTCTCTGTGCTGTACTGGTTTTTCTGTATGTGTTCTACAGTATCTTTCATATAGAACATATGCCGGACAGCCGTTTCATACCAGATCCGCCTGTCAGTTTATCCGAAGGCTGGTATACCCTTGATGCTTCGGGCGGAAAAACGGCTCTGCCTGAACTTAATACCTGGAGTATGAAAAGTGATGCCCCTGTAACAATCCACAGGGAACTGCCCCCGCTGTCCGACAAGGATTACCTGTTCATTGAGAATAACTTCAACTACATAAAGGTCTTTGTTGACGGCGCCTGTATCTATGATTATTCTGACGATACCGTAGACCTGCCTGCCAATATGTCGGGCCATTTCATCTGCCAGATTCCGCTTGACCGTGACTTTTCCGGACGGATCTTATCTGTTGAGATTACTCAGCCCCATACGTTTCTCAGTGTCGGAGTTAAAGATATCTCGATAGGCACGGCAAGCTCCTATATTATACAATATCTTTATTCTCATGCCGAACTAATCATCAGTTTATTCGTAATGCTTCTTGCCAGCCTGTGCCTATTTTCTGCCTTTCTCTGGCAGAAGCACAGAAAGCTGGATTACAATTATTCCGTATTTGGTGAACTTTCGCTTCTGACACTAATTTCGACTTTATGGATATTTACCGATTCCCAGCTTCCTCAGTTGTTTTGGGGGAATACTGTCGCCGTCTGTGTCCTCTCTTTCTTCAGTTTTATGGTGCTGCCACTGCCTATGCTTTCTATCACCAGCACACTGTGCCAGGACAGCCGAAGAGTTCTTGCTCGTATGAAATGTATTCTGATCTTAAATGCTGTGGTCCAGGGTATTCTATACTCTTTTGGAAATGTCAGCCTGGTACGTATGCTTCCGATTACACATAGCCTGATCGCGCTGAACGGCATTGTACTGCTTCTATTTTTACTGCACAGGCTCAAAGGCAGTTCGTCCCATTTAGCAAAACCTATGCTGCTTTCCCTGATTCTGCTGATCCTCTCCGCAGTACTGGCGCTGATACAATTTTATATCAACCCGCAGGCAGATAACAGCCGGTTCTACCGTTATGGCTTTATTCTATTTATCTCAATCCTGATTTACGTAAGCATAAAAGCTATGCTGAATTTTTTAAATAATTATACCGAACATAAAATACTGAAAAAACTGGCTTATACAGATATCCTTACAAACGTGGGCAGCAGACTGGCATTTGAAGAGTTCATGAATGAACTCAGAAGCCGCACAACCCCTTTTCCCGGAGTATTTTATGTCTGTGACCTGAACAACCTAAAAGTAACCAATGATACTTACGGCCACAAGGCAGGCGATATTATACTAAAAGAAGCTGCCCGCTGTATAGCAAAAGTCTTCCAGGATTCCGGAAGAATCTTCCGGATCGGAGGCGATGAATTCGCTGCTTTCATTCAGGCACCGTTCCATGAACTGCCTGATTACGTCTCTATGCTGGAGAAAGAAATCGAGAGCGCGGACAGTTCCTGTGAGTATAACTTCTCTCTTTCAATTGGCTGGGATGCTTCTGATACGATCATAGGAAATGAAATCGACAGAATATTTCGACAGGCAGACGACGACATGTATAAAAGCAAGATGAAATACCGGGAAGAAAAAAGAATAAAATGAACACAGGAGAATAAAGTGGTCAAGCCCACATCGACTCCCCCCTCACTCATGGGGGCCTGCACACTTTGGCGCCGCCGCGATGCCGCTTCGCGGCTATATACTTTATCGCGGCGTGTGCATCCCACGGAGGGTTTTATGATATAGGAAATTCCAAAGGAATTTCCTATATCAATAAATAAAGGCAGCGTTGTTACCGCTGCCCTTTCTTTTTATTAAAAACCGCTTCTCTTGCTACTTCTGCTGCATTCATTGCATTTGATGTGTAGAAATCTGCTCCGATTTTCCCGGCAAAGGATTCCGTTACAGGAGCTCCCCCAACCATCAGTATATATTTATCCCGCAGCCCCCTTCTCTCCAGCTCAGCCGTACACTCTTCCATCCGGATCATCGTCGTGGTAAGCAGTGCTGACATACATATGATATCCGCGCCAATTTCCTCAGCCTTATCAATGAATACTGACGTTTCCACATCAACGCCCAGATCATAAGTTTCAAATCCGGCACCTTTGAGCATCATAATGACCAGATTCTTCCCGATATCATGCAGATCACCAAAGACAGTACCAACAACAGCTTTCCCCACAGGCTCCGCCCCCGCGGCAGCCAGTCTGGGTTCAAGTTCCTTCATTCCCGCATGCATGGCGCTTGCCGCAACCAGAACCTCAGCAACAAAGACTTTATTATGCTTAAACTTCAGTCCAAGCTCCATCATTCCTGCAAGAAGCCCTTCCTCCAATATCACTTTCGGATCTATATTCTCGGCCAGAGCCTGCCGGATCAGAGCCTTAACCATTTTAGCCTTTCCCAATTGAAGATATTCATTAATTTCCTGAATCAGTTCCATACTTTTACCCCCGACCTGATCTCAGTGGAGGATACCGATTTCTCTCCGCCCGCCACTGCCGCTAACCTTGTTTTTATTGATTGATCCCTCCGCCTATAGGGATGGCAGAATCCTCATTTATCTTGTCAAAAATAGTATAACTATAACAATCATATCACATCATTCGAATAATTATCTCATACGTTCAAGCATTTTACAAACAAAATCGGGATTTAGTC
>BAIF02000093.1 GCA_000509105.1 Clostridiales bacterium VE202-21 | reverse complement strand
AATTTCTTAGGTCCGCGGCCGCGTTTTTGAAAGGACATGGATGTTCTCCGGGAGGTTTTCGGCTATCCCTTTATGGAGCGCCCCCATCCGCGCCGAGACTAAAGCTCGTCGCTAAATCCCGATTTATTGGTTTGGGAGTGATCAGCAGCGTCCCGGTAATACTCTGTAATCTCTGTATATCCCTGCTCTATCAACTGTTCTTTCTGGAACTTTTTATTTTTTTTCATTTTTACAATCAAGACCTGCCTGCCCGCCGCGCGTTCTCTTTTTGCAAGCTCCAATACTTTGAGCATTCCTTCAGCCGGCAGGTTCTTTTCTATCAGAAATGCTTTTTTCTCCCTGCCTGACGGCACCACAAAGCCCCGCTCCAGCAGGAGCATAACGATGCGTTCAAATCCGATAGAAAAACCAACCGCTGGGATATTCTGTCCAGTAAATTTTCCAATCATTTCATCATAGCGCCCGCCGCCACCGACACTTCCGCCGAACTCATCCATTGCGATTTCAAAAATGGTTCCCGTATAATAGGACATTCCCCGCACAAGCGCAGGATCGAAAATAATTCTGAAATTTGCTTCTTTTGCGCTTTTCACACTGGTAATGATCATTTCCAATGAATCCGCCGCCTCATCCTCAAGAAAACCTTTTAGTTTTTCTTTGCAGCTTCGTACACCTTCCACATCATTCGTAATCTCTTTAAATAACTGAAGATATTTGTCCACGGATTCTTTTGCATATCCGTTTTCCTCTAATTCTGCAGCCACGCCGTTCACTCCGATTTTATCCATCTTATCCAGTGTGATGAGGACACTTTCATAATCCGCTTCTGCAAATCCACTGTACGCCGCCATTGCTTTCAAGAATCTGCGGTCGTTGATACGGATAGTAAAATTCTGAAAGGAAAGTTTTCCAAGCAGCGTCGTGGTCGCCAGAATCAGCTCTATCTCCGCCAGGTTTCCCGGTTCATCCAGAATGTCAATATCACACTGCATGAACTGGCGGAAGCGTCCCCGCTGCGGCCTGTCCGCGCGCCACACATTCCCGATCTGCAAAGCTTTGAAGGGAGATGGCAGCTCATTTGCATGATTGGAATAATACCGGGACAGCGGCACCGTTAAATCATAACGCAAACCGCCATCCACCAGATCGCTCTCCTCTTTGGCTGTATCGATCTTCAGCTTTTCTCCGCGTTTCAAAATCTTAAAGATTAGTTTTTCGTTGTCCCCACCCTGTTTACTACACAAATTTTCAATATGTTCTACACAGGGAGTCTCGATTGAGGAAAATCCAAATGATTTATATGTCTCCTTGATCAGCCCAATCACATAATCCCTGATTTCCATTTCTCCGGGCATCATGTCCTTCATTCCGGTGACCGGTTTTTTCTTTAACGCCATAACCTTACTCCTTTTTTAAACATCGGTAAAATACCAATACTTTCGATTCTATTTTCTGATTTTAACTGCCAGGGCATGTGCCTTCATCCCCTCGGACTCTGCGAGCTGAATGATATGATCCGCATTCTGCTTTAATGCAGCTTCCGGATAATGAATGACACTATATCCTCTCATAAATTCCAATACTGACATGCCAGAAGAAAATTTTGCAGTCCCGCATGTTGGAAGAATATGATTTGTTCCGCAGAAATAATCGCCAACGGGTTCGGTACTGTACTCACCAACAAATACTGCGCCGGCATTCGTTAATTTTGTCAGTGCATCCTGATAATCATCTAACAACAGTTCCGCATGTTCCGGGGCAATTTCATTGACGGCATCCACAGCTTCTTCGATAGAATCAACGATAAAAATGTCTCCATAATTTTCAAATGTTTTTTGAGTTGCTTTTACAAGACCATGTTCTTTGCACAGACGGTTGATTTCAGCTTTAATTTTTTGTGCCTGCTCTTCCGATAAACAGAAAGCAGTACTTGCCTCAAATCCCGTTCCGTGCTCTGCCTGAGACATCATATCAGCAGCAATAAAAACAGGGTTCGCATTTCTGTCAGCGATAATTGCAATTTCAGAAGGCCCGGCGATAGAATCAATTTTCACTTCGCCAAACAAAAGCTTCTTTGCCATTTGGGTAAAGTTATTCCCAGGACCCGTTATTGCATCGACTTTCCTGACAGTTTCCGTACCATATGCGACAGCTGCTAAGCCCTGGGAACCGGAAATTTTATAATAGTTTCTAATATTTAGATAGTCAGCTACATAAAGTAAATGTTCATCAATCGTTCCGTCTATTCTTGGTTTTGTCAGTATGTATATGTTCGGAACTCCGGCCACGATGGCGGGAATCACGTTCATATATAGTGTAGAGACGAGCGGCGCCATATTTCCGGGAACATTGATAGCCAGACTGTTAATCGGAGTATATCTTCGTTCGAGTACAGCGCCATCCTGGTAGGTTTCTGAAAAGCTCACAGGTAATTGCTTTTTATGAAATCTCATTAAATTGTCACAGGCTCTTTTTACAGACTCTTTAAATTCTTCTGATACTTTTTCTCTTGCATCTGCAAATTCTTCCTCTGTTACGAATAAGCCGATTTCATTCATATCAACATGGTCAAATTTCTTCATATACTCATACAAAGCTTCGTCGCCCCGTGTCTTTACATCCTTCAGCACTTCCCTGACCGTAGTTTCCACCTCTTCTGGAATGCTGCTTCTTCGTTTAAGAAGATGATTGAATCTTGGGTTTTCATAACTAAATTTGCTGATTGTTACCATGGCTTTTCTCCTTTTCTTTTGATTATATAGACGTTTGTAAAACGCCTGAACCCGTTGTTTTACTGGGTTTTCTTACACTTAATATGTTTGTTCTCTGTTCTGGACGTTTACGTTTTAAAATAAAAAAAAACGCCTGCAAGAGAATTTTTCCCTAACAAGCGTGGATCAAGCATCTGCCTAATATCAGTTAAAATAATAGCAATACAACTCTCATTTGTCAAGCCCAATGTTATCCAAAAACTGTCTTGACAAGCCAAATTAGTTAAGCTATAATAATTAAAACAACTTAACCAATTACAAAAGAGAAAATTAAACTTCACCCGGGGGGATGTAAACCAATGGATTTAAAAACGGCTTTGGATGCATTTTATTACAGTACAGTTTTATGTGACCTGCGACTGATGAACAAGCAGTTTGTAGATGAGACTCTTACCTATAACAGCCTGCTCTATCTGGAGCTTATTTTTTCAATGAAGGGAAAATGTACGGCTTCCAGAATTGCAAATTTACTCCAGGTCTCAAAACCTGCCATTACGCTAAAAATCAATGCATTGATCCGTCAGGGGCTGGTGCTGAAAGTACCGGATCCTGATGACCGCAGACAGAACATCTTAACTGTCAATGAGGAAGCGGTACTGAAATACAAAGTCTACCGCAGGCAGGACAATGAAGCGATCGCACGAATCCAAGAAAATTTTTCCGAGGAAGAGATCCAGCAATTTTGCAGAATGTTAGACATTATATCTACAATTAACTACGAGGAAATTGATGTAAAATGAGAGGTGAGAGAATATGAAAGTTCTTTTGGTAGATGAGAGGTTTTTTGATTTTAATTTATTGCGGAATTGCGTCGGCGACGGCATCTGCTCGCTGTTGGACATTGACATGTTTGTGACGGGCAATGAAAAATCCACGCCGGTACAAAGCCTTGAGCCAAAGCCGGATAAACCAGCTTTTTCAGAAGCATCCTTCGACGTATCCCGCAGAAACCAGCAGCAGATGATACTTAATCAGGCTAAGGATTACCTGGACAATCATTACATGGATTTTGATTGTTCCTTATCTTCTGTAGCGAAATCCATACATATATCACCCAGTTATCTGAGTCTCATATTTAAAAAAGTAGTGGGGATAACATTTGTCAATTATCTTACTCTTTTACGCATCAATAAGGCAAAGCAATTGTTATCCTCCACTGATCTCATGGTCTACGAGGTTTCGACAAGCGTGGGTTATGAAAATTATTCCTATTTCAGCACAGTGTTTAAAAAAGCCACAGGTCTTTCTCCCAGAGAATACCGCTTGAATTACCACCACAAAGAAGAGCCCTGTGACCTATATTTCTGAAATTAAAATAACGCCGACAATACACATAATTATGCCGACCAACCGTTTAAGGGTAACTTTTTCTTTATAGAAAACGGCTCCAACAATCACCAGGGCAATTGCCAGTAATACATATAATAAGACACTTCCAACACTGAGATTCCACCCCATACGGAACATCAGCAGTACGGATACGTCCATACATACAAGGCATATGCCAAGTGCAGGTGCAGTCCAGTTGATTTTTTTCAATTCCAACATAAAGTTTTGCCCTTTTTTCGTTAAAAAAAACATTCCAATTACAACGACAAGACACACACCATAGCACAGACAAAGAGAAACATAAGGATCGATGGTTTCTGGTGTAACCTTCTGAATAATCATATAAGGAACACGAGAGGCAACCATTAAGATTGCTGGAGCCAGATAATTTAATTTTGTAACTTTTTTTGTATCTTTCATATTTTATCCTCCATTGTAAATGTGACATTAGGTTATATTTTTTTTCTTGCGGCCTTTTCAGGGGAATTTATGATATAAAGTCCAACCGCGCAGACAATTACACCAGTAATTTTCATCGCGGTGATACTTTCTCCAAAAAAAAACACACCAATGATTACAACAATTACTGAGCAGGCAATATTAGCTATCAAAGATCCAATGCTGATATCCCAGCCGGCTCTGAATAATAAAATGAGCGAAAGATCAGCAAACACAATACACACTCCCAGACAATAGGACGTCCAATTTGCTTCAGCGGCCGCAGCAAGCAGATTTTTTTCTCTGCTTGTCATAAGGAACAGGGCAATACAAACCAGAAGTGCCATACAGTAGGTAACTGCAAGAGAAACAAAAGGATTTATTTTCTCAGGTGTCGATTTTCCTACTACATTGTAAAATACATTGCCCAGAATTCCCAATAAAAGTGGTGAAATAAATATCAAAAAACTCATATAAATCTCCTTTCCGCGCGCCTTCGGGCGCTGCATGAATCGTAATAAAAGTATTGAGGCTCAGGTTCTTTTAAACGAACTGTTTCCCCTCTAATCAATAGTGAAAAGACGCGCCTGATACCTTTTATGATATCAGGGCGTCTTATGTTTTATTCCTCCGCCTTCCAGCTGGCATATCTGGTATAGACTGCCATGGTCTTCCCCACATGGATATGCCCCCCCGGGATCTGCACAATGCGGGGCTCTTTCCCCTCTGCCTCCCGGATCTTTACCTCTCCCTTTTCCAGGCGCTTCAGGGCCGGGCTGTGCCCTGCCATGTAGCCTCCTGCCCCGAGGCTTGCTCTACCACGACCATCTCCACTTCCCCGGAATAGAATAACTGCTGCGGAGTTACAATCTTTAATAAAAAACTTTTTGCTGCCATCCGCCCTAAGCCTCCTTCTGCACACGGTCCGCTTCCGGGCCTCCCTTATGCGGTCTGCCCCTGGGCGTACTTCTCTGTCACGTCGTCAATCCCTCCTGCAAACAGGAACATGGATTCCGGAATCTC
>BAIF02000094.1 GCA_000509105.1 Clostridiales bacterium VE202-21 | reverse complement strand
GGGAGGTGTATGCCATTTCAATATCCTGCCCGCCGCGGGAACCAGGCCCGCCTTTCACTTAGCTTGACGCATCCAATCGGTAAAAAAAGATCTCCCTGCCGGGAGGGGCTCACCCACTAATACCGCCCCCTTAAACCATCACCTCTGCGCGTGCCGGGATGGAGGCAGCTGCCCCCGCCCGGGATACCGCGATTGAGGATGCTTTTGCCGCAAGCTTCAGCCCCTCGGACGGTTCCATTTTTTCTATGATGGATGTGATGAAATATCCCGTGAAGGTATCTCCGGCCGCGGTGGTATCCACTGCTTTTACGGGAAAGATTGCCTGTCGGCATATGCTGTCACCGTCCTGGTAAACTGCGCCGTCACCTCCGAGTGTGAGTACGGTTTTTACTGTAGGATACCGTTTTCTCAGCTCCTGCAGGATCTCTTCCGGCTCCTGCTTTCCGGTTACCTGTGCTCCTTCTATTTCGTTCATAAGGAACATAGACACTTTGGAGTAGTCACAGGTATCCAGGGCACTGTTATAAGGGGACGGATTCAGAATGATCATCATCTGTTTTGCATAGGCCTGATCGATCATGTAGTCCACCAGGTTGACCTCATTCTGCAGCAAGAGAATGTCCCCTTTGTCAAAATGTCCGAGAACTGTATCTATGTATTCTTTTGTCATCTTCTGGTTTGATCCGCCGTATAACAGGATGCAGTTCTGACCGTTTTTGTCTACCTGGATTATGGTATGTCCGCACGGTCCCTCCAGTTTTTGGATAAAGTCTGTGTGCACGCCCGCTTCTCTGCAGGTATCGATCAGAATCTCCCCGCCGTCTCCTACAAGTCCGGCATGATATACCTCTGCACCCGCCCTGGCAAGCGCGATAGACTGATTAAGCCCCTTGCCCCCGCAAAATGTCTCCATTCCATAAGAACTCAGCGTTTCACCTGGTAACACCATATGGTCAACCGAATAAACGTAGTCCAGATTTAAAGAACCTAAATTCAATACCTTCATGACTCCCTCGCTTTCTTTGCCGGACTCCTGTCCGCCAATCTATTTCAGTATTTTCATATACAGATTATTATACAAAATCCGGCCCGCAAGTACAAGGACGGATATCCTAAATATCCTAATATCTTATTCTCCGTTCCTTTTTATATATGGAGGGATTTTTTGATCCGGAGTTGCAAGGATGTGATTCGATACGTATTGAAACTTCTCATCTCCTTTTGGGCGCACAGTCACCTCATGTGTAAAGGCACAATCTGTATTTTCGTCTTCCCAGACGGCCTCCACTTTTAACGTAAGAGTGCCGTCCCCATTTTCTCTGTATGAGGTCACCTCCGGAACCGGCAGAATGCAGGAAGGAAAGTCTCCCATACCGCGCACTTTCCACTTATAGCTTCCTTCACCCGCATCAAATGCTGACATGATTTGCAGTACTGCTTCATCTACCTGGAGCCAGGGCTGCATCACTTCCGCAAATTCCTGCTGCGTTGCTTGTATTTCATCATCGTGTACATTGGCCTGGCGTCCCTGTTCTATCCCGTAAAGTTTTTCATACAAATCTTCAAAACTAAGTTCACCATAATCATTTTCTGACCAGTCTGTTAAAAACAGATTGTTGTCCTCATACCCTACCGGCAGAATGTATTTTCTGTTCAACTCCCGGCATTCCTGATCCAGCGGTTCTATTCGCACTGCATGATGGCCGGTTGGACCGTCATAGCCCGGAGGCTGGTATTTTTCAAATAATAAATAACCTTTCTCCGTATAACTCCAAGTACAGGCTGTAAATGTATCCAGGTAAGAGGCAGCAGGTTCACCGTCTGCCCAGGATACGGCATACCGGTCTATCTTCAGTTCTTTTTTACCGGACTTTAGGCTGTACCAAATCAGGCCTCCGTCATCCAGCAGGCGCAACAGTACTGTATCGCCGGATTCCCCCTGTACCGCACGGGTACAGAAGTCTTTTATGGATTCAAAATTGTACATGTCCAGTTGATTGTCCCAATCCACAGCAGAATATCCAGCATCTCCAAGCTTTTTTAAGATCTTCTCCTTCGTTGCCAGACTGTCCAGTGCCTGGCTGTCCCGCGCTTCCCTGTATATTTTTTCATACAGGCTGGCAGCATTTTCTGCCTCACGGAGAGTCTCTTTGTCTTCCAGTTCCTTCCGGCCGTCTGGTTTTTCATTCGTATCATGCGTGTCCACACCGGACTGAACCGGACTGCCTTCCAGGTCCGGCTCCTTCTGTCCCTGACAGCCGGACAAAGAGAGTATAAAACCTGCCAACATAAACAGTCCACTTCTGCAGCATTTTTTTATTCTATTCTTTATCATTATGCCTGCTCCTTTTTGTATCCACCCTGTGTATATCTATAGTGCCAGATTTCTGCTCCCGCCGTTATAGAAAGACATTTCGCAGTTTGAATCTAATCATTATATCAGCTTATTTTTTACCTTTTACTCATAGTCCATCCTTGGTATGTAGTCAGAAATACTCTCTTTTCCGCCCGCCAGGATATGATTGCCCACATACTTCATATGTCCGCTTTCATCAGGCTTCATCGTCACTTCGTGTGTAAATGCGGCGTCCTGCCCCTCCAGAATATATACTGCATCCACCACCAATGTCACGGTTCCATCCTGATGATGTCTGACCTCTACAACCTCAGGTACCTGCTGCGATTGATGTGACGTATTCCATAGTCCCACAGCCGTCCAGTCATAGCTTTTCTCTTCTTCATGATAGCCCGGCATCTGCTGCAGCTTCTCCGCTGATATCGGAAACCAGGATGTTATTACGGCCTCATACAGTGCAGCGGGTACCTTTCCCGGGCTCTGCCGGTCATCGTAAGCCTGCCCGTGTTCCATCTCATATAATATATCAAATACATCATTGAACACAATCTTATCCATGGATCCTTCATCCCATTCCGTCAGGAAAAGATTGCTTGCTTTATATTTTACCGGCTCAATATAATTTCTGCAGTACTCCCTGCACTCTTCTGTAAGGGGCAGTACACGGTACATGCTGTGCATGTCCAATTCATGGTTTTTGGACTTTGCTTTCTCCAGCATAAGCCAGCCCTTTTCCGTATATCTCCAGTCATACATCTGAACCTTTTCCATATAGGAAATATTCGGACCCCTGCCTTTTTCCCACGCTGCCGAAGCATAGGTCATCACCAGCTCACCTGCATCAAATTCCAACCGTCTCCACTCAAACGTACCGCTTTTGGTAACTGTAAAAAACTCCGTTGACACTGACTTCCCCAGCTCTGCCTGCCTCAGCACTTCATCCAAAGCCTCTGCACCTCGCATATTATAATCATTGGAACTGCAGGACGAAGCATATCCCTGGCCGGCAAGGCAGTCTGTCAGCCGGTGCCTATCCTCCTCCTTCAGCACAACATTATCCGCGCTGCCCTTATCCACACTTTGGTAAATATCACCGCAGCCTTCCACCGCCTGCAGAACTGTCTCACGAATCCTGCTCTTTTCCTCTTGGCTCATCGAAACCAAAACCGGCTCCATATCCTTCGTGCTCTCCCGCTCATCCGGACGAAGCATCCTTATATCAACAGCCTCTTCATCCGCAGACTCCGGTTCTGGATCCCGTTGAGTTTTTCCCATTTCCCAGATCAGCATACTGCCCGTAAAGGCTAATATCACTGTTATAATTATAACAGCCGCTTTTTTTTTGCTCATGCCGCCTCCTTAATCTTACACTTGTAGGATTTCATAATATTACACCTCCATCCTGCAAAAGTCAAGAGGAACACAAAAGGGAGATTCCAAGGTACATGTCATAGTCTGGCAGTAACCATGTAATCCCCGCGGCCGGAATCCCCCTTTACACTTTATTAAATTCAGATACAACGGAGCAGCCGCTCCATCTTATTTACACCCTCACGCTGTGATGTTATGATAGCCTGCAGAATGGGAACCAGCTCCGGACAGATATCGAAGCGAAGGACATTCTGAGACATTTGAATCGCGCCCTGATGGTGCGGGATCATTTCACGCATGAAATCCGCATTGATGTTATTGGATGCACAAGTATTCTCCATTTTACTGAACATCGTCTGCGTAATCTGCTGAAAGGCATTTTGATATAGGCATATATCCTGCTGTGAATTCTGCGCTTTGCTGCAGCACTGGAGTATATTCTGCATATTCCCGATGCTTTTTGTCTGTTCTTCAATGATATTTAAGGCAATATCCTGTAACGGCACGCAAGTGGTATACTGCAGCAAATTTTGTGACATTTCAATCGCTGCTTTGTGATGTGGAATCATCTGAACAATGAAGTTGTGCGAAAGGCTGTCCGTAAGCTCTGCGCCTGTCATATTCTCAATCATTTCCTCCAATATCCCATAAAAGCAGCAGAGGTATGATTTTGTAACATTACTGAATCTTTGCTGATCCTGCATAATTTATTCTCCTCTATGATGGCCTGATCTCGTTCCCTAATGTTATTTTATGCGGAAGAACACAGTTTGGTTACAGAGGCGCAACATATGATATTTTATAAAAATGCTTCAAGAATCCCGGCTACTGGCATGGCAGGCAGCAGAGAAACTTTCGTTACTGTTCACACCTTTCGGGCTTGTACAGTAACGACCTCTCCCCGGATGCATCACTTCCCTTGTGTTTTCCTTCATTTTGTTTTAGAATGTTCTCAATATGAGGTGATATTATGACGATTCAACAGTTAAAATACATAATTAAGATTGTAGAATGCGGTTCCATTACGGAAGCCGCACGGCAGCTTTTTATTTCCCAGCCCAGTCTGTCTGCTGCCGTGAAAGAACTGGAACAGGAATATGGCATCGAGATTTTTTACCGCACACCCAAAGGAATCTCTTTATCCGCGGACGGCACGGAGTTTCTCTCCTATGCACGGCAGATTATTGAACAAACGGAATTGATGGAGATAAGATATACAGACAGGAAGCCGGCCAAGCAGCTCTGCTCCGTGTCCACGCAGCATTATGCATTTGCAGTCAACGCTTTTGTTAATCTGATTGCGTCTCTGGATGCGGAGGAATATGAATTTACACTGCGTGAGACGAGAACTTATGAAATTATCGAGGATGTGTCCAATTACCGGAGTGAGGTAGGTGTTCTTTATTTCAGTGATTTCAATCAAAAAGTATTACAGAAGCTGCTCAGGGAAAACCAGCTGGAATTTACACCGCTTTTTCATGCCCACCCCCATGTATTTGTCAGCGCTGCCCATCCGCTTGCCGCAGCAGAAGGGGTCACTCTGGAAGACCTGGAGCCCTATCCCTTCCTAACATTTGAACAGGGAACATACAACTCCTTCTATTTTTCGGAGGAGATTCTAAGTACGGAACCCCGCCGGAAAATCATACATGTCAGCGACAGGGCAACTCTGTTCAACCTGCTGATCGGACTCAATGGCTATACGATCTGTACCGGCGTGTTAAGCAGTGATTTAAACGGTGATCATATCGTTTCCGTCAAATTAAAAACTGGGGAAATCATGCGTGTAGGCCTCATCACAAACAAAAAGGCGCCCTTGAGCTCTGCCGCCAAAAAGTATATCGCAGAGTTGAAAAAATTGATCGGAGAATACGGATATCCTGTGCTGCAGTAGCAACTGTATCTTCCGGCTATGCTGCAAGCACCCGGTGTACCGCTTCATATATCTTCGCGGCTATGTAAGGATTATTCATTGTATACAAATGAATCCCGTCAACGCCCTGTGCCGTCAGATCTATGATCTGGTCTGCCGCGTAGGCGATACCCGCATCGCGCATCGCTTCCGGATTATGCTCGTAGCGCTCCATCATTGCGGTAAACTTGCGGGGCAGATGCACACCGCACAGCGATACCATGCGCTCGATCTGTTTTTTATTGACAACCGGCATGATCCCGGCTTGTATTGGTACATGGATTCCGGCCAGAGAACATCTTTCCCTAAATCTGTAAAAATAATCATTGTCAAAAAACAGCTGTGTGATCAGCTGATCTGCACCGGCATCCACTTTTGTTTTCAGGTTACGGATGTCCGCTGCAATAGTTTCCGATTCTGTATGCCCCTCCGGGTAACAGGCCGCTATCACGTTAAAGCTGCAGCGTTCCCGGATGAAAGCGATCAGCTCGCCGGCATACCGAAAGTCTCCGCTCATCTCTCCGTCCTTTGGGATATCGCCCCGAAGAGCCAGTATATTTTCTATCCCTGCCTCCTTAAAATGCCGGATCTGCGATAAAACATCCTCTTTGCTCAGGCCAATACACGGAAGATGCGCCACACTCTCGATGTGGTAATTATTCTTAACAGCCGCTGCAATCTCAAGAGTTGCTTTGCAGTTCTCGCTCCCTCCCGCCCCATAGGTAACACTGATAAAATCCGGATGCAGCTTCTGCAATTCCTCAAGGGTACTGTAAATGGTATCTACGGCCCCCGTTCGTTTCGGTGGAAAAACCTCAAAAGACAAAACTGTATGTTTTTTAAATATTTCTGTTGTTTTCATGGCTAATTTTCCTTTCCCTCTAAGTGTGAAAGGAGTATAGCATGAAAAGAACATTATCAGGTAATATACATTTTATATAGATTGGCATAGAAAAAAACTATGGACAAATCGTTTTCCCGTTCTTTCCCCGGATTCACAGCAGGATCTCCGCCGTCGTTCCATCTGCCTCAGTTGATCTATAAAACAATTTCCAGCCATGCACACCGGCAATGTCATGACAAAGGCTGATACCAAACCCATGCCGGTCTGTATAAGATGCCGGAGTCCCCTGGCTTCTGTTCATCCATTTCAGCTTCTTTCCGCTGACTGCCTGGCCGTCATTCCACACAGTGATTCGGTAAGCATCCGCACTGACTCTCACCCGACTGCCCCCGGCGGCCGCATTCTGAATCAGATTTTCCAGCATACACCGTACCAGTGTCCTGTCGCCCTGCAGGAAATCCCGCATGCAATTCACCTCAATGTATGGGTACAGGCTCTGAATATCATTTAACATGTGTGCCAGATCTATCTTCTGCATCAGAACCCTGCCTTCCCGCACGCCGCCCATAATCAACAATTTTTCGACGATATCATTCATTTCCCGCGCACTTTGTTCCATCTGCTGCGCCGCAAAAAAGCGATCCTCTTCACTTAGATTTCCAAGCATCAGGTACTGCGCATACCCCTGGATTCCCGTGAGCGGAGTCCTTAACTCGTGGGCGATCCGGCTGACGGGCCGGTTGATCCGTTTCATCGTAAAGTACAGCATTCCACCCACAACTGCAGACAGAAGTACCCCCATCCCAGCCATGAAAAGCGCACGCCGCTGCTGATTCTGCTGCAGGGGAGCCATACTTTCCATATATGCAATTTTTGTAACCGATCCCGCATTTACCAGTCTGTCCTGAATCAGCACATAGGGGATATTCTGATGTTCGATGATCTGTACAGGTTTATCGTTGGGCAGATCCGCCGGTAAAAGGTCTGCTTGGATTCTTCCATCCTGTTCCACTCTCAGTTTCACACCCGAGAGCATATAACTCCGTAACACCGACGACTGATTGATTCGTGATGTATCACCTTCATCAGTTTGGATTTCCCGCAGAAAAAGCGCAATTCCCTTTTCTCCCGAGACGGCCCGGGCCATCCACTGTTCCAGCTCATTCCTGTAGAGAAGGCCATGGAGAAGAAGCAGGCTTCCGTAGATAATAAACAGGAACATCATAAATGTAACCAGAAAGTTTTTCTTCCATAACTGCATGTTATATCTCCAATCGGTAACCGTATTTGAATATGGTCCTGATGTAGTCTTCCATCCCCAGTTTCTGCCGCAGACGCCGAATATGTACGTCCACAGTCCTGTCATCCCCACAGTAGTCTATCCCCCACGCCAGATCCAGAAGCCGGTCCCTGGACAGTGCGATATTTTTATTCTCCAGGAGCACCTTCAGAAGTTCATATTCCCTGGTTGTCAGCTCTACCGGTATTCCGTCTTTCCTGGCTGCAGCCTTCGCCGTATCCACTTCCACGCTGCCCAGCCGGTAATATGTCTGTTCCTTGTGCTGGCGTCTCAGAGCAGCCTGGATTCTGGCTACAAGTTCCTCTACTGCAAAGGGCTTCACAATATAATCTTCTGCCCCGCCGTTGAGGCCTCTCACCCTGTCTTCTATCTCTCCCCTGGCAGTCACGCAGATCACCGGAATTTGTTTCCACTGCTTCAAAAGTTCAAATCCGCTGATGTCAGGCAGATTCATATCCAGCAGAATCAAATCCGGAACCTTCTGGTCAACGGCCTTTAAGGCCTCCCGTCCATCATGGACAGGAAGCCCCCTGTGTCCGGTCATGCGGACGGTACGCCTGATCAATTCATTAATGCTCTTATCATCCTCAACAATCAAAATATCTGCCATTGATGTTCCTCTTCTCATTCCGTTTTTATACACCTGTTACTTAAAGGAAGACCGTTTACTTGGGATGGTCCGATGTATTATAAGCCCTGATACCAATTTCAATCAGTTCCTCTTCGGAAAGATTTGAGACAACTGCTGTGTCTCCGTTGATACTTTTTTCCCGGCAGAACTGCTCGATTACTTTTTCAGCCCCGGAAAATGCATAAATATCCCCAATGTAAGCTTCCAGCGACCACTGTGTCGTACCGTCCTCCTTTTTCTCCGCATGTTTCGCATACAACGGACAGCCGCCGATATTCTTCAGAAGCCAGAGCGCTTCCTCATAATTCGTCATATCCCGTGTAACCTCGCCCATAGTCAGCGTCTCAAAATCCTTGCCGAACTTCTCACATGTTTTCCGCCCAAGATCTGCATCATCCACAAAGTCGCAATACAAATCAGTATCCTTCCAGCCAGGTGAATATGTGACTTCTCCGTCCGTCAAACTTTCCTCAACTTCCTTCGATGCTGCCTGAACCACATCCTTTTCTGCCATAGAATTAGACCAGCCGATCCCTGCCCCCAACGCAGCCGTCATACAGATCACAAGCCCTGCTGCCATCAGTGCAACTTTGTACCTGCTCCATTTTGCCTTCATAAATATACTCTCCTTTCTGCTTATTATAACTTCCTATTGTGCAGCACGTAAAGAGGAACTCCCCCTTACAAAGCGATCATACTCTCCACATATTGCAGACTTATTACAGGAACAGGAAAAATTTCCTATATCATAAAAAAACAGGTATTCTCTGCCGCTAATATAGAGAATAGCCCGTATCTATTACCCAGAGGCCGTCACTTAAAGGTGACAGTTCAGGCAGGGCTGAACTGTCACCTTTGGCGGCTTCTTTTGGGATGTCTATTTGGAGATTTACTGAAAACGCTTTTATTTCTGATACACAGAGCGAAAGTTCTCGTATGTAAACTTCATATTTTCCTGCAGACTGCTATACTGGAATGGAAGGTCTTTTGTGATTTTTTCACCGGTAAATAATTCATTATCCGCTTCGGTAAGTGGAAATGGCAGGGGGATATTTTTTTCTATAATCTCTTTGAGCGGCAGTTCCTCTACTGTAAACGGCAGATCACTGATGCTTTTTAGCAGCCGGATGAATGATTGATAGTCCAATACTTCCGGGGCGCTCAGAATGTAGGCCTGATTCGCCGCCTTCTCTTCTTCTATACAGCTTACAATCGCATTTGCCACGTCTTTTACAAAGACCATCTGGAACTTACCCGAAGTTTCTTTCGGCACCGGGAGGGACGTTCCCTCTATTATCTTCTTAATATAATAGGATTCTCTGGGCGCGTAGTTGAACGGACCGTAGATAAATGTGGGACGCAGGACTACATATTCTGCATCATGCTGCCTTGTGCTTACAAATAATTCTTTTTCTAAGAGCATTTTGTTGTATGTATAGCTTTGTACCTGGTCTGCTCCCCCTTCGCTCATCATTGGGGACTCTTCATTCCTTATTCCTGCTGTCTTCTCATGTACATCTGCAGTACTGATATAGATATATCTGCGGACGCTGCACGGCAGGTAGCTCCACAAATTCTCAATATCCCCAGGAGCATATGCACAAAAATCCACCACCGCATCATATTCTTTTTCCAGCGGAAGTTTGGACACCGTCTGATAGTCATGCCTGTCACAAGCATATTCTGTTACATTCTCATAGGACTTAACGGAGAATCTCCCCCTGTTCACTACCGTCAGCTCATACCCCTTTTGGGATGCCACCATGACAAATACTCTTCCTGTAAAATAGCTTCCACCAAGTACTAAAATCTTTTTACTCATTGTCTTCCCTCCTTTAAAAACTAAAAAAAGTGACCGCTATGATTGCGATAACCATAAATGCAGCCTTCCGCTCAACCTCATGTTGCACTGATTCTATCACTTCCGATTCCCTCTGTCAATCAGCTGTGACAGTCACTTTTGCCTTGACGGTTACAAGCGGAAGCATTCACTGGAATTTTGCGGGTTTAAACAACAGAATATAGGACGCCCCCTTGCAAGCACAGGCAAATTGATGTAGCATTTAAAGAAAATAATAAAAAATTTCGAATGCATCCGCATAAATACAGGCCTTTTGACGATTTCTTCCACTTAATTCCATTTCAGATATTACTTCCCATAGAGATTGTGAAAGAATCCACATAGTCCGAATTGAAAGTGCCTGTTATGTCTGTTATAATCGAAAAGTATGAAAAAGCCGAAAACCGGCAAGGAGGAACTTATATGAAAGTCATTGAAGGTTATATGCCTTATCTCGGGTATCAGACTTATTACCGTATTGTCGGGGAATGCAAAGGTAATAAGAAACCGCTCGTTTTACTGCACGGCGGGCCCGGTTCCACACACAACTATTTTGAGGTGCTGGACAAGCTTGCTGAGGAAGGGCGCGCCATCATCTCCTACGATCAGATTGGCTGCGGCAATTCTTATGTAGACGGGCATCCAAAGTTATGGTGTTCCGAAACATGGGACAACGAGCTGATTGAGCTGAGAAAACATCTCGGTCTGGACGAACTGCATCTGCTTGGACAATCCTGGGGAGGAATGCTCGCAATCGAATACCTCTGCGATTATAAGCCGCAGGGGGTTAAATCTGTTATACTATCCAGCACGCTGCCTGCTGCAGAACTGTGGGCTCACGAACAGCACCGTATGATCAAGTTTATGTCACAGGAGGATCAGGATGCAATTGCAAAGGCGGAAGAGACCGGTGATTTTGATGATCCGGCATATCTGGCCGCAAATGACAGATTTATGCTGCTTCACTGTGCAGGAGCCGTAACTGAAGACTCACCGGAATGCCTGCGCCGTCCGAAAAAGTCCGGAACCGAGGCTTATGTGGCAGGCTGGGGGCCGAATGAATACAACCCCACTGGCAGCCTGGGCGGATGGGAATACCGGGATAAGATTGTAGATATGAAGGAACCTGCACTGATAATCAGCGGTACAAATGACCTATGCACCCCGCTTGTAGCCAAGACTATGTATGATCTGATTCCGAATTCACGTTGGGAATTATTTGACGGATGCAGGCATATGTGCTTTGTGGAAGAAAATGAGAAGTACTGTGCACTCCTGAATGAGTGGATGGATCAGTACGATTCATAGGGTGGCTTCTCAGATGACAGGCCTGCAGAGCCGTACAAAATTCTTATAGGTATATATCATACGGACCGAAGAACCCTCATGAAAAAGAGTTCTTCGGTCCGTGCATCCGAAAAAACAAATTGTAATTTGAAAGAATTTGTAACAGTTCAGGCTGCTCTGAACTGTTACAAGAATTTTACTTCTACTTTGCAATATAGATACCGTCCGCTCCAAGCGCGCTTTCGTGTATAAATATCCCTCCGTTTTTCTCCATCCGGAAACGCCGAACAAACCAGTCGCATTTGCAGAGAAAAAGATAATAAATGTTCAGCCCGCATCCATGAAGCGACTCAAAATTTCCCTGCCCTTTGGATATAATCATATCAGCACCGTGAATCAGCTGTGAGGCCTCATCGCTGATATCACGAAGGGATGTTCCCGGGATAGCAGTTCCATTTCCTATTACAGGCACGACATCTGTCAGGCCGGTCTCTTTTGCGTCCTCAACAGTTGCATCATTGATTACCGCCTCTCCTCTTACAATTGCTGTAATCCGAAGATCCGGGTACTGCTTCCTCAAAAATTCGATCAGCAGCTTATCCAATACGATCTCACCGCAGTTATCGGTCAGATATACCAGGCTGCCGCCTTTCTCCAAATCCCCTTCAAAGCGTTTCAGCGTATCCTTATCAACCTGTTTTTTACCCGCCTCACGCACCAGCATATCCAGAACCGAGCCTTCCACTTCCCGCAGGGCGCCAAAATCTATGTAATTCCCTGTTCTTGCAAATGAAAGGGCGCAGGAAAGCGGGTCTTCAGCCGCTTCGATTTCTTTCCTGATACCCTCCTCCGCCAGCTGCATTTTTTTGTTAAAAGAATGCTTGATTGGGCTGTAATCCACACTTTTCCCAAAATATTTTTCATATGCCTTTTGTACACAAGCCGACAAAACGGGTGTCGTGTCCTCTTCCCTGCTGCTGCCAATTATGCGGAGGACTTCCTTCAGATATGCTGATTTTATCTGCTCATCCTCAAAATCCTTTATGTTTTCCGACTGTTTATCCACCATGCACTGGATACATGCTGCACTTATCCTCATTCTTTTCCACCTCATTATAATTGAACCGGCAGCCTGTCTCCAGGCTGCCGATTATCCCTTTTTTACCGTTCACAGTCAAACCTGTAAACAATGACTACGGATTCTCACTATTCACATTATAGGTGTTTTTTCCCAAGAGTGCAACCTTTCTGACTGCAAAGCAGATTACTATCGTGATCAGCATATCCGGCAGCGTGTTGCCCACGGGCATATCAACATGCATCAGCCTCTGTATGCCAGAAATCCGATGACCCATATAGCCAGATTCGGCACATTTACTGCTTTGCTGCTCTCGTCCTTTTTCAACAGGAAGAAATCTGCTATCTGGATGGCGATCATTGGAGCAAATACAGAACCGATCAGGTAGAGGAAATCTGTAATATCATCCATGGGGAATGCAATTGCCGCCGCGGTTCCAATTACTGTCACCACGATTCCCACCTGCTTGGGGCTGATTCCTTTGATAATAGATTCGCTGGATACCCCCGCAGAGTATGCATCCAAAAACGTGGTTGTAACCGTAGAGAAAATAATGATCAGAAGCCCTGCAATGCCCAGTCCCGCCTTCACCATGATGGAGGCAATATTTCCTTCGCCGGTAAAGATAGCGGCCCCCATACCTATGGTATACATCCAGCAGCTTACGATCCCATAGACAATGGCACTGACCGCGGTTGCTTTCACCGGCTTTGCCGCCTCACGTGTATAGTCGCTGATCAGCGGCAGCCAGGACAGCGGCATGGCAACGGAAAGCTCTACCGCCGCTCCAAATGTCATCCCCTCCGGACTGATCATTCCGGGGCTCCGCCTCCAAAAAAAATCACCTTGCATAATATCAGGGTCAGGATAAACAGGGCAGTCATTGCCACTGTATTAATCTTTCCAAGATTTGTTATCCCGATTGCGATCCACAGGATAATCAGCGCTCCAATCACCAGGCACCATACCCAGGCACCCGTCTTCACAACGCCATTGGCAGCCAGGGCTCCGTCATATATCATGATAGATGTCCAGCCCACCAACTGGAGCACATTCAGGATAGAAAACAAAAGGCTTCCCTTCTGTCCAAAGCTCATCTTAACGGTTTCCATCGAACTCTTTCTGGTTTTAGCCCCGATCAGGCCGGCCAGGAAAAGCATGGTACAGCCAATGACGTGGCCCAGTATAATGGCGAGCAGTCCCTTAGAAAACCCCAGAGGAGCCAGGTAGGTCCCCGTCAGGATCTCAGCAATTGAAACCCCTGCGCCAAACCAGATCAATCCGTTTTCAAAAATAGATGTTCGTTTTGTTTTCATGTTTAGCCCACCTCCATTTCTGCTGCTGATGCCTCCGCCGTAAAGCAGCCATCTATTGCAAATCCGTGGTTCATAGGCCCGCTGCCCTGCCCCAGATCCAGCATGGCCCCCAGGGCGCCGGATATATAATCTTTTGCGCGTTCTACTGCCTGCTCCATCGGAAATCCTTTTGCCAAATTGGAGGCAATGGCGCTGGAAAGCGTGCATCCGGTGCCGTGCGTGTTCGGATTTTCAATCCGCTTACCATAAAACCAGTGGGCGCTTCCACTGCTGTATAATAAATCATTTGCGTCGTTTAACTCGTGGCCGCCTTTTAAAAGCACCGCACACTGATATTTGGTACTGATTGCTGCTGCGGCTTTTTCCATGTCCTCTTCTGACAGAATCTGCATGCCCGAAAGAACCTCTGCCTCCGGTATATTTGGCGTGATTACCTCTGCCAGAGGAATCAATTTTTCTTGCAGTGTCTGCACAGCGTCTTCGCTGATCAGCCTGGAACCGCTCGTGGCTACCATAACCGGATCCAGAACAATGTGTTCTGCCCGATACTCAAGCAGCTTGCCGGCAATCGCCTCTATGAGCGGAGATGATGATACCATCCCGATCTTCACTGCATCCGGCCGGATATCTGTAAAAATACAGTCCATCTGCTCCTTTAAAAATTCTGGTGTTACTTCCATTATTCCTGTTACGCCGGTCGTATTCTGAGCGGTAAGCGCGGTGATTGCACTCATGGCGTACACGCCATTTGCTGTCATCGTCTTAATATCTGCCTGGATGCCGGCGCCTCCACTGGAATCGCTTCCAGCGATTGTTAATGCTGTTCTCATGATCTTTGTTTCCTTTCTTTATGTCTGCATTAATTTTATAGAGCGGCAGAGAGTGGTGCCCCCGGTCTGCCGCTGGGTTTATTGCTTTCCTTTTCTTGGTGGCCTGTCTGAATTCAGTTACTGTTCAGCCCGTGCCGTGCACTTTGCTGCGCAGGTACTGAATTCCTTAAATGTTTTCAGATAATAATCGGCTGTTTCTCTAATTTCCTTCTCCTGTCCGGCACTGTATCTGTCGTAGACGGCAGCAGTTTGAAAGCCTGCTTTTCCTGCCGTCTTCAGGGCATGCAGAACATCTTCGAAAACCAGGATATCTACTGGGGCTGCCTGCAGCCTTCGTGCCGCTTCCAGGAAAATATCCGGCTTTGTCTTATCTGTATGCATCTCCGAACAGGTCAGGATCTCCTGAAAATAGGACAGAATTCCATGTCTTGTGAACGCTGCTTCTACATTCACGCGGTCACTGGACGTCACAACAATCATAGGAATCTTCTGCCTTTTCAGTTCTTCCAGGCATTCCGGCACGCCTTCTTTGAGAGGGGCTTCGCAGCTGTAGAACCCGTACAGCATTTTATTGATCCCCTCCATGGCCTGCCGGATATCCAGCTGCAGTCCATAGTGTTCAATCAGATATTGTGTTCCCTGCCTTGTACTCATCGTGTTCAGGATTCTGCTCAGTCCCGGCTCTGGTTTCACACCCATGGATTCCAGATATCTCTCGCTGAGATTCTCCCAGATTTCCATGGAGTCCAGAAGTGTTCCGTCTACATCAAATACTGCCCCCTGTATCCGCCTCATCTTTTCTCCTGAAGCCCGGATACAGCTGCGTCCTCAGAAGGCACCTTTACCATCGCTTCCGTTAATGTCTTCAGTTCCCGCGCCGCTTCTTTAATATCCTGCTGTGCAAAGAGTGCGCTGATGACTGCAATCCCGCAGATACCGCTGCCGGCAAGTTCCATGACATTGCCCGCGCCGATGCCGCCGATTGCGATAACCGGAATATCCACTGCTCCGCAGATCGCCTTGACCGTTTCCATATCCACTTCTATCGCGTCCGCCTTAGAGCCGGTAGGAAAGACAGCCCCTACCCCCAGGTAATCGGCCCCGTGTTTCTGTGCCAGAAGGGCCTGCTCTACCGTCTGGGCGGATACGCCGATGATCTTATCTTCTCCCAGCCTCCTGCGCACATCTCCAGCTTCCATATCGCTCTGGCCTACATGCACACCGTCCGCATCCACGGCCAGTGCAATCTCAACACTGTCGTTGATGACAAAAGGAACCTGATACTTTTTACAGAGCACTTTAATCTCTCTGGCTTCCTCCAGAAAAGCCTCCGTCTCCAGATCCTTCTCCCTCAGCTGGATAAAAGTAGCGCCGCCTTCCAGAGCATCCTGCACCTGCTGGTACAGTGTGGACTCTCCCAGCCAGCTTCTGTCTGTTACCGCATATAAGAGCAGCTCTTCCTTACCGCACTTCATAGTTTGCACCTCTTTCCAGTTCTTCACCCGTCATGTTATAAATAGCATCTATAATGCGGTTCCTGTAGGTTGCATTTCCATCCCCGTCCTGCATTCGTGCAAATCCGGTCTCTCCCGCAAGCCCCATAGCGCAGACTGCAGCCGCAGCCGCTTCCAGCTTATGATCCGGATTCGCCGTAATAAAGGCGGTCATCATACCGGAAAGCTGGCACCCTGTTCCCGTAATCCTGCCCATCTCGGGACGCCCGTTGCGGATCACATAACAGGTTTCTCCGTCACTGACCAAATCAATTGCCCCGGTCACAGCTGCAATACTGCCGCAGCTTTTTGAAAAGGCTTTTACGAAGGCTGCCGCCTGCTCCAGGTTCTCCTCCGTCACTGCATCCGCCACATCTGCATCCACTCCCTTTGTCGTACCGCTCCCCTGGGCCAGTGTCTTGATCTCCGAAATATTTCCCCGGATTACATCGAATTTTATCTTTGCCATCAATTCCTTCGCCGTGCCGGTCCTAAGACTGCTGGCCCCTGCGCCCACGGGATCCAGAAGCACGGTGTGCCCCAGCTCATTGGCCTTCTCACCCGCCAGGATCATACTGCGGATGCTCCGCTGGTTCAGTGTCCCGATGTTGATATTGAGTCCCCCGCAGATCGATGTGATATCCACCACATCCTCCGGCTCATCCGACATAATCGGGCTGCCGCCGCATGCGAGCAGGATGTTCGCCACATCGTTTACTGTCACATAATTGGTAATATTATGCACCAGCGGTGACTTTTCCCTAACTTTGTCAAAACATTCTCTCATCATGGTACCTACCTCCTGTGTATCGTTATTTTGAATGTAAAAATGCGGATACACCAAAATAAGGCATATCCGCATAAAATGCAGTTCAATGTATCCCTACGTTGGCATTATCCAAATCAGGTTATGGGTCTAAGCAATACAGCTTACTCTCAGCCTGCTTCATGCAAGCTCCCCTTTCCAGGTTTTACAGTAATCATTATACTCTATTCTCAAAGAATTTCAACTATAACTTTTATAAAATCGGGATTTAGTC
>BAIF02000095.1 GCA_000509105.1 Clostridiales bacterium VE202-21 | reverse complement strand
GGGGAAGAGAGGTACCTGCCGCATTTGGCCCGAATGCCGATGCATTCGCGCCGCAGGCGGCATCAGAATTTGCCTGGTAAGGCAAATTCTGCCCTCTCTTCCCCTTCCGTTTTCTTCAACAGCTTCTAACGCTTGCTTTATGGACTTTTCACCAGCAGACATTGCCCCGGCAGGCGTCCCTCACACCAATCCCCTGGTAGACTCCCGAACCAGCAATTCTCCCGGAAGCACAACCTTTTTATGCTGCCCGTTCTTCCGTATTATGTTAAACAGCAGGTCGATTGTAACCTTCGCCATCTTCTCTACCGGCTGACGGATGGTCGTCAGGGCCGGAGTATAGTATGTCCCGATCTCCAGACCGTCAAATCCCGCCACTGAACAGTCCTGCGGAATCTGGATACCGGCCTCTGTGAGTGCACGGCATGCCCCGATTGCAAGACTGTCAGCAATCGCATATACCGCTGTGAACTCCTGCTTTTCCGCCAGCAGAGACTTCATGAGACGGTAACCGGTCTTCATGGAATAGCTGTCTGTCACGTAGTCCATATGGCAGATCAGCGCTTCATCCGGCTGTATATGATTGTCTTCCAGCGCCTTCAGATATCCCTCGAACCTGAGTTTACCAATACTTTCATCCTCTTTATCCGCAGATATAATTGCAATCCTTTTGTGTCCTGCCCTGCACAGATAATCTGTCATCTTATAGCTCTCGGCATAATCATCCACCGAGACGGAAGACCAGAGCGGTCCCTCCTCCGACTCTTCATTGACGATCCCTGAGGTACTCAGGACAAACGGGACATCCAGCTGTGCAAGATGCTCACTGGAGTGCGTAATAAAGCCGCCCAGGAAGATAATTCCCTTTAATTTTTTTTCTTTGACCAGCTCAATCGCCGCATCCAGTTCGTTCTCGTGTTCCTCCACCCTCTGCAGGATAAACGTATACTTCTTCCGCTGAGTTTCCTGTTCGATAATTCCTATCATGTCATTGAAGAAGGGATTCGTTATCCCTTTGACCAGAACTGCTATGGCTTTGGCATCGGAACGTTTCAGGTTCCTTGCACTGTTGTTAGGGATGTAATTATGCTCCTTAATCACCCGCATAACCATCTCTTTCGTCTCCGGATTGATATCCGGATGATTGTTGATTGCACGGGATACGGTGCTGACTCCTACCCCGCATATCCTGGCTATATCCTTAATTGTCTCCATGCTGATCCCTGCCCTTATTCAGTATTTTGGACATACACGCTCCGCCGGGCCGATTTTATTTTTAATAGAAGTTTCTCTTCGGTATGCTGTCCTTTACGAGATAGAAGGCCGTAACAGTTCAGACATGTCTAAACTGTTACAGACGACCGTATAGTTTCGTTATCTTACGTATCTCTTCTATAAGAGTATCATTTAACTCACCTTTTTTCAACCGCCATACCCAATTATTTCCCAGTGTCGAAGGCGTATTGATCCTAGCCTCACTATCTCTGCAGAGATAATCCTGAACCGGAATCACACACAGCTGTGCCACACTGCTCATGGCCATAGCGATAAAGTCCCATGCCAGCTCATCTTCATCCAGCGCATGCCTATGCAGATATTCTTTTGCAAAATCACGGCACTCCTTATCCACATGATGATACCAGCCCCGTGTTGTATCGTTGTCGTGGGTCCCGGTATATACCACGCAGTTTGGGGTATATGTGTGAGGCAGATAGTTCGCCGATTCTCTGGAATCAAATGCAAACTGTATGACTTTCATCCCCGGAAAACCAGTGTCTTCCAAAAGCTTCAAGACACTGTCTGTTAAAAACCCCAGATCCTCCGCAATAATATTCAGCCTGCCGAGCTTCTCCTCCACTGCCCTGAAAAATTCGATTCCCGGCCCGGGCATCCATTTGCCGTTCACGGCGGTCTTCTCACCGTAAGGAATCGCATAGTATTCGTCAAATCCCCGGAAATGATCGATACGGACGATATCATACAGCCGGAAGCAGTGGGCGATTCTCCGCATCCACCATGCATAGCCGGTCTTTCTATGATATTCCCAGTCATACAGCGGATTTCCCCACAGCTGCCCTGTGGCGGAGAATCCATCCGGCGGACAGCCTGCGACCGCGGCCGGTTCCTTATTCTCATCAAACTGGAACAGCTCCGGAGCCGCCCAGGTATCAGCACTGTCAAACGCCACATAGATCGGAATATCGCCGATGATCTCTATGCCCTTTTCATTGGCATAGGCATGCAGCCGTTTCCACTGCCTGTTGAATTCGAACTGCTGGAAACGGTAGAAATCAATCTCTTCTGCCAGTTTCCCTCTGGCCTCCTCCAGGGCTTTCTCATCTCTGTCCCTGTAAGGAGCTTCCCATTCCCGCCAGCTGACGCCGCCATGCTGGTTTTTCAGGGCCATAAACAAACAGTATTCGTCCAGCCATTCCCTGTTATCCTCCAGGAATTTACGGTATTCCTCATTCCGGCTGCCGTCAAACCTGCGGTACGCCTGCCTCAGAATTTTAAATCTACCCAGATACAGCTTTTCATAATCTATACAGTCCTTCGTTTTCCCAAAATCATATGATTTACATTCTTCCTCTGTCAGAAGTCCTTCCCGGATTAAAGTCTCCAAATCTATGAAATACGGATTTCCGGCAAATGTAGAGAAAGACTGGTACGGGGAATCCCCATATCCGGTCGGTCCCAGCGGAAGAATCTGCCATTTACTCTGTCCCGCCTTTTTTAACTGATCCACAAACTCATAGGCTTCTTTTGAAAAACATCCAATCCCATACTCGGAAGGCAATGCGAAAACGGGTAATAAAATTCCACTTTCTCTCATCGCGTTTCCCCTTTCTGTTATCCTTTCACTGCCCCTGCAGCCACACCTTTAATAATATATTTCTGGCAGAGCAGGTAGAATACGATGATCGGCAGGATTGCCAGAACCAGCATACCCATCATGGCTCCCATATCCACCGAACCATATCCGCCCCTGAGATACTGCACTGCAATCGGGATCGTCTGATAATCGCTTCCCAATACAAGCAGGGGGAGCAGATAATCGTTCCATATCCACATCGCATTCAGAATTGCAACGGTAATTGCTGTCGGCTTTAGTACCGGCAGCACAATCCTGAAAAATGTCTGGATCGGCGTGCAGCCGTCAATCATGGCAGCTTCCTCCAGAGAAATCGGTATCGCCTTGATAAAACCTGCAAACATAAACACCGATAATCCCGCTCCAAACCCTACATATACAAAGATGATCCCCACCGGATTTCCCAGATTTAACGTATCTGTCACCTTGGACAGCGTAAACATCACCATCTGGAACGGTACAATCATAGCAAAAACAAACAGATAATACAAGACCGTAGATATTTTGCTTTTTACCCGTGTCAGCCACCATGCCGTCATCGCCGTCAGCAGTACGATCAGCAGCACGGAAAATACCGTTATGAAGATGGAATATCCGGCCGCCTTGATCAGCCCTGTTTTAGCCACGCCGTCAATATAGTTATTCAGGCCCACGAACGTATCGCTGCTGGGAAGTGCAAAAGGCTGGTCGCTGATATAAAGCTTACTCTTAAAAGAGTTGATAAATACCAGGATAATCGGGAATATAAATACCAGAGCCAGTACGGCAAAGATCACGGTCATCAAAGCCCCTGTGCCTTTTGATACTTCCATTGTCTGTACTTCTTCCTGTTTTCTCTTCTTTCCAGCCATTAGCTTTCCACCTCCTTATTTCGCGTGAAATAGAGCTGCGTCAGCGCCAGGATTCCTACTATTACAAAGAAAATAACCGCTTTTGCCTGGCCTACGCCCTCCCAGCCGTTTCTATTATAGAAAGTCGTATAAATGTCCAGCGCCAGCATTGCCGTCTTCTTGGACGGGGCACCTGCAGTCAGCGCCAGGTTCTGGTCAAAGAGCTTGAAGGAGTTGGTCAGAGTCAGAAACAGGCAGATCGTCACGGAGGACATCACCATCGGTATGGTCACTTTGAACAGCGCCTGCAGCTTTGTGGCCCCGTCAATCTTGGCGGCCTCCACCAGTTCTGTAGGGATATTCTGGATGCCCGCGATATAGATAATCATCATATATCCGATAAGCTGCCAGTTCATGAGAATAATCAGGCCCCAGAATCCGTATTTCGCATCTGTCGTTATGGTCACTCCGAATCTGGCAAGCACGCCGTTGATCATCAGCTGCCAGATATAACCGAGCACGATACCGCCGATTAAGTTCGGCATGAAAAATGTAGTACGGAACAGATTTGTTCCCTTGATTCCTCTTGTCAGCGCATATGCAAAGATAAAGGCGATTACATTAATGCTGATGACAGAAACAATTGTAAACTTTACGGTAAACCAGAGGGCATTCAAAAAGTCTTTATTTGAAAATGCCTTCAGATAGTTTTCTAATCCAACCCATCTTGCATTTGTCACTGTGGTAAATTTACAGAATGATAATCCAATACCAAGAACAAATGGAATCACGAAAAATAATGTAAATGCAATCAGTGTCGGAAGCACGAATATGCAAAAATATTTTTTATATGTCTTCTGCATAATACTCCTCCTGTTCTGTATTTGAGGGTGAGGCAGACCGATTTTCCGGTTACTATTCACGGCCTGTTGGCCGCGCATAGTAACGGCATCTGGCTCATTTGAAGTCGCCAATGGCGAGAAGCCAGATGCCCGCCCCCTCACTTTATTGGCTCGGATGCCGTGCAGCCTGGTGCACGGCCCCGTGGATAGTAAGGTTTTCCGCACGCCTCCTTGTTTTTTTATTCAGCTGTTGCTTCTTTTTCTGCTTTCCAGTCTTCGATACACTCTGTTACGACTGTGTTCCATTCCTTATTGCCTGACGCATATTCCAGAAGTGATGCCCCAAGGTTGTCTTTGAATGTCTGGCTCGGGAATGTCTGGAAGTCCCAGGATACACTTGTCAGGTCTGGATTCTCCATATAGCGGATTACTTCCTGTGCCAGCGGGTCGGTCGGCTTCTGGTCGTCCTCAAAGGTGTTAAACGGTGTGATAAATCCCAGTTCATTTGTTACTTTGTCTTTGCCTTCCTCGGAACTGAACAGCCACTGGATAAAGTCCAGAGATGCCTTCTGGTCAGCCTCGGAAGCTTCGCTGTTGATGCAGAAATAGTTCTCGCCGCCCACGCATAAGCCTGTTTCTCTTCTCCTTTGATGCCTGTATAGATCGGAAGATACTTGATCTTATCTTCTTTTACTGTATTGCCGTCAACGCCGCTGATGTCTCCCCAGGCCCAGTTGCCGTTCTGTACCATCGCTGCTTTTCCAAGCGCAAATTCAGCCATGGAATCGGAAACGGTCTTAGAACCTAACATAGCCGGCTCTGTAACGGAATTATTCAGATAAAGATCAAAAATATTCTTGAACTCTTCGTTATATTCAAAAGTAATCTCTTTCTCATCTTTCACCTCTTTATCCTGATACTCATAATAGATCGGAAGGTTCATCAGATGTGTCTGCCATCTCCAGTCCTCGCCGGGTGCAAAGGATGTGGAAGCAAATACGCCTTCAATGCCCAGCTGGTCTTTCTTGGCTGTCATGTCCTCGGTCACTTCTTTTAACTTATCAAAATTGTTGATCTCTTCGATAGAGGAAGCCTTCGCACCGTCCAGAGCAAAGTATTTATCCATAATCTCTTCATTGTAGATGATGCCGTATCCTTCCACTGCATATGGAATACCGTATACGCCTCCGTCCTCCCCCTTAATGGCCATGTCCTTGTCATTCAGCCAGGAGTACAGATCTGTGTCCGATAGATCCATGCAGTAGTCTTTCCAGTTCTGGTATCCCACCGGTCCATTGACCTGGAACAGCGTGGGAGCATCCTTCTTTGCAATCTCGGACTTCAGCGTCTGCTCATAGGTTCCGGAAGCCGCAGTCTGCACTTTTACCTGCACCCCGGTCTCTTCCGTATAAGCTTTGGCAACTGCTTCCCACTGTTCTGCCTGCTCAGGCTTAAAGCTTAAATAATAGACGGAACCTTTATCATCTTTTTGGGATGATTCGGGGGATACGGAATCTGTTTTATTGCTCCCGCAACCGGCTAAAAGCCCTGCAGTCATCGCTGCTGCCAGTGCAACTGATAAAAACTTTTTCATCTTCATACTTACTTCTCCTTTTCTGAATAAACTTTTTCTTGTTTCCTTTTGTTTTGGAACCGTTATCGGTATCGATGTCGGTAACGTTTCCAATCCTGGTATTAAATATACACCTGCCACATTATAATTGCAATCCCAGAATTAAGATTCTGTAATTTCTCACAGTTTTTTCTTACGTATTTTGTGCAATTTGTACAGGTGTATTGAGATTCGGGACGGGCCTCCGCCGCAAGACGCCGTCCCCAACTGTCTTCTTTTTTCAACATCGCTTTGCGGTGCACTTTGTATCCAGTCATTAGATCTTATACGGTGCAATGCCCAGGCTGTTTTCTGAAGCCAGTATTATACCTTTTTATAGTTTCCAGATATCTCTATTATATTCCTCTATTGTCCTGTCTGAGGAAAAATATCCCGCCTTTGCAATATTAACCAGCATCTTCTTCGCCCATTCGGTCCTGTTCACATAAGCTTTGAGCGCTTCCTCTTTTTTCTTCACATACTCCTTGAAGTCCAGAAGCGTCATAAACCAGTCCTTGCTCAGCAGTTCTTTCTGCAGGCGCTTTAAGTTTTCCTCATTCCCCACCGCCAGCATTTTTTTGCTGGTGATAAAGTCCACGGCCGCCTTGATATCCTGATCTTTTTCATAGAAATCCCGGGACACATAGTCTGCCTTTGCATAGTGTTCAATGACTTCATCGCTGGATGCTCCGAATACAAAAATATTATCATCTCCCACTAGTTGGTGGATTTCCACATTGGCGCCGTCTTCCGTGCCCAGCGTAACAGCTCCGTTCAGCATGAACTTCATATTTCCGGTTCCGCTGGCCTCCTTGGATGCCAGGGAAATCTGCTCGGAAATATCACAGGCAGGGATCAGTTTTTCCGCTTTCGTCACGTTATAATTTTCTACCATAACCACCTGGAGATAAGGGCTTACCTCTTGATCCTTGTTGATAATCTCCTGCAGACATAAAATCATATGAATGATGTCCTTTGCAATTACATAGGCCGGCGCGGCTTTTGCCCCGAAGATAACAGTGATTGGGGTGGACGGCCGTCTGCCCTCTTTGATTTCCAGATATTTGTGGATCACATACAGGGCATTCATCTGCTGGCGCTTGTATTCGTGAAGACGCTTTACCTGGATATCAAAGATGGAATCCGGGTTCAGCTCAAGCCCCTGGGTATCTTTCAGATAACCGCAGAGAACCTGTTTATTCTCCTTCTTTATTTCCAGGATACGGCTCAGTACACTCTGGTCCCCGCGGTAATTCATCAGTCTTTCCAGCTGTTTTGCATCAGAACGGTATCCCGTACCTACAACAAAATCAAGCATTTCAGTGAGCAGGGGATTGCAGTGGAGCAGCCATCTTCTGAATGTAATTCCGTTCGTTTTATTATTGAATTTTTCCGGATAAATCTTATAAAAATGATGCAGCTCATTATCTTTGAGAATCTCGGTGTGCAGAGATGCAACCCCATTCACGCTGAATCCGTAATGGATATCGATATGAGCCATATGAACCGTATCACTTCTGTCTATAACAGCCACACTCTCATCTGCATACTTTCTTCTCACCTTATCGTCCAGCACTTCGATGATAGGAACCAGTTGGGGCACCACCTTTTTCAGATAATCCAACGGCCATTTCTCCAGCGCCTCTGCCAGAATCGTATGGTTCGTATAGGCACAGGTGCGTGAAACAACATCGATAGCCTCATCCATCTCCAGCCCCCGCTCCATCAGCAGTCGGATCAGCTCCGGAATCACCATTGTCGGATGCGTATCGTTGATCTGTATGACCGCGTAATCCGGCAGGTCATAGAGTCTGCAGCCTTTTGCCACACATTCATCCAGAATAAGCCTTGCACCGTTGCTGACCATAAAATACTGCTGATAAATACGCAGCAGGCGTCCATTCTCATCACTGTCATCCGGATACAAAAACAGAGTCAGATTTCTGGCGATATCCTTCTTATCAAATTCAATCCCATCCTCCACAATACTCTCATCTGCAGTCTCCACATCAAAGAGATGCAGCTTGTTTGTTATATTGTTGTATCCCGTAACTTCGATATCATACATTCTGGAATTCAGTGTCATTCCTCTAAAGCTGACCGGATAGGACACATCCGTTTTTGTCAGCCAGCTCTGCTTCTCAATCCATGGATTCGGGGTCTCTTTCTGCAGTTCCTCTTCAAACTCCTGCTTAAACAGGCCGAAATGATAATTCAGGCCGATTCCGTCCCCGTTCAGCCCCAGCGTAGCGATCGAGTCCAGAAAACAGGCCGCCAGCCTTCCAAGTCCCCCATTTCCCAGGGATGGCTCAGGCTCGATTTCTTCGATCTCACAGATGTCTCTGCCGTTTCCCGCCAGAACATCCCGAACCTCATTGTAAATACCCAGATTGATCATATTGTTGGAGAGTAATTTTCCAATTAAAAATTCAGCAGAAATATAATAGAGCTTCTTTTTGCCGCCGTTTCTCTCTTTTTGCCGGGCCATTTCCTGCACGATCTCCAGAAGTGCGGAATATATCTCCTCGTTAGAAGCTTCTGAAACTTCTTTCCCCAGTTTCTGTGTCATAGTATCCTGTATACTCATAATATTACTCCTTTCATAAAAACTCCAATTGGCCTTATATTAAGTCTATGTCAGAAACAGTCCAGGAAGGCCTGAACTGTTACTTATGTTATGCATTTTAATACGATTCCTGTTCATTTTCTTGCAAAATACTCTTAAATTATAGTACAATACTATCATTCTTTGATAAATCACCTACATTATACAGAAAGCGAGGGACCGTTTTGAATATCACGGAGTACCAGAATTACCATGAAACTAAATCCCATACAAATGCTGATTTTCCTTATAATACTTATCTATGTTCCATTCCGCTTGATTTTATACAAGTTCCGCTCCACTGGCACGAAGAAATTGAGTTTATTGTTATTAAAAAAGGTCAGGGCCAGGTATCCGTTAACCTTCAGACCCGGGACATTGCCGCCGGTGATATCGTTTTCATCCCTCCCGGCCAGCTCCACTCGATCCGGCAGAAAGACGGATGCAGCATGGAGTACGAAAATATTCTGTTCAAGCCTGAGCTGCTGGTGTCAGATAGCAGCGATCTCTGTACTACACAGTTTCTGCAGCCTCTGCTGTGTGCAGAACGTGCCGTCCTCACCTTCCTCACCCCCTCCTGTTCCGCATATGCGGATCTTGCCGGCTGCATCAGCCATATTGATGACTTATGCGCCGCCCGGCCGGAGGGATACCAGCTGGCGGTGAAAGGATATCTCTACCAGTTCTTTTTTCTGCTGGTCTCCTCACAGAGAAACAGAGATTCCGCCACAAAAATCAAGACGAAATCTCTGGAAAAATTAAAAACTATTTTAAAATATGTTGAAGATCACTATGCCGATACGATCACGATAGCGGATATGGCCGCCCTTACTTTTTACAGCAAATCCCACTTTATGAAATTCTTTAAGAGCCACATGGATATGGGGTTCACAGAATATCTGAACGACTACCGCCTCAGCATGGCCGCCCGGCTGCTTACCGCCTCCGGCTTATCTGTACTGGAGATTGCCACAAGGACGGGTTTTGACAATCTCTCCTACTTTAACAGGCTTTTTAAACGCAAATACAGGCAGACCCCCGGAGAATACAGAAAGGCCCTAACAGATTAGGCAAGCCTGAAATGTCACAAAAGCTGCCACTTATGACAGCTTTTGTTCTCCTGTATAGTACATTTCAATCGGATCAATGGGATCAATGGGGTTCTCTACCTCCATCTTCTCTTTCCTTCCGTGGCGTTTAAGAAGTTCTCCGCCTTTGTTATAAAACCAGAAAGAGTAGACAAGCACTTTATTGACCTTCCCGATCCGGTCTTTTGTCGTCTTCTCATACAGCGTTCCTCCGGTCTCCAGCTTTGTCTTTTTGTGGATCATGGAGATCAGTTCCGTTTCGCAGTTCACCGGCTCAGGCAGAATGGTATAGGCCCGTCCCACACAGCCCGGCTTATGGGAATCGCTTCCACCCACCGTAACCTTGCCATACTTTTCGGCCAGCTTCAAGGCGCCTGCATTGGATGCCTCGGATTCACAGGAATTAAATACTTCCACAAAATCAAAACGCTTCATCACTTCCGGGTTCGTATAAAATCTCTTTGTATTCGTAATGCTCAGATACTTCTCGCCGCATGGGTGCGCAGGCCCGAGAATCCCACCGTTGCGGTGCACCAGGTCAATCAGGACGGAAACGGGCATGCCGCGCATCTCCAGCAGCCTCATCTTAACCCCCTCCGGCATGATAACCAGGATGTGTCCGGCATCCCTTGTGTCATACTCGATTCCCTTCAATACAATAAAATCGGTATGGATCTTCCCCTTCATGTGATGCTTCCAATAGCGGTATCCCTTATAAGTATTGTGATCTGTCACCACCATACCTTGAAATCCTTTGCTCTTTAGAATCGTAATGTATTCATCCAAGCTTACTTTGCTGTCTATAGAACCTTCCTTTACATGGCAGTGCATATCAATCTTCATAAGTAAGCCCCCTTTTTAGTTTATATATTTATATGTATTATACAACTTTGTCAGAGGGCTGGCAATAAATTCACAGTCTTTTCATCTGCCACTTTTTTTCAGTGTCCTGTGCTTTACTTTATTTCAGGGGCTTTACGATTTAGTTTTATATTTATTTCATATTCTGTCCATTTTCCTGCCGTTCTATCTTTCCAACTATATCCACTATGCCCAGGATGCTTCCGACCCATCCTAATATATACACATATCCCGGAACCTGAATTTCGGTGAAACAATAAAGTACGGCCATAATCAACAGTACAGCCGCTCCGATTCCCATGGCAGCTGCGCTCAGCAATGATTTTCTTAATGACATAAAAAACACACCTCTCTCTCATATGAATCCATCATATCAGAAAAGGTGTGTCATAAAACGGACTTTACTTTTTCATTTAAAGTTCATTTAAAATCATTTTAAGTTAATTTTAAACTATTGTAATTGGAACTAAAAGTGTATTATAATCTCACTGTCTATTTATCATCGTCCAGATCCAGAATAGTAATATCATCATCCAGGTCTCCGTCCAATTGCGCCTCATCATCCGGAAGTTCTTCGTCTTCCAGATAGTCTTCCCCATCCAGCAGATCATCATCTTCCAGATAATCTTCCTCATCCAGCAGATCATCGTCTTCCATAAATTCTTCTTCATTCAGGAACGCTTCGTCTGCCTCTGCTTCGTTCTCTGCCTCCAAAGCTGCTTTACTGGCAGCAGCCCCTGCTGCAGCTGCCGCACCGGCAGCAGGATTCTTCTTTTTAACAGGCTCTGCACTGTCCAGATTGTCTATCATAGCCCTTGCCTTGTCCACTTCGTTGGCAGTAGAATGCTTTTTCCTTATCTCTTCCGCTTTTTTCAGATGAAGTCTTTTGCGCTTTTTGGATTCCAGTAAGAACTGTACGATCACACCCAGAATAACCAGTACCGCGATAACCGCAATCCGCACAATCTCATTTTCCAGAGGAAGCAGCCCATAGACCGCCTGTCCCGCAGTAAATCCACCGAACAGTGAAGTGATAACCATCGTGACCGGCTCCGCGAACTTCAGAGTAATCAATCCGATTACCAGGCCGATTCCAACACAAACAAGCAGATAGATCCAATCCGCCGGCTGTATAAAGTAAGCACTGGCCACGGTTCCCAGGAACCACCCGACAACAAAGACCCCCGCCAGATAAAACCGCGCTCCCAGAGCCGCTAGAATTACACCAGTAACAAGTCCTATAATCCAGGCAATATTATCACTGACATTAAAATAATAGGCCGCATAAGTACCGCCTGTCACCCCAATCATCAGGCCAAAGAAAGCCGCCCAGAAACGTACCATCTTCAGCCCAAAGAAACAAAACAGCAGGCCAATAGCTGCAAGCACGGCCAGAGTAATCATATCATCCGGTGTCAGGTTCTGTCCCTTCGTTGTCAATGCCGTCAGGCCGCCGTTGATCTCGACCTGCAGTCTTTGAAATATTAAGTTCACTTCCATTTTGTAAATCTCCTTATCCCTTGTTAATATTTACCTTCGTTCCCCGCTGTCATATACCTCCGAGATCTCCCGCAGCAGAGTCAGATATGCATCCGCCACATGCGCCGGTGAAAGAATCCTTACATCCTTCCCGAGTCCCGTCAGCCATCCAAAAAACGGATCGCTCACCGCCACTTCAACCCTGGCGATAAAATGCTGCTCACCATCCGGCCTCACAGATACATCTTTCCCAAATCTGTCAATGACAACACCTATGTATTTATTATGAAATCTGATACGTAAGGTCTCCTCCTCCCCACCAAACATACCAAATGTTTTTTTCGCATAATGGGCCAGATCAAACCGGCCAAACTCCTCTCTGCCAGACCTTGGCTCCTCCAGAAGCTCGATCTCCAGCATCTTATCCACTCTGAAATGCTTCAGTATCCCCGCATCCATATCGAATCCGATGAGATAATAATTCTCGTCATCCCACGTCAGCGACCACGGACTGACCTGATAGGGGCTGCCGCCCTTCTTCAGACGGATGGTTTTGTCAATCGTCCACTCAAAATACTTGAAAAGAATCTGCTGGTTCGAAGCAATTGCCGCGTGCAGCTTGTCTATATTATAATAGATACTTTCATTCATCGCCTTGATCCTGTTGGTTACCACGACCTGGCGCTGCAGCTGTTTCGCCTCATGTCGGCTGGCCAGCCCTTCAATCTTGTGGATCAGGTTGTGTGATTTCTTCTCAGTGATAAATCTGGATGACTGAACGGCATCTACTAAAAGTTTCAGCTCTGCCAGTTCAAATTCATGTCCTGCCAGATAGTAGCCTTCCGGCCGCTCCTTTCTGTACGCAATGTCCAGGCCAAACCTTTTCAGCGATTCTATATCACTGTACAGGCTCTTTCTCTCTGTCTGGATTCCATACTCTCCAAGCTTTTCCTCCAGCTGTTTTCTGGATAATGGATGTTCTGCGTCTGTTTCTTCCAGAAACAGCCTCATCAGATACAGGATTTTCTCCTTTTGGTTGCAAGATTTTGCCATAATATTCTCCCCTGTATAATCCCACATTTTAGGGTATGTTTGAAAATTCATTGCCGCAAAAGCCACTCCATTTTGCAACCATGAATCTCAAACACTTCCAAACCTGTACCTATCTTATTTTAACAACATTCCTTAAAATATACAATATAAAGATGGATGCTAATCTAATAATGATTAACACCCATCTCTATTCTGATATCTCTATCATTCTTTTTTTACCTCTTTCTCTATCTTTTGATAGGGTTTGGTTTTTAAATTAAGTATGCTGGCGGACCGTACCTCCTATTCTTAGACTTCCTTACCGGACTTAGATTCTCTGATCTTCTCTCCCTGATGGATTTTACTTCTCTCATAACTTTCTCGTCATTATGATAATTTCTCCATCTCTCTTTTCTAATCATTCACTGTGATCCGGTAAGCCAAAACTGTATTAAGCTTTCATTTACGAAAAATTTTCATCTTACTTTTTAAGATTACTTCTTCTTTTTAAATGATTGTTCAATCAGTTTTATTCTTGTTATAATAATAACATTCATTTCTTATATTGTCAATATATTTTTAGTTTTTTATCTTATTATTTTATAGTTATCTGTTAATTCGTCATTCCTTACTCCTCATTGACTTCTTTATCATGAGAATGTAGAATAGGAATATCGGATTTTCAATATTATTAAGGTATAGAAAATAACAAAGGAGTTTATATTATGGAACAATTGACAATTCCCCAGGGGTACCGCTCTCCCCTTACCATACGGGAAACCGAAGTCGCCATCAAGGAAATAAAAGACCATTTCGAGCGTTCACTGGCGAAGTCACTCCATTTAACCCGTGTGTCCGCACCGCTTTTTGTCCGCCCCGAATCCGGGCTGAACGACAACTTAAACGGCGTGGAACGTCCCGTTTCCTTCGGAATCAGGGAGCAGGAGGATGCCCCCGCTGAGATCGTGCATTCTCTTGCAAAATGGAAACGGTATGCGCTGAAGCACTATGATTTTCATTCCGGAGAAGGGTTATATACGGATATGAGCGCGATCCGCAGGGATGAGGATACTGATAACATCCACTCCCTCTATGTGGATCAGTGGGACTGGGAAAAAATCATCTCGAAAGAAGAACGCAATACGGAAACACTGGAATATACGGTTCGCAAAGTATACGGCGCATTGAAGGAGACAGAAGATTTCATTTCCAGGCGCTATAATTACATAGAACCCCTGCTGCCGGATGATATTTACTTCATAACATCTCAGGAGCTGGAAGAGATGTATCCGGGCAAACCGCCGAAAGAAAGAGAACATTTGATCGCCAAGGCAAAAAAAGCCGTATTTATTTCCCAGATTGGCAAGACACTGGCTTCCGGCCAAAAGCATGACGGCCGTGCCCCGGATTATGATGACTGGGAATTAAATGGGGATATTATTGTCTACTATCCGGTACTGGATATCGGTCTGGAGCTTTCCTCCATGGGAATCCGTGTTGATGAGGATGCTCTGAGAAAACAGTTAAAGCTTGCAGGCTGTGAAGACCGTGCCGAACTTTCTTTCCAGAAGGCGCTCCTTGCCGGAGAGCTTCCCTATACCGTGGGCGGCGGAATCGGGCAGTCCAGAATCTGTATGTATTATCTGCGCAAGGCCCACATCGGAGAGGTACAGTCTTCCATCTGGCCCGAAGATGTGCTGAACCTGGCTTTGGAGAACGGAATACAACTTTTATAATTAGGAACAGGAGGGAATCTGACGGCATACGCCGCAGATTCCCTCCTGTTTTCTATTCTTCTCTCATTTTCCTAAGCCCCACAGCCATTGAATGCTGTGCCGCATGACGATCCTCCACTAAATCTTTTGCATAGCGGATCACCCCATTATTTTCATAGGGATCATTAAAATAATATCCTTCCTCATCGTAACCTACCAACAGCATACAGTGCTCGTTGGATATCCAGGTAAACTCGCTGCCGCAGTTCCTCAGCTTCCAGCATGGGCCGGTAATTGGTTCGCGCATGTTGATACATGCCCAGAAAACAACGGGCATCCCCTGGTCAATGTACATTTCCAGCAATTTTTCAATCGGAGTCCCTGTCTCATCTACAACTTCGTAGGAATCTCCAGCCGCTTTCTCCAGCGCTCTTTTGATGACCGGCGCATAACAGCCAAAGGATTCTTCGTCATAGGGGCTCCCGCAGAAGCATTCGTTAGGATTTGGCCCGTAAAGCTCTCCATCCTCTTCTTCCAGCTTCCCAAGCTCCAGATATTTTTCAATAAACTCATCCACAGTTACAGAATACCCCAGATACTGGAGCAGCATAACCGCTGATACACTCTCGCACCCTGTCGGGTATTTGACACTTTGGTCTATGTAAGGTACCTCAAGTTTAATCATCTGCAATCACCACATCACTTTTCGGCGTAAACTTTTTCATGAGCGACAAAACGATAAACAGAATTGCAAGGCTAAGCAACAACGTAATCCACCATACTTTTACAAATCCGGCAATAATATAACCAACTACGCAAACGATTGCAACAACCATCGCATACTGCATCTGCGTCGATACGTGATTGATATGATTGCTCTGTGCCCCCGCCGAGGACATAACTGTCGTATCCGAGATCGGAGAGATATGGTCGCCGCACACTGCGCCTGCCAGAACTGCAGATACAGCAATAACCATCATTTCCATATTATTAGCGGAAGAGAACATGGCAACAACGATCGGTACCAGGATCGCGAAAGTTCCCCAGGATGTTCCCGTAGAAAATGCCAGGAAAATTGCCACCGCAAACATAATTGCCGGGATTGCCACGCTTGCGGATGCATTCGCCCCTACTATACCGCCTACAAAATCAGCAATACCAAGCGCGTCTCCCATTCCTTTCAGAGACCATGCAAAAATCAGAATCGCAACCGCCGGAATCATCAGCTTGAACCCTTCCACAAAACTGTCCATAAAGCCCCTGAATGTAATTACCTTTCGCGGCAGATATAAAATAAGCATAAATATAATGGTCAGCATGGTTGCAAAAATCAGGCTTGTCTCCGCATCACATCCCGCAAATGCATCGACTACGCCCGTGGCGCCGCCCTGAAAACCGGTAAATATCATGGCCCCTATGGCCGAAACAATCAACACTACAACAGGAAGTACCAGATCAATAACTCTTCCCTTAGCAGAAGAAGTCTCCTCCTTAATCTGATCAAATTCTTCCGCTCCTGTGGTAAACAGATCCCCTTTTGCCGCATTTTCCTCATGTTTTTTCATCAGGCCGAAATCAAAACCCGAGATGATAATAAATAATACCATGGCAATCGTCAGCAATGCGTATAGATTGTAAGGTATCGTTCTTAAGAACAGCTGGAAACCTGTGATACCAGCATCCTCAGGAACATAAGAATTCACCGCTGCAGCCCAGCTTGAAATCGGCGCGATAATACAGACCGGCGCAGCAGTGGCATCAATGATGTACGCCAGCTTAGCCCTGGAAACTTTATACCTGTCCGTTACCGGCCTCATTACAGAACCTACCGTCAGGCAGTTAAAATAATCATCCACGAAAATCAGAAGACCCAGGCCCGTAGTAGCAAGAAGTGCGCTCTTCTTCGTCTTAATCTTGCTCCCCGCCCAGTTTCCATAGGCGGCAGACCCTCCTGATTTCGCCATCAACACGATAATCATACCAAGCAGTACATCGAATATCAGAATATTCAGATTCATACTGCTCTTCATGATATCAAAAAATGCAACAAAAGAATCCCACGGCTGGAACCCGGTGTACAGCAACGCTCCCACCGCAACACCGATGAATAAAGAGCTGTAAACCTCTTTTGTTACAAAAGCCAGAATAATGGCTAAAAGCGGCGGTACCAAAGACCACCATGTTCCGATAAACATTGAACCGTCCATAAATCAACCTCTCTCTCATTTTTATTCCTGTATCTTATTCCTCAGTTTTGCTCCTGCACCGCCCACAAGGTATAAATAACGGGATGTTCCTGTGGATACCTGATTCTGCAGTTCTGCTGAAGGCCCGTCCGCCTGGCATCAGGTGCGTGGTATCTCCATGGATACTTCACCGCACAGCCTCTCTCCCGGAAATATGTATGGCAGGCATTCTCCGGGGCGAAAAAACGGGAAAATACAGATATGGACGCGTCTGCTTTTGCCGACACTATACTTATTTTATCGAATGAACGTGCAGAATACAATCTTTTTTTGTAATTTGTGTGGGGGCGCTAAGTGAAAGGCGGGCCTGGTTCCCGCGGCGGGGAGGTGTATGCCATTTCAATATCCTGCCCGCGCGG
>BAIF02000096.1 GCA_000509105.1 Clostridiales bacterium VE202-21 | reverse complement strand
CATGCGGAAAAAAGGAACACTTATTTATCCGCTTTTGACGGTGCAGGCATGCTTAATCCTGGTTCACATACCGTATTAGGCACGATAGTTATCCGAACATCTGATAAGTTAACTGCAACTCAGCAGAATGAATTTACACAGAAAATATCTGACAAGCTGCTGGAATTACAGTAATTAATTATATAGCATGATACTGTTCGGCTTATCATAAGAAATGAAAACAAAAAGGCAGGCTCTTCTCAACAGCTTCCATACCAAGTTTTAAAAGCTGCTGAAAGAATAACCTGCCTTTTATACTGATCCATGCCCCTCATCCGTTAAACCCAACTCTCACCGCACAAATCTCCGCTTTAGTCCCCACTCTCATATAAGGCCCGAACACGCCGACTCCCGAAGTCACTACATTATGCGTCTGCCCTTTTTGCAGATAACCATAAGCATTTTCCCACATCAGTCTGATTGTCAGATTACCGGGAAATGTCTGCCCATTATGTGTGGATCGTTCAGCTCCTCTACTTTTCTTCCCCGTACATATGCACCGTCAGCTGATTATATGGTATCTCAATTCCTTCTCTGTCAAAGGCCAGCTTAATCTCCTCTAGCAGCCGCCATTTCGTGGGCCAGAACTCATCTGTTTTTACCCACGCACGCAGACCCAGAATCACCGCGCTGTCCGCCAGAGAATCCACAAACACCTTGATATCCTCATCCTGCATAATCGCGTCATCCTTTGTCAGCAGCTCTTCAAGCAGCGCTTTCGCCTTTTTCAGATCGGCATGATAGGCAATCCCTACTTTCAGATCCAGCTGCCGCTCCGGCCTGGCGGTAACATTTGTCAGGCTGCTGTTCGCAAGCGTACCGTTTGGAATAACAATCGTCTTATTATCAACGGTGGACAGCTTTGTATAAAATATCTGAATCTCCTTTACGGTTCCCTCGTTTTTCCCTGTGTCCTCAATTATATAATCTCCTACCACAAAGGGCTTCAGCAGCAGGATCAACACGCCTCCCGCAAAGTTGGACAAACTGCCCTGCAGCGCCAGGCCGATTGCGACACCGGCAGAAGCAATCAGTGCCGCTACAGAAGATGATTCCACGCCCAGCTTTGTAGCAATCGTAAAAATCAGCAGCGCATATAAGCTGAATTTTAACAGAGAATCTACAAACTGGATGACGCCCTGGTCGGCGCTGGTACGCTGCAGCGAATGTTTCACAATCCTTTGAATCCACCGGATCACCACACGTCCTGCCAGAAAGAATACAAATGCCAGAACCACTCTTATCCCAAATCCGATCAGCGCCGGAAGATGTTCCTGGAAATACTCAGCCACTCGGTTCACTTCCCCTGTCACCTCTGCCGCCACTTCCTCCGCCGATTTTAAATCAGATGCCGCTAATATCATATTCAAGCCTCCTTATTCTGTCGTTTCCCTCAGGGCCAGAAAAGCACACAGGTTTCCCCGCTTATCTCCTGCCGTTCTGTGGGAATATAAGATTTCACTGTTGCAGTGTGTACACAGATTTGTCACCGCAATATGTTCCTGTTTTATCCCCGCCTCAAGAAAGACCAGCTCATTTGCCCTCCACAGATTCAACTGATATCTGCCGTTTTCTTTCCTGTAAAATAACTCTCCCCAGAATTCCTCTTTATAATGCAGTTTAAACTGTTCAATCACATCTTCGCTTACTTCATAACATTCCTGGCAGATCGACGGCCCTACCGCCGCCAGAATATCCGAAGGATTGGAGCCGTACTGTTCCCGCATCAATTCTACAGTCACTTTTCCAATCTTGGATACAGTTCCTCTCCATCCGGAGTGGCTTAAGCCCACCGCCTTCTTCACCGGATCCACAAAGTACAGCGGCACGCAGTCCGCAAAAAACGTAACCAGGCATAAACCGGGAACGTTTGTCACAAGTCCATCCACATCCGTATAACTTCTCTCCCGGGTTATCCCCATTCCCCTGTCTGCTTCGGTAACCACGCGGACATTTGCGGTATGAGTCTGCTGGGTGAATACCATGTTTTCACATTTTATGCCCATAGCCTCCCCGATCCTCCTGAAGTTTTCCCTCACAGATTCTTCTTTATCCCCTCTGGTAAAGCTCAAATTCAACGAAGAATAGCACCCCTCACTGACGCCCCCCAGTCTGGTTGAAAATCCATGTTTCACTATCCCCGTATTTTGAAACAACGGATATTCCAAATATGGAGTATCCGTCTCTATCTCTTGAAAAATCTTTTTCTGATCTTTATACTGCAGTCCTAAGCTCATATACTCCCTTTCTGTCATCCGCAAAAAGCATCCCGGATGTGCGATATCCTGCCTCTTTCAATCCCGATCACATCAAACCTGCACGGTATCTCCGTAAGGCCGTGCACCATCAGATAATGGGAAGCACACCGGTAAATCACCCTCTGCTTCTTTGGGCCTACCGCCTCCAGAGGGCTGCCCTTCCCTGAATCCCGGCGGTATTTCACCTCACAGAAGACGAGATATTCCCCGTCTCTTGCAATCAGATCAATCTCTCCGATGTGGCAGCGGTAATTATATTCCAGAATCACATATCCCTGCTGCTCCAAATAGTATCCGACCGCCTTTTCATAGTTCGTGCCGGTTCTCCTGTTATTCTGCTTTTCTGCATATTTCATATTCTGTTTCTACTGCGATTTCCCGTTACTATTCACGGCCTATGAACCATGCATCGTAATGATTCCACACCCTATTGCCAACACCTGCCATACCGTCTGTATTTGCGGTATGGCATTTCATCCTGTACCCAGAAAACACCACAAATCTTATTCGGAAACAAAGTTTTTTATAAAAGATACACGATGGATTGGTGTCGGTCCCAATTTTTTCAAAGCCTCGATATGAGCCGCAGAGCCATATCCCTTATTCTCTGCGAACCCGTAACCGGGCAGTATCTTGTCGTATTCTGCCATCAGCCGGTCTCTGGTCACTTTGGCGATAATACTTGCCGCTGCGATTGAAACGCTTTTGGCATCCCCCTTGATGATCGGTACCTGGGGAAGCGTGATTCCCGGTATGGTAACCGCGTCATTCAAGAGAAGCGTGGGAGCCGTTTTCAGCTCCTGCACCGCTATGCGCATGGCTTCGTATGTAGCCTGGAGTATATTGATTTTATCAATGGTTGCGGGGCTGGCCATCCCGATCCCAGTGGCCACCGCTTTATCAAGAATCTCGTCATAAAGCTCTTCTCTCTTTTTCGCTGAAAGCTTTTTAGAATCGTTGATATATAAGATTTCACAATCCTTGGGAAGGATCACTGCTCCCGCTACAACCGGGCCTGCCAGAGGTCCTCTGCCCACCTCGTCAATGCCGCAGATAAATATATGTTCCTGATACTTCTTTTCATAGCATCTCATCTGCTCCAGGCGGAATCGTTCTTCCTTCAGCTTTGCTTCCTGTTTTTTATACCTGGCAATCAGATTCTGTACCCCGCTGCGGGAATCCCCCTCATATTTTTCGTATAGTACCGATAATTCACGGGACTTTGCCTGTTCAAACTCTAATTTAATACTGCGGATACTGTTACTCATGTTTGATCACCCCGAACCTGTCTAATGGCCAAATGCGAATCCAGGCCCTTCCCAGCAGATCTTTTCTGTGCAGGACTCCCACACTGGCGTCACGGCTGTCCGCACTGTGGTTCCGGTTATCTCCCAGTACAAAATACTCATCTTCACCCAAAGTGATCGGATTCTCCGCAATTCCCGGATCCAGCATCTCTTCGTTTCCATAGTGTTCATCAAGTTCTTCCCCGTCAACATACACACGGCCTCCCATCACCTGCACAGTCTCTCCCGGCAGTCCGATGATCCGTTTTATATAGTATGTATCCTCCTCATACTGATAAGGGAATACGATGATTTCATATCTCTTTGGTTCTCGAAAGCGGAATGAGATCTTATCCACAATCAGATTATCTCCGTCCGACAGCGTCGTCTCCATAGAAGAGCCGCTGACACGTGTGCGCTGACCAACAAATGTAATAATCACATAGGTCAGCCCAACAATAATCAATATATACACGATCCAGCCAAGCAGTTCTCTTATGATGCTTCTTTCCTGGTCCATATCTTAACCTTCTTTCTGGCGTCTCTTTCTATATTATGCATAATCCTGAGGAAATTCAAGTGTTATTTTTCCCAGCCTGCCATTGCGGAAATCATCCATCATAAGACGGGCGGCTTTTTCCGTGTCCAGCTCGCTTCCTTTTACCAGACAGTGCCTGCTCTCTGCTATATTTCTCAGGCAGGCAAAATCATCCTCTGATTCCTCAATCTGATATTTTTCCTTCAGAATTCCGGGATAGGACTGCTTCAAAAAGCCAATTAATTCCATGGCCAGTTCCTCTGTGTTGAGTATCTCATCTTTAATAGATCCGATAAATGCCAGCCGAAGCCCCACGGTCTGATCCTCAAATTTGGGCCAGAGTATTCCCGGAGTATCCAGAAGCTCCACATTTTTATTGAGCCTGATCCACTGCTTTCCCTTTGTTACGCCGGGTTTATTACCGGTCTTCGTACAGGCCTTCCCTGCAAGCGCATTAATAAAAGTAGATTTTCCAACATTCGGAATCCCCACTACCATTGCCCGGACGGGACGGTTCAATATTCCCCGTTTCCTGTCTCTTTCTATCTTCTCTTTGCAGGCCTCCTGGATTACACCCTGTATGGACTTAATCCCTCCGCCTTTTTTGGAATTCACCTTTACTACGGAATAACCTTTTCCCTTAAAATATTCCGCCCACGCATCATTCCACTTGTCCTCTGCTAAATCCGATTTGTTCAGCAGTATCAGCCTGGCCTTGTTCTTTCCCAGATCATCGATTTCGGGATTTCTGCTGCTCACCGGAATTCTGGCGTCCACCAGCTCAATGACAAGGTCTATCAGCTTTATATTTTCCTGCATCATGCGTTTTGCCTTGGTCATATGACCCGGGTACCACTGAAAATGCATCTGTACTCCTCCTCTATCTCCTGACAAAGCCAAAATCCGGGCCCGGACTTGCCACGAACCAGACCTTCCCAAAGATTTCGCTTCGTTTTACATTACCGATGTCTGCCATCCGGCTGTCATCGCTGCCGGCATGGTTATCGCCCATCACAAAATATTCATCCCCGCCCAGCTGCAGCGGCTCATCGGCGATTCCTGCCTCCTCTATATCCTCTGCAAAAATATGCTGTGTCACTTCTTCCTCATTAATATAGACTTTTCCGTCTTTAATCTGCACGGTTTCCCCCGGAAGCCCTACAATCCTTTTAATAGAATAATGAGTATTTTCGTTTCCGTTTGGCTTAAACGCAACAATATCGCCGCGTTTTGGTTTGCTTGCATTATAAACAAGCCTGTTTACCAGAACAACATCTCCATTCTTTAAAACAGGCTTCATGGAGTCCCCTGCATTGCTGACCCGCTGTCCAAAAAACCAGACGAGCATAAAAGCTATAGCGCAGACTATGATAATCTGCACGATCCAGTTCGCAATCTCTCCCCTGTTCTGCTTCTGTGCCTGGGTCTTTTCTCTCCGGAATCTGAGTTCCGGCCTGCCGGTGTCAAACTTCAGCTCTTGTTTCTTTTTCCGCCTGCGCTTCTGATTCGCCTGTCTCCGGCGCTTTTTCCGAAAGTTTAAATCCCGCATATTCTTCCCCTATAAACTGTCTGCAGTAAAAAATCACTGAATATCTTCATGATATATAAAAGGGACAATATACATGTTGTACTTGTCCCTCTCATAGTTACTATTTTACTAATTCTTTTACCTTCGCTCTCTTACCAACGCGGTCTCTCAAGTAGTTCAGTTTCGCTCTTCTTACTTTACCTTTACGTACAACTTCTACTTTTTCAACGTTTGGTGAGTGTAACGGCCAAGTCTTTTCAACGCCGATTCCGTTGGAGTTCTTTCTTACTGTGAAAGTAGCTCTTGTGCTTCCACCCTGTTTCTTCAGAACTGTTCCCTCAAAAACCTGGATTCTTTCACGGTTACCCTCTTTAATCTTGGCATATACTTTAACGGTATCACCTACATTAAACTCCGGTACATTCTCTTTTAACTGCTCTGCTTCAATACTTTTAATAATATCGTTCATTGTGTGACCTCCTTAATATTTAGACGTTCTTAATGCCTGCTTACATGTTCCTATCATCACTCCTATCACACAGCACACACACTTCCGTGCGGATGCTCTGCAATTAAATATCCGATACCAGCAAGTCTGTTATTGCATCAGAGGACCATCGCTTTTCATTTCACAACTGTTGTATTTTACCATACTTTCCTATAAGTTTCAAGCCTTTTTTCGTCTCTTTTTCCCGTTACTCGTAACAGTTTAGGCTTGCCTGAACTGTTACGCATTACTCAGCCTATCTAAAGGCCTTTGCCCAATTATACCTTCTTGCAGCAGCACATTTGAATATCGTTTACCATAGAAGCTGCAGACATTCCAGATGTTACCTGTATATTTCTTCTTTTTTTCATGGTACGATCATTTCGTAATATTTTTGTAACAATTAAACAACATTTTAGGAGGTACATATTCATGAAACATAAGATATTACCGGCTCTGCTCACCGCTGCAGCCATAGGAACAGCAGGATTCACGCCCCTTACAGTACAGGCGGCATCCATAGAAGAAACCAGACAGGTTCTTCAGTCCAAAGGAATCTATATTGCAGGTCCTCTGAACAGCACAGAGGAGCTCAAACAAAAACTTGAAGCACTAGGATATGACTGCACCATCCCGGACTGGCTTGACTGCATCATCCCAGGACTCCCGGGACAGCCGGAGAATCCGGATAACAATCAGCCGGAGAACCCGGAACTTCCGGACGGAAACCAGCCGGAGAACCCGGAACTTCCGGACGGAAACCAGCCTGGCACCCCGGAGCTTCCGGACAATAATCAACCGGAAACTCCCGAACAGCCGGATGTTGACGAGAACGATAACGCATTTATCCAGCAGGTCGTAAATCTGGTAAACCAAGAACGCGCCAAAGCCGGTCTTTCTCCTGTCAAAGCAGACGTGTCTGTACAGGCAGCCGCTCAGATCCGTGCGAAAGAAATCGAAACTTCATTTTCACACACACGACCGGACGGCAGTTCCTTCAGCACTGCATTAACACAGCAGGGCGTCACCTACCGAGGTTCCGGCGAGAACATTGCCTGGGGACAGAAAACTCCTGAGCAGGTTATGAACGGCTGGATGAACAGTGACGGACACAGAGCCAATATACTCAATAAGAATTACACCACAATTGGGGTAGGGCTCTATCAGAACGCCTCCGGAACTAACTACTGGACTCAGTTGTTTACTTATTAAATCCTGATTTTAGGAAAGCTCTGCCAATATTAAGGAATGGGATATCTGTGAAAGCATCATAAAATGCACACAGATATCCCTCTTTACAATCCGCCCCTCTTCTCCAGCAGATCCGGCCGCCGTTCCCTGGTCCTCAATACAGCTTGTTCCCGCCGCCACTTTTCAATATTTGCATGATGCCCGGAAAGCAGCACCTCCGGCACTTTTTTCCCATGCCATTCCTCCGGCCTTGAGTACTGCGGATATTCCAGCAGGTTATCCTGAAAGGATTCAAATTCCGCCGACACATCATTGTGCAGAACTCCCGGAACCAGCCGTGATATCGCATCCACCATGACCATAGCGGGAAGTTCTCCCCCGGTTAGCACATAATCCCCGATGGAGACATAATCCGTCACAATCTCTTCCAGCACCCTCTCGTCGATCCCCTCATAATGTCCGCAGAGCAGCACCAGTTCATGTTCCTGCGCCAGTTCCTCTGCCATCTTCTGATCGAAAGTCTTACCCTGCGGTGAAAGATAGATCACCCTGGGCTGCCTCTCCAGCCTCCCGGCGATAGATTGGTACGCCTGATACACCGGCTCTGCCTGCATCAGCATGCCGGCCCCTCCCCCGTAAGGATAATCATCCACGCTCTGGTGTTTATTAAATGCATAATCCCGGATATTTACGGCCTCAATTGACAGCAGGCCGTTATTCACAGCCCGCCCTATTATGCTTGTATTCAACCCGTCCATCACCATTTCCGGGAATAAAGTCAGTATATGAAAATTCATGATATTAGCCCCTCCAGCAGATGCACCTTCATCGTCTGTTCCTCCACATTCACATCCAGTATGCAGTCGTGAATCGCCGGAATCAGCACCTCTCCATGTTCCGGTGACTCTACCACATAGACTTCGTTCGCTCCGGTCTCGATTACATCCTTCAGCACACCGAACTCACCGTCCTCCGTATACACCTTCATACCGATCAGATCCGCGATATAGTATTCGCCCTCCTCCAGGCTGACCGCATCCTCCCGGGACACAAGCAGACTTTTTCCTTTGTATTTTTCTACATCATTTATATCATCAATTCCCTTAAACTTTACAATGACGAACTGCTTAAAAAACTTTACGCCCTGTATCTCCATGAGAATGTGTTCTTTTCCCGTATCAAGTATCACCTGTTTTAAACTTTTAAATCTAGCCGCGTCGTCTGTCGTCGGGAACACCTTGACTTCCCCGCGGATTCCATGAGTAGAGGAAATCACCCCTACCTGTAAGAACTGTTCCATATTCTTCTCCTGTATCTGTTTTCTTAATTTAACTTCACATAAGACGGCATCCCGTCCAGTCTCCATAAAATGAGTCAGACACCCGCCATTTTACAGATAAAAGGAAAGGGGCAGTCTCTTTATGCTGGCGCATGAAGGCTGTCCCCCTTAAATTCTGCTATTGTATAATATCAACAACAACTCTCTTATCTTCCTTGGCAGCAGCTGCCTTCACTACAGAACGGATCGCCTTTGCAATACGGCCCTGTTTTCCAATAACCTTGCCCATATCGCCGTCAGCGACACGAACTTCTAACACAGTAGTCCTGCCGTCCTGTCTTTCAGTCACAACAACGCTGTCCGGTTCGTCTACTAATGCTTTCGCAATTACTTCAACTAATTCTTTCATCTAAGCCACCTCCGCGGAACAGCTTATTTCTCAATGCCTGCTGCTTTCAAGATTTTTCCTACTACTTCTGTAGGCTGAGCTCCGTTGTTTAACCACTTCTTAGCTGCTTCCTCGTCTACCTTGATTCCGCTTGGCTCCAGGTTCGGATCATATGTTCCGATTTCCTCGATGAACTTACCATCTCTTGGAGATCTGGAATCTGCAACTACGATTCTATAGAAAGGAGCCTTCTTCTGTCCCATTCTTTTTAATCTGATTTTTACTGCCATTTTTTTCACCTCTTCTTATTATTTTTTCTTTTTTGTTAATTTATGTGTTAAAAAGGAAGCCTAAACTTGCCTTTCTTACCACCTTTGCCGCCCATCATGCCCGGAAGTTTCTTCATCATCTTCCTTGCCTCATTGAACTGCTTCACCATACGGTTCACTTCTGATATATTCACGCCGGCGCCTCTGGCTATTCGGTGCTTTCTGGATGGATTTAACAGATCCGGGTTGCTGCGTTCCTCCAGTGTCATGGAATGGATCATAGCCTCCATCCGGGCCATTTTCTTGTCATTTTCCTCGGAATCCAAATCCGGCAGCTTCGAGTTCATGCCGCCGAGTCCCGGCATCATGCTCATGACGCTTGACAGACCGCCCATCTTTTTCATCTGGCTCATGCTTTCCAGATAATCATCAAAATCAAACTGGGCCTTCTTCATCTTCTCTGTCATCTTTTTGGCTTTTTCTTCGTCTATCTCCGCCCCTGCTTTTTCAATCAGAGTCAGGACATCCCCCATACCCAAAATACGGGAAGCCATTCGGTCCGGATAAAACTGTTCCAGGTCGGAAAGTTTTTCTCCCATACCTACATATAAAATCGGCCTTCCGGTTACGGCTTTGATTGACAGCGCCGCACCGCCCCGGGTGTCACCGTCCAGCTTCGTAACAATGACTCCGTCAATTCCGATCTTTTCATGAAAACTTCCGGCAACATTCACCGCATCCTGTCCGGTCATTGCATCCACGACCAGGATCGTCTGATGCACTGTGACTGTCTCCTTAATCTCCTGAAGCTCCCCCATCATATCTTCATCAATGTGAAGACGTCCGGCGGTATCCAGTATCACAATGTTGTTGCCATTCTTTACCGCGTGTTCATAAGCGGCCTTTGCAATGTCCGCAGGCTTGTTCTTATCCCCCATGGAAAATACTTCCACACCCTGCTTCTCTCCATTTATCTGTAACTGCTTGATTGCTGCCGGCCTATATACATCGCATGCCACAAGCAGCGGTTTCTTGCCCTTTAACTTGTACTTTCCGGCCAGCTTAGCTGTAGTCGTCGTCTTACCGGCTCCCTGAAGGCCCGCCATCATAATCACCGTGATCGCACTGCCCGGCTGCAGCTGTATCTCCGTCGTCTCGGATCCCATCAGCTTGACCATCTCTTCGTTTACGATCTTAATAACCATCTGGCCCGGATTCAGTCCGTTCATCACGTCCTGCCCGACCGCGCGTTCCTGTACATCTTTGACAAATCCCTTAACTACCTTAAAATTGACGTCTGCTTCCAGAAGCGCCATCTTTACTTCCTTCAGGGCCGTCTTCACATCGTCTTCCGTAAGCCGTCCCTTACTGCGGAGGTTTTTAAATACGTTTTGAAGCTTTTCAGTTAAACTGTCAAATGCCATTCTATAACTCCTCTATAATAGTATCCGAAATTCTCCGGATTCTCTCAGCCATTACTTCCGGCTCCACATCTCGACTCTCGTAAGAGTCAAGCACATCATTAATCTCCTGCACCATCTTTTTTACAGAAAGAAACTTCTCAACAAGATGCAGCTTGCTCTCGTACCCTTCCAGAATCTTCTGGCAGCGCCTGACCAGGTCGTGGACACCCTGTCTGCTGATCCCTTCAGACTGCGCAATCTCGCTTAATGACAAATCTTCCAGCACAAACTGCCCATAAATCTCTTTTTGGTGATCCGTGAGTAGTTCACCATAAAAATCATATAACAACGCCTGTTCCAAAATCTCATTCACAATCATCACCTTTGTTATCATACTAAAAAGCAGGGCGGGTGTCAAGTATTTTTTCTTGACACCTGCCTTATTTTTTTATCCGCTTTTAAACTTGTTTTTCCAAACTGTATTCCAGCAAATTACATCGTAAGCAGTTTTCCTACGTTGAGCATCCCCCAGCCCTGTGCCGAGCACTCATTTCTGACACAGGACTCACGTAGCTTAAGCTTTACCTCCACATTGGTCATATCCGGAAATTTTGACAGCATGCAGGCGATCGCTCCCGACACCACAGGCGTTGCCATCGAGGTGCCGCTTTTTGTGACATATGGCTTCTGCCAGCGGTTGGTATAATCTCCGTTACAGCTCAGGATATTCGTCCCAGGCGCCAGCAAATCCGGCTTAATAACGCAAGCATCCGTAGGGCCGTTCCCCGAATAATTCCATTCTCTGCCGCCGCGCCCCGCAACGATCGATCTTTTCTCCCCCACTGCCCCTACGGTTATCACTTTCCTGCTGGTACCCGGAACGGCGACTGTCCCCGCGCCCGGTCCATAATTTCCTGCTGAGACGACCACCACAAGCCCTTCATCCCAAAGCGCTTCCACAGCATCCACAAGTCTTTGTTCCTGTGCTCTCTCCACTCCCGGCTGTGTTCCCACAGAGATATTCACAATGCGGAGTTTCACCCTTTTGTGGATCATAAGCAGCCAGTCAATTCCCTCAAGAACATCCTCCACCGAGCCGTTCCCCGTATGATCCAGTACCTTTCCTACCAGAATCTCCGCCCGCGGTGCCATCCCGGCGTATACCCCCGAGGACAGCCTCCCGCTCCCGGCAAGGATTCCAGAAACATGCGTTCCGTGCTTACCATCATCATATATTTTATCTTTATGATTAACAAAATCGCGAAAACCAATAATTCTTCTATCAAAATCAGGGTGAAGCGTGATTCCGGTATCCAGTACCGCTGCGCGCACACCCTGTCCCAGGTACTTATTAGTAATGATATCCGGGCACCAATATCCAACAGTCTGCTTTACCCATTTCATGAAAACACCTTTTTTAATATGATATTCAGAAATGTTGTCCCTGTCTACTAATTCCACGCCCCGTCTGTTAACTAACCTCAGTCTTCTCATCTACCCGCAGCATCCGGTACCCTACGCCTATATGAGTCTGGATATACTGCGGATTGGATTTATCTTTTTCAATTTTTTTGCGGAGTGACGCCATATACACTCTGAGAGAGGACATATCGCTTTCAATCGCATTCACCCAGACTTTATCCAGAATAAACTGGTATGTCAGCACTTTTCCAACATTCTGCGCGAGCAGACAGAGCAGGCTGTACTCCAAAGGCATGAGATGAATCTCTTTTTCTCCCACAAAGACAGTTCCTGCGCCGTAATCAATCACCAGATCCCCATCTTTAAACACACTGGAGTTCTGATCCTTCGTCCGCATGAGATACTGCACCCTGCGCAGCGTGGAACGCAGTCTTGCCAGCAGCTCCTCCACACTGAACGGTTTTGTCAGATAATCATCAGCCCCGGCGTCCAGAGCTTCCACTTTATCCCTGTCATCACTTCTTGCGCTGATCACGATCACCGGCGCAACAGACCACGTCCGGATCTTTCGGATCACCTCGATACCGTCCATATCCGGCAGCCCCAGGTCCATCAGTATGATATCCGGATTGCCGGAAGCCGCAGCCATGACCGCCTGGTTTCCGTTAGCAGCAGTCTCATATTTATAATCCTGGGATTCCAGCGTTGTGGTGATCAGATTTCTGACCGGCATATCATCCTCGACAACAAGAATAAAAGGTTTGCCATTCACTGTCATAATGTTACTTCCTCCACTTCCAATTCAAAACAAAATACGGTTCCCTTCGGAACATTGTCAAATACTTTTAACTCGCTTCCATGAGCATTGATAATGGATTTGCACAAAGTCAGCCCTAGGCCCATCCCCCGCCTGCCGTCGGTAACCGCATGGCCTGCGGTATAAAACATCTGGAACAGCTTGGGCTTGAGCTCTGCCGGAATCCCCGGTCCATTATCTGCTACCGAGATCACGGCCTTATTTCCCTGTTTTAGCGCTTTAATCCAGATCTCGGACCTGCCGGCGTATATTTTACCGCATTGTCCGTCAGATTAATCAACACCTGAAGCATTAATTTTACATCCATCTTCGCCATCAGCAGCTCATCACATTCCACGTGGATCTTCTGTTCTTTTCCGCGCCGGTTCACGTGATGCAGCGCTTCTTCGATCACATCTTCCACAATCTCGCCCTGAAGGTTCAGTTCCATCGTGCCATTCTCAATCCTGGTGACAGAAAGCAGATTTTCAACCAAATTAATCAGCCACATGGAATCATCATAGATATCTTTGTAAATCTTCTTTCTCTGCTCCTTTTCCACTTCGCCTTCATTGATCAAAAGGGTCTCGGCATTGCCCGATATACTGGTAAGAGGCGTCCGCAGATCGTGGGAAATAGAGCGCAGCAGATTCGCACGCAGCTGTTCCTTCTGCAGCTTCAGGTCAATCTCCTGCTGTTGTACGAGGAGTGCCTCCTTCTCCAACGCAAACGCGCACTCGTTCAAAATTGCCCCCATAACGCCTTCTTCAAAAGCTGGTATCGGCTTCTTCTCCATATCAATCTCGACCACCGCAAAAACTCTCTCCCCGCTCCTGACCGCGGCAAAAAGGAAGCGGGAACCCGGAAGCGTCTGGGTGGAAAAGCCTGCATGTTTATTGTTGCGGAAGGTCCACTGGGCAACTCCCAATTCCTCCTCCCCCAGCACATCCGGCGCATCCGGATCTTTCTTATATACAATCGGCCTGTTTTTCGCCGATGGTTTCCCGAGATAGAAATAAATATTCTTCTCCAGAAGCATTCCCAGCTGCTGAATCGTTCTTGAAGCAATCTCCTGGGTGGTACCCGCATCCTGCAGCTTTCTGCTGGTTTCCAAAAGCAGTTCCGTACGGTAGGCCTTCCTGGCATTCTGGCGGGCATAGTTCTTCACCTGCTTGGTAAGCGCCGAGCTGCACAGGGAAGTGACAAACATCACAAAAAATGTAATAAAGTATCCCGGATCATTGACAGACAGCGTCCGCACCGGATCCGTAAAAAAATAATTAAACACAAGCACGCTGAAAACACTTGTAATTATACCCCAGATCTGATGGCTGGTAAACATAGCCGATGTCAGCACACCCAGGATATATACCATGACCAGATTGGCGTCGCTGAATCCGAGCCTGGTGAAGATCAGGCAATTGCCGTGGACACGCCCAGGCTGACAATACATATGAGCGCATCAAGCCAGGCCTTCTTATATGTCTCTTCCCGCCTCTTTTTTACGCGGCCTCTGTACCTCTTATCGAATGCATCCGGGATCAGAAAGATTTCCAGGTTCGGCGCCAGCCTGGATAGCTGTTCGGATACGCTGTCCCGGATAAACAAAAGCCTTCGTTTTGTATAAGTTCTGCCCAGAACAACCTTGGAGACTCGGGATGCCTGCGCATACGCCGCAATTTCTTCTACGATATCATTTCCATAGGAAGTTACGATTTTTGCTCCCAGCTGTTCCGCCAGCCGCGTATTATCATTCAGCCCCTTCTGATCCGCCTTCGACATATTGGCCGAATCGGGCGTTTCCACATAGAGCGCAGTCAGTTTGCCGTGAAATGCATTCGCCATCCGGGCCGCCTGCCGGATCACCTTGCCGTTGGAAGGCGAAGGGGACAAGCATACCATAAGATGTTCCGCTGTCTCATTGCTGGCATGGATCATGCTGTCCTGGGCAAGATTCACACGGTCAGCCATACGCCGCAGTGCAATTTCCCGCAGAGAGATCAGGTTATCCTTTGTAAAAAAGTTGGAAAGTGCCCGGTCCGCCTGCTTTTCCTTATAGATCTTCCCGGCCTTCAGCCGCTCCAGCAGCTCCTCCGGCTCAATATCCACCATCTCCACCTGATCCGCCTCGTCAAACACGCTGTCGGGAATCCGTTCCCGCACAAGCACCCCCGTAATCCCTGCAATGGTGTCGTTCAGACTCTCCAAGTGCTGTACATTGACCGTAGTATAAACATTAATCCCCGCCTTCAAAAGCTCCTTTATATCCTGGTAACGTTTGGCATGGATACTGCCCTGTGCGTTTGTATGCGCCAGTTCATCCACCAGAATCAGTTCGGGTTTTCTGAGCAGCGCAGCCTCCAGGTCAAATTCATGGAGACGTATGCCGTGATATTCCACCTCTTTTACAGAAAGCATCTCCAGACCCTGCGTCAGAGCCATCGTCTCCGGCCTAGTATGCGGTTCTATGTAGCCTGCCACCACGTCAATTCCTGCGTCTTTCGCCTTGTGGGCAGACGACAGCATGGCATAGGTTTTTCCTATGCCTGCCGCGTAACCAAAAAATATTTTTAATCTGCCTTTTCCGCTTTGTTCTTTCTCAGCCTCCATCAGCTGTTTCAAAAACAGATCCGGCTTTCTGCTGTCTTCCTTCATCCTATCAATTCCTTTGCCGTTTCCTTTCTGCTATCTTACTTCAGAATCTTCTGCATTGCAAGATGAAACCCTTTCAGACATTAGGATACATCGCTGTCCGGGTTATTCTTAGAACAAGTGGGCAAGCCCACCTCAACTCTCCGCCCCCTCACTCATGAGGGGCTTGCACACTTTGGCGCCGCCGCAATGCCGCTTTGCGGCTATATACCTTATGGCGGCGTGTGCATCCCCCGAAGGGTTTTATATAATAGGAAAGTGCTAAGTACTTTCCTATATAAAATAACACATACACCATAAAATAGGTGTGAAAGAACCCCGGCCGGATATTAAAATGGTATAAAAATCTTTTTAAAAATAATTAGGGAAATCTTTTCACACATTTGTAACCACCTACATATTATGAACTGTAATCAAACATATATGGAGGATTTAACATGAGTGATTTAAGTGCTACAAACTGCGGATGTGGATGCGAAACTAGCTGCGGAGGATGCGGAAACGGAATGTCTTCTTGTCTGTGGATCATTATCCTGCTTTGCTGCTGCGGCGGCAACGGCTTTGGCGGCGGATGCGGCAATGGCTGCGGCGGCAACGACAGCTGCCTGTGGATCATCATCCTGCTTTGCTGCTGCGGCGGCTTTGGCGGCGGAAACAACTGCGGATGCTAATTCCAAACCAGTAAAACTTACCAGAACAGGAATTTCTGCCCGGGCCATCCCGTAACATTTACGTTTCGGGCGCCCAAAGGCAGGAAATAAAAACAGCCCCGGTACAGATCTTTGTACCGGGGTTATTTTATGATATAGGAAATTCATTCAGAATTTCCTATATCATAAAACCCTATGGGAGAATGCACACGCCGCAATAAAGTATATAGCCGCCAAACGGCATCGCGGCGGCGCCAGCTTGCCCACTTTGTTCTAGCATTCTAAAAATGGATTTACCCGCATGGTTATGGTTTTGCCTTATTCTGATCCTGCGGCCTTTTTTTCCCCTCCGGCTCTTTGTTCCCTTTCTTCTCTTCCATTCGTTTCTTCAGCATGCAATCCTCGTCTATCTCATACACCGCATTTCCATCGATAATCAGTTTTCTTTTCATTTTGAAACCGCCCTTTCCTTTCTATTCCCTATTATAGTATGTAGGAGTCCTCACTTTAGTCTTATCCCATCCTCATATTTTTATACTTCTCATCATATATATTTACAACGTGATAAACAGGAGTGAATATGGAAAAGAAAACGCCAAAACCAATGACACCGTTTGATGAACTGGTTACACCGCCCCAGCTTCAGATGCTGAAGCTGTTTCTGCCCTACACTCCTGCTTCTAACCAGCAGTTTTTGGGAATATTCATAAAATTCCAGGAGCTCCAGCAGACAATTTCTTTTTTTCAGAATTTCGAAAACGATTTACATAGCCAGGCCTTTGGCAGCGACCAGGCACCATCGATGATGGAGATGCTCCAGGAGTTAAGGCCCTATCTGCCGCAGCAGCAGGCGGAAATGATGGACACATTTCTGAATATGATGAATATAATGGAAATGGTACAAATGTTCCAGGAAAGCTCTCAGGGCCAGGAAAATGGTTTTTCAGGCACAGACAGCGGTTTTTCATCCGAAAACAGTTTTGCCGGAGCCTCCGGCGGCGGAACTGACCACATGGGCGGCATGGGAAATATGTTTTCCGGAGGCTTCAATCCCATGGATATGATGATGGGGATGCTGACTCCTGACCAGCAGAATATGTTCCAGATGTACAATAGCATGTTTTCCGGGGATACGTCCTTTGACCCAGGTACAGGGGAGGATTCTGCTCATGCGGAAGCCCCAAAAGAAACCTCCTCTATGGAAGATACCACAGAAGACATCTCCCATGGAAATGAACCATGGGCCCCTGCTTCGGCGGAAAATGCACCAACCCAAACTGATACAGCAGACAATGCCCCTATGGGGAATGATTCATTTATGGAAGGAGATGATATAGATGAACGAATGGATGAACAATCCGGCTATGAAAAATATTGACCCCATAAAACTGGAACTGATTCAAATGGCTGCTTCCCAGACCGCCGGCAAATCCGGCAGAGACCTGGCCCCCATCATGATGGCCCTGATCACAAATGCAAACAAAAAGGGTATCAGTTTTTCCGGGGACGAGATGTCACTGATCCTGGAAATAATGAAAGATGGAAAGTCCAAAGATGAGCAGGCGCAGATCGACAGAACCATCAATATGGTCAGCTCTTTTATGAAGAAAAAATGATCCCCCAATAACCCGGAGGATAAAAAGGAAAGAAGAAGGCCTAAAAACCTTCTTCTTTCCTTTTTATCCTCATCTCTCTTCTCTTTTTTGCTGCTTCCCATTCTGCCTTTTCTTCCTCACTCTCCAGAATCAGGCGCGGCACCCGCTTAGGCTTGTCATTCTCGTCCAACGCAACCATCGTAAAATAGGCACGGTTAATCGGCCTGCGCATCCCGTCCATATTTTCCACATAAGTATCAACCCTGACTTCCATGGACGTATTACCCACATAAGTCGCCTTCCCGATAATCACAATCACATCCTTCTGATAAGCCCCCTGAATAAAACGCAAATTATCCACCGAGGCCGTAATAATGTTGCTCCTGGTATGGCGCTTCGCCACCAGCCCGGCCACATCATCCAGCCACTGCATCAGAATCCCGCCAAACAAACGCCCCGCCGCATTCAAATGATTCGGCCGTACCATATGCACCGTTTCCACCCTGGAATCCGCAACTCTTCTCTCTTCTATCATCTAACCCAACTCCAATCCGCATTCCTGCGCTATATTTTTATAACCCTCCAGCGTCTCCCCCTCTTCACAAAACAAAGGATATTCCAGACCATAATTTCCCCAGACCACCGCTTTTTGCTTCGTAAAATAAAAAGTAGAAAACAGCCAGTTCCTGGCAGTAATCTCCGCAAGAAAAACCAGATTTTCCGCCACCAAAGGATAGTATACCTGCCTGGGTTCCGTTTCAAACTGCAAAAATACACTTTTTTCCTCATCACTCAACCCAGCCACAAATCCACGCTGTTCCTCCTCAGTCAGCACCGAATAATAAAAATCCGCAAAAGAAGCGCCCTCATTCACCACCAGACACCGCTCCAAAAAGCACTGCATCGCCAGCTTATCCCCTCTAAGAGTCACAGCCTCAAACCGCAAAAAACCATCCTGAACATTCTCAATCAAAAGCGCCCCCCGCGCCGCCAGTTCCCCTTCACTCAAAGACCGAAACATAATCTCCTCCTATAAATACCCCTCCACCTTCTCCAAAAACATCCCTTTCGGATCACAAGGTGCGCTCGCCTCTTCCGCCCCCGAAAAGACTGCCTCAATACATTCCACCTTCCGTTTCCCAAGCCCGATATCAAGCAAGGTTCCAACAATCATCCTCGGCATATTATGCAAAAAATCATTTGCCCGAATACGAATCTGAATCTCTTCCGCATCACCATGGATGTCTATATTATAAATCTCTTTTTCCGTAGACTTACTCTTCTTAACAGTTGAAAAATGTTTAAAATCGTGTCTTCCGGCCAATAAAAGAGCCGCCTGCTGCATAACACCCACATCCGGGGTGCGGAACGCATAATAAGTATATTTCCGGTTAAATACACTGGGCACCGCGCCAATAGCAATCCGATACAGATAACTCCTGGACTTCGCATTCAGTGAAGCATGAAAACGCTCCGGCATCTCCTCCGCAGAAAGAACCGCAATATCCATAGGCAGATAACGGTTCAGATACTGCCGTATTTCATCCGCTTTCATATCCGAAGTAGTCTTAAAATTAACCACCTGCCCATAAGCGTGAACCCCAACCTCAGTCCTGGCCCCACAAAACAGTTCCACATCCTCCGCGGTCATTTTATGAATCACATCCAGCAGCCTGTTCGCCACCGTATTTGCCGACTCCCCCTTACCAAGCCTCTGCCATCCCTGATAGCGCGCCCCGTCATACTCCAAAACTAACTTAATATTATGCATTCTTATCACTCCTCCATATTGTCGAATTCCGCGAAACTCACACTTGCAGCGGCCGCATCATGCCAGCTACTTTTTCTGCCTCATTCCCGTCCAGTTCAATATCCCAATCTCAATACCTACTCCTATCAGAATTCCAACGGTATAACACACTAAATCACTCCATAAAAAACCATATTCCAAAATCAATCCTCCCAGTGTAGTGTGGCGCAATACATTTATCCAATCTGCTTGATACAATTGGGAAAACTCTATTGCAAAAGAGAACACCAATGCCGCCAGCATCACTTTTGCAGCAGCCATTTTAGAAAATAGGAATCCAATTCCCCAAAATACCATCATAGCCCACAAGGCATCACCCGCATAGTTCCTCAGAAATACCGGCAGACAGTCACCAAATTGCCTTGACGCAAGCCCTAATACCATTGTAATTACAATTAAAGCAAAATAAATAATTCTACTCCTTTTCATAAATACTCCTTTTATATAGGCTGGCCTGCACGCTCCCTTTATTGATGTTGCCAATTACAGCTATAGGCGGCAGACATCCTTTTTACAAAAGTACCTCTGCCACTTAAACTCCTCAGAAGAATATCCCCGCTATGTGATAGGCCAGGAAACTTACACACCACGCCACTGCCAGCTGGAATAACACGATCCCGACTGTGATCTTTTTACTCCCCACCTCCCGGTTAATCGTAGCGATTGTAGCCGTACAAGGTACATAGAGCAGACAGAATACCATTAATGCATAGGCGTTGGCCGCTCCGAAGCCCATAGCCCCCAGTGTTCCCACAAAGCTTGCCATTCCATGGCCCGTGGTAATATTCTGGATACCAAACAGTACACTGCAGCTGGATACCACGACTTCCTTTGCGGCAATCCCCGCAATCAGGGCTACAATGATCTGCCAGTAGCCAAGACCCAGCGGTTTAAATATTGGCACAATAGCCTTTCCGATCATAGATCCAAAACTCTGGGAAATGTCTGTCACATATCCAGCAGTTCCAAAATTCAGGATGATCCACATAATAATCGAAGCTATAAAAATAACGGTTCCCGCCTTGGTAAGATAATCTTTCACCTTTTCCCAGACATAGATCGCAATTGTCCTCGCGTTCGGGGTCTTATACTCCGGAAGCTCAATTAAAAGGGAATGTTCCGCCTTACTTCCGTCGATTTTCGAAAGGACAAAGGCCGTTGTGATCGCAACAATAATTCCCAGCAGATACATGGAATAACAGGCCATCATCGCATGTTTTCCGAAAAACATGGAAGAAAACAGCACATAGATCGGCAGCCTTGCGCTGCAGGACATAAAAGGCGTTACCATGATTGTTTTCAGCCTGTCCTTTCTATTTTCCAGTGCCCTGGATGCCATAATCGCCGGAACGGAGCATCCGAATCCAAGCAGCATAGGCAGGAATGCCCTCCCGGAAAGCCCCAGGTGCCCCATGATATCGTCCATGACAAACGCCACTCTCGCCATGTACCCGCTATCCTCCAAAAAGGCAAGCGCCAGGAACAGGATAAAGATATTCGGCAGAAATGTCAGAATCCCTCCGACGCCTGAGATAATTCCATCCACGATCAGAGACTGCAGCATGGCGTTCACATTCCAGGCGGTAAACAGGCTGCCTGCTGCTCCGGATATCCACTCAAGCGCGATCTCAAAGTATCCCTTCAGCCAGTCCCCCACGGTAAAAGTCAGGAAGAAGACAAGAGCCATGATTCCAAGAAAGATAGGCAGCCCCAGCCATTTGCTGGTCATGAAACGGTCTGCTCTGTCCGTCCGTTCCTCTTTCTTACTCTTATTCACCAGGGTCTCCTGAATAATCTCTTCTATAAAATCATATTTCTGGTTAATGATATCCTTCTCATAACTACGGTCCATAACCTCCGGCATATTCACGGGGTATTTCTCCATAACTGCATGGTCCTGTTCCAGCATCTTTATGGCATGCCATCTTTTATTTTCCATCCTTGGATACAAACGCAGGAACTGTTCTATAATCAGATCGATCTTATCTTCTATCTCATCCTGATAAACCATTGCGTAATCGCGGTGATGATTATGTATATGTTTTGTGTTCTCAGCATGGTGATGGATAAAAGGACTCTGTCTTGCATAATCCTTGTGGTGTGCCACCGCATGCATCAGGATCTCCAGCCCGCTCATCTTTCTGGCGGAAACCGGTATTGCCGGGATGCCCAGCATCTCCGGCAGACGGTGCAGGTCAATCTCCATGCCGCGTTCTTCCACGATATCCATCATATTTAGTGCCAGTACCACTGGCTTTCCCAGCTCAATGAGCTGCAGCGTCAGATAGAGATTGCGCTCCAGACAGGAGGCGTCAACCACATCCACAATGACATCCACCTCTCCGCTCATAATGCATTCTCTGGATACCTTTTCCTCCATTGTATACGAGGTCAGACTGTAAATACCCGGAAGATCAATCAGTTTGAACTCCTGGTCCTTGTAAAATGCCTTTCCTTCTTTTTTTTCTACCGTAACTCCCGGCCAGTTCGCCACCTTCAGGTTGGCGCCTGTGTATGCATTAAATAACGTTGTCTTCCCGCAGTTCGGATTTCCTATAAATCCAACATTAATTACCCGATCGCTCATGCCCGGACCTCCTCAACCACAATGTTGTCTGCGATCCGTTTTCCCAAAGCAAATCTTGTGCCCCGGAACCTTACCGTAATCGCGCCCTTTTTATCATTATTCAATATTGTGATATTAGACCCCGTAGTAAGTCCAAGCGCCTCCAGCCTGCGCTCCAGATTCAATTCTGTATTGATCTCCTGTACCTGGTAAGTATGATGGTTTCTGCCTTCTTTTAACCTCATGGCTTTCTCCTGTAAAATGTATTTGGTATTGATAATTATTCTCCATAAGGAATTATAAATCTTTTCACACAGTAAGTCAAATAGATTGACATTTTTTGTCACAAGATTTACTCTATAAATAATAGCTTTCCGATTTCTGCGATTCTGATATGCGGGATTCATATGAGATGCAGAACATCAAAATATAAAATAACTGCCACTAAAGAGGGATATGATTATGGACATTTATTACATATTACTTTACTTTTTTGTATACGGATTTTTAGGCTGGTGCTCTGAGGTGGGATTTGCCGCTTTCAAGGAGCACAGATTTGTGAACAGAGGATTCTTGAACGGCCCTATCTGCCCTATCTATGGTGTGGGAGTCACTATAGTTATCGCATTTCTCACACCCTACAAGGACAACCTGATTATTCTCTATGTTTCTTCCGTCATTCTGGTTACCCTTCTCGAAGGCATTACTGGATGGGCAATGGACAAGATATTCCACAATAAATGGTGGGACTATTCGGAACAGCCTTTTAATATCGGCGGTTATGTATGCCTGATTTTCTCTCTGGTCTGGGGAATCGCCTGCGTGGCCATCATGGATTTTATCCACCCGCTGATCCATAAACTGCTGACTTTTCTTCCCCATACGGCAGGGATTATACTGATTGTGTTGCTGGGAATTGCTATGTTTGCGGATCTCTATGTCACTGCAACCGCAATATTCAAATTTAACAAACGTCTGGCCAGCATGGAAAAAATTGCGGGAGAACTGCACGAGATTTCCAATCAAATCGGTGAAGATATCTATGAAAAAGTAATCTTCGCCATGGAAAAGCAGGAGGTTTCCAAGCAGAAACTGGACGAGGCCGCTTCTGAACTAAGGGAAAACATACAGGAGGCCGCCTCCGGACTGAAAGAAAGAACACAGGAAGCCACTTCCGGATTGCTGGGTAAGACACAGGAGGCCACCTCCGGCTTACGCGAAAAGACGCAGGAAGCCGCCGCAGATCTGAAGGAAAAGACCCAGGAAGCCTCCGAAGAAATGCGCAGCCGCATTGCAGAACTTAAAAACCACTACCAGGAACTTGGCAGTAAAACACCGCGTGTCAGCCGCCGTCTTGTAAAAGCATTTCCTAAGATGGAGTCCAGAAGCAGTAAACATCAACTGGAAGAATTGCGAAAAAAGTTTAATCTTAAAAAGAAAAAATAACCTGCTGTGAAAAATAATTCATAACATGGAAATGGCGCTGCCATAGGGAAGGGATTATATTTATGGAGAATAATTGGGAGTTTTTTGAAAATCTGCAGGAACTCATTTTTGTGATAGATATGGAAAACCACACAATGGCCTACATGAATCATAATGCCAGGAATGCCTTTGGCTGCCCCGATCACGAGGAATACCAGAACAGAGAATGCTATGAACTTCTTCAGGGCCTTTCGACACCATGCCCGTTTTGTACGGATTCCGTTCTAGCAATGGGCAGGTTCCATGACTGGGAATACACCAATCCTCTGACTCATATAACTTATATATTAAGAGATACAATGTTCGAACTGAACGAAAAAATATACAGAATTGAGCTCGCCTATGATAAAAACAGCAGGGATATGGAAGAAAGTGAAAGTCAAAGCTTTACTCCTGACACAAAAAAGTTTTGGGATGACAATATAACCACACTTTCTGATGGCAGCACAGCTTTTCAGACCTTTATCCGTAATAATTATTTTGACGCGGAAGCCTTTTTCCGATCTGTTGCCATACCTGACGCGCCTTATTACCTGTATTTCGGCGATTTACAGAGCAACCTGTATTACATATCAGATAATATGAAAGATGATTTCGGATTCCTGGACAACATTGTTTACAATCTGATTGATGCATGGGGTGAGAAAATCAGCAATGAGCAGGACCGTATTTTATATCACGAAGATCTTCGGCACATCATGGAGCAGAAAAAAGGGGTGCACAGCCTCCGCTACCGGATTACAGACAAAAACGGCATTTCTACATGGGTACACTGCCGCGGTATTGTAAAATGGTCAGGAGATAAAGATACGCCCCTCTTTTTTTCCGGCTGTGTCTCAAGGCTGGACAGCGACTTCTCCCTGGATGCTGTCACCGGTTTTCTGCGTGAGCAGTCTGCACTGAATGACCTGGCGGCACGCATCGGCATAATGGATAGCACTCTGATCGTGGGCTTTGGCCTCAACCATTTTACCTACATCAACGACTCCAAAGGGCGAGCAACCGGCGATATGCTGCTGCGTGCAATTTCAAACTGCCTGCTGGAGAAACTGGGAAGTCTCTTCACCTTCTACCGGCTGGATGGGATCCGCTTTATGGCTGTTTCAAAACAGAATGTGTCATATGACGAAAATGAAGCCGTCGAAAACATCAGGCTCACCATTGAGGAGTGTTATTCCAAACAGAAGCTGTCCACAAAGCAGGCGGCCTCCTTCGGGATTCTGCATTTCCCGGATAACGGCGACACTCCGCAGGAAATTCTTGAAAATACAATGACATTGATCAGCATTGCTAAACTTAATCCTGATCTGAAATACAGTAAATTTTCTTCCGATGTGATAGCAAAACAGAAAGATAAGTCCATCATGGCCCTAAGCCTGAGTGAAAATGTAGAAAAAGGCTGCGAGGGCTTCCGGATCGTGGTACAGCCCATAGTCTCCCGCGATACCGGAAAGATCATTGGAGGAGAGACACTGCTTCGCTGGCGCTATCACGGACAGGAAATATCTCCTGTGGTATTTATCCCCTTGCTGGAGGAGACACGCATGATACTTCCCGTGGGGAAATGGGTTTTTGAGCAGGTTGTCTCGCTCTGCAAACAGATCCTGGTCTACCAGCCTGATTTTCTTTTATCCTTTAACGTTAGCTATCTGCAGATACTGGATGATACGTTTCTGCCTTTCATCCGGCAGACCATTGAGGAGAGCGGGCTTTTGCAAGGGCATCTGATGCTGGAACTGACAGAAACCCATTTCGATGAGATGCCTATTCGGCTGCAGGAATTCGTCGCCGAATGCCTGAAAATGGGAATCAAATTCGCATTAGATGACTTTGGGAATGGATTTTCTTCTCTGCAGATGCTTTTTAAATATCCGGTAAATGTCATCAAGCTGGATCGTACATTGATGAATGAGATCACGCATTCTTCGGAGAACCTTGATTTTATAATGAGTATTGTCTACGCCTGCCACCGGTCGAAGAAACAGGTCTGTGTGGAGGGTGTGGAGACAGATGCGGAACTGGAGATTGTTCGGCAGACGGACTGCGATATGATACAGGGGTTTTACTTTTATCGGCCTTTAGAGGTTGCGGATCTTTTAAGGATGCTTGAAGAGGGAGGGAAAATATCGGGTGAGGGGCGCTGAGAAAAAGGGGAGTCCGGCTTCTGCAGGGAATGCCCGTGCCGTTGTAATATCCGGCCGCTTGCTGAGAATCAGTAACAGACAAAATATGGGGAATAGAGGTACTTGCCGCAGTTGGCGTGAATGCCGATGCATTCACACCGCCGGCGGCAACAGGATTTGATTTTGTGAATCAAATCCTGCCCTCTATTCCCCATATTTTCTCTATAACTGATTCTATGCGCGCTCTTAGGATTTTACAACGGCACAGGCATCCCCTGCAGAAGCCGGACTCCCCTTTCTCTCAGCTGGACGCATCAGGGCGGGAGGATTTTCTCGTCCCTTTGGGACTCGCGGGTCTCCTGTTTTTCTTTTTCTGCCTGCTCTTCTTTGTCGAATTTGTCCCAAAGTAATTGATAGATTATCATGATAATCATTATGATACCTAGTTCTATTAATGCAAATGGACTTTTTAGGAATAGGACGATCCTGCCGACATAGGGGATGTGAAAAACATAGGTGCCTATGATGTCCTGGCGATGGGTTATATAATCGTCTGGCCGTTCGGCCGTTGCTCCCTGGGTCAGATATCGGGTAGAACCGTCTTCCTCGGTTTCTGTTCCACGGTAATAGTGAGTGAAGACGGCATCCTCACCCAGACGGTCTACACGGAAGGAAACGATGTCTCCTTCTTTAGGCTCTTCGTCATCTTTTAGGTTTTTAACAAGCACAGCAGAGCCAGTCGGTAAGACTGGCTCCATGCTGTCTGTTAGAATTACAAATGTTTGGTATCCTAAAAATTTATTTATCTTTTCCGGACAAATTTTCATTAAGACTATATATGCAACAAGCATAATTAGTAAAACATTCGGCAATATCTTTAATATTTTTTTCATATACCAATTTATGGCGTAGTAGCTTTAGACAACTCTCCGCTTAGAACAACTGTATATTCACCTGACGTAGCCGCATCTGTAGGAGTAACTTCAACAGTATAGTCCTTTCCTGTCGCAGCCGCTGTCTCATCATTAAATGTAGATTCTGTCACAATTGAATTTCCATCTTTGATTACTGCTTCAACATCATTAACCGGCGTTCCAGTGGTATCCGTTCCCTTATACACAGTCGCTGTAAGGGCTAATGTTGTTTTCGTGCCAGTTGGTACGCCTGTTGCCTTAATATTAATCGGGGCGCTTTTATATACAGGTGCCGTTCCCCATTCAGTATCTGTCTCCGTATACGTAACCGGATCAGTAGGTGCCGCCACTTCTATCTTATTTCTTAGTGTTACTGTTCCTGATGCAGAATCACTCAACTGATCCCACACCGCATAAGACCCCGCCATAGTTACCACGATTGCTCCTGCTGTTAAGAACCCCAGCATTTTCTTTTTACTTAATTGCCATTTCTTCATACCAAATTCCCTCCTAAGGTTTGCTACAATTTTTAACTGACTTCAGTATATACTGGAACAGGAGGTTTGGCTAATGCTTATATCTTATTATCCCGTGATACGTATTGATTATCACGGCAAGGGTTTTTAGTCGGCGTAGCAGTCCATGAAGAGTTTCAAAAAGTCCTCGGCCTGCGGGGACAGTATCTCTCTTTTGCGCTTTATCCAGATTAATTTCTGGTATACATCACAGTGATTCAGTAACAGGCTGTTGATCTGGCCTCTTTTTAACTCTTCTACCTGCCATTTGTTCCCAAATATAAAGGATTCGGTTCTTTTTACCATGTTGATGATTGCATGGTAGTTATTCATTTGGATTGTCTTATCAAAATCGCTGACTTGGAGCTTACCGTCTATTGTCATGCTGTTGTTTATATTGGCGAAGAAGTCGAGCGGAAGCCTGACACGGCTGTATGGCAGCAGTTCTTCAGCATCTATGGCAGTCCTCTCATAAAATGGATTCTTTTTCCCTAACTGGACATACAGGGGACCCTCGCCGATCTCATGCATTTCCAGCTCTTTTAGTTCGGTCAGCTTGTGGAAAGCGGCTCTCTGCATGTTGTTGATTGTCACGATTCCAATGTCAGCCTTGGTCTGCTCAACCTGGTTCAATACATCTTCGATCGTCGTCTCTATGATATGAATACCGGTTCGTCTGGCGCGAATTGTCTCGTAATACTGGTAGATCATGTCATCCCGCATAATCAATTTGCCGATTGCGATACTTATTCTCGATTCTATGTATTTTTCAGTATTCATCTTAATCTTAGAAATCTCATCGACTTGCTTTAGGATTGATTTGGCATAATAATAGAACCCCTCGCCGAATGTAGTCATCTCCACACCCTTATTTGTTCTGTTCAAAAGCGCTGACCCGAATTCATGCTCCAGATTATGTATCGCCCGGGTCAGGTTCGGCTGCGAGACATACAGGCTGGCTGCAGCCTTACGCATACTCTTCTGCTCCGCTATCTCCACAAAGTATTTTAAATCTTTTATCTCCATTTGTTCCGCCCTCAAAATTGTACTCTTTTCAAGAATTATACCTCATTTGCGCATACAATGATAGCAGAAGAGCCTGAAAAACTTTTCCAGTTTTTGTGTTTTCCCCTCTTCCATGGTAAAATAATATTAAGAATAAAAATCTTTTATCTAAGCAAACCCGGATACGGGAAGGAGGAACCCTTATGTTGCCACAGATACTTGTACAGCTTGAATATCTTGCCAGAATTTTAGGTGCGGCTCTTTGCGGTATGGTCGTGGGATATGAGCGGGAAAATCATTTTAAAACCGCCGGAATCCGTACCCATACAATCGTAGCCCTCGCTTCCGCCGTCATGATGATTATCTCCAAATATGGTTTCAATGATATACTGCCGCTGAATCACATCGGTCTTGACCCCTCCCGTGTGGCAGCAGGCATTGTAACTGCCATCGGATTTCTCGGCGCAGGCATTATCTTCACCCGCAATGTAACCGTCAGCGGTCTCACAACTGCCGCCGGTATCTGGGCAACCGTAGGAATCGGGATGGCTTTCGGGGCTGGAATGTATGTGCTCGGAGTAATGACGACCATCTGCATTATTATAATCCAGTTCATCCTGCACAAAAATTTCCGCTGGCTCAAAACACTTTCAATCCAGCAGATCACCCTCGAGATCCGGGAAACAGATCATCTCAAAAGCATCCTGAAAGATTCCTTCGCCATCAGAGACCTTAAGATTCTAACGATGAAAGCAACCCGAATAGACGAAGAGACATTGAAACTAAAACTGAACGTGGCATTCCCGGACGATTATACATTCCAGGATGTCATAGACCTGCTCAAAGAAAACCCACAAATCAAATCCGTAGACATCTAGTGGGGGGAACGAATGTGGTTTTGTTACTTTTGCGGATGGGGGACACGTATGAGGAGGGGAGTCCGGCGCCTGGCGGGGCAATGTCTGCTGGTGAAATGTCCTGACACTTCGCGAAGAAGCTGTAGAAGAAAACGGAAGGGGAAGAGAGGTACCTGCCGCATTTGGCCCGAATGCCGATGCATTCGCGTCGCAGGCGGCATCAGAATTTGCCA